>JBCCQY010000039.1:0-67358 GCA_039208735.1 Myxococcota bacterium | reverse complement strand
CAGATCTCGGCGAAGTGAAGTTCGACCGAGTAGTCCCCGTTGGTCACAGGGATTTCGTAGGTGAAGCCGCCGGTCATCCAGCGTTCGCTCTGGTACAGCGTAGGGTCGGTGGTGCCCGCGATCGTGGCGGCCGTCGAGTAGCTGTTCCCGTTGGCGTAGGTGTCGGCCTGGTAGACCACGCCGAGGCTGTCGGTGTACGCCGGCCCCCCTGCGTTCACCGCAATCACGAACGGGTCTGTGATGTGGGAAAAGGTCGTCGAAACGGCGGGAGCCCCATTGCCGGCCACGTCAACCACGGCGTCGGCGGCGATGTCGAAGGTCACGATGTCGCCATTCCACCCGCCGATCGGCCGGAGATCCCACGTTGCGACCGCCGTAAGGCCATCTCCCGTTGGAGATACCGCGAAGTTCAGCACTTCGATGGTGGCGCCCGAGCCCGTGATCGTGGCATCGCCCTGGGTAATGGAGGCGACGTCCAGGGCCTGGTCGTCCGAGAAGGTGACCGCGACCGAAAGCGGGTCGTCGGCCACGGCTGGCTCGGTTTTCGTGACGCCCGCGGTGGGGGCTTGGGTATCTGGGACTACCGCGGTCCAAATGGCGAAACCGCTGATCTTCGGGTTCTGCACCACCGGCGAGCTGGAGATGGTCAGCGAGCCGTCGGTGACGTCGATCTGGTGGGCCGAGGTGAATGCCGTTTGCTGGCCGACCTCGGCATAGACGTCGAGGCTGTTGTGCACCGTCTGGCCTTCAAGCAGCACATCGAAGACGCGGCTCCCGGTGCTAAAGGCGCCGCTCCAGATTTCGGCGAAGTGCAATTCGACCAAGTAGGTGCCGTTGGTCACGGGTACTTCGTAGGTCCAACCACCACTCTTCCAGGTCTTGGACTGGTAGATCGTGTCGTCGACGGTGCCCGCAATGCCCGCGCTGGTGCTGTACTTCTTGCCTGCGCCGTAGGTGTCGGCCTCGTACGTCACGCCAAAGCTGTCCGTGAACGCGTTGCCGCCTGCATTGACCGCCGTGACCAACGCGCCTGGCTGCAGGTTGCCGTGACCCGAGATGGTGAGGTCATCGAAATCGGCCGCGAACGTGCCCGTGGTGCCATCGCGTGACGAAAGGACGCCGGCCGCCATGCCCATGGGCAAGAGATTGCCTTGGTTGTCGCCCATGGTGAGCGTACCGTTCAGGGCAGCCAACGCAGCTCCTGACAGCGTGACCGGAGTGGCGGTGCCGTAGTTGTCGGTCCCATTGTAGGTGTAGGACCACCAAGGGGTCACCGCGGCCGTCGCGGGGTCGACGTCGAGGCCGAGCATTGCGGTATCGAGTGCGTTCGCGAGGGCGAGGTCGGGCACCTCTGTGAATTCGAACACCGAGGGGCTCGCGCCCACAAAGTCCTGGGCGAACTGCGACTCGACTTCAAATCCCACCCGACCATCGGCCAGGCGAACCATCGAAACGGACACAAAGTTGTTCTGGTCGCCCGTTCCGATGAACAGGCCTTGCGACAGGTATTCCGTGGCAGGAATCGCGCCGATCTCGTCGAAGAAGTTGTCGATCGAGGTCTCGACGGTGAACCCGCTAAGGCTGCCGCCGGGCTTGAACCCGACCTGGAACCCGTTGCGCTGGGTGTCGTTGGTGGGCGAGCCGGTGTCGACTTCCTTGATCTGCAGGACGCCCGGCGCGCCACCGAAGATGATGTTGTTCGCGTCGTACAGTGTTTCGGGCAAGCCCGCCCGATTCGTCATGATGCCCGTGAAGCCAATCGCGCCGCCCGAAAACAGCCCGCCCGTTCCGTCGTAGAGGGCAGGGCTTGCGTTGGGCGGAGTGTCGTTGGGCCCGTTCGCGAACGTGAACGACCAGACGTTGCCGGCCTGCAGCACGTCGTGGGTCCCATTGTGGGGGTCGACGCAGAACGGATCGAGGGTGTCATCAATGCCGTCGAGGTCGCGGTCGTTGGGGTCGGGGCTCACGCCGACACCCGACTGGGGCGACAGAATCACCACTTGGTCGGCCCCGTAGGCCGCGACGAAAATCACGCCCGGGTACGGATCGTTGTCGCCCTGGGCGATGACGTCGAGCGGCTTGGTGGTCAGGTTGCGGGAATCCACGGATTGCACCGCGCCGCCTTGGGCGACGTCGAGAGCGTAGAGGCTTCCGTTGAACGCGACGGTGAGCAGCTGGCCCTGCAGCCCGTTCGAAGCCGTGTACTCGTCAAGGCCGTTGGTCGAGGGGCTCCAGACGTACAACGACCCATCGGGGGCGTTCGGGTTGAATCCGGTGGACCGGCCCGGGGCGAGGAACATGGCCTGGCGCGGGTCGATGATGGGATTGCCGTTACCATCAAGGCCCGTGAGCAGGTTGGCGTTCGGGATGGAAAACGCGAGGTCGACCGGCGAAGGCGACGACACAAGAGCGTTGTTCGCATCGAGGGTGAGCGGCGTCCCCGTGGCCAAGCCGAGGTTGTTGTTCGAGGCGGCGTACAGGTAGAACCCTGCGCCGGCCGCATACGCCCGGTAGAGGTTCGGATGGCCGCCATAGAACATCGTGGCTGGCGGGTTGTTGATGTCGTCGATGATGCGATGAAGCTGGTCGCCCTTGTTCACCTGCCCGCTTTCGTTGGACAGGTAGACCGCGGGCCCGTTGTCGGGCACTCCATCGTTGTTGTTGTCGACGATGACCGAGCCCGACGCGTTCACGGGCACACCGCCCCAGCCGCTGTTGGAGCCGTTGTCGACCGTGTAGACCTCACCCGCCGTGGTCACGAGCACGTCGTACTGGTTGCGGAACCCGACCGACGCGAGCGACACGATGTTGCCTGTGTCGTAGATGGCCTGGTTGAGACCATCGTTGCCACCAAACACATCCGCGGTGGTGCCGCCGTTGCTCGGCAGGTCTCCTCCGCCCGCCGCGTTGGGACGGGTGGGGTCGTCGAGCGTAGGCAGGTCGTAGAGAACGTACTGGTCAGGCGAGTTTGACGTGGTGTACGTCTGGTAGCCGTTCGCCTGCTGCAGCGAGTCCAGCGCGTCGAGATCGACCCAGACCATCGCGCCCGAGTAGTAGTACTCGGGCGTGTAGGCGAAGTTGTTGCCTTGCGTGCCCGCGTTCGTAAACCCGCCTACCGCAACCAAGAGGCGGTTGGGCGTGCCGGGTACGATTTCGAGGCCGTTGATCGCGTGGTTTTCCTCCGAACGCGGAAAGCCACGGACGAGGTCGAGCTTGGTCCACGTCGGGTCGCCGTTGCTATCGAGCACGACGTCGCCATTGGCATCCACCACCTGCTCGAGGCGGGAGATCACGCCGGAGTTCGTGTCGAGTCCCTTGTCTTGACCGCCACCGCCGCCCCCGATGCGTGGGTCGGACGACGTGACATAGAGCATGACATTGCCGTTGGCATCCACGTCGGTAGCGATGCCTGTCACCTGCCGATTGTTCGTATTCGGCAGATAGTTGCCTTCGTCATCGTGGTTCGGCATCGACTTGACAAGATCGATGTCCGCCCGGTTCGTGACGGTCCAGGTCTCGGTTGCCACCGCGTTGTTCGTGCCAAACGTCCGCGCGACTGTGAGCGCGACCAGCAAACCGTTCTGCTGGCTTAGGTAGATTTTTCCATCTGCGCCGACCGCGATGGAAGTCGGATTGTTGATATTGACGCCTTGAAGCGACAATTGCGTGAAGTCCGCCAGTGACGAAACGGACTGAGCCGCGGCCGTCGGACTGGACGCACTCATCCAGGCCGCGGCGAGCGCGACAACCTGCAACATGAAACACCCCCGTACTTTCGCGGGCCCGAGGTACACCGGAGTGCCATCGGAATGCAAATTGCGGGGCCTTGCACGATCGGGAGGACACCCTTTCCGCCAGTATCTGGGGCATTCGGAAAGGAAGCGCGATCCAGCGGTACCTCGGCGCGATGGTCAATCGTGATCGTGCAACCGTCGCACGCTACAAGGCGCGTTAGGGTTGGCGCCGCCGACCCGGAGCATGGATGCCGAGCCCCGTGCGAGCCCAACCCGAAGCATTCTCGGCTGCGTTCGCAAGCCCCCTGCGGCGCGTAGGCGTCGACCTGAATGCGGTGCGCCAGGGCTGGTCGCCCGATGGTTCATCGATTCGGTTCTACCGTGCGTTCGCACAAGTTCGACGTGCCCTACCCGAAAGGGCCAACCCGGACCTGACGGCCGAAGAGGTGGCCGCCCTTTCAACGTTATATCCAGGGTTTGAACCGGATACCTTTCCGCTGCCAGTTCTGGCGCGTGTCTGGCTCATGCTGAACCTCCCGGCTTCCGACGTCTACCCGGTGGTCTCCAAACTGCTCACCCACGCCGAAATCGGTGAGCAAGTGGCCATCTACCGAGGCATCTATGCACTTGCCGAACCGGACCGGTTTGCCGCGCAAGTCGCCGAGGGGGTTCGCACCAACATGGTCGACATCTTCGATGCGGTGGCCCTCCACAATCCAGTTGCACCCTGGCTGCTCGATGAAGTAGGGTGGACGCAACTCGTGCTCAAAGCGGTGTTCATGGCTCGGCCGCTCTATCGCATTGTGGGCCTCGACGAACGCCGGTCCCAAGCCCTGGCCGACCGGGCGGTCGACTATGCGCACGAACGGTGGTCGGCGGGCCGTTCGGTCACCCCCGAGCTGTGGCGACTCGTCGCCGAGTTTGGGCACCATGAAACCCTCAAGCGCGCCGCTGCGTCCGCTGAGCCGTTGGTTGTGAAGGCAGCCACTTTGGCGCAGGTGGGGCCGCCCGAGGCTTCGGCCTGGCGGTCCATTGGCGAGTCGGCCGAGGCGCAAGCCACGGTGGCTGCGACGCGTGACGTGCTCTACCCGAGCCCCATCCCCGATTCCGATGGTGAAGCATGATGTACTTCGATCCTCACATCCACATGACGTCGCGTACCACCGATGACTATGAGCGGATGCGCCAAGCCGGCATCGTCGGCATCATCGAACCAGCGTTTTGGCTGGGACAGCCACGAACCACGTCAGGAGCCTACCAGGACTACCTGTCGTCGCTCGTGGGCTGGGAGCGGTTTCGCGCCAAGCAATTTGGCATTCGGCATTACTGCACGATTGGTCTCAACAGCAAAGAGGCCAACAACGAGGGCCTCGCCGAGCAGGTCATGGAGTTGCTGCCGTTGTACGCGGTCAAGGAAGGGGTCGTGGCCATCGGAGAGATTGGCTACGACGACCAGACCGCGCTTGAAGACAAGTATTTTCGGGCTCAGATCGAACTTGCCAAGGAACTCGACCTCCCCATTCAGGTCCACACCCCTCACCGTGACAAGCTCAAGGGCACCATCCTCACGATGGATGTGCTTGAGGAACATGGCTTTTCGCCCGAGCGCGTGTGCATCGACCACAACAACGAAGAGACGGTGCAGCAGGTGTTGGACCGGGGCTACTGGGCTGGGTTCACCATCTACCCGCACACGAAGATGGGCTCGGCGCGGATGGTCGACATCGTGCGGCAGTACGGCAGCGATCACATCTTCGTCGACAGCTCGGCCGACTGGGGCGTGAGTGATCCGCTGGCCGTCCCAAGAACCGCCGCCCTCATGCACGAGCAAGGCATCGACGCCGCCCACATCGAGGCTACGTGCTACCGCAACGCCGTGACGATGTATGCCCAGAGCGGAAACATCTCCGAGGCCGACTGGGCGTCCGACTTTGAGGTTGATCAAGGCGACCTCTTTGATGGCAACAGCGTCTTGCGGGGCCAAGTGGCGCGTCGTGGGGCCTCGTCCGATGAGGGCCTTGCCCATGGGCCGGGCGGTGGCCTTGGACCCGTCGAGAACTGATGGCTTCAGTTCGTCAAAATCCTTGGTTGGTGTTGGTGCGGCCGGCCAACCTCGTCACGTCTGCCGCCGATGCGTTGGCAGGCATGGCGCTCGCTGGCGCGTTTGGGCCTCCAACCCTGCAGCACTTGGCGCTCGTGGGCGCCTCGGTCTCGCTCTATGCTGGGGGCATCGTCTACAACGATGTGTGCGATGCCGAGATCGATGCGGTGGAGCGTCCGGAACGTCCCATCCCGAGTGGGCAGGTGTCGCGTCGGACCGCTGCCCTGTACGGTGCGGGGTGGTTGGGGCTCGGCATTGGCCTTGCCGCCTTTGTGTCCTGGACCAGCGCGTTGCTCGCGACAGGTGTGGCGGTGGCCGCGCTTACCTACGACCGGTTTGCCAAGCCCCATCCGGTCTTTGGCCCCTTGGTGATGGGCATCTGTCGAGGTCTAAACCTCCTCGTTGGGGTGAGCTTGGTGCCTGAAGCCCTTGCCTCCGTGGCTCCGGTCGCGGTGTTGCCGGTGGCGTTCGTCGCGGCAATCACCCTGACGAGTCGCGGCGAGGTCCATGGCAACAACCGTGGCTCGATTCTCGCGGCGATGGCTCTCGACGCCTTCATCGTGGTGGGCTTCGTCGTCTTGCATGCTGTGGGCGTGCTGAAGGGCACCGCCGCCTGGTGGTTCGTCGCGGGATGGGCGTGGGCTAACGCGAGCGCAAAATGGCGCGCCTACCAAGACAACCAACCCGCCAACATCATGGCCGCGGTGCGTACCGGTGTGCTGTCGCTCATCCCGCTCGATGCCGCTTACGTCGCTGGAGCGGCGGGTCTTCTGCCTGGACTCCTCGTGCTTTCCTTGCTTCCTCTTTCCCTCTGGCTCGGCCAGCGCTTTCGGGTGACGTGATGAGCTTCCTCGAGCGACGGTTCTCGGTCGACTTTCAATATCGGGTGGACTTCACCACCGATCTGTTCGACCCGGCCAATCTGGCCTGGGCGTCGGTGGTGGACGCCGAGATTGGACCGGCCCGCTGCGCCGTGGTCATTGATGCAGGGGTCGCACAGGCGCATCCTCACTTGATTGACGCCGTGGTGCGGTACGCGGGCGCCCATCCCGAGCGCTTGATGTTGGCCGGCCCCCCCACGGTGTTCGAGGGTGGAGAGGCCTGTAAGAACGACTCGAGTGCCACCGATCGGGTGCTTCAGCTCCTCGATCACCAAGCCATCGACCGCCATGCCTACGTGATGGCCATCGGCGGAGGCGCCTTTCTCGATATGGTTGGGTTCGCCGCAGGTATTTGTCATCGAGGGGTTCGGCTGATTCGGGTCCCCACCACGACGTTGGCGCAAAACGACTCCGGCGTTGGCGTCAAGAACAGCGTCAATCGCTTTGGGAAAAAGAACTTTCTCGGTACGTTTGCGCCTCCCAGCGCGGTGCTCGTCGATCCCGCCTTCCTCACCACCCTGCACCCGCGCGACTGGCGAGCGTGCACTGCGGAGGCGGTGAAGGTTGCGCTGTTGAAGGATCCTGCGTTTTTCGCCTGGATCGAATCCAACGCCCATGAGGTTCGAGCTGGGGATCTCGATGCGATGAGCCACCTCGTGAAGGCTTGCGCCGCGCTGCACATGGACCACATTGCAACCTCTGGCGATCCGTTCGAACTGGGCTCGTCGCGGCCGCTGGACTTTGGGCACTGGGCGGCTCACAAGCTTGAATCCATCACTGACTTTGCACTTCGTCACGGTGAGGCTGTCGCCATTGGTCTGGCGCTCGATGTGGCGTTGTCGCACGTGCGCTTCGGCCTGCCCTTCACAGACGTCGTCCGAATCTGGCAGACCCTCCAAGGCTTGGGCCTCCCCTTGACCCATCCCGCCCTCTTTGCGGGGGACGCTCGGCAAGCCGTGTCGCCCGCGGTGCTCGAGGGGCTCGAAGAGTTCCGTCAACACCTTGGGGGCCGACTCACCATCATGCTGCTCCGGGGCATTGGAGAGGGGGTCGAAGTCCACGACATTGATCCCCATCGGGTGAGTGCGGCAGTACGGCGGGTGGCGGAGTTCGAACGGTTCGGCCTGGCCAGTCCGAAGGCGACTTCGCTCCGAGCGACCTCGTGAACCTTGAGGACGGTCGGCAGCTGACCTACTGCACCAATGTGCATCCCGGAGAATCGGCGGCGGACGTGTTGCGGGTGCTCGACACCGACGTCCCCGCGGTGCGGGATGCGCTCGGGTTCAAAGCTTCGTTTGGCGTGGGATTGCGCGTCTCCGATGCGGCGAGTCGCGACTTGTCGACGCCGCAAGGCCTCGCGCAACTGCGCGATGTCCTCGACCGTCACGAGGCCTACGTCTTTACGATCAACGGCTTTCCCTACGGCACCTTTCATGGCGCTCCGGTTAAAGATCAGGTGCATCGCCCCGATTGGACCGAGCCTGAGCGGCCTGCGTACCTGATTCGATTGGCCCGACTCCTGGCTGCGCTGAGCCCCCCGGGGGCTGAAGGCAGCATTTCGACCTCGCCATTGGGCTACCGGGCCCACCATTCTGACCCCCATCGGGCAATGTCCGAGGCGGCGCGTGCCCTGGCGGATGTGGCGGCGTCGCTTGTGGAGCTTGAAGCCGAGACCGGGCAACGCATCCACGTCGACCTGGAGCCCGAGCCCGATGGCTTGCTCGAGACCCTGGCCCAGGCCCGTTCGTTCTTTGTGGACACCTTGTTCCGCGAAGGGCGTGACCACCTCATGCGCCAGTCAGGCATCCGTGCTGAAGAAGCCGAACGTCGGCTGCGTCGCCATCTTGGGGTGTGTCTGGATGTGTGCCACGCCGCGGTGGTCTTCGAGTCGCTCGACGACGGGCTTGCGGGGTTGAGGGCGGAGGCCATTGAAGTGGGAAAGATCCAGCTGTCATCAGCCCTTGAAGCCCGGTGGCGCGATGTTCACGAGGCCCAAGCGGTCGCCCGAGCCCTCACTCCCTTCGACGAGCCTGTCTACTTGCACCAAGTCGCCATGCAAATGCCCTCGGGGGCGCCCCGCCGATTTACGGACCTCGAGCCTGCCCTGGCTGCCTTGTCAGCCGGCGATGGGGAGGGGATGCTGAGAACGCACTTCCATGTTCCTTTGTTCGAGGACGACTATGGTGCGCTCTCGAGCACCCAGTCGGCCGTCCGGGAGGTCCTCGAACGCCTGCGGCGGGGGCTTGCTTGTCGGCACCTCGAAGTCGAGACCTACACCTGGGGCGTGCTTCCAAATCCGCCAGTCGGCGGCCTGCACGCCTCGATCGCCCGGGAACTCGCCTGGGTCCTGGAGTCGCGATGACCGAACGCGCCAAACCCACCGCCATTGTCGATGTCGTGGGGCTGACCCGATCGCACCTGGGCCTCGACATGCCTTTTCTCACCTCCTGGGCACAGGATCGCGCAGTTCGGTCGATCGACCCAGTTCTCCCCGCGGTGACCACGACCGCACAGTCGACTTATCTGACGGGCAAGTGGCCCTCGGAACACGGCATTGTGGGCAATGGTTGGTACTTCCGCGACGAATGTGAGGTCAAGTTCTGGCGGCAGAGCAACAAGCTGGTCCAGGCCCCAAAACTGTGGGATCTCGCCCGGGAGCGAGATCCGTCGCTGACGGTGGCGAACCTCTTTTGGTGGTACGCGATGTACGCCGACGTCGACCACACCGTCACGCCACGGCCTCAGTACCACTCGGACGGCCTCAAACTGCCCGACATCTACACCAAGCCGGCGGAGCTGCGCGAGACGTTGCAACGCGAACTCGGGACGTTTCCCCTGTTCAAGTTCTGGGGCCCCAACACCAGCATCGCGTCGAGCCAGTGGATCGCTTTAGCGGCCCAGTGGGTCCATCGAACCCACGCACCCACCCTCTCGCTCGTCTATCTGCCTCATCTCGACTACAATTTGCAGCGCCACGGGGAGGGCGATGCCCGGGTACGGTCCGACCTCCGTGAGATCGATGGCGTCCTCGAAGAACTGATCCACTACTACGAAGGCGCAGGGGTCGAAGTGGTCGTGCTTTCCGAGTACGGCATCACCGATGTGTCTCGGCCGGTGCACCTCAACCGGGCGCTTCGTGAAGCAGGCATGATCGCGATTCGTGAAGAGTCAGGTTGGGAACTGCTAGATGCAGGTGCGTCAACCGCGTTTGCCGTCGCAGACCACCAGATTGCCCATGTCTACGTCAATGATCCATCGAGGATCGACGAAGTACGTCGGCTTATCGAGGCGATTCCTGGGGTGGAGGCCGTGCTCGACGAGGTGGGCAAACGAGCCCACCACCTCGATCATCCTCGTTCAGGGGAACTCGTCGCCCTTGCGCGGCCGGATAGCTGGTTTACCTACTACTACTGGCTCGACGATGCGCGTGCGCCGGACTTCGCCCGCACCGTCGACATCCATCGGAAGCCCGGGTACGACCCCGTCGAGATGTTTGTAAACCCAGACCTTCCCTTGCCTGTGATGCGCGTCGCGTGGACGCTTGCCCGCAAGGCGCTCGGCTTTCGGTACCGCATGGACGTGATTCCCCTTGATGCATCGTTGATCAGCGGTTCACACGGTCGAGCGGTGCCCGATCCGGACCGCGGGCCCGTACTCATCCGGCGCACCGATGATGCCTCGACCTTGGCGCCGGTTGAGGTGTGCGACCAGCTCATGCAAGTGTTGTTTCGGGCGTGAATCCGGGCTACCACCCGCAAGATCCGGGGAGGGTCCTTCGTGCCAGTGTTTTCGATTGTCTGCGGACTGATGGGATGTGCCTTCCTGGGGTTTGCCTGGGTTCAGCTCAACGATGCTGATGGAGCCTGGTGGATCTTGGCCTACGGATTGGTTGCGGCCCTCTCGTTCCTCGCCGCCTTTCGCCGATTGCCGCATCGCCCGGCGTTTGGGATTGCGTTCGTGCTCGGTTTTGCGTTGTGGTGGATTGCCGAGCCAAGCCGGCCGTTTGACCTTGACGATGAACTCATTCGCGAGGAACTCGGATTGGCCCTTGCGATGGGGTGGACCTTGGTCCTTGCGATGGTGGCCCAGCGCGTGGCCGCTCGTCGTCTCATCGAAGGCGGGTAGGGTCGCCGTGCGGTAGCTTTCTCCACAACCCAAGATGTGGAGCGGGAATGAGATTTGCGATTTTGGGAATGGCGATGCTCGCGGGTTGCTTTTCGATCCGCCAGGGGCAAACCGCGCGGGCCTTGGGCACGGGGAACGTTGAAGTGGCCATCGATGGTGGCGTTGCGGTCTTCGATGCAGGTGATGGTCAGGCCACCTTGCCCAACGGCAACATTGGGGTGCGCGTAGGGGCCACCGACCAGGTGGACATTCTTGGTGAGGTTGGCTTGTGGGGGCTGGGATTCGGAGTCAAAGCGACCCTGACCCCTGAGTCGTCGCCTATCGCGCTCGCCTTTGCACCTCGGGTCAATGCCGGCACGTTGATCGTGGTCAGTGTGGCCCACTTCAGTGCGCCGGTCCTCATTGGGATTCCGTTGGGGGAACACGAGCTGACCCTCGGGCCACGTATTGATCATGTTCGAAGCACATTGCTGACCAGTGATGTAGGGCGCGCGTCGCTCACGATGGGTGGAGGTACGGTGGGGCTCGCCATTCAGGCCGGCCCCGCTCGCATCACCCCAGAAGTCGCGGTTTCGCGTCCATTTCGGGGCACCTTCTCGGTGTTGGGCGACACCGAGAGTTCCTCGCTTGAAGCGGGGGTGTGGCTCATCCAGCCGAATCTGTTTATCGCTTTCGAGGTTGGGGGGTAGCCCGAATTTGAACGCCCCACACGGTGGCTCGAAAACCAACGGCTGCCCTGGGTGGCCCATCCCGCAGCCGATGGCTGGACGACGGCCATGATGGGAACGGGGCCTTCGCGGATCTGGCTCCGGTGAGACTCTAGCAGGCTCTCCACGCGCTCCTGGGCGGCGAGGGCTTCCGCGCCTTCTGAGACCAGTTCAACGGCCGGTACGACGACCCGACGAAGGATGCCGGTAACTCGATCCGTTGCCCGCTCGAGGTCGGGATCGGTGACATCCCCTCACTTCGCTTCGCGTCGAGGTACTCAAATCAGAAACTCCAGCCTTGGGATATGGCTACTTACCGATCGACAGCTCTTCACAAAGGCAATCGGAAGACCAAGCTGCAAGCTTGGGATCATCGTCTGCCGGAACTACGAAATCCCGGTGCGGCGAAACCGCACTAAGGGAGGCACATCCGCCAGGCTCAAGAACGACTTCGATGGCCCATCCTCCACCGCTCCGTAGCGCGGGCCAACGAATTTCGCCGCTACCACCTGGTTCGACTGGCGCACGGAGTTGGTCTTCGCAATCCTCCGGGACAAGGTCCGCGCTTGCCTCGATAGTATAGGTTCGAACCTCCACGATAGTGGCGTCCGAGTCGTTGAGAATCATCCCGTTGAAGGAGAAGAGGTTTGTAGTTTTGAAGTCACACCCTGCAAGGATCAACGCGACGAAGCCGAATCGATGCATCTAGGATTCCTCCACTTGGCGAGCCCCCTTCGGCTGCCATGTCGCGTTCGACGATGGCATGTTCGGAACATTCGACGACCGGCGAGTGTTTTTGCTCGCCTCATTCCAATCCAATCTGAATGAGTCTTCGGCGGGTATCCGCGGCACCTGATGCTGTGGAAGGGTGGGCCCTTGAAGGAGCTGCAGGAAACCTGGCCGTGGTTCGACGATCTCCCTTCGGGTTGGTCGTGCCTGGCATGTGTGTTCCCAGGTGGAGATTTTCGTTCTCATCCGCGGAATACGAAGGGAAGGCCGCACGCGGAAGGACTTGGCGGTCGCTTCGACATCGCCTCGACGGTGACCCGGGCGCGTCCTTGCCGAGGGGCCTTTCGTGGCGCCGCACGGGGACGCCGCGCCGCTACCCTGATCCGAGGGAAGGGTCATGGTCGAGACGGTACCGAATCCATGCGGTGAGGCGCTGTCCAGGACGGAGCAACGTGGACGGGAAGGCCGGGATGTTGGGACTATTGGGTAAGGCCTGAGCCCCGAGGCACACGCCGCCATGGGCCCCAAACCCCCGGGGCGCGCCTCGTTGGCGTTCGGTGAGGTAGGTGCCGGTGTCCAACTGCAAGCCGGGAAGCGAGGTTGTCACCGTGAGGCGTCTCCCCGACCCCGGATCCCACAGGGTGGCGGCCGGACCGGCGTGTCCGAGAACGAAACTCTGGTCGTACTGCCCGTTGCGCCGTGAACCGATCACCGTCGGCGAAGCGAAGTCGAATTCGGTGCCGGAGAGCGACCGAATCTCCCCCGTCGGGATGTTTCCCGCGCGTACCGGCGTGTAGGTGGGGGCGCCAAGCTGTAGGAGGTGGTTGAGGATGGTTTGGCGACGGTCATCTGCGAGGTTGAAGTAGGGATGGGCACTTAGGCTCGCGTGGGTGGGCGCCGTCGTGGTTGCATCGAAGGTGACGGAAACGGTGTCGGTGTGCTCGAGTCGCCAGGTCACCGTCACCGTGAGTTCGCCTGGATGTCCGCCGGCTCCGGGGGGACTCGTATGGCAAAAACGGACCCCAGGTCCTGCGGGATCATCGGTCAGCTCGACGTCCCAAAGCACCCGGTGCAAGCCCTGTCGACCACCATTCATCTGGTGGCGGCCGGCGTTGGGGCGCAGCTCGTAGCGCTCGCCGTCGATCGAGTAGTTCGCATCTTCGATGATGTTCGTGTACCGACCGATGACGCAGCCGAGCCAGGGCGTGCCTGCCACGTAGGGTTCTACGGAGTCGTAGCCGAGAACCACCTCGCGAGGCACCCCTTTCGGATCGGGCACGACCAATGACGTCAGACGTGCACCGAGCGTCAACCAACGGGCGGACCACCCCCGGTCGTTCCGAAGGGTCACGAAGCGAAGTCGCGGGTCGTTGACGGAGACTGGGGACATGAGGGAGACTCGCCCTTCGCGGAGGGCCCCCATCGAAAATCGAGGGCAACTTGGGTTTGTGCTGCGGATCAGCGGGGTCGCTACGATCGGTGGCTTTCTGTTCGGCTTCGACAGTGGTGTGATCAACGGCACGGTCGAGGGGTTGCAGCAGGCCTTTCAGTCCGACTCGGCAGGCACCGGGTTCAACGTGGCCTCGATGCTGCTGGGCTGTGCAGTCGGCGCATTCGTCGCAGGGCGACTCGCAGACCGGTTCGGGCGACGGACCTTGCTCCTTCTCTCGGCGATCTTTTTTGTGGTGAGTGCGTGGGGATCCGGGATTGCCCAGGGTTCCCTCGAGTTCGTAACCTACCGGATTGTCGGTGGACTTGCGGTCGGCGCAGCGAGCGTGCTTGCCCCTGCCTACATCGCAGAAGTGGCCCCGGCCCGCATTCGCGGGGCGTTGGCGACGGTGCAGCAAATCGCCATCATCTTGGGCCTATTTTGCGCGTTTCTGTCCAACTATGGGCTCGCGTTCGCCGCCGGAACGAGCACCACGACGTGGTGGCTTGGCTACGCGGCGTGGCGCTGGATGTTTTGGATCGAAATGGCCCCCGCGGTCCTGTTCTTTGTTGCACTTCTCGGAATTCCGGAAAGCCCTCGCTTCCTCGTGGCCCGCGGTCGCCTCGAAGAAGCCAAGGGGGTCCTGGGCCGCCTGATGGACCCTCCGCTCGTGGGCGCCAAGGTGCGAGAGATTCAGACGACGCTGGCGTCGGATCACGCACCTCGATTCTCGGATTTGTTCGGCCCTGGCGGGGTCCGACCCATCGTTTGGGTGGGGATTGGGTTGGCCACCTTTCAACAGCTGGTGGGCATCAACGTCGTCTTTTACTACGGCGCGGTCCTCTGGCAGGCAGCTGGGTTTTCCGAGAGTGACGCGTTGCTCGTCAATGTGATTAGTGGGGGGATCTCGGTCGCCGCAGCGTTCATCACGGTTGCCGTCATCGACCGGATCGGACGACGTCCGTTGCTGCTTGTCGGCTCGGTCGGCATGGCGCTTACCCTTGCTCTGGTGGCAGGCGCCTTCGGAACGGGCACCCTGTACTCGGCAGGGCACACGTTTGCCGCGGGTACGGTGCTGGCCAACGGCACCCTGTTCGCGGAAGCGACCACGCTCAGTACCGATCTTCTCGACCTTTCCCCTGCGATGGGCGTTGTCGCGGTGACCGCCGCGAACGCCTACGTGTTCTTGTTCAACTTGTCATGGGGACCCGTCATGTGGGTCATGCTCGGCGAGATGTTCCCCAACCAGCTGCGCGGCTCCGGGCTCGCCGTGGCGGGTCTCTTCCAGTGGGGATCGAACTTCGTCGTAACGATGACGTTCCCCTTGCTCCTCACCAGCATTGGGCTGGCCGGTGCCTACGGCCTTTACACGATTGGAGCGCTGCTTTCGGCCGTCTTCGTCGTCGCTTTGGTGCCGGAAACCAAGGGGCTCGAGCTTGAGGAGATGACGGGCTGATCTATACGACGTGCGGCCTGCCCTGTACCATCGGACGAAATCCCTCGAACCGGAGTTCGGAAATCTCATGGCGCACACCGTCCCCCTCATCGAACCCAGGCCCACCCGCCATTGCATCGTGTTCCGCAGCGCTACGCCTCGGGGGGCCCAATGAAGGAGGGTGGACAACTCTCGGCGGGTGAGAAGATTGGCTACGCTCTAGGAGATACGGCCTCAAACCTCTATTGGAAGGTGTTCGAGTTCTTCTTGCTGGTCTTCTACACGGACGTGTTTGGCATTTCGCCCGTGGCGGCCGGCACGTTGTTCTTGGTCGCCCGCATCTGGGATGCCGTCAACGACCCCATGATGGGCATCATTGCGGACCGCACCAAGTCTCGGTGGGGACGGTATCGACCGTGGCTCATCTGGATGATCTTGCCCCTGTTGGCGGCAGGTGTGCTCACCTTCAGCACGCCCGACCTGCCCGAAGGCGGCAAGGTGATCTACGCGTATGTTACGTACATCCTCATGATGATGGCGTACACGGCCATCAATATTCCGTATTCCGCCCTGATGGGCGTCATTACACCCAACTCCGAGGAGCGGACCTCCGTTTCGTCGTATCGCTTCGTCGGCGCGTTCTCGGGTGGCGTCTTCGTCCAATTCTCGACGTTGTGGCTTGTGAAGTGGCTGGGGAATGGGGATCCAACCGTGGGCTGGCCGCTCACGATGGTCCTGTTCGGCATCATTGCAGGCGTTCTGTTCTCGATCACCTTTGCGACCACGAAAGAGCGTGTTGAACCGATCGAGGAACAGACCAATCTGCGGGCCGACATCGCAACGCTCGGCCAGAACGATGCGTTGGGCATCATGCTGGTTTTGGGTACGGTCATTCTTGCCAATTTCGCGATTCGTGGCTCGACCGTCGTGTACTACCTGACGTACTACGTCGGGGTGCATGAGATGACGTTGTTCGGCACCGAGATTCCTGACGTGGAAACCCTGGTCACCTTGTTCCTCACGTCAGGCGGCGTGGCCAATGTGCTGGGCGTCCTCGTCACCACGCCCCTAACCCAACGCATCGGAAAACGGCGGGCCTACCTGATCTGCATGGGGTCAGGGGCGCTGCTGACGTTTGGGCTGTTCGGCTTGCCCGGTACGGAACTCGAAGCCATCGTCGTGCTCAATCTCGTCATCAACTTCGTGCTTGGTCCGACGGCACCCATCATGTTTGCGATGTACGCGGACGTCGCGGACTATGGAGAATGGAAGACCGGAAATCGCAGCACCGGGCTGGTGTTTTCGGGCGCGATGCTGTCGCTCAAGTTTGGAGCGGCCATCGGCGGGTTTGCCGCAGGGTGGGTTCTCGAGGCGTTCGACTACGTACCCAACGTAGACCAATCCGAGACGGCGCTGTTGGGCATTCTCTTGCTCGTGAGCGTGATTCCGGGCGTGCTTTCGCTCATTGGGGTAGGTGCTATGTTCTTCTACCCGTTGAGTGATGCAAAGATGAAGGAAATTGGTGTGGAACTCGAGCAGAGACGGGAGCAAGCGGCAGCTTGAACCCTGTGATTCACACGTCGGATGGGCCGGGGGCAGATCCACCACAGTCACAACGAGTGAACAGCCCCCCCAAGCCGCAGACTGGTGTGGTAGAACGCCGGCATGGCCGAACTCCCCGCTGCGCGTAATGCCGTCCCCGAGGAGCTCGCAACCGCGATCGATCGTACGCTGCAGACCGAGTCGCGGCACAACGAGATTGCGATTGCGTGGGTTCGAGCGGTGGCCTTTGTGGGTCTCGCAGCGATGGAAACCTACTACTGGGTCGCAGACAGCGGGCTCGAGTGGTTCCATCGCGTGCCGACCTACGCCTACTTGGCGCTGTCGGTGGGCCTTCTGTTCGCCCTGCGCTCCGGTTGGCATCCGAGTTGGCTGCGGATTGGGTTACCGCTGCTCGATGCCACGGTGATCGTGGGGCGCATCCAGGCGACCTTCACCCACATCGATCTTGCGGTGCTCGAGCAGATCATGGAGCTTGCGACGGCAGCGCTCGGCGCAAGCCTCCTCGTGGTCACGGGAGGCTTTCGGATGTCGCGGTCGAGCTTGTGGGTCTCGACCTTAGCGGGGCTCTTCATCTACCTGTGGTTCGCCGCCCAGACCCGTTTGGACGCAGCGCAGATGGTGGTCCATGTGGTGCTCTTGGTGGGGGTCGCCGCGGCGACGGCGATGCTCACCCAACAGGTTCGGCGCGCGGTTCGCAGCGAAGTTGCGCGTGTCACGTTGGCGCGTTTTCTCCCTCATCGTGTGGTCGACGGCATCCATCAGGACCCGATTGGGTTGGTCACGCAGCCCCGCGCGGTGCGTGCCACGGTGTTGGTCAGCGACATTCGGGGATTCACCACCTGGGCCGAGTCGCGCAGTCCCATCGAGGTGCTTGCCGCGCTCAACGTCATTCAGGGGCGCCTTGCGGCGGTTGTGGTCGACCACCATGGCGTGGTCGACAAGTTCATGGGGGATGGCATGCTCGCCGTTTTCGGCGTGCCGGAGTCGCGTGAGGACCACGCTGATTTGGCGGTGCGTGCCGCACTGGCGATGCAACAAGCGGTGAGCGAACTCGCAACAGGGGATGTGGCGTTCCGTGTGGGAATCGGGGTGCACACGGGCGAACTCGTGGTGGGTTGCCTGGGCAGTGGCCTACGGATGGAATTCACGGTCCTCGGCGACACCGTCAATACGGCGAGTCGGCTCGAAGCCCTAACAAAAGAGGTGGATTTGCCCTTGCTCGTGTCCGGAGCGACCGTGGCCGAGCGAGGCCCGGAAGGGTTGGGCCGCGTGGCCGATGTGCAGTTGCGCGGCCGCATCGAGACGGTGGATGTGTGGACGATGGAAGAGGTGGTGGCCCCCCGGGCGTGGATTCAGCTCACGCGGGCTAAGCGGTCCACGATTTCGATGACCGCGGCCACACGGGGAACGTGGCGCACCGCCCGGTGTACGACGCGAAACAGAGATTGAGCCGGTACATCGGGTGGGTCGACGGGAACCGGGACCAATCCAAGCCTCTGTGCGGTCTGGACCTCAAACAGGCATGCGCCAATGCCCGCCAAGACCAAGGCCCGCAGCACCAGGTAGTCGTTGGCCGTCGCCGCGATGGGGCCACCGAGTGCGGCGAGCGCCCGGCCCATGGGAATGTCGGCCAAGTCATCCGCCCATTGCACCAAGGGCACATCGGCCAGGTTGAGTGGGCTCGGCAGTCGAGCCAGCAAGGCGGGGCTTGCGAAGAGTCCTGTCTGAACCGTCGCAATCCTTCGGACGAGCAGGTCTCCATGGGGGGTCGAGCTGTAGCGAAGCGCCAGATCGGCATCTCGGCGAACCAGGTCGCGCGGTTCGATATCGGCGAGAACAGTGAGGGTTACGTCCGGATGTTCGTTGCGAACGGCCTCGGCGAGCCGCGGTATCCAGTCCACACAGAGTCCCGGCGGCCCCGCGATTCGCACCACCCCCGAAACATCTTGCTCAAGCCCGTCGAGGGCCCGATGCAGCTCGACAGAGGCGGATTCGAGGGCCATGAGCTGGGGGCGGAGGGACCGCAACGCCTCGGTCGCGACGAGGCCCGTCTTATGGCGGTCGAACAGCCGATGTCCGATCCGCGACTCAAGGGCGCCCACTCGTCGAGATACCGTCGCCTGACCGACTCGGAGGGCCATCGCGGCGGCCGTGAAGCTTCCCTTCCGCCACGCCGTGGCGACCAACTGCCAATCTTCAATCGATGCATCCATAAATGGATGGATGGCTTCCTAAATTGGGCAATGTCAACCCTTTTCGAATGGAGGATGAACATCCAGGAGGTGACGGATGCGCATTGGGATGTGGATGACCGGTTGGATGACCCTCGGATGTGCACGGCCCGTGTCCACGGTTCCCGCCGGCTTTCATCCACCGGCGGAAGCGGCTTGGGAAGTGCCGGGGCCGTTGGTTCATGAGGCGGTCATTTCGGCGCGGTGGTCGGTGCCGTTGTCGGGGTTGCTCGATCTAAAGGACCCTCGAGCCGCCGAGTTTGAGGATCGACCCTATGACATTGTGCTGCCGGTTCATGTGCTCGTGCATCCCGAGGTGGGAGCCTTCGTCATCGACACAGGCATGCCACGGGCCCCCTTGGCGGCTCGCGGATTGGTGGCTCGCTTCGTACGGGACATCGAGATCGTGGAGCCGTTGGCCGACATTTTGTCGCGACAGCAGGCCCCGCTGGTCGGTGTTCTGTTGACCCACACCCATCTCGACCACATCCTGGGCTTACCGGACGTCCCCCTCGAAGTCCCGGTATACGCGGGGCCAGGGGATGAACGGCCCCATTCCATGAGCGACCGCCTATCGTTCGGTGCGTTTCGGCGAGGCCTGGGCGACCGTCCCCTCACCTTATGGCGCTTCGAAGCTGCCGCGCCCCTTGGGCCCATCGAGCACGCTGTCGATGTACTCGGTGATGGCTCACTATGGGCGCTCCATGTCCCAGGACATACGCCAGGAAGCACAGCCTATCTCGCCCGGACGACCCACGGTCCCGTGTTGTTCACGGGGGATTGTTCCCACACCCGGTGGGGGTTTGACCACGGCGTGACGCCGGGAACCTACACGGTGGACCACGAGGCGAATGCGCACAGTTTGGAAGCGCTTCGTGCGCTAGCTGCTTCGATCCCGGGTCTTCGGGTCGAGGTGGGTCACGAGTGAGCTGGCGCGTCGACGATTTCATTGGAGCGGAATTCGTCGACGGCCAGTTCGATTTTGTAGAAGGTTGAGCGCGGGCGTGTGTCTATCGGTGGATGATGGCGAAATTCACCGAGAATGGAGGAACTAGTACTTCGCCGTGAGGATGAACACCTCGGCGACCTGTTCCGCCTCTCTCGGGTCGAGCGCCATTATCGAAACCAAGTTTTCGAGAAAGATCGCTTCTGACTTATGCAGTTCGCCGTCAGCAAGCGCGATCTCGACACAGTGCCCAAACACCGCCAGGCGCATCTCGTCGGGCAAGGTCTCGCAGGCCTCGCGCAGCGCGTTGGGGTGGGTCTTGAACCGTTCATTCACAATGTCGTTGGTCGCGGCAAGTTGCTCGATCGACATCTCGGCGAGCACCCGCGACCGTCGGCCCAACTTTAGGACCTCTTCCTGCTCTTCACGATGGTAGACGCCGTCCGCCATCGCGGTGGCGACCACCAACCCAAGGTACGCCTCGGGGATGGACCAACCGGTGTTGCGCCGGGCGAACCCTTGCGCCAGTTTTTCAACGTCAAACTTACCCTTTCCACCCTCAATCGCGAAGAGGTTCATGAAAGGGGTCTCCTTCTTCAATCCAAATGCCATCAAAACAACTCCTACGGTGCCCATCGGTCTCCGCCCCGTCGAGCGAGGGCACCTACGCGCGTAGCCAACTGGATAGCCCTGATCTGTCCGCCACGGAAGCAGAATTCGACATCTGAAGATGACAAGCGAAGAGAGATTCGGTTCCCCCCGATCTCCGCTGGATAATCTGCTGCACTGTCCGAATGTTCAGTTGTTCACGGGTTGTCAATGCGGAGAGCGGTGGACCAGAGGACAGAGGCTCCATACACCCGGAAACGTAGGGAGGATCGATGCTGAGGCTTTGGATCACGTTGGCAGCGGGCTGCATTGGAGACGATGCAAAGACCGATTCCGCCGTTGAGGCGGACACCGACACGGACACGGATACCGATGCCGACAGTGATGGCGACACCGATGCGGACGCGGACAGCGATGCGGACAGCGACGCCGATAGCGATGCGGACACCGACACCGATACGGGCCTACCGCCCGCCGCGTGCGACGGCGTTGCTCTACCTCTGGCGTTGACCGACGTGGCGGGGGATGCCGGGCTTTCTCCCGTGGCCGACATCCGCGCGGCTACGCTTGCCGTGACCGCAACTGAGGTGGTAGCGACGCTGACCCTCGAAGACCTTTCCGGTCCTCATACCTACGATGCGCTCAATGACCTTTCGCAGGAGTACTTCCTGTCCATCGTGATCGACTTTGGACCGGACGTGCTCGAACTCGCCGTGAGTCACTTCTCGAGCGGCCAAGGTCCTTTCACGGCCAACGACTTGTTGAGCTTTACCCAGGAAAACGTTTGGCTGCGCAACAAGGGTGGCGGCGCCTCGGTCATCGGCGATCTCACGGTCACCGTGAACGGCAACGACATCGAGATGCGCGCAGATCGGAAGGTTCATCCACGTCTTGGGGACTTCAAGGGGTGCCTTGGCGCGTCGGCCGAGACGTTCGTGCGCACCGATCCGGCGGCTGCGGATAGTCGAGACGACGCTCCGTTCTGATCAGCGGCAAGCGAAGCCTGCGCGAATCTGATCACCGCTGGCCTTCGGCGCTACGCGCCTGCAGGCTCACGCGGTCAGCTTTCGTCGCTTCGCTCCTGCAAGCTGATCTTCGATCCATGTCCTTGCCGCATAGGGTACGGTTGGCCCGGCGTGGGGGTGGAGTCGGCGTGACCCGATTGATGCCCCTGTTTTTGATGGGTTGTCAGCTCTTCCCATGGTTTGAGGAGGAAGAGCCGCTCCCCCCGATCGATAATCTTCCGACTGGCCCGCTCCCCACCGACCAGGAGTTCCAGGGTGGGTTTCTCATTGGCCAGTTTTGCGATGTGCAATCGGTCTTTCAGGTGAGTTGCGTGACCGGCTGCCACTCGGGTGCGGTGCCCGGCGGCGGGCTCGACCTCGACACGGCTCCCTACGAAGCCATCGTCAATGTGCCGGCCGCCAACGGACGACCGCTGGTGGCGCCAGGCAATCCCAATGGGTCGTGGCTCTACACCAAGATGGTGGGGCCATTCGGACCTAACGACGGCCAGATCATGCCGCCAAATGGGGCCCTTGACGCGGTCTTCACCAACGTGATTTACGACTGGATCAACGAGGGAGCCCCCAACGACTGCGTGCCGGGCGTACCACCCGATCCGGGCGATCCGAACGTCAATCCTCACCCCCCTGGTTGGGCGGAGCCCGAAGCCCATGGTCTCGCGGCGAATCTGCAGACCGACGGGGATTGCCGGAGTTGTCATGGGGCCGATCTCCTTGGGGGATCGGGGGTCTCGTGTGACGAATGTCATGAGCCAGGGTGGCGGACCAACTGCACCTACTGCCACGGTGGGGTGGACAACGTGACCGGCGCACCGCCCGAAGACATCGACAACAGCCCGGTGTCGCTCGCGTTCGCGCCCCACACGACGCACGTCACCGGTGGCGTTGCGTACTCGCACCCGGCGTACGGATGTTCGAGTTGTCACGCCCAGCGCATCGACGTGCTCACGCCAGGCCACATTTTCGACGACGTGACCCCCGGCTACGGCGAACTCGATTACACCGGCGGGCTGTCACCGGTGGCCACCTACCTTGGTGGAACCTGCGCAAACGTCTATTGTCACGGAAGTGGACGGTTTGACGATGGGTTTGTCTCGGTGGGCGACCCCATGTACTGCTACAGCTGCCATCCCGACGGCCTGCAGAGCCAGCTCGCGGATTGGCAGCAGATGTCGGGCCGCCACGCGTTCCACATGACCGAGGCCGAAGCCCAGTGCTACGAGTGCCATCCCCAGACCACGGACGCCGAGCAGGCCATCGTCAATGGTGACTACCACGTGGACGGGATCAAGCAGGTCCAGCCCAACGGCATCACCTACGTAGGCGGCACGTGCACCGGCGTTTGCCATGAGCACGAGCACGAGCAGGACACCTGGCAGTAGCGCGAGCTACTCCGGGCAATCGTCAAGCGCGTCAAGCGGACGAACCCCCTCGCCACAGCGAACGCAGAACGGGGCTTCGTCTTCCGATACTTGGGCGAACAGGAAAGGTCGCCCGTCGTAGGGCTCGAGTGCGTCGTTTAGCCCGATCCCCCCTCGGGTGAGCGCCCAGGCCCGACGCGACACGAGCGGGAAGGGATCTCCTCCGGCAGGGGGAAACGCGGCAAACTCATCGCGCGTAAGCCCGCGCGCGCCGATGACCACCCAGTCCCAAGCGAGCACATCGGCGGCCCCGATGCAGGCCGTGGGGAGGTCGGGTTCGCGAGGAAGGTCCGCCACATCGTCTCCACACCGGAGGACGGGAACGGCGTCGCCACACGCCGCCTGGGAGGAGGCAAACAGCGGTTCGGTCGTGGACCACGACTCCCCTTCTGCATCGACCACGCGCACGGTGACGAGGGCCTCTCCGAAGTCGGTCCCATCGGTGACAAAGGTGCCGTCGGGGAGCAGCTTGACCGAGGCCGGGAGATCTTGGGCAGACCAGGTGAAGGGTGGGGTGCCGCCGGCCACCGGCAGGGTCCGTCCGCCTCCGGGCTCCAGCACCGGCAGGGCCGCAGCATCGAGGCGCGGTCCATCGTCGCATTCAAGGGTGACGGCGCCGTTGACGGTTCCCGATACGACGAGGCGGGATTGAGGCCAGCGCTGCCAGTACGCCGCATCGGGCCAGCTGTTGGGGGCTTGGTCGACCACCACGGGGCCCTCGACGGTTTCGACGTCGGCCTGCGGATCTGCGAACAACCCTTGGGTCGGAGGGACCGCGAGCACCCGAGCCGGGGCCTCGGTTTCGATCGTCCAGCGCAGGGCGACGTGGTTGGCCCAGTCGGCCTCGAGCGACACCAAGCGACGGACGTCCCGCAAGGTGACGTCAAGCACGGTGTCGGGCAAGGCCACGGTCTCGCCACAAGCGGGCCGGAGAGGCTCATGAATCCCGATGGCGGCGCCCACCTCGGTGGTGAAGCCATCCGCATTCGAGGCGCGCAGCCGCACCGGATGCATTCCCGCCACGCTGGCCACGCCGATCACGGCCCCTCCCGTGGTCATGCCGAGGCCGTCGGGCAGCGGATCCAGGGCCTCGACGAGGAGCCCCTGTTCCCCGCGCGTGGCCCGGAAGCCCGCCCGTACTTCGTCACCGCGTCGGAACGGACCGAGGACCGTGGATTCGAAGAGGGGACCCGGAAGGCACTCGGTGGTGATCGACCAGCTTCCGGGGGCGTTCGCAACAACAAGCAGCGTAGGATCGGAGCCAACGGCCAAGTGCGCCCCCAGGTTGGGGACCGTGTTCCATCCGATGGCCAGGGGAGCGCCCTCGACCTGTTCACGGGGCAAGATGGCCTCGGCCTGCGTGTCCAATCGGGTTCCTGGAACGAGCGCTTGCCCTGGCTCGATCAAGTACAGCGCGAGGTCGGCGTCGCCTGCCGTCCGCAGGTCGACCCGATGGATTTGAGGGCCCGGGAGGATCATGGTTCGTGACGCCCAACCCTCGCTTACGTCCCAATCGAGGTCCGCACCGTTTCCCGCGGCCGCCGTGAAGGTGCCTTCAAAGCGTTCGCCACAGCCCCGTTGGGCACCCCCCACCACCAGCTCAAAGCTGCGGATGGCCTGCGTTCCGTCACGGGACGTCGCGGTGACATCGAGGGTCGAGGTGGTCGCAGTGGTGGGCGTGCCGCTCAGCACGCCGCGGTCCGGGTGGAGCGCGAGCCCAGAAGGGAGCCCCGCTGCGGCAAACGTCACCTTGCGGCCACCCGCCACGTCGATGCGAACGTCGTACCGTTCGCCAACGCGAGCTTCAGGAAGGGAGCGGGTTTCGATCGAAAGGGGGCCTGGGCCACACGCCACCAACCAGAGGATCATCGGGCCGCCTTCGGAATGTACGCCGGGGCGTCGATGGGAGGCACGGCGAAGCGGTCTTGGGGAGGCGTGAAGGTCATTTGGCTTCGGGTGCGGGTCGCGACGGACCAATCCTTGGTGTACTGCGTGTGCAGTCCGTCGATGCGAACGAAATCCTCGGGATCGATGATCTCTTCAGGACCCACCACCAGCACCGTCAAAACCGTGAAGTTCGTGGGGGCCTCGCCATAGGCAGGACGCACCGGTCCTTCTGCGGCGATCACATCGTCGACGCTTAGGTCGATGCGTACACCGTGCACGGTGGTGGGTCGGAACAGCCAGTCCGGATCCGGGGACGAGGTTCGGGTGCGCCCGTTCGGGTCCGTTGGGTCGATGACGAAGAAGGGCTCGACCTCTTCGGGGGGCAGAAGGCCCATCAGGTAAAGGTCGAGGTCGGAAAAGCCGCCTTGGACAGGCCAGGTTGTGAAGCTCCCGTCGCCGTTGTCGATCCAACGGTTGCCTTCGAGCGGCGAACCTCCTGTGTCGAGAAAGTAGTTCCAATGGGACTGACCACGCCCCAGCAACCCGTCGTCACGACCCTGCCCGACGTCGATGCGGACCCGAGCAAGCCAGTAGTGGCCGACCTCATGCTGGAAAATCCAGCTTGCAAACCCGTCGGGCAGGGCGGCGAAGGTGCTCGGTCGGTTCAGGTAAAGGCCGGCTCGAATGGGGATTCGCGTGTTTTCCCGCTCGTTGGGACCCACCCCTTCGAGGCGGCGGTTGTAGGTCTTGTGGAAGGCCGTGGCCCCAAAGATGAGTCGAGGTTGGCCCGCCGAGATGTAGACCGCCACGAAGTCGGGCAGCGTCGTTCGGTCTTCCAGGGCACGTTCGATCGCGCGATCAAACGGCGCTCCCGTTCCATCGTCTGCGTTGCTGAACCCCTCGTCGAACGCGGCCCCTACGGGTCGAAGGACGATGACGTCCCCGTCGTCGATGCGGGCCCAGGCGTCGGGTGGGGTCTGGGCTCCTGCGCCTAAGGCCAACCACCACATCAGCAAGGCCTAGGCGGCCTGGAGGATGACGCGTTGGAACGCCGCGTCGTGCTTCAGCTGCCCCGTGACAAGGAGGCCGTAGAGGCGAAAGTCAGCCCGCAACGACCATAACGGGTAGGTGAAGGTGGCGGGACGGTTCTTCTCCACGAAGAAGTGCCCAATCCAAGCGAAGAAGTAGCCACTGAATGCAGCCGCGAGCACGAGCCAAGGATTGAGCGTCACGGCAGCGGCGATGAGCCAGCCGATGGCAAAGGTGGTGCCGATGTAGTGGAGGACGCGGCAGGTGGGGTTGCGGTGTTCACCCAAGTAGTAGGGCCAGAACGCTTCGAAGCTCTCGATCCGTTCGCTCGACACATGTCCCTCCCGGTCGGTCCAAGGTATGTTCTAACCGCAGCCTACCAGGTCCATTCGGGCCCAAACGATGCGGCTCGCCACCAGATGGGATCGACAAGTCCGTCGTCATCGGTGTCGAGGCCGGCCAAGGCGACGCGGGTGCGAAGGGTCCAAGCCATGCGGTCGCCCGACACGAACCCGATCGTGGCTGTTGGGCCGAGACCGAAGAACCACCAGCCTTCTCGGCCCGTGGTCGTCGGCAAGGTGACGTGACGCAGTTCGCCCCCGGCGCGAAGACGCCAGCGGCCTCGATCATGCTGAACGCCAAGCCCGAGTCCCAGGTCGATGAGAGGGCGAGATCCGCCACCAACCGCGGCTTCGCCGGTGAGCACCAGTCCGCGAAGGGGCGTCGAGTTGTTCCGAATGTAGGCCCCAATGGCCCCTCCGAAGCCGGTTTCGTTGGGCAGAAAGCCGCCCGCCGCGAACCCATGGGCGATTACGCCATAGGCGGGCCCTCGGAGCTGTCGGGCCAGATCTTCGACCCGGAGTGTGGCCCCGGGGACCAACTTCAGATGACCCTCGGCAAAGGTGGTTCCGTCTGACTCTTTGAACCGGAAGTGATGGCGGCCGGGCAATAGGGTGACGGTGCCTGGAAAGCTCCCCCGAGCCCGTCCGTCCACGAGCACGGTGGCACCAGACATGGGGTGATGGGGCGGTGGGTACAGGTAGACCAGGGAACGATCCCGCTGCTTGCGGAATTGCGGACGCCCCGCCAACACCACGTCGGCCATCCCCACCACGCGAAACGCCGCTTCGGGCACTTGGCGTTCCCCGGTCCGCCGCAAGGTTCGCGTGCGAGCGAAGTCGTGCGCTTCCCATGCCGTGATGACGCCATCCCCGTCCCGATCCGCCTTTGCGAAGGACCACGAGAGCGACTCGATCAGGTAGTAGGTGTAGACGCCGTGCCCCAGCTCATCGTCTTCGAGCGCCGGTCGTCCCGTGGAGGTCGCGAAGAGGTGCGCTTCACCGGGACCTCGCGTCGCCGCGGCGGGCAACAGCTGCCCCGGCTTGGCCCCTCGATCCTCTGGACGAACCACCGACTTGCCATCGCCCGAGAAGCACGCGTCCACGATCAACGCCTTGCGGGCCGGAGCCAGATTGGAAAACCACCGCTGCAGTTCTTCCAGATCGATGGCCGTCGTGGCGAGGTCTGCCGCCCGACTGTCGCGTTGCAGAAGGAACCGGCGACCGCCCGTGCCTGTCGTGGCGCGGGTGCCGTGTCCCGAAAAGTAGACCACCAAGACGTCATCTCGTCGTAGATGCCCGAGATTGCGCAGGGACGCGAGCATGTCGGCCCGGGTGGGTCCGGACACCTGCACGTTCACTTCATCGAAGCCCCCGACCACGCGGTCCTCGAAAATGCTGCCCAACAGGTTTGCATCGTGAACCGCGTGCTTGAGATCGGGGAACTGAGGGTCGTCGTAGCGGTCAATGCCGATGAGCAGGGCCACGCGGCGGGGTTGCATGACGGCGTTGAGGGCCTCGCGTGTGGAACGAGCCGGTTCGACCCCCCGCGGCGTGAGGTCGCCTGCGGCCTCAACCGGGGCGCGGACACAGCTTGCGAGAAGCCAGGCCCAGATCATGGCGTGGCCCAACTCACGACCAGGCTGGCGGTGGCGCAGGAGGTAGGGGCGTCCTCCGCGCACAGGGTGGCCACCACCTTCTTTGGGGCGGTGGGATCGGCATCGGGCGTCCACGACAGCGGCACGTCGGTTCCAACGTAGTGCTCACCCGCATCGACATGCCACGTTTGGCCTACGGGGGGCCAAATGTGGGCTCCTCCGTCGACGCCGAGCGACAGCGTGCCGGGTTCCGTGGTTTCGATCTGGAACACCACCGCTTCGTCAGACCCCAGTCTGCTGGACGACGCGAGCGGCCGAAGACCTTGGGGACCTTCGGCCACTGCGCGCAGCACGACCTGCGGGGCCTCAACGCCTCCTCGCTCCCGTTCCGTGGAGACCGGAGGGCCAAGGGCCACCACGACGAGTCCCGCCATGATGACTCCGGATGCGGCGACCCACGCACGACGTCGGCGCTTCCGCCTCCGCCCGATAGCCAGGACCTCGGTGGCCGAGTGGCGGTTCGAAAACGGCGCATTGAGATTGCGCAACTGCTGTTCTAGCTCATCCATCGTTCAGCCCCTCGAGTTCCCGCCGCAGCAGTCGTCGGGCATAGGCAAGTTTGGATCTTACTTGTTGATCGGTCCATCCCAGAACTTCGGCCGCCTCGGGGGAGGTCAATCCTTCGACATAGGTGAGCAGCACCACCGCCTGGTGATGGGTCGATAGTCTCGCGATGGCCCGATGCAGATGGCGTTGGCGTTCGTTGGTGGCCGTCCGCAACTCGATGTCTTCACGTTCGGGAGGGGCGCGGCCGATCAGTTGAAGCACCCGGTCGCGGCGTCCACGCCAGCGCAGCCGGTCAATGCACAGGCGGTGCACGACGGTGAAGAGGTAGGCCCGAAACGAACCGGTGGGCTTGACGCGCCCCTGGACCACCCGAAGAAACGCTTCGGTGCACATCTCTTCGCCCTCTTCGCGAGCCCCCAAGAGCCTCGCTGCGTAGCTGGTGATGCGCGCGTTGTAGCGCTCATAGAGGGCCGTGAACGCCTGCTCGTCGCCGGCGCGGAAGCGAGCCACCAACTCGTGGTCGGGAACCGGCTCACGTCCCGTGCGCGGTTTGGTCACAGTCATCCACCCTCCGTGGGCACAACGCTTCACCATGCCCGCCCGTGGAATCTTTTTTCCCCGAATCTGAGCCCTGGCGCGTAGTGATGGATGATGGAGGTGCGATGCTGTCCGTACTGCTCGTCTCGTCCGCTTGGGCGAACGTGTTCCCCGACACCGACAATGACGGTTTCGTGGCTTCGATGGACTGCGACGACACCCGCTCGGACGTCTACCCGGGAGCTCCCGAGGTTTGCGATTTTGCCGACAACAATTGCGATGGTCAGGTCGATGAGGGGTTTGACACGCGGTGGTACCCCGACAACGACGGGGATGGATTTGGCGACAGCCGCCAACTTCCCGTCCTATCCTGCGACCCCATCGCCTACTATGTGACCGACGCGCAGGACTGCGACGACACCACACCGTTTGTGAGCCCCATCCAGCCTGAAATCTGCAACGGTCTTGACGATGACTGCGACCGGCGGTTCGACAACGGGCCTACCGTAGTGGCGCTCTACCCGGACCTCGATGGCGACGGATTTGGCGACGACAACGTCGACGCGCTCTTGGGGTGTAAACCTTACGGTGTGCCGGGCTACTTCGTCGACGCGGGTGCGCTCGCGGTTCCCCCCACCCTGCGGACGGATGTCGTGGAGGATGACGAGGATTGCGATGACACTGCATCGGAGGTCTCCCCCTTGGCCACCGAGCTGTGCGATGGCTTCGACAACAACTGCAATGAAGCGATCGATGAGGGCTGTCCGGTCAGCGACACTGGAATGACGGGCGACACCGCCGGGCTCGCCGACACGGGGGCTCCCCAAAAGCCCTCCCCTACGCCGAGTTCCGAGCCCGACGAGGGGCGAAGAAGCGGATGTTGGGCGACTGGGGGTCGTCTTGGGGCGCTGGTGCTGTTTCCCGGATGGCTGTTGCGCCGGCGCCGGATCAGCTCCCCCACATCGCCCGCGAAAACATCACCATCTGAAGGACCGCGCCCACTAGCGCAATGACCGTGAACACGGCCAAGACCGCGGCCATCGTGGTGCGGAGGGCGCGGCCCGTGGGGTCATCGGTCAGGGCGTGGAGCAGGTCCTCCATCGTGGCGTACCGATCGTGGGCGGACTCTGCGCCGGCCCTGGCCAGCACGCGGCCCAAGCGAGGGGGCAAGCGTGGCCCCAACGTCTCCGCCATCGCAACCGCAAAGGCGTACTGGTCCGAGGCAGCCTGCGCCTGTTCGCCCCGACGCTGCTCGGGTGCCATGTAAGCGGGGGTGCCGGTGGCCTGGGCGGGGGTGCCGGCCGTGCGGGCGAGTCCGAAGTCGACCAGCGTCACCCGACCCTTCGTTCCCACGACGACGTTGTCAGGCTTCACATCGCGGTGGACGATGCCTTCGGCATGGGCGGCCGCCAGGGCACGACCGACGTCAAGCCAGGCGTGCACGACCTCGGCCACCGACTGGTCTCGACACCACTCTCGCAGGTTGGGTCCATCCACCCGGGCCATCGTCACGAACACGTACGCCTCGTGGACCCCTACGTCGTGAACCGTGACGACACCAGGATGACTGAGGCGCGCAAGCGCGCGCGCCTCCGCGAACACCTGATCTTGGGCGCGCCCCGCTCGCAGCACTTTGAGGGCAATCTCCCGTTCGAGGTTGGGGTCCCAGGCTGCGTAAACGACGCCTGACGCCCCTGCGCCCAGCCATCGCCGCACCTCGTAGCGACCGACCCGGACCACCTCGGGAGACCCGCCAAACAAACGCGCGGCGGCCTGGGCCCGGGCCAGCCGATGCGCGATGGGGTCGTCGGGTGGGGCTCGCATGGCATGAGGCATACTCCAGTGCATGGACGACGACCATGCACTGGGAGCCTGGGCCGCGGGCGACGTGGAAGCGGGTCGTGTGCTCTACGAGCGGTATGGCGACCGAGTGGCGCGGTTCTTCACGCGGCAACTGCCGCCCGATGAGGCGACCGACCTCGTGCAGCAGACCTTTTTCAAGGCCCTCGAGGCAGTTCGGCAGGGCCACCGGGTAACCCACGTTGCGGGATGGTTGTTCGGCATCGCCCGCAACGCGCTCTACGACGCACTGCGGGCAAAAGCCCGGGACCGCACCTTCGAGCCTGCGCGTACGAGCCTTGCCGAGGTACGCACCGGTCCGGTGACCGCCCTCACCCGCCACGAATCCCAACGGCACCTGCTGGCTGCGCTCGAGCGGCTTCCTGCCGACGACCAGATCGCCCTTGAACTGTTTTACTGGCAGGACTTGTCGATGGCCGACGTGGCGGTCGCGATGGGGATTTCACGTAGTGCGGCGATCAATCGTGTATATCGAGCGCGGAAGGCCTTGCGTCAGCGGCTCTCTTCAAAAACCTTGCGATCGAATGCGGTGCGCTCCGTCCCCGAGGACGAACCCTGTTGAGGAGTCCTTTCATGTTGCGCAGCATCCTTGCCGTGGTTGGCGGCTACGTCACCCTGATCATTGGCGTTAGCGCCTTCTTTGCCATCGTCACCTTCGTGGCGCCGGCCGTCCTCGAAGCCACTGGTGAACCCTCATTCTGGCTGTTGTTGGCGGAGCTTGGGGCCTCGCTGATCGTGGCCTTTATCGCGGGCTATGTCACCGGGTGGATCGCGCCCCGCCGACCCGTCTTGCACGGTGCGGTTCTTGCCGGGCTGATGGTGGTGTTGGGGTTGGTGTCTACGATCGCGGAAACGGGTCTCAAACCGCTATGGTCGAGCCTTGCGGTGGCGCTGGTGCCTCCGATTCTCGTGGTGCTTGGCGCCCAAGTACGGGCTCGGGTGGAGGGAGTCTGATCAGGCTTCGTCGCCTGCGGCTCCTGCAGCCTGATCAGACTCGCGCAAGCTTCGCTTGCCGCTGATCACCCTCGCATCAGTTCGGTAAGGCGCCCAAGGTCGGGAGTGTAGGTGACGAGAGCACGAAAGACAGGGTCATACCAGCTGACCGCAAGCATTCGTGCGCGCTTGCGTGCTTCAGCACGTTCGACGGCGACGAGCGGCGACTGGCTTGCCACCCAATCCCAGGCCACATGCACCCCCGGTGCCACGCCCTGCAAAGCACGCGGGGTGGGAGCTTCGGGCGGCCAAGGGGCGGGGTCGTACTGCTCGAGCAATCTGTAGAGTTCCGAATCGCCATAGGTCACGTATTCGTCGATCTCGCTCGAATCGGATTCATCGTCGCTTAGGTTTCCGTCGAACGCCATCACCACACCAAACTCGAACTGCCCCACACGAACAAGTTCGTCGAGCTGGTCGTCGGTCAGGTCCTCGGGCAGTTCGAGGTTGGCTTCCCAGAAGGCATCGTCGCGTTCTTCGGGATCAACGACCTCACCGGTGCGATATTGATGGAGTAAGACAACAAAGCCTTGTTGGGCCTCCGCGGGTTTGTCCCACAACCAATCGATGAGTCGCCACGTGCTCTTCAACCATTCGCGCTGCATTCGGTCGAGGACGTCTTCGGCCTCTTCGCGTTTGTCGTACACGCGCCGCACCATTGTGCGCGACGGTCCGTCGGCCGCGTAGAACTCGTCGTTGTACTCGAAACCATGACTTCGGATCACGAACGGCATGGGGCCTCCTTGGAAAGCGGCGTAAAGGCCGAGCGACGCGGCGCGCTTTTCGGCAGCGTGGCTCCGTTGTCCATCCAAGCTTCGAACTTCATGCGAGCGAACAGCTCGTCGGGAGGCACACCTGGAGGCACGAGACGAGGGGGTCGCCGGCACAGGCGAGGCAGCAACTCGCCGAGAAACCACGTGTTGTGCGTCACCAGCAAGGCTCGGATGCGGCCCGTCACGAAGTAGGGCGAAAGCAACAGGCGCATCGCCTCATCATCGTCGCGATACGGAGCTTGGATACCGACAAAACGCTTGGACTCATCGCCTTCGGGGGCGATAGCGTCCACGAAGTCGGTCAGGGTGGGGATGAACCGCCCGCCGAAGTCGGCCTGAACATGATCGTGTTCGAGTACGGTCTTGGTGCGGACCGTACGACCCGCAGCCTCGATCACGGGACCCACCAACGGAATCACAACCTGGCGAATGCCCCACAGATTGTGCAACAGCCGATGTCGGTTGTCGGAGCAAAGCTCCTTGGTGGCATCCATGAGGTGGTGAAGTGGCCAGTAATCCTCGGGATCACCGCCATGGCGGGAAGCAGACAGGGTGGCGTGACGATGCGGGTCCATGCCTTTGGGGTGGTCGATCCTGAGGCTTTGCGCCACCCAAGAACTGTCCACTCCGGTGATCAGGCTGCAGGAGCCGCAAGCGACGAAGCCTGATCACCGCTGGCCTTCGGCGCTCCGCGCCTGCAGGCCTACGCGGTCAGCTTTCGTCGCTTCGCTCCTGCAAGCTGATCACCTATCCACAGCATGCGTAAGCACCACAACGGTGCGAGGAGGGACCGTCAACGCCTGACCGGGCGTCCATCGGTCGGGGTGTCCGTCGAGGTCGGGAAAGCTGCTCAAGGCGACCGTCCACGACGAAGCCCACTCTGCGGAGGGAATCACGAACTCCACAGATTCGTCGCCCGCATGCAGGACCACCAGAAAGTGGTCATCGACCACCGGTTGACCTCGTTCATCACGGTACGCAATTGCGTCGCCGTTCAAGTAGATGCCCACCGTAAGGACCCGGGCATTCCACCAATCGGCGTCCGTCATCTCGCGACCTGTGGCGGCGAACCAGTGCACATCGCGCACATCGGTGCCCATCAGCGTACGGCCGTGAAAGAAATGGCGGCGGCGAAAGGTGGGGTGGGCGTTGCGCAGCGCGACGAGTCGCTGCACGAAGTCGAGGAAGGGCTCATCAACGTTGGCCCAATCGACCCAGGACACCGGATTGTCTTGCCCATACGCGTTGTTGTTGCCGTGCTGGGTCCGGCCCAGCTCGTCGCCCGCCAGCAGCATCGGCATGCCCTGCGAAAGCATCAGGGTGGTGAGGATGTTCTTGCGCTGTCGGGTCCGGAGATCGACGATCCAGGCGTTGTCGGTTGGCCCTTCCGCCCCATGGTTCCAGGATCGGTTGTCGTTGGCGCCGTCCTGGTTCTGCTCGCCGTTCGCGAGATTGTGCTTTTCGTTGTAGGACACAAGATCGCGCAGCGTGAAGCCATCGTGCGCGGTTGCGAAGTTGATGCTTGCATAGGGCCGACGACCCGTTTCGGCGTAGAGATCGCTGCTGCCCGTGATGCGATACCCAAGTTCCGCCAATGGACGACGTTGTCCGAGCCAGAAGTCACGAATCCAGTCTCGATATCGGCCGTTCCACTCCGACCATTGCGGTGGAAATTCGCCGACTTGGTAGCCACCTTCGCCCACGTCCCAGGGTTCCGCGATGAGCTTGACCTGATTGATGACCGGGTCTTGCTGGATCAGCTCGAAGAACGCCGAAAGCCGGTCCACGTCATGTAGGCCCCTTGCCAATGTCGACGCGAGGTCGAACCGGAACCCATCGACGTGCATCTCGAGGATCCAGTAGCGCAGGGAGTCCATCATCAGTCGAAGGGGGTAAGGATGGCGCATGTTCAGCGTGTTGCCGGTGCCTGTGTAGTCGAAGTAGTACCGGCGGTCGTCGTGAACGAGGCGGTAGTAGTGGGCGTTGTCGATGCCCTTTAGCGACAGGGTGGGGCCCAGGTGGTTGCCTTCGGCAGTGTGGTTGTAGACCACGTCAAGGATGACTTCGATGCCCACGCGGTGCAGCACCTTGACCATCTGCTTGAATTCGTTGACCACGTCCTGCGACCGCGGCGACCGAGCGTATTCATCATGGGGGGCGAGGTAGCCAATCGAGTTGTACCCCCAGTAGTTGCGCAGTCCCTGATCGAGGAGGTGCTGGTCGTGGACGAAATGGTGGACCGGCATCAGCTCGATGGCGGTGACCCCGAGCTTGGCAAGATGCTCGAGAATCGCCGGATGGGTGAGGCCCAGGTAGGTTCCGCGCATTTCTTCTGGCAACGCCGGATGTTGCATGGTCAGCCCCTTGACGTGGGCCTCGTAGATGACCGTTTCATGCAGGGGAATCTGGGGGTTTACGTCGCCGGACCAATCGAAATACGGGTCGATCACCACCGACTTTGGCATGTGGGCAGCACTATCGAGGGCGTTTGGGGGGCCGAACGGGTCGCCGAAGGTGTAGCCAAACACCTCTTGCCCCCACTTCACGCGGCCTGCGATCGCCTTGGCGTAGGGATCGATGAGAAGCTTTTGGGGATTGCAGCGCATGCCTGACGACAGGTCGTAGGGGCCATGCACGCGGTACCCGTAGTGTTGCCCCGGCCGGACGTCGGGAAGGTAGCCATGCCAGACGTAGCCATGGCGCTCCGGCAGTTCGATGCGCGTTTCCTGGCCTGAGGCGTCGAACAGGCAAAGCTCGACGCGGCTGGCTACGCCGGTGTAGATCGCGAAGTTGGTTCCGAAGCCGTCGTAGGAAGCCCCCAGAGGAGTGGGCCGGCCGGGCCAGACGCGCATGTTTTGCTCCCCGTGGCGCGGCAGGCGCCGAAGCACAGCATAGAGGCTCGTGTGTGCTGGGAGCTGTCCGATGGACCCGACCGTGTACGGAGCCGAACCGTTCGGCGATCACGACCGTCACCTCTTTGCCGAGGGGACCCATCACCGCCTGCATCATCGCTTGGGCGCCCGTCCGATCGAGGGGGGCTACCTGTTCCGCGTGTGGGCGCCAAGTGCAGCTTCGGTGGCGATCATTGGCGAATTCAATGGGTGGGATCCCCAGGCGCACGGCATGGTGCGTCTGGGCGACAGCGGGGTGTGGGAAGGCGTGGTGCTCGGGATCGACCGCGGCCAGCACTACAAATTTCGCATCCGCTCGGCCTACAACGGGCATGAGGTTGACAAAACCGACCCGTTTGGCTGGTTCACGGAACCTGCCCCGGGGTCCGCGTCGATCACCTGGCACCTCGACTACGACTGGCACGATGCCGAATGGATGGCTCGTCGCAAGGTTGTGAGCGCCCCGGACGCGCCGATGTCCATCTACGAACTGCACTTGGGGTCCTGGCGGCGGCAGGCCGATGGTGGGTTTCTCTCCTACGCCGAAGCCGCTCCCCGGCTCGTCGAACACGTCCGTCGGCTTGGATTCACCCACGTCGAGCTAATGCCGGTCACCGAGCACCCGTTCTACCCGAGCTGGGGTTACCAAACGACGGGCTACTTTGCCGCGACGAGCCGCTACGGCACACCTCAAGAGCTGATGCAGCTCATCGACACCCTACATCAAGCCGGAATCGCGGTGATTCTGGACTGGGTACCGGGACACTTTCCTACTGACGCAAATGCGCTCGCCTTTTTTGATGGGACCCACCTCTTCGAGCATGCGGATCCCCGCCAGGGCCTGCACCCGGAGTGGGGAAGCGCCATTTTCAACTATGGACGCAATGAGGTTCGTAGTTTTCTGCACAGCAACGCCGTGTTCTGGCTGGAGCGCTATCACATCGATGGATTGCGGGTCGATGCCGTCGCCTCGATGCTGTACCTCGACTACGGACGCCAGGACGGCGAGTGGGTCGCGAACCGGTACGGCGGTCGGGAGAACCTCGAGGCCGTGGAGTTCCTCAAGCGATTCAACCAAGTGGTACACCTCGAGTTTCCCGATGTCGTCACCTTCGCGGAGGAGTCGACGGCCTGGCCCGGTGTCACTGCGTCGGTAGACCACGGTGGCCTTGGCTTCGACTACAAGTGGGACTTGGGGTGGATGAACGATTCGCTCGAGTACTTTGCATCCGACCCGTTGTACCGATCGCGAGTGCATGAGAAACTGACGTTTCGGCCTATGTATGCGTGGTCAGAACGGTTTGTGTTGCCCCTGTCCCACGACGAAGTGGTGCATGGCAAAGGCTCGTTGTTGCGCAAGATGCCGGGTGACGATTGGCAGCGGTTCGCCAACCTGCGCCTGTTGTACGCGAAGATGTTTGCAGAGCCGGGCAAGAAGCTGCTGTTCATGGGCGCGGAACTCGCGACATGGAACGAATGGTGGCACGATGAGCAGCTGGCGTGGTCATTGCTCGAAACCCCCACCCATCGGGGGGTCGAACGGTTGATTGTCGACCTCAACCGCCTGTATCGGAGCCACCCTGCGTTACACCAACTCGATGCGAAGCCGGAGGGTTTTGAGTGGGTCGGTCACCAAGACACCGGACAATCCGTCACGAGCTTTCTGCGGCGCGATGAGCACGGGAACGTGGTGCTTGGAGTGTTCAACCACACCCCCGTTCCGCGGACCGACTACCGAGTTGGCGTGCCGTGGTCTGGGGTGTGGACCGAAATCCTAAACACCGATGCGAGTGATTACGGCGGGAGCGGCCTTGGCAACGCAGGGGCGGTGCGTTCGCTGGGGACGGAAACGATGGGCTTTGCCGATGGTCTGGCCCTGACGTTGCCTCCGTTGGCGGCCCTTTACTTCGAGAGTGAGCCCCCGTCGTAGGATCAGCGATGCTTCATGGTAGAACCAGGCCATGACGTCACACAAGCTTTCCATCAATGGCGCGGAGCACGTCGTTGAAGTCCCGAGCGACATGCCGTTGCTCTGGGTGCTACGCGACCAATTGGGCCTTACCGGCACGAAGTTCGGCTGTGGCATTGGACAATGCCGGGTCTGCACCGTTCATGTCGACGGGGTTGCGGTACCCAGCTGTCAGTTGCCCGTCTCCGATGCTGCGGGCAAGGCCCTTACCACCATTGAAGGTCTGGCCACGGATGGGCGGCACCCCGTACAACAAGCGTGGATCGACGAGCAAGTTCCGCAATGTGGCTACTGCCAGTCGGGCCAAATCATGGGGGCGGTGGCGCTGTTAGCGGCGAATCCGCGACCCTCGGAAGCCGAGGTCGATGCCGCGATGCGAGCATACGTCTGCCGGTGCGGCACGTATAATCGCATCCGGCGCGCCATTCTTCGGGCTTCGGAGGCCGAACGATGAACCGACGTACGCTGTTGCAAATCGGTGCAACCGCTGCAGGGGGGCTCTTTGTAGGGCTCACGAGTTGCACTGGGTCTTCGCCGTCGCCCACCCCTGCGTCCGAGGCCTCGGTACGTCGGGTCCCCACGCTTGCCAGGGAGGGAACGCCGCTCACCGCGTGGATCCAAATCGAGCCGGACGACACGGTCGCCCTCACCGTGGCAGAGTCGGAAATGGGCCAGGGCGTGCTGACCGCACTTGCCATGGTGCTCGCCGATGAACTCGATGTCGACTGGGCCAAGGTAGCGGTGTTTCACGCCCCGGCTAACGAGGGCACCTACGGTCGTCAGTCCACCGGTGGGTCGACGAGCGTCCGCAAAGGGTACGCTGCCATGCGTGAAGTAGCGGCGACGGCCCGGACGATGCTCCGCACGGCTGCGGCCGCGAAGTTTGGCCTTTCCGTCGACGAGTGCACGGCCAAGCTTGGGGTGGTCGAAGGAGGGGGAAAGCGGGCGACCTACGGTGAACTTGCCGCCGATGCGTCGACGCTCCCCTCACCCGACGGCGTGGAACTCAAGGCCCCATCGGATTTCCGCTACATCGGCAAGCCGTTGCCAAGGCTCGACATTCCGGCCAAGGTCGACGGCGGCGCGGTGTTCGGCATCGATGTCTCGGTGCCCGGCATGATGCACGCCTCCATCGAGCACTGCCCGATCTTTGGAGGCCAGCTCGCGTCCTTTGATGACACCGCGACCCGGGTGGTCCCTGGCGTCCTGGACGTTGTGGAAGTGCCGACCGGAGTGGCGGTGGTCGCCACCAATACGTGGGCGGCGTTCCAAGGGCGTCGGGCGCTCAAGGTGGAGTGGTCGGGCGATACCACGCTCGACACCGCCGCGGTGCGAGCCTTGTGCAAGGAGGCGCTCGCCACGGGCAAGGTCGCCCGTGATGACGGCAACGTCGATGCGGCGCTGGGTGACGAGGCCCTCGATGCGTTCTACGAGGCGCCTTACCTGGCTCACACTCCGATGGAACCGATGAGCTGCACGGTTGCGCTCGGCGCGGGTCAGGCTGACATCTGGGTGGGCACCCAGTCGCCTACTGCAACGGTCAAGCGCGTGGCCGAGATCACGGGGCTCGACGACGGCGCGATTCGGGTGCACACCGCAATGCTCGGCGGCGGCTTTGGGCGTCGTTCCCAAACCGACTTCGTGGCCGATGCGGTGCATGTGGCCAAGGCCGTGGGCAAGCCGGTCAAGGCCACATGGATGCGCGAGGATGATGTACGCGGAGGGTGGTATCGGCCTTACGCCGCGAACCGCCTGCGGGGAACCATGGCCGCCAGCGGTGAGCTGACGGCGTGGTGGCACCAGATCGCGAGTCCCCACATCCGGGGCTACGACGGTCCCACCCTCGAAGGCGCCGAAAACCTACCTTATGCGGTAGCCAATTGCCGCGTCTCGGCCGCCGATCCGGATCTGCCCGTGCCCGTCTGGTGGTGGCGCTCCGTCGGTAGCTCGCAAAATGCATGGGTCACCGAGTGCTTCTTCGACGAACTCTGCCGTCAGGCGGGTCAAGACCCCTTAGCGGCGCGTCGCAGGCTCCTGAAGGACCAGCCTCGCCACCTTGCGGTTCTCAACGCAGCGGCCGAGAAGGCGGGCTACGGCGCGGGACTCGAAGAGGGACACGCCCACGGCGTGGCCGTCCATGCGAGCTTCGGTAGTGTGGTGGCGCAGGTCGCAGAGGTCAGCATCGTGAATGGGAAGCCACGGGTGCATCGTGTGGTGTGTGCGGTGGACTGCGGGCAGGTGGTCAACCCGAACACCATCGTGGCGCAGATGGAAAGCGGCATCGTCTATGGGCTTTCGGCCACTCTGTATGGAGCTATCGACCTCGCCGAAGGCCGCGCGGTGCCGAGCAATTTCCACGACTATCGAGCGCTAACGATCGACGAGATGCCGACCATCGAAACGATCGTGATGCCGGATGGCAGTCCCCATGGCGGCATCGGCGAGCCCGGCACTCCGCCGGTGGCACCTGCGGTATGCAACGCGTTGCTTGCGTTGACGGGCAAGCCGATTCGAAGGCTTCCGATTCAGCTGGCCTAGAAACAGGCATTTTCAGTGAGTGGGACGTCCCAACACAAAAAGATTGGGACGGGTGTCGATCCGACGCATGGTCGTCCGTCGTGGATTCGAGGTCGCACGTTGCGGCCTCGAAGGAGTTCGACATGGCCTACGTTGACAATGGTTTTTGCTGGCACGGCATCGTCAGCCCGTCCCCCGAGCGCGCGGTTGCGTTTTACCCCGAGGTCCTCGGATGGTCGGTGCAACCGGTTCCGATGGGCAGTGCCGAAGTTCAGACCTTCGTGACGGGCGAAGTTGGCCGGGCGCACCTTGCATCGCCAGCGCAAGGAGAAGCCCCGAGCTGGAATCACTATCTTCGCGTGGATGACGTGGATGCACGCACGAAGGTCGCCGAAGCGAACGGAGGGCGGGTTCAGGTTCCCCCCACCGACATTGCTGTAGGACGCTTCAGCGTGGTGACGAGCCCGAGTGGAGCTGCCTTCCACCTGTTTCATGAGGCCCGCGAGGCCGAATCTGAGAACGCGCCAGGGGGCCCCGGAGCCGTCCACTGGGTGGAGTTGTGGAGCCGGGACCTCGATGCAGATGTCACTTGGTTGTCCGCAAGTTTCGGCTTCGAGGCCAAGTCCATGAACATGCCCAACGGTCCTTACATCCTTCTCGAGCACAACGGGGTCATGCGGGGAGGGGCGATGGCCACCGAAGATACCCCTGCCCACTGGCTTGCCTGGGTTCACGTGCCCAACGTTGATGAGGCATTCGCGCGCGCCACGAACCATGGGGGCACGGCGTTAACGGAGCCCTTCGACGTACCGACGGTGGGCCGAATGGCTGTGATCGCCGATCCGGATGGCGCACGCTTTGGCATCATCACCCCAACCCCCTGAACCAAGGTTTCGAACGTGCAGTACCTGTTGTTGATCTACGCGGACGAGTCCCTCGCTGAACACGTCGACGAGGCCGCTCGTCGTGCCCAGATGGCGGTTTGGCAGAAGGTGACCGAAGACATGAAGGCCGCTGGCGTCTGGCGTGCGGGTCAGGCCCTTCGGTCTACGGCCTCCGCAACCTCCGTGCGTACGCGGGAGGGCAAGACCCTTCATACCGATGGTCCGTTCGCGGAAACCAAGGAACAGTTGGGTGGGTTCTACCTCATCGAGGTCGACAACGCGGATGAGGCGTTGGTCTGGGCCAAGAGGTTGCCCACCGCGGAGTACGGCTGCATCGAAGTTCGGCCCATTCTACAAGTTCCCGGGCTCTGATCGATGGGCGGTCCGGGGGCCCACGTCGAGGCGCGTCGGGCCGTTGAACGACTCGTGCGTCGCGAAGCGGGCAAGGTGATCGCCGCCTTAATCCGGACTTATAGCGACTTTCAGCTGGCCGAGGATGCGTTCCAGGATGCGGTGACCGTTGCCCTGGAACGCTGGCCTCAAGACGGGGTGCCGGACCGACCCGGGGCGTGGATTCTCACCACGGCCCGACGTCGTGCTGTGGACCGACTCCGTCGACAGTCGACGCGGACCGACAAAGCCCCCGAACTGCGTGTTCTCGCCGATCTCAAACGGTCGGAGAGCCTGCCCGATTTGGATTCCATCGACATTCCGGATCACCGGCTTGCACTCATGTTTACGTGCTGCCACCCCGCCCTGGCTCAAGGCGCTCAGATCGCGCTGACCTTGCGCACGCTCGGAGGGTTGTCGACGCCCAGCATCGCGCGTGCCCTCTTGGTACCGCAGCCCACTCTGGCCCAACGGTTGGTCCGCGCGAAGCGGAAGATCAAGCAAGCCAAGATCCCCTTTCGGGTGCCGCCTCCGGAGTTGTGGGCGGAGCGGCTGGATGCCGTGTTGTCGGTCGTCTACCTGGTCTTCAACGAGGGATACGCGGCGATGACTGGCGAATTGCTTCGTGCAGACCTCTGTGATGAGGCCATCCGCTTGGCGTCGGTGCTCCACGAACTCGTCCCCCACGAGCCTGAAGTGGCGGGGCTCTACGCCTTGCTCCTGCTCCAGGACAGCCGGCGGACGGCGCGGTTGGCCCCTGATGGTTCGTTGGTGACGCTGGAACAGCAGGACCGGAGCCGATGGAATCGCCAACAGATTGTCCAGGGCACCCGCGTGTTACGCACCGCGCTGGCCCGACGTGGCGTGGGCCCATATCAGCTGCAAGCGGCCATCGCGGCGGTTCACGCGGAGGCGGATACGCCCGAAGTCACCGATTGGTGGCAGATCGTTGGACTCTACGGGGTCCTGCTTCAGCTCCAACCCAGTCCCGTGGTTGCGCTGAACCGCGCGGTGGCCGTGGCCATGGCGGCAGGACCGGCCACGGGACTCGAACTCCTCGATCAGGGGTCACTGGCCGAGGCGCTGGAGCACTACCACTGGTACCATGCGGCTCGAGCTGACTTGCTGCGCCGGATTTGCCGAGACGACGAAGCTCGAACAGCCTACGCTCGGGCGCGCGAACTCGCCTCGAACCCCGTAGAACAGGCCTACTTGCAGCGCCGAGAGGCGAGCTTGGGGCCTGGAGGTTCCGTGGATAGCGCCGAAGGTTAGCGGATCACCTCGCTTCCATTTGTTGCAGGCGCAAGATGGGGGCTGGGCGGCTATCGCAACCCATTGCAAGCCTTTTCACCTTGCAGATCCCTCTGTTTCAGGATTGTCATGAAATAGGTGGGGCCGCGTAGCGTAGGGGCCCACCGAGCACGCGGGAGGTCTACGTGAACCTGAAGAGTCGTCGATGTTCGACGAAGGCTCCACCGGGCGGATTTGGCCTGGGGGCAGGGGTTGCGATGTTGATGTTGGTGACCGCGGGGTGCGAGGACCCAGCCGCGGACCGCATTTCCCTTCGCCTAACGGACAACGTGTTGACGTGGCCCATGGATCTCAATCCCGCGACACCCGCTACTGGCGTCGACAACGGCATTGGGGTGACGATCGAGTTCGAGAGTACCTTTGGGAGCCAATCGATCGAATGGTCTCAGTACCAGGTGCAATACAGTCTGGGAACTGAGTTGAGTCCGTTCATCGCAGGCCCGCTAACGACCTCACAGACGGAAGGCACCACGATCAACCTGGTGCTTGACGGAGCCGGTGACGAACAATTGTCTTGGGTATTTGAACGGTATCCCGGCGGGGACTTCCAGGTGCCGTTCCGCGTCGCGCTTGCCGGCATTTATGCCAATCTCGAGGGCGTGACGGTTTACGAAGAATTCGTGGCGACCTTCGCTGACTATAATGACTCTTCCAACCCGTTTGGTGAATAGATGACCCTTCATCGTAGCGTTTTGATGACCGTTTCCCTGTTTGCCTTTGCGTGTCAGCCTACGGATGCGCCCGAGCTGCCGGATTGGAGTGGAGGGTTCCCAAACAACGACCCACCGACGGTCGCCCCCACCGATACGGATCCGCCGCTTGCGGGCTTGGTCACGATTGCGCCAGTCCTCGAGTTCGACGGGCGGTTTGGTCTCGCAGATGATCTCGAGCAGCCCTGTGCTTACGACACGACGGCCGGGTTTGGGGAAATCGAGTGCCGCCTCGAAGCCGAGGAACTCGACGCGTTCTTCGAAGGATGGGGCTACGACGTCCTCGTGGAGTCCGGCACTTGCACGTACATTGGCGTTTCGAACTACATGTACCAGGCCTGGGGGATCGGTGAAGGTCCGCCTGTGGTCCGCTACACCATCGAAGCGAACGGCAACTGCATCGACGAGATTGGGTCGCAGAACTGTCAGCCGTATTGTGAGTTCAACTACAGTACGCTCGATCCCTCGCTCCCCAACTGTTGCTACGGCCAGTACACCTCGATCATCACGGTGGCCGGAGTGCAGAATGTGGCTCCGGCACAGGCGTGGGGCGGTGGGGACATCGGCGATTGCTACGATGGCGCTGCTTACAACAGCAACATCACCGAGTTGGCGGCCAACGGGATTCCCAAGCCCATCCTCTTCGAACTTGAGGAGACGGTGAACAACACGGTTTCCGTCGAGTTCGACGGTCCGATTGAGGGAGAGTACGCAAGCAACATTCCGATTGCGAATTACCTCAATTCTGACGACCCCATTCCGGTGGCCTTCCAGGGCTTCTACTCTCGTCCCGACTACGTCGTCGAGTGTCTGGATGATGCAGAAGAGACGTTGGCGCGCTTCATCCTCAAGGTCCAGGATTGGGACACCGTCGCCGAGTTCGAGAGTCTCGAGGGCGATGCAGACATCGGTGCAAAGCCAGGCCCTGGCAAGCCCGCCCCGCTCGAGGGGAACGGCTCGGGAGACCAGCTGAACGACCGATGGGACTGGCATGACTTCGCCATCGACGAGATCGACGTCGTCGGTTTCCGCGACTAAGGGAGCTGTGGGAGCCGGAAATGAAGCACCAAGGTTGATTCAACGTTGAGCAGCACAGACCTTTGGCGCCCTGCGCCTGCCGGTCGACGTGCTGTCATCCTTCGGTGCTTACACTGTTTTCGGATGCTCCCATGTCACGCCTTTCCTTCGCGGAACAGCGTCGGCTGTCCGCCTTGCGTGCTCTTTTGACCCACCGGTCTTCGTGGTCCCAAATTCGTCGCCTGCTTGCGGATTGGCCCGCTTCCCGCTCGCTGCGGCAAGCCATCCAGTGGGTGAACGACTGTACGGTGCCGGTGCTGGAGCGCACGCTCGAATTCTACGATGCACGATGCCTTTGTCGCGCGACGCCAGGTTTGGCCGTGGTGCGCCATTTGGCCTTCGACATCAAGGTCCGTCCGTGCTTTCGCCATCCGCCTTTCAAGGCGCTTTCGTTTGCGCGACTCGTCGAAGCGATGCCGAACCTGTCCGCATTCTCAACGAGGCGGTGGGTGAGTGGTCGAAAGGTGTTTGCCCAGCTCGAGTGGCTGGCCGATTGCCGACCTGCCCTCTCCCATCTTCGGTTGATTGCGTTTCCTCATCTCGTGACGGCGGACCTCCTACGTATCTGTGCGCAGTTTCCGGCGCTTCGATCGCTCACCGTGCGGGGATGTGCGGTGGATCCGCTTGCCTTTCTCGATCAGATCGACGTGGGACGGTTCGATCGGCTGGAGCTTGGCTACTGGTCCGAGGAGCAGGACCTCCTAAGCCTGGAGGGGCGAGACGCTGATGCGCTGGTCAACGCCACCTCGACGAGGCCAGCAATCGTCGATCGGCTACGCCATCTGCCCGCCGGCCTCCAGAGACTGTGGGCCGGAGATGCGCATGAGCGTCTCGTGCTTCGAGACTGGGCATTGGAAAACGGTCATTTGACGATTGCGCGCGGGGTCGGCGTTCGGCGATGAGGCCCCCCCTCACCCTGCTCCGTTCAGAGGATGCGTGGCCTCTCGGGTCCGTGCCCCCTCGATCATCAAGGTGGAAACCGTACGCACGGCCGCTTGCCAGGCCACTTCGACCGGGGTCGTGAAGTCGTCCTGGAGGCCTTCCCGGAGGGCCCACAAGAGCGCCGATTCGACGATGGGGTAGTGGGCTTCCTCAGCGCCATAGTCCAGATGGCGTGCCCCCAACTCTCGGAGTTGCGGGGCCAACGCCTCGGGGTGATCGAGCGAGGCGACAACCAATCCAATCGACTGCATGAGCCTGGCTCCTTGGGGTTCCATGTCCTCGGGGAAGAGGGGCCTGACCTCGGGGGCGATTGCAAACAGTCGATCGTAGAACAGGGTCGCGGCCAGATCGGCCATGGGACGGATTTGGGCGAAGGAACGGCGGACGGCAATGACCATCTCAGGTGACAACGACATCGAAGCCTCCGGGCTTGTCGTCGTGTAGGAAGGGGCCTGTCGCACGGTTGTGGCAAGTTGTGTCGACTGGCCGCCTGTCGGCGGTTGACGCATGATGATTCCATTCATGACGACATCCGTGGTCCAATTGCAGCGCGGCGCGCTCGACCTCCAACGGGGGGAACTGCGTTCGTCGGATGGGTCGAAGGTACGGCTCACCAGCCTCGAAGTGGGGCTCGTGGGGTATCTTGCGGCACGCCCCGGCCAAATCGTTCCCCGAGACGAGCTGCTGGGGGAGGTCTGGGGCTACGCGGCGCGGACGACGAGTCGAGCCGTCGACACCACCATGGCGAGGCTGCGCCGGAAGGTCGAGCGCGATTCGCGAGCTCCCTACCACTTCATCACGGTGCACGGTACCGGATACCGGTTCGTGGCATTGGATCCGGTGGTGCCCGAGACCACCCTGCTCGTGGGCCGCTGGGAGATCGATCTGGCCCAACGAACCGCCACCCGCGAGGGTGCGACGAGGCCATTGTCCGGCCCTCAGGCCTCGTTGCTCACAGTTCTCGCGGACGCTCGAGGTCACCCGGTAGCGGCAGACACGCTGTTTCATCGTGTGTTTCAGCGAGGGCCGAGCGCCCGCCGCGCCTTGGTGTCCGCGATGTACCGGCTTCGCCAATTGCTTGAGGACACCCCGACCGAGCCGCGCTTCCTCTTGACCACCCGGGAGGGCTACCGCTTGTTGGCGCGTCGGCCGGGCGAGCGGCGACTTCCTCCCCAAGACCCCGGCCCGTTCGTCGGGCGGGATGTTCAAGTGGGCGAGATCCTCGAGGCGTTGGACCGTCATCGCGTGGTGACGCTGCATGGAATCGGCGGCATCGGAAAGAGCCGCCTTGCCGCCGAGGTGGCCCGCGCGGAGCCCGAAGAGCGCGCGGTGGTGTGGATCTCGTTGTCCGGGGTGGCGCCCGGTGAGGTCTTGGGCCGCATTGCGCGTGCGCTCGGCGGAGCCGTAGACGCGGCCGAGATCGCGGGACGGCTCGCCGAAGTGGAGGGGTTGGTCGTCATCGACGAGGCAGAAGGGGGTGGTGAAGTGCTCGGCGCCGTCCTGGCCGAGGGCCGGCGGGTCTTGGTGACAAGTCGTGTGCCCCTACAGGTTCCTGCGGAGCACGCCATTCGCATCGAGCCCATCGCAGATGCGGCCGCGATGCAGCTCCTCGACGCACTTGCTCCGCCGAACGACGACGCGGCCGAGCGGGCCACATTGGTGCGCTGGCTCGAGGGCATTCCGTTGGCTCTGGTCTTGGCGGCTCGCCGGTTGGCGCGGGTTTCCGCCGCTGAACTCGCCGAACGCATGGATCAGCGTCTTCAGCTCCTCGATGGAGGGCAAGGTCGCCAACGCTCCTTGTTGACCGTCTTGGAAGAAACCTGGGATGCGTTGGACGCAGTGGCGCGCGAGGTCTGGGCCCAATTGAGTGTGCTGCGCGGTAGTTTCGACCTGCAGACCGCAGAGGCCATCGTGGCCTGTCGAGGGTGGGTGGTGGACCCGCTCGAACGTCTCGGCGAGCACGCCATCATCGAAATCGAACCGCATCAAGGGCGGGCGCGGTACGCCATGCTTGAAACCGTGCGCCAGTTTGGAGCCTCCAAGCTCACTCCCGAGGAGCGGTCGGTCGTGAAACGACGGCTTTCCGTTTGGGCTTGTGAGCGGGCTCAGGCCCATCGTTACTACGTCCACGAGGGAGGCCAGCTGTACGAAGACTGGCCGAACTTGCAGGAGGGCTGGGACCCTGACGGCGCCGAGCCCCCTCTCACACGCATCGTGGCCCGATTTGTGCTCCGCATGCGAGGGTTCAACGAGGCCCATGCCTTCCTGGACGCCGCCTTGGCCCGTCGATGGAGCGTGCCGGTGGCCCTGGAGCGGGCGCAGGTGCTGTATGGGCGAGGCGATGCGGAGGCTTGTGAGGAGGCCCTCGCCGAACTCCGGGAGCAGATCGACGATCCACGGGATCGAGCCTCGCTCGAGACGATTGCAGCGCGGAATGCCTATCGGCAGGGTCGCATGGCCGACTCGGTCGCGCATGCCCGAGCGTCGTTGCGTGGACTGTCCCAGGGGGCCCAACGCAACGCGTTCACCATCATGCTGGTGGGGGCACTGCTGGAGGTTGGCAAACTCGAGGAGGCCGAAGTGGTCATCGAGCCCCTGCTCCAGGACCATGATCCGAACTCGCGGGCCCACGTCCACTACATGGCTGCCGCCATTGCAGATCTGCGTCACGACTTGCCCCGCGCCATTTCCCTCATGCACCAAGCGGTCACCTCACAAACAGCGCCCGTCTCCAAGGCCAATTACCGCGCCATGTTGGCCGAGTACCTTGCCATGGCGGAGCGATTCGATGAGGCCGAGGCAATGTTGGAGGCTGCAGAGCGCCTGTTGCGTCGGTGGCCTGACCGCATGTGCCGTTGCGCGGTGGCGGGGTCTTGGGCGGTGCTGCGCCTGCGGCAGTGGCGCCTCGATGAGGCGGTGGCGGCGTTTCAACGGTCGGAGGCGCTAACCCCCATCGCCGGTGGCGACGCGTGGGTACAGCTCTGGGTTGCGGCGATTCGAGCCGTCCAAGGCCGGATGGCGCAGGCGAAGATTCACGCAGCGCAGGCCGAAGCGCTGCCCAGCGCCTCGATGCATGCGGCTCTGCGGTCCAACCTCGCTCCCCTGTGGGGCGAGCCGACCACTCCTTTGCCCTACACGGGTCGCGATGTCGGACTGGTGAAGTTCATCCTGCGTCATCGGTCGACATAGCTGGCCAGAGCTTTTCGCGCATCCAGTACGCCAAGTAGCCAGGGAGGAAGGCGGCCAGGCCGGGAATGATGAGTTCCAATGTGAAGTACGTCGACCCAAGCCCGGATCGGAGTTCGACGTACATCACGATGGCCGGAACCACCAGCGCACCGCTGATCAGCTTGCAGGAGCGAAGCGACGAAAGCTGACCGCGTAGTGCCTGCAGGCGCGTAGCGCCGAAGGCCAGCGGTGATCAATCCCGCGATGCCCCAGGCCCACGACCCCCGCGGCGATCGAAGAACGCGTCGAGTCCTCGTTCATACATCCTCCTTACATGAACACCTGTTCAGTCGATTGGCGTGGGCCGGCAAGGATCAGCGGTTTTTGGACTTGGCCTTTCCCTTTCCTCTTCGCTTCCGTCGCTTGCCTTTGCGCGTTCCACGTTCGGGCACAGGCCTCACGATGAGCCGGCCCTCGGCAATGACGCGGGTGGCATCGCCGGTGATCGACTTTGCCGCGACTCGGGTGCGTAAGCCGTCGGCATCTTCCCGGTGGGTTGCAGGAAGTGTGGTTTCTAGGGCGTCTTCAAGTGCGCGAAGGATGACCCCTTGGCCGAGCGCCGCCAACGGGTCGGCGAATGCAGCGCCCTTCGAACTCTTGAGTCGCTTTGCATCTTCCGGTTTGAATGCAAACTTGCCGCCTTCGATATTGACGCGGCCCGTCACTTCGTAATCGCGCCACCATCCCCGACCTGACAGCCGCCAAAGCCGCAGGCCCAAGGCAAATGCGTCCTCCTTGAGGCGAAGCGTCGTGGGGATGGCGATGACATCGCGGGCCTGGGGTCCCGCTTCGTAGGCTTGGGCGGCGGCCAATCCCACCAGGGTTTCCGGGGACACGTCGAGGCGCCAGCCCTCTGGGGTCGCGTCGACGATGGGAACGGGCTGGCCTTGAGCAATGCGGCTTAGCAGGTGTACCTGAAGGCTGGCTTCGCGCGGCACGACCTTCACGGCGCGCAGGGGCCAGTCATCGCCTCCGAGGGTTGTGATCTCCTGTGGCGGCAGCTCTGCGAGGAGATTGCTGTCGATCCACTGTTGAACGGTGGTCTTTGCATAGCCGAGCCCCACTCCGCTGAGCTGGACGTCAAGGTCCTTCAAGCCACGGGGTTCGAGCTGAAGCAGCCAGCCGGCTGAGGTCTTGTCGACCGAAACCTTTGCGTCGAACAACGCATTCACCGTCAGTGGCACGGTAGTGTCGCCCACTGCGGTGTCCACGCCCAGCGTGCCTTCCAGGTTGCTCCGCACCGACAGGCACTCCTCACATTCGCCAATGCCGAGGGTCACGCCCTTCACCGTCAATGCGGGATGCAGCGTGGCCACGCGGGCGTTGATGTCGTCCTCCAGCGTGCCGTAGTGGACGAGGACCTTGGTGATCAACGTGCCCAGCATGTCGTGGGAGAGGTGGAGGATCGCGTCGGGCGCCCAGTCCGAGCCCGCGGGGCCCGGGCGCTTTAGCGCGGTCGAACGAGCCGCTTCGTAATCGGCGGAAATGGGCTGGGGGCACCCCAACAAGACGAAAACGGCGGCGTACATCATCCGACCTCCGGCGGCGAGCATACCGCTGACCTTGACCGTTGCGCGGGGACGGCAACGCGCTACTCTGGGGTTGGCGGCGACCCACGCCAAACCTCTTCGACCATGCCCCAGCCATGGTCTCCGTGAGGCAAAGGGGAGCAGATCCTCGGGTTGGTGATCGTGCACTTCGTTTCTTCGATGTCGCGGTCTGTGCTGCTGGGGAGTGACGGACCGGTGCGACTCGAGGGAGCCTCACGATGACCAAGAATGCAGATTTCAAGCGCCTGGTTCGCGCCCGTATGGAAAAGACGGGCGAATCTTACGCGGCCGCCCGAGCCCAGCTTGTCGGCCTTCCGGCACCAAAGATGGATGAGTACCCGGATCTCGCTGGCATGTCGGATGCGGCAGTGCAGCGTCGCACGGGCAAGACGTGGGTTGAGTGGGTGGAGGTGCTCGACGCCGCAGGGGCCAGAGATCTGGACCATGCAGCCATCGCCGCCCACGTCAGGGGGGAGTGGCCCGAAATGGGTGGATGGTGGGCTCAGACCGTGACCGTCGGCTACGAGCGAATCCGTGGCTTGCGTGAGATCGGCCAACTGAGTTCTGGTGATTTTGCGGCCAGCAAGAGCCGGACCTTTCGGGTGCCGGTCGCAACCCTTTACGCCGCGTTTGCCAATGAGGTACGGCAGCGTTGGATCGGAGAACCCACCGTCATGCGAGCCGCCCAGGAGCACCGGTCGATGCGTCTCACGTGGCCCGACGGCACCATCGTTGCGGCCTGGTTCATCGACAAGGGACCCGAGAAGAGCGCGGTGCAGATCCAGCACGACAAGCTCGATAGCGAGGACCGGCGACAGCTCGAGAAAGAGCGCTGGGCTGAGCGGATGGATGCCCTTCAGGCCTGGCTTGCCGACCGGCCGCCGGCCTAAGTTTGTCCGCAGGGCACATCTTGGGCTGAGCCAACGGCTACAGTAGCCCTCGCGGAGGGCGAATGGCACGACTCGCAGTCACATTGGTGGCGATTGGAATTTGGCTTGCCATGGGCCAAATTCCCTTGCCCTTTCTCCATGCAGAGGTCAATTGGGCGCTTGGCCAGGTTCAGCCGTGGGCTTCGCTCACGATGTTGGGCTCCTCGTCGTTCTTCTACGGCTTCCTCTTTGTGGAGGTCGTCGCGATGCTGACGCCACGCGGACAGTCGTTTGTCCGAGGGGGGGCCTATGGCCGAGCCGTTTTGTGGCGATGGAGCGTGCGGGTGGGGTTGGCCCTTGCCGCCCTCGACGCTTGGGGACTTTCAAGCCAGCTGGCGCTCCACTCTGGCTACCCACCGCTGGTGGTCAAGTGGGTGGACCCTTGGGTGTTCCAAGTCGTGGCGACCGCGACCTTAGTGGCTGCCACAGGGGTGCTCATTGGCCTTGTGCGCTGGGTGGGCCAGGCCGGTTTGGGGCACGGGTTCGTCGTGTTTTTGCTCTTCGAAGAGATGCGGGAGCTGGTTTCGTACGCCACCCATCTTCAGGGAGAGGCTCTCTTTTCCTTGGTGGTCATTGTGGCGTTTACGCTGGTCGCACGGCGGTTTGCCGTCCCGCATCTGCTGTTGTGGGGCGTGCTTTATCCATTGAGCTTTGCCTTCACGCTGGTGGCCACCCCCAACTTGGCGGGCGTGTCCTCGACCCCTCTGATGGTTCGAAACGTAGTCATCGTCGTCGCCTTGGTGGCGGTGACGGCGTTTCTCTCCCGGAGGCCCTCCGTCGTCGCCCTCATGGGTTCGCCGAGCGACGACGTGCGTGCGACGCGAGCGGCGAATGCGGGTCGGATTGGGTTTATGGCGGCCATTGCCATGGCCGCGGTCTACGCCGTCCTGATCATGGTCGGTCGGCCATTCCTTGAAATGGGTGGCGAAACCATGATGATTTACGCTTTAGTTGCCACCATGCTCTGGTTCGACCTCGGAGAAGAGCTTTACTACCGCGTCAGCGCCCGCGAGCCTTGGGTCGCGGCATGGCCGATTCATCAGCCATACCGCGTGGCCGTTGCCCAGCGGGCCATGAAGCGGTCGGACATCCCTTACTTCTTGCGCGGTCTGGGCTATCGAATGTTGCTGGGGCCCTTCGATCCGAGGGTGCCCATCGAGGTCATGGTTCCCAAGAACCGTCTCGAAGAGGCTCAGACACAGCTTGAGGCCGCTATCGCCCCCGCGTGATGCCTATGCGGGGACAACTTGCACGGGAACGCCCTTATGGAAGGGTGTTTTTGTGTGGGGGTCGCAGTGTGCGGCATCGGTCAGTCGGTTGATCCACGGTCCGTACTGAACCCGTGTGCCGTCGTCGTCAGGATGCGACATGCCGTAGCCATGGGGCAAGCTGACGACGCCAGGCTGCATGCCGTCGAAGCATTCGACGGTGACTTCAACTTCACCACGGGACGACTGGACCCGCACGCGGTCACCGTCTCCCACGCCCAAGCGCGTAGCGTCTTGCGGGTGAATGCGCAGGGCACCTTCGGGGTCGGTCTTGCGCCAGAGGGGATCGCGCAGGATGGTGTTGGCGTTGTACGACCGTCGCTCACCGGCCATGAGCAAGAACGGGGCGGCGGCCGATTCGTCTTCCTCGGCGAGGGCGCGAAGCTCCGGCATGAGGTCTGGAATGTCCAGGTGAACCTTCTTGTCGGGGTGGCGGAGGAACGACCAGGTGTCGTCATAGCGATGGTGCGTCATCACGGTGCCCGACTGACCCTCCAGAATCGCGTCGAACAGGGCCTCTCCAAGCCCCGATCCGTCATCGACGACGCCGGCCCGTCGCACCGCGTCCGGGTGCTTTTCGGCCAACATCTGGGCGCCCGTCCAAAGCACGGCCGCCGAGTCGAGTCCCTCGGGGAGCGCTCGGCCCAAGGTGGCATACAACACCAGACTGGCCAGCGGAACCAATGAAGGCTGCAGTGCCAGACGGGCTTTCAGGGCCATGGGGAAGAGCCGGAACCGGCGTGCGCCTCGATCGAGCTTGGCGAGTCGCTCGAGAACGGGAAACCGGTCGGGCATCGCGCCGAGCGCCACACACAGGCGCCGGTAGATTTCAGGCTCAGGCAGCGTGTTCGGCAGGGGTTTGAGCAACGGTCGGCGCAAATGGAACGTGTTGTCGGGAAAGCTTAGATTGAAGAAGGTAGCTTCGACCTTCTCAAACTGGGAAGAAGCGGGCAGCACGTAGTCGGCGAGCTGTGCCGTTTCCGTCAGTGCGACGTCGATCACCACCAAGAGTTCGAGCTTCTTGAACGCTGATTCATAGGCCTGGGTGTCGGCGGCAGAGACCAAGGGGTTGGCGCTGTCTACGACCATGGCCCGAATGCGGTCGGGGTGATCGGTGTCGATTTCCTGCGGCAGCACATTGGGCGGGTAAAGCTTGCTGATCGGATGCATTCCCGTCACCGCCGTTCGCACCGCCTTCGGGTCTGAGGGGTCTGGAGAATGGCCAATCAATGGCAGCAGGAAGGTGTGAAAGTGATTGCCGCCCTTTTTACCCAGGTTGCCCGTGATCAGGAACGTGAGCTTTTCGAGCCAAGAGTTGAGGGTGCTGTGGCGGCTCTGCTGAATCCCAAGGTCGGCGCGAACACAGGCGGAATTCGCCTTGGCTACGGCCAGAGCGGCCTGGCGGAGGTCGGCGACGGGCACCCCTGCGCGTCGCGCAAACACCCCCACATCAATGTCGCGGAGAACGCTAAGCACAGGGTCGACATCGGCGCAATGCTCGGCCAGGAAGGCTTCGTCGTGCATCCCTTCCTGAACGATGAACGCCAACATTCCCGCAAGGAGGTGAGCATCCCCTCCGGGTCGGACCTGCAGGTGCAAGTCGGCCATCTTTGCCGTCTCAGTCACCCGAGGATCGATGACGATCATCATGCGATCGGGATCCTTCTGGATGTCCTTGAGCACCTTCCGGGCACGGGCGAAGCCATGCGACTGCCAGGGGTTGGTGCCAACAAACAGTACCAAGTCGGCGTGTTCGACATCCGAAGTGATGTGGCACGTCTGCTTGCCGAACAGCTTGCCGTTGACCCAGAAATCTCCAGTCTTTTCTTGGGCCAGGGCCGTATAGATGTAGGGGGTTCCAAGGGCGCCTCGCAGGGCTGAACTGTAGACGCCACCCAGGTGGTTGCCCTGCCCGCCCCCGCCGTAGTAGGCGAACGTCTTTCCGCCGTATTCGGCCTTGATCGACTTCATCTTGGCCGCAATCTCGCGGATGGCGGTGTCCCAATCCACGGGCTTGAAGGAACCGTCAGGCTGACGGGCGAGTGGACTCTGCAAGCGGTCCGTGTGGTTCTGGTAGGCATCGAGCCGAGAGGCTTTCTGGCAGAGGTAGCCCTTGCTGTGAGGGTGGGCCTTGTCGCCACGAATCGCTGCGAATCGACGGCCATCGAGCTTCACCTCGATGCCACAGTTTTCGCTACAGAGGATGCACGCAGTTGGATGCCAGGTCGTCATGAGGGCTCCCGGAAGCGATCGGTCGCGGTTTGAAGGAAACGCTGGACGATGTCCAGTTCGTCGTTGGTGAAGCCTTCGGCAAGACGGTCTTCGAGGAGTGTGCCCAAGGGGCGAGAACCCTCGTTGACCTTGGCCCCGGCTTCCGTGAGGAAGAGCGCGAGTGAGCGGCCATCCCGGCGTTCGCGTCGAATGAGGCCCAGCGCCTCGAGACGGGCCATGGCCTGGGTGACGCCGGACTCTCGAACTTGGAGATGTTGAGCGAGGTCGCGCTGACTGCACCCCGGCTGACTGCCTACGACGTAGAGCATGCCAAGCTGGGCCGCGGTCACCCCTAAGGCGTCCTTCGCCTGCTGGTCCGCGATGGCGCGAACGCGATGGCCAGCGACTTGCAGAGCCAGGTAGAGACGCCGTGATCCCATCAATACTTCACTCGTGAATAGTCCACACGTGAAGTATTGCGTGAATCGAGCGATGAAGCAAGGGCGAGGTCGAACCGGTAGGACGGTTAGCGGTCGCCCCGGTAGGCTTTGGCGAGGACGGTCATGGGGTGCTCAGGCTTGCGGCCCTTCCCATGCTCGAACGCCAGGCTGGCGCCCGCGCACTCAGAAACCCAGACGTCGGCGCCCGCATCGATCATCGCGTCGATGGTGGAGGCGCCCACTCGCATCGCGGTGTCTGCGCTCTCTGCCTTCATGCCGTAGGTTCCGCCCTGCCCGCAACACGATTCGATGGTTTCGATGCAGGTTCCTGGCAGCTGCGCCAAGAGGTCACGCCCTGGCCGGCCGATTCGCCGGGCACAAAGGTGGCACGCAGTGTGGTAGGCGATTCGCTCGGGAACTTGGGTGAACGCGGTATTCAACGTCCCGGCTTGTTGCCGCTCCCCGAGCAGCTCCTCGGGACTCACCACCGCTTTGGCGACGGCCGAGGTGCGGGGGTCATCGAGCAGCTCCGGATACGCATCACGAAGCATCCGCGCGCAGGTCGGATTGGGAACAACGAGCTTCGCCCCATTCTCGATGTGGGGGTGCACACGGTCGAGGACGGTCTCGGCGAGCTTGCGTACGCGGCCATAGTCGCCCGTTTCCCAGGCCGGCATGCCGCAGCAACCGGCTCCCGTGACCACCTTGCACGCGATGTCGTTGCGGTCGAACACCTCCAGGGTGTCTCGCCCGATCTCGGGACGGTGGTTGTTCACGAAGCAGGTCGCGAAGAGCACCGTTCCTACGGGTTCACTTCGTTTGGCCGTCGCGCCGGCGTTCGAGGCCCATGCTTCGAAGGAGGTGGCCGCGAAGTCGGGCAGGGGGCTGTTGCGGTCAATGCCCATGAACGTGGCCAGCGCCCACCGGACGAGTCCGCCCGGTTTCGCCTGCCGACCCAGGCGGCCGCTGCTTCGGGCCAGTTGGCCCAGCGCGTCAGGATTGCCGAGCATGCGGTCTCGAGCGGTGAGGCCCTGTTCGCGCGCTCGGACCGCTTTGTACCGGTGCACGAGCTTTGGAAGGTCGAGCTGGTAGTCGTGCCCCTTCTGAGGGGTGTAGGGGCAGCGAACTTCGCACAGCTTGCACTGGAAGCAGGCATCCATGACGTCGTTCACCTCACCTGCCGTGAGCATGGTGACGTTGCCCTCATGCCCTTCGTCAACCAGCGTGTAGAGGGTGGGAAAGACTTCGCAAAACTCGGTGCATAGTCGACACTCGTGGCACACTTCGAACTGGCGGGTGACCTCGAGGTCGAGCATCTCGAACTGCCAGTACTTCGCCTTTTTCGGGTCGGTGCACAGGCCCTCGGTGGGCATGGGCGTCAACACGTCATCGCTCATGGCAGACTCCTCACCGCGTCGGGCACCAGGCGAGAAGGCTTACGCTCATGAGGGCGGAGTCGCAACCAGCGGTCGAACCCCGGTGGGGCGCATCAGCTCGCGACGGCTTTGGGTGTGGCAAGCCCCGTTGTCGTGGCGTGAAGGGCCTCCGCCGCCACGTCGGGCAAGGGGATGAGCCCGCGCAGTCGCGCCGCTGCAACCACCGGATCGTCAGGGTCCGCCGTATAGCCGGCTCGGGTCATTGCCTCGCCAAAGAGCTCCTCGAGGCGTTCGAGCGCCTGAACCCCGAGCTGCTTGCCTTCGCCCACCATGGCCTTTCCGACGAAGCGAAGCCCAAGGTCGTAGGCCGGTTTGAACTCGTCGCCGTGGTAGAAGCGGCCCGTCTCGCGACGCGCGATCTCCAGTTCCTGCATGCGTCGAAGCGCATCGGCCGAGCACCGCTCTACGATGCTTCCCAGTTCGTCGTTCGACCGCTCGAGGCCAAGGAACACCGCGATACGGCGAAGCTCGTGGACGGGGTCTTGGGTGAGATCCTCATAGCGGATGACGACATGCGGATAGTGGGCCCGGGCCGCCAACCATGACGCCGTGTGTTCGCCCCAGGTGCCCATGCCCACCCGTCGATGCTTCTCGGTTTGCCCCCCGTGCATCATGACGGTCAGGTAGTCGGCGAATAGTCCGTCGAGTCGTGCGGCATCCACCGAGCCCTCTCGCCGCTCCACGTCGCCCGCTTGCATGAGGCAGAAAAAGCGCGCCTCCGAGAGCAGGACGTCGGCTGGGTGGCGAACCACGTGGATGAACCCGTGCATTTCGGTGCCGTACTTTTCGGTGTGGCGGCCGTGTTCCTTGTGCGTACACAAGATGCCGCCCCGCTCGAGGTGGCGTTTCCAGTCCTGATGGTTGGCGTGGATCGATGGGATGACGGCATCGAGGTCGGACGAGCGTGCAGCGGGGCCCACGAGCAGCTCGTGGATGAGGAAGCGCGTCCAGGTGGTGCCGGACTTCGGGTAAGTGGCGAGCCAGGTGCACGGGACCATGATGCGATCTCCTGGGAAGACGGAGGTCGAATCGACCGTCGTGGCAAGTCCTTGAGGCGCCTTTGCCGCGACGATCCTGGATGAGCGCAACATCCCCATGCAGACGACGCTCGAGCCCGCAGGGCGGCGCGTCTGGCGGACCTACCCGGTTTATGAGACGACCTTGACGACAACGCGGTGATCTCATGTGGTCTACTCGGCGGGTGGTACCCCAGGGTGCCTGATGCCAACTGAGAGATTCGGAGAGCCCCATGACGCGAGCCCCTTTCATCGTGAGTGCCCTTGCCCTGGTGGCCTGTGGCGGCAGCGACCTTCCCCGTGATGGAGCGTGGGTTTCCGAGGCTGCGGTCGTCGATACCAATAGCTGTGTGATCACCCCCGAAGAAGCCGGAATTCCCACCCTCACCGGCTTCAACCTAGAGCGCGACCTCGATGGCAGCTTCACCCTTGTGCCCATGGACGGTTCGGATGACCCGGTGGAGTACGACTGCGACTTGCTGCTCGGTGAGATGACGTGCGACATCGAACGCTTCGACATCCCGTTGGGGCCCACGTCGCTTCGGTTCCGGCTCACCCTGGTCGGCGACTTCGAAACGCGCCGCGCGACCCTGCGCCAGGTTGCTGAGGGCGACTGTGAGGGCACGGGCTGCGTGGTGGCCAAGAACAAGCTCGAGACCGAGTTCCCCTGCACGATTGACGTGAGCTATGAATCGAAGTGGGATTCGGACGATCTGGGGCCCCTCGGCGAGGAATAAGGACGCGGCGTGTCGGATTTCGATCGAACCAAGTGGGAAACGCGCTACCAGCAGGGTCGCGGGTACGAGGCCGAGCCCCATCCGTTTCTCGCGGAGGTGGCGCCGCTGTTGCCGGCATCGGGGCTGGTCCTCGATCTTGCGGGCGGTACGGGACGGCACGCCCGCTGGTTCGCGCGACGAGGGTACGAAGTGACCCTCGCCGACATCAGTGCGACGGCCTTGGCCAAGGCCACCGAACGTGCGGAGGCCGAGGGCTTGTCGCTCGATACGGTCGAAATCGACCTCGATACCGCGTTGCCTCCGGGACCGTGGCACGTGGTTGTTGTGAGTTTCTTCCTCGTGCGCGGGAAGATCGGCGGAATCGTGAGTCGGCTCGCGCCGGGTGGGTTGCTCGTGCTCATCCATCCGACGATGCGCAACCTCGAACGTCACGAAAAGCCTAGTGAGGTCTGGCTCCTCCGCGACGGAGAACTCGACGAGGGCCTGCCGGGTTTGACCACCCTCCACCATTGGGAAGGGTGGACCACCCAGAACCGCCACGAGGTGCACTATGTGGGGCGTCGGCCCGCTTAAGGCGCGACCTCACAGGGGTAGGGCTTGACCCCTTCGAACAGCTTCACGAAGTCGGCTTCTTCGGCCCGGTCTTCGAGGGTCTCGGGCATTTCGATGGCCCGTTCGAACCAGTCTCGCATGGTTTCGCCATCCACCTCGCCCGACCACAATTCGGGCCGTAGGCTCACCACATGCGTACTCTTGTCGGACACGCTGGTGATGTAGTAGTCGATGCCTGGCAGATCCTTGGTGCGGCAGTAGGAGGCCCGCAGCTCGTTCATGAAGGCCGCGGTGTCTTCGCCGAAGAAGGCGTCCCCTTGCTGGATGAGGTCGTAGGGGTTCGTCAGCACGAGCATGCGTTGTTCAGGAACGGTTTCGAGCCGAGGAGAAAGTGCGTTGAAGATCACCTCGCCCACCGCACAATCCCCTTCAAAGCAATAGGGCGGAAGGTAGGGGGTGGTTCCCCAATCCGGAACTTTGAGCAGGCCAATGCCGCGCACGCCAAACACCGATCCGTTGTCGAGGGCCAAGCCTGCATCCGGGTACGCCGCGGTGCGGGGCCACTGGAGGTCGTCGATCATCCAGTGGTAGTTGTAGAGCGTGCCGTAGCCGCCTGCGGAAAAGCCCCCGAAAAGCGCCACCACTTCGTCGGGGCGGAAGCCGGCTCCTCCCTCGGCGTCGAGTTCGGCCCACAGGGCGTCCCGCACCATTTGCATCGCCGCCCGTAGATTGACGGCACCAAAGCGAGGCACCGTCGTACCGCCAAGCACCTCGTCGACGCCGCCGCCCGTGAAGACGTCCTGGTTGCAGTAGGGCAGGTACACCTTCGTCCAGTTCGCGAAGGCGCTTTCATTGGGATCGTTCGACACAATACCGCTTTCGATTGGCTCATCGTCGAGTGCATTGAACAGCCCCGGATTCGAAATGAGCCGCTCCGCGCAGTCCTCTTCGAACAGGCACACGCCGCCGCCCTGCAGTCCGATCAAGACCCGGTCAAGGGGCTCTCCTTCGGGGGCCCATCGGATCTGAAACGCGTAGTCGGTCCCATCTGCGCATTGGGTTCCCCAAATCTCGGAATCCACGACGACCTGGGTCCACTCTCCGCGGGGAGCTTCGAATTGGGCGAATGTGGGGCCACATTGCAGGCCCAGACCGTCATCGTCATGGACGGTGGCGGCCAGACAGTCGATCTGTTGATCCGCACGTTCAAGGTAGGTCGGCACGTCGAGGGCGATGAGGTTGGGCAGCAGGCCGCAGGCCGCGTTGACGGCGTCACGCGCCGTGTCGCGAAGGGGGGACCGGTCGTTGTCGAGTGAAGTCGCTTCGCAATCGCCTGACGCATCACAGTCCGTGATGGCGGTGAGGGAGTCCGCGACGAACGCGGTGGCTGCCGCGTGCGCACCGGATAGGCACGACCGTTGGCCATCGTCGGCCTCGGCCCATGCCGCGCCTTGGGGTCCTCCATACGTTCGCCAGGCCAGTGATTCCGATTCAGAGGCGCAGGCATTGCGCAGGCGAGCGTCCGTCGCTGCTTCGTCGAGGGCACCAACCGTGCACGCATCGAGGCTCGCTGACAACGTGTCGAGGGCCGCGGTGGTCCCTGCGTCGTCTGCAGCACACGGCCCTCCGGCATCGGTGTAGCAGCTCGCGATCGCGGCGCCGTATTCGGCCACGCAGGTCTGTAGAGCCTCAGCTCCACAGTCGGCGACGGGCTCGGTCAACTCAGGGTCGCCCGTGCATCCCAGTGCACCAAGGGCCAGCGGGAGGGTCATCCAGCGTGCATTCATGGTGGTCTCTCCAGAGCTGGCAAACGCGCCAGTTCCAGGGAGGGTAGCATTTTCGAACGGAGCGTTAGCGATCGAGCGTGATGTGGACGACCCGACCGACCGAAACTTCGACGCGGACGGTCCCCTCTGGAGGAACGAATCGAGGACCCGTCGCCTCGTCGAGCACCGCTCCCGCTTCGTCGAACGCAACCCACTCGCGGAGGGGTTCCCCTTCCGAGAATCCTTTAGCGGGAGCGACCAGCCCACCGTCCGACTCTTCGATCGTAGCGGATCGGAAAGGGGTCACAAGGGTTGGCGTCGACCGAAACGAATCGTAGAAAGCAAGGTCTAAGGGAGAATCACGCCAGTCACAATGCACGTGGCTCACATAGACCTCCACAAACCCCGCACCCTCCGCGTTGCATGCGTCGGCGAGGTCTTGCAGGGAGGCCTCGCGCGGATCGAGGTCGAACCCATCGCCGTAGATGTGACGGGAACTCGTGGCGGAATTGGGAATCGTCGCGTTGTAGCCTGGGCTTCGGTAGCCCGAATTGACGACCAGGACCCCGACGTCGTCTCGCACCGCCTGGAGTCGTTCAATCGCATGGGTCTGCATCACCGCGTACCGACCGTTGGCGACGCGCGCGACCTCTCCGAGCGCGAAGTTGGGCGCCACCAGGGTTTGTGGGTCGAGGCGATCAAGGTCAAGATGGCGCGTTGGAGCCATGTACTGCGGGTTGCCGTTGAAGGGGGGCGGGTAGCGGTAGCTCGAGGGCGTAGGCACCAACTCACGCGTCACAAAACACGTTTGACCATCTTCGAATTCGCCGAGGTAGCAGGCTTCGCCGCGGCTTCCGGGGTCTGGATTGGTGGGGTCGGGGAGTGGCGGGCTGCCCACCGGCTGAGTGTCGATCACTGGGGTTTCAACGTCGTCCTTTCGTCCGCAAGCCCCCGCGACGACAACGATCCACCACACCCGCATCGGCTCTCCATTTTCTTCGAAGCCCTATCGCGTCGTTTCGACGGGAACGAATTCCCAGGACTCAGCCATTACCGCCCAGGCGATCGCCGTCTCCTCATTGGGCGCAGCCTCGATTGCGGCCTCCATGGCCTTGATGGCCCGGTCGTCCCCACGGGCTCGGTACGCTTTCGCCAGGGCCACCAAGTCTTCCGGACTCGCCACAAAGGACAGAGGCACCTGAGCATGAGCCTTGAACAGGGCTTCGTTGAGATCCGAGGTCGGGCGATGGAGGTGTTGGGGGGCCGAGTACTCGATCGCCATGTTGTCGTCGGTGTTGAGGGGTACCCCATCGCCAATGCGGCGAATCACGGTCTCATCGAATTGGAACAGCGCCAACAAATCGGCCGGGCCGTGGATGTCGATTTTAGCAAGTTCTGCCCTGGCCTTTGGTTGGGAGAATACGTGTTCGGCGTGAGCAAAGGTGCGCGGGAGGGGATGCTCCGAGGCCACAAGTACGAGATCGTCGTACTCAATGGCGTAGACGTTCACGTGAGGAAACACCGATGCCACGGTGGCGAGCAATGTCCGCAGGTCGTCGGGTGACATGTGGTACATCTGGAGCCACTGCGCCCATACGCCGCCGGAAGTGAGCCGCGTTCGTCCCACTTCGAGGAAGTCCTTCGTGAAGAGGTTGGCAACCCCGGTGAGCCACGGGTTCGACGGTTCGCTGACCACGAGGTCATAGCGCCCACGCTCGGCGAGCAGCACGTGGTTTCGTCCATCGTTGAACACCAATCGAACGCGCGCGTCGTCCAGCACGTGGTGGTTGAAGGGGCCGAAGAGCCGGGCGGCCTCTTCCATGCGAGGTTCCAGCTCGACGATTTCGATCGTTTGGGCGCCGTCGAGCAAGGTGGTCGCGCCGGCGGTGATGCCGCTCGCCAAACCGATCACCAGCACTTCGTCGGGCGAATCCACGTATTGGGCGGGCAGTAACGTACAGAGAAGCTGCGTCGAAAGGTCGCCTTGGCTAGACGCTTCGACCTTGCCATTGTTGGCGAGCCAGAGGTTGTCGTTGGTGGTGTTTCGGGCGACCGTAATCACCGTCGACAGGCCTTCTGCGTAGTAGACCAACTCTTGGTGGTTGGTGGCGAAGCGTTCGATGCCTTCGCGGCTATGGTCGTCAAAGTGCGCCACGTACATGGGCATGCCCGCGGTCATCAGCAACGGGTCCCAAGGGGGACGTTGGGCGAGTGCGCCGAGGAGTCCAGCCGCGACGCCTCCCCCAGCCAGGATGGGCATAGCCACGGCGCGCGTCGCGGGGTTGCGAACGGCCGCAACGAGCAAGACGCCAGCGGCGAACAGCTCGACGAGCCCCGCTATGTAGACCGTGCCGTTGAGGTTCAAGGTGGGCAGGAGCACGAACCCAGCGACGAAGGCCCCAAACACGCCTCCGAGCGTGTTGACCCCATAGATGACCCCGACCGGCTTTCCCAGTTGCTCGCCTCGCACGACCGCGCGAACCGCCAACGGAAAATGCACGCCCATCAGAATGGCGGGAGGCGTCATCACGAGGCCTGCCACGATCAGCGATACTTGGGAAACCCGCCCGGGCAGGGCCTCCGCTCGCAGCGCATCAAAGAGCGAGACGTAGGCAAAGGGAAGTTGAGGGTAGAGGTACATCATCGCGTAGGACACGCAGGCGATCGCCACTTCCACCAGCGCGAAGACGACGACCACGCCTCCTACTCCTCGCCGGGCTGCAACCCGGTCCGCCAGGGGGCCTCCGAGCGCTCCCCCAAGGGCAATGCCCACCAAAAACGAAAGCAGCATGGCCGAGAACGCGTAGGTCGAGGCACCGAGCATCAACCCGAGGAGTCGAGTCCAAGCCACCTCATAGGTAAGTGCCGCAACGCCGGCGAGGCCGATGGCGACGGTAACCGGGGCTCGCCAGCCATCGACCGACTCCGGAGGGCGGTCATCGATGACGCGCGCCTCGTGCCCGCCAATCCAGCCTGAAAGGGCGAGGGCCGACAGTCCCAGTGCGACGTTGGCAGAGGCCGCAAGCACCGTCGTGGCCCCTCGGCCCCACGCGGGCAGCAGTACGAACCCGCACAGCGCGGTCCCCACCACGGCTCCTAGGGTGTTGACCGCGTACAAGGTGCCAACCCTGCCCCCCGCCGCGCCCAAGCGCTCCGTCGCGAAGCGCGCAAGCAGCGGCAACGTGGCTCCCATCGCGGCGGTGGGCAGCACGAGGCAGACGCTGACGAGTGCAAACTGGATGAGCCCGAAGGCCACGGGGCCGGGCTGCCACGTGCGCCACGCTTCGAGGTAGACCGGCTGGATGAGGTCGACGAGCACGGGAAATCCCATGGCGTACAGACCGATGCCGATTTCGAGCCCTCCATAGACCGCCAACGGGCGCGTGATGCGGTCGGCGACCCCCGCCATCGCGAATCCGCCGATGGCAAGGCCCCCCATAAATGCCGCGAGTACGGTCGACACCGCGAACGTGGAGGTTCCAAACAACTCGATCTGCAGCTCGCGGACCCAGAGCGTTTGGTAGGCCAACGCGGTGGCCCCAGACAGGAAGAAGAGGGGTAGCAGCAGGTGCACCGCGCGACTTCGGCGGAGATCTGCAGCCAGTTCGTCGATCATGGTCGGGGCAGCGTAGCGGTTCGCGAGGGACCGCACCACCCGCCATAATGGCCTCATGGCGCACCCCTTTCTTGATGCGGTGGCGTCCGGAAACGACATCCGGGCGTTGGAGCAGGCGCTCGAACTATGGGCGTTGACCCGAGATCTTCATTTGGCGGAGTGGATCGGGGAGCTCGACGTGCGCGTGCGGGAGGCGGTTGCAGGCCCCAAGGCACGATCGAAGGCTGACTTCCAGCGTGCGTGGGAACGCCATGCCGCAGAGGACCAAGGGGCCACCGCTACGGGGTGGCTCGCGGCCTCGCTGATGACCAAGCTGCCGCTGCATACGGATCGGTACGGGATGCTTCGCCCGAACTACATGCGCGAACGGTTTGCAGCGTTGTTTCGCCGCATCGACGCACTGTCCTCGCGGTGTCCTGACCCACGGATCGCCGATGCCGTCATCGCGGTCATCGAACGGGGTGAGATTGGCTACTGGGACCTAACCTCGGTCGAACAGGTCTACCGACCCTTGGCGGATCTGCTGATCCGAGCCGGTGACCCTCGGATGGTGACCGCCCTACAGTCGCTCGTGACGACACCCCGGGCCCAACGGGCCGTGGTGCGCCAGTGGTCGTCTGCCGAGCTGCCTGGCGTGGCGCGACAGCTCGAAGGCGTGCCGGTTCGTGCCCTCGAACCTGAAGTGGCCGAGGTCGTGCAGCGGCTCACCACCCGACGAAGCCGCAAAGGGGCTCCCCAGGCCGATGCACTCCTCGCGAAGGTCTGGTCAGATCCGGACGACCTCGAGGCTCGTGCCGTCCTGGCGGACACCTGGATCGATCAAGGGCACCCCCAAGGGGCCTTCGTGGCGCGGCAACTCCAGGGCCACGGTGACCATGACCCCGTCGTACGGCGCATGCTTCGGGAACATCGATCGAGTTGGGTGGGTACAGATCTGGATACCACCTTGCAAATCACGTTTCGCGACGGATTTCCGGTGGAGGGGGTGCTGCGACCCAATCATGTGGCGGCGCCCGCGGTCTGGGAAGCGGCGGCCCGCGATGAGCGCCTCGCCACGTTCCGGGTGCTCCGCCAGGGGGCGGGTAACAAGCGGTGGTACCTCCAGTTTCTTCGTTCCAAAGCCGCGCCTCACCTCACCTACGCCGAGGTGCCCACACGACCCTTCCTCAAGGCGTTGGCGGAGCGCGAGGTGGTCTCGTTGCGTGACTTGTCGTTTGGGGCTCCGCCGAATCCTGAGGCGATGCGTCTGCTCAAGGCTGCGCCCACGTTTGCCTGCGTGCAGGGATGGAGCTTGCCTCCGCCTCGGAACCTGAATCGATGGCTCGGTCAGGTGGCTCGAGCGGGGTTGGCTGCCTCCTTGACCACCCTGCGCATGGTGACGTCGGCCAACCCGATGTGGACCAACCACCCCGAGCCTCCGGTGCTGCCGCACTGGCCTGCGATCGTCGCCACATTGCCGGAACTCCGGTTGTTTGCCATGGAGTCTCCGTGGGGGTTGCACGTTCGCTTTGAACGCGAGTCCGAGGGCTGGGCGCTCGCCGTGGTGGGACCGGGTGAGGGGGTGGCGGAGACCGCGCCTTTGCTCTCGGACGGCGGCCAGTGGCTTGCGCTAGCGGACAATGCCCAGCCCCATCCGCTTGCCCTCGTTAGGCCCGAAATCGGGGTCACGCTGATGCCGAAGCCCGATCACATCGTGCGAGCCCGAATTCGCGTTGCTGAGCCCATCCGCCAAGCGATCGCTGAGCGATGGGGAATTCCTGTCGATCTTGCTTGAGGTGCACATGGTGGGTGTTTGGTTGGTGAGCGCGGCGTTCGCCCAGACGGTGACGATCGACCTCGACAGTAAGGCGATCACGAAGGCAGGTCTGAACGCCGATGAAGCCCAGGCCGAACTGGCTCAGGCCATTGAAGACCAACTGCGGCTGTTGGAGCCAGAGCGCTACCTCGCCTTCATGGCGGAAGCGGCTGCGACCTCGATGAAAGGCATGGGGGTTGACTACGCGAGCAATCCCAAGCGACTGGTGTTTGGTCTGTCGGTGGGAACGGCCGTTGCGGGTGTCGACCCTGGGTTCACGCGCGGCGACGATGTGCTGCCCCCCGGGGGCTACGCGGCTCAGTTGTCGTTGATGGCAGGTGTGAACCTCGGGATGTTTTCGAGCAAGGACAATTTCCTGGACCGGGTCGTGCTCTACGGCAACGCCATGTCGTACACCCCACCCACGCCCCAGGTGTTTCGGGCCAGCTTTTACAACGTTGGGTTGCATGGTCAGGTGAAGCTCATCGGACCGTTCGACGCAAAGGCCGTGGAGTTCGGCGGACTCGACGTGACGGCGGGGTTCGAGCGCGGCATGTACACGCTGCGCCTTTCGGATGAAGTTCAGCTTTAAACACCGATCGACGGTGGAGGGGCCGTCGACTGGCGCGGTACCGGCACCTACACGCTGCGAGCCGGAGCCACCTCGGTGCCCCTCGAGCTGTCCACCAACGTGCGAGTGCTCATTCTCACGCTCTACGGCGGAGTGGGGGTGGACCTCAACGAAGGTTCGGCAGACACCACGGCCGAGCTTGCCGGCGAGGTCGACTACACCCAGGACGGTGAGACCGTGTCGTTAGGCGAGGCTCGGGTGACCATCACGGAGGATGCGGTTGGCCAGGGCATTCCCGTCCGGGCCTTCGCAGGCGTGCAGATCAACATCTTCCCCGTCAAGCTCTACGGCCACCTCAACGCGGGCACGAATTCGAGCTTTGGCGGTCATGTCGGCGTTCGACTGGTTCTTTGATGGCCAAGGACATCCCCGAAAACGGCCTCGTCATCGGGCCGGACGGCAAGGCACGCTGTTTTTGGGGGGCCGCGACCGACGACTATATGGCCTACCATGACAACGAATGGGGCCGGCCCGTTCACGACGACCGACGGCTGTTTGAGAAGATCTGCCTCGAAGGTTTTCAGAGCGGGCTGTCCTGGCTCACGATTCTTCGCAAACGAGAGAATTTCCGTAAGGCGTTCGCTGATTTCGACTTCGATGTGCTCGCGGGTTGGGGGGAGCGCGACGTCGAACGGTTGTTGGGCAACGCGGGTATCGTGAGGCACCGAAAGAAGATCGAGTCGACCCTCCACAACGCTCAGGCCGCCCTGCGGGTCGTCGAGGAGTTCGGTTCACTCGACGCGTACTTCTGGCAGTTTGTCCCTCCCGAAGAGGAGCGGCCCGCGGTCTTCGACAAAGCCTCGCTCTTGGCCATGTCGAAGACCCCCACGAGCACGCGCCTTTCAAAGGACCTCAAGCGACGTGGATGGACATTTGTGGGTCCCACCACAGCCTACGCCTTCATGCAGGCGATGGGGCTCGTGGATGACCACATCGAGGGATGTTGGGCGCGGGGCCGCTAAAAGATCCAGGCT
>JBCCQY010000038.1:0-68162 GCA_039208735.1 Myxococcota bacterium | reverse complement strand
GCGATTCCGGCGAATTCAAGCTGGGAGGTTGCCGCACGCCCCGACTCGGGGGGGGATCTCACATTGGTGAGCTGGTTCCAGGCGTTTGACGACGGCTGTTACCCCGAGCGCATGGTGCCCGCCCCGAGCTGCCAGAGTGCGAACCGAGCGGGAGCCAGCCAGCCCGAGACCCTGCGCCTCGACACCGCTGGCAACGGCTTCGAGGCAGTGATCCTGGTGGGGGCCGCCCCCAACAGCCCTGCGGGGGGCTACAAGCTCATCGTCCGCAATCCCTGACGGAGAGATCATGGCGAACGAAGATCCGCGCCACCTGATTCCCGAGCTATGCCGGTTGTTCTACACCCAGGGCTGGGTCAGCGGCACCGGTGGCGGCATCAGCATTCGCGAAGACGACCACATCCTCATGGCCCCCAGTGGGGTGCAGAAGGAACGCATCCAGCCTGAAGACCTCTTCACGCTCGATCTTTCGGGCGAGGTTGTCGATGGACCGGTCGACCGCTTCAAGGTCAGCGAGTGTCGCCCCCTCTTCATGTTGGCCTACGAAATGCGCGGGGCCGGTGCGGTTCTCCATTCGCACTCTGCGAATGCCGTGCTCGCGACCCTCGCCACCGAAGGGGAGGTGTTCGAAGTCACCCACCTCGAGATGCTGAAAGGCATCCAGGGCCTGGGGTATCGTGATCGCCTCGCGATCCCGATCATCGAGAACACCCCGCGTGAAAGCCAGCTCGAGGCTTCGATGCGCGAAGCGATGGAAGCGTACCCCGACGCCCATGCGGTGCTTGTGCGGCGTCATGGCGTCTACGTATGGGGCAAGGACTGGGTGCAGGCCAAGACGCAGGCCGAGTGCTACGACTACCTCTTTGAAGTCGCGCTTCGCATGAGGCAGATCGGCCTTGACCCGGCCGCGATGCCCGCCCCGGCCAGCCAAGCGGCTGCGAAGTAGCTATTCCGCGGCGCGCTGCGCGAGATCTTCGACGCTCCCCTTGCCATCGCCGTGTTCGGTCACCGAGCGCACACCCGACGCGGACCCCTTGTAGGCGGTGAACGAGTTGGCGTTGTGCACCCGCACCTCGTGGGCCACCCCCGCCGGAATGAGCAGGATGTCACCCGCTTCCATCGTCACTGGGCCTTCGTCGAAATGGAACGTGATCACGCCGTCGACAGCCGCTCGGATCTCGGGCTCATCGTGGCTATGGCGCGACCGGACGAACCAAGCGGGAACGGTCTGCAGGTCGTAGACCCGGTAGCCATGCCGCGCCATCTCGTCGGACACGCTCTGTTCGGTGGGGGTGGTTTGATGAGGCCATTTGATGAGCTGCACTCGGCCCGCGTCTTCGCCCGCCATACCGTACCTCCGTTGCCCTTCGTCGGTACCCCTGACAAGCTGGCCGGGCAAGGAGACGCAATGGAAGCGATTCGATGGGATGGAAAGGCGCTCGAGCTGATCGATCAGCGAGTGCTGCCGACCGAGGAGCGATGGCTCCGCCTCGAGCACGTCGATGACGTGGCCGGCGCCATCCGAGACATGGTCGTGCGTGGGGCTCCCGCCATCGGCATCACGGCCGCGTACGGGTTGGTGCTCGCCGAGCGCAACGGCGTCGCACGGGCCGATGCAAGCGAACGCCTGCTCGCCGCCCGCCCGACCGCGGTGAACTTACGCTGGGCCTTGGAGCGCATGGCCGACATCGCAGATCTTGAGGCCGAAGCCAAAGCGATCCACGCCGAAGACATCGAACTCAACCGCGCCATCGGTCGCCATGGGGCGCCGTTGCTCGAAGGCAAGGTCATCACCATCTGCAACACCGGCTCCCTCGCTACGGGCGGCCACGGCACCGCTCTGGGCATGGTCCGTTCGGCCCTGGAAGCGGGCAAGCGCCTGCACCTGTATGCGCTCGAGACGCGCCCCTACCTGCAGGGAGCACGGCTCACGACGTTCGAGTGCATCAAGGACAACATTCCCTGCACGCTCATCACCGATTCGATGGCCGGCGCGCTGTTGCAGAAGGGCGACATCCAGGCGGTGGTGGTGGGGTGCGATCGCGTCGCGGCCAACGGGGACACCGCGAACAAGATCGGCACCTACGCCCTTTCCGTGCTGGCCAAGCACCACGGTGTGCCCGTTTACGTAGGCATGCCCACCTCCACCCTGGACCGGCGCTGCCCCACGGGCGCCGACATCGTCATCGAACAGCGAAACCCCGACGAAGTCACGCATCTCAAGGGCGTCCAGATCGCTCCTGACGGGACCCCGGTGTGGAATCCCGCCTTCGATGTCACGCCCGCCGAACTCATTTCGGGATGGGTGACCGAGCACGGCGTTTGGAAGACGCCATTCCCAAGCGAATAGCCACACTTTCAAAAAAGTTTGAGCCAGACTGTCACCAACCGGAAGGGGGACTCGTTGCCCGGATGAACCCCCTCTCCGGAGTCCTCATGATTCAGCCTTCTCTTCTTTCGTCCACCGGCTGCCGGCTCGTCACCGCCGATGGTCGCACGCTTTCCCTACGGCAGGTGTCGATCGACGTCGATGCGCACCACGGCCTCGCCCAGGCCCAGGTCCGCCAGACCTTCGAAAATCGGTTCGACGAACCCTTGCGCGTCACCTACCAGATGCCACTGCCCGCAGATGGTGCAGTGGTGGGCTACGCCTTCGTGCTGGGTGACCGACGTATCGAAGGGCGCATTCGTCGTCGTCAAGACGCTCGCGAGGCCTTCGAACAGGCCGTCGTCGAAGGCCGCACCGCGGCCCTGCTCGAAGAAGACCGCAGCAGCCTGTTCACCCAGGAAATCGGCAACCTCCCCCCTGGTGCCACCGTCGAGATCACGATCGATGTCGAACAGCCACTGGCCTGGTCCACGGTGGTGGGCGGATGGACCTGGCGGTTTCCGACCGTGATTGCACCGCGGTTCTTGGGCCGCTCAAGCCAGACCCCAGACGCCGAGCGCATCACCCAGAACGTCACGCTCTCCGAGCCTCAAATCCCGTGTTCGGTGACCGCAACCCTTCGCGACACCCTGACCGCGTCGCCCACGTCCGCATCCCACGCCCTCGAGGGCGACGGCCCCCGGTTTGAACTCGGAGGCACGTTGGACCGGGACATTGTGCTCAGCTGGCCTGTGGCCCCCTTGTCACCGACCGTCGAACTGGAGACGGCTCGGCTCGGCGACCATGCAGAGGCCACCGGTCGGCTCACGCTGGTACCGCCCCATCCGACGAGTGCGCCCACGCCATGGCACCGCGATCTCATTGTCCTCCTCGACACCTCGGGCTCGATGGGGGGCGCCCCCATGGCCCATTTGAAGGCCATCACCAAAGCTCTCATCGGTTCGCTGTCGAGCGGTGACCGGCTCGAAATCGTGTCGTTTGGAAGCCGGGTGACGCGATGGCAGCCCCATCCCACTTCGATGGACGAATCCGGACGTCAAGCGGCGCTGGCCTATGTCGACACCCTTCGGGCGTCGGGGGGCACCTACATGCACGAGGGCATCCTCGAAGCATTGAAGCCCCTGCGCGACGAGGCTTGCCGCCAGGTGGTGGTGATGACAGACGGTCTCATTGGCTTCGAAGACCAGATCCTGGGCCACGTGCGCAAGGCGTTGCCCGCCGGCTGTCGCGTTCACACGGTGGGGGTCGGCAGCGCGCCCAACCGCACCCTGACCGAGGGCTTGGCTCGAGCCGGTGGCGGCTACGAAGCGTTGGTGGGACTTGAAAACGTCGATCAGGCGGTCGCCGAGCTGCTGGCCCGAACCGCCGAGCCACTGCTTGTCGATGTGGAACTCCAGGGATCGGCCCTGATCACCCAGGCCCCCGCCCGCATCGTGGACGTGCTCGCCGGACACCCCGCCACCGCAGGCCTCACCTTACGTCCCGAAGGAGGCCAGCTCGTGGTCACCGCGCGAACGCCCACCGGCGCGTTCCGCCAGGTGATCGACGTGCCGGCGACCCCTCCGAACCATGGCCGCCGGGTTGTCGCCCCCCGCTACGCCCGGCAGCGGGTGGCCGACCTCGAAGTCGCCCGGGCGGCTGGGGAATCGGTCGACGCGGAGGTCGAGCAGCTCGGATTGACCTACGGCACCGCCACTCGACTCACCTCCTGGCTCGCCGAGACCGAACGATCCACGGTCGATCCGACCGCACCGACCCGCGAGCAGACGGTGCCCCAGGTTCTGCCGTATGGCATGTCCGCCGAGGGGGTGGGGCTTCGAGGCCGGTCCCGACGCGCCGCAAGTCCCTCGATGGCGCTCCGGTCGGGCGCACCGAAGAAGCGCCGAAAGGTGAGGGCGAAGTTCCAGGAGCTTGGATCGGCCCCGAAGGCCCCTGCGCCCTCTGAAATCGTACGCGAGGAGTTTGAGGGGTTTGAGGAGTTCGACAAAGCCGCCGAACCGATGCCGACCGTGACACCGCATCGACCGGGATCCGTGCAGCGAATCGGCAACCGACTCGTGATCCGGGTTCCCATCGCCTTCGACATTGACTGGGACGCCACCTCTATTCTGCTCGCGGTCAACGGCACCGACCACCGCGTGTCTTCCGACCCGGCTGCGACCACCGCTCCTAGTCGGCTGACGACCGGTCAGACGGCGACCATCGTGGTGGAATGGGAAGGAGACCTGCCAAGCCACGTGCAGGTTGGGGACTGGCGGGTGCCCGTCGCATGATCGACCTCGATGTCCACCTCGAAGCGATCGCCTTCGGCGATCCCGACGCGTTCGCCGCCTGGCTTGCCGGAGCCGAAGCGCCTGTTCGGCGAAGCCTTCGGTCCTTCGCCACCGCGGTGGACACCGAGGCGGTCCTTCAAGAGGCTCTGCTGCGCGTTTGGCAGGTCGCCCCCCGCGTCAAGCCCGACGGCCGCCCTAACGCCCTGCTCCGCTTCGCACAGCGCGTGGCCCGCAATGCAGCCATCGACGAGACCCGTCGCAACCGGGTGGAGTTCGTCGAGGAGATGCCCGTCGAAGGGATCGAACCGGCCTTGCCCGACCCGCTGCTCCGAGAGCACATCGAACGCTGCCGCGCCAATCTGCCGAAGCAGCCCGCTGCCGCCCTTGAAGCCCGCTTGCAGGCCCGCGGCGGAACCGATGACCGCGCCCTTGCCGAACAGGTCGGCATGCGCCTAAACACCTTCCTGAAGAACGTGGGGCGGGCGCGAGCGCTGCTCGTGGCCTGTCTGACCGCCGCTGGCGTGGCCTGGAGCCCCCATGGACCGTGAAGCCCTCATCGAGCAGGTCGTCAATGCCTTTCGAGCCCGCGACGCCGATGGCCGGATCCGTTCCGCTCCCGCGTTCCATGATCTCGACGAAGTCGACCGCAAGCTGGCGTTCGAAGCGACCGAACAACAACGGGCCCTCGAAGCGAGCCTCGATCCTCAAGGCTTGAGCACCACCGCTCGCGCCCTCCTCGAACGGGTGCGCGCTACTTCGTAAGGCCACCGGGAGGCAGAGAACTAGGGTTTCGCTTCCGTCGGGGCACGGCAAACGCCCCGGTGGTGGGTTCATCGCGGCTCTGCAGCTCGAACACAAAGCACGCTCCCGGGAGCGTGCTCTCTCCACCCAACTGCAAGCTACCGCCCATCCGATCGGCCAGTTCCCGCGACAGAGCCAGCCCAAGGCCGGTGCGCGACGCTGAAGTATTGCCCCGTACAAAAGGCTGAAACAGCCGTGGAGCCAGGTCTTTCGGAACCCCTTCCCCGTCGTCCGAGCAGGTGATGCGCACCATGTCGTCGACGTCGGCCACGTCGAGAATCACGGTAGACCGGGCGAACCGCAGTGCATTGGACAGCAAGTTGAGGACCACCTGGCGACAGCGAAGGCGATCTGCGCGCACAAAAACCGTGGTGGGACAACGCAGCTCAAGGCGCACGCGGTGCCGAATGGCCTCCCCTTCGACCGCGCCCACCGCCTCGTGAAGGATCTCCGCTAAGTCGAAATACTCCCATTGGACTTCCGTCTTGCCGGCCTCGATTTTCGACATGTCGAGAACGTCGTCCACCAGTTCGAGCAGATGGCGACCCGCCGCCAAGATGCGTCCCAAATCGGCTTGTTGCTGGTCGTTCGCCGATTCTTCGTCGAGCAGCTCAGCATAGCCAATGATGGCGTTCAGAGGGGTGCGCAGCTCATGGCTCATGCTGGCGAGAAAGGCTGATTTTGCGTGACTCGCCTCTTGCGCCAACCTCACGGCTTCGGTTTGCTTCTGCATCACCTCGCGTTCCGGCCGCAGGTCGACGAGCACCACGACTTTTCGCTCTCGACCCATGCTGTCGACCCGGGCCACTCGGAACCGAACCGGTACGGTTCCCGTCGCAGCGTACAGCGTCGCCCCTCCGAATTCGTCCACTTGAAGCCAGCGCGACAGTGGCGTGCCCGCCAGATTGGCCGCTGGCTGGCCGCAGAGTTCCGCCGCCGCTGCGTTCGCGTCGACAATGCTGTCCCTCGCATCAACCACCAACGTCGGGGTGGGGCTCTCCTGCAACAATGCAGTCCGAAAGGCCTGTTCCCGGGTCTGTTCGCGCAACAGTCGGTGAACCCGGTCCATGCCAATGCCCGAGAGGATCCCGGTCAGGATGAGCGCAATACCTAGGTCTGTGGCGCGTTCCAGGCGGGAAGGTTCATAGCTCACCGCAACCCAGGACATGGGCCCGTAGAGATAGTCCAGCATGGCGTAGGCGAGCGTCAACACTGTGGCGACCAAGCTTGCGCGAGGACCCATGATGAGCCCCGAGCACACGATGCCCACCGCAAGAAAGACACCTTGGTGCTCGTTGATGCCCCAAAAGTGAGAAAAAACCCCGATGACGCCGATCGTCGCCATGGCGACCCCGATCCACCCCGCGATCCTGGGGTAGCCGAACCGGTGAAACGTCAGGGCAATCACTAAGCCGATGGACGGGCTCCCTACGAGAAGGGCCGTTCTTAGAATGGTGTTGGGATCGATAAGATAGAGCACCATCGCGGTGAGATCGGCAATCAGACCCAACGTCAGGGTCTGCCGGATCATCCGGTTTTCTAGCGCCTCGGTCGAATCCGCCACACGCCCCCCATCGGACCCTATGGCCCTCGGGAAGAGGATGTCTATCGCACGACGGCACAGCCGATTGGACAGTCACGCAAAGACGAGGCAGATCGTACGGTCCTCGCGTCGTGGAGGTACGGCGGTGTAGCCCCTCTGCTTGGTGAATTCGAGTCACCTTCAGCTTCCGGTACCGACGACCTGGACTGCCTCAAGATGGGGGCCACATCGGAAATGGCGCATCCACGATCTCGGGCCCATCGGGCGATGGCGAATCGCGGAACCATGACCCGCGAGCAAGGGAGGCTCGATCGACCTGAACGCGCGCTAATCTGTGCCACAGCACATCAAGCCATTGGCGTGGGCCGGAGCGAGCGTTCGACGCCGGCCCCCCCACGTGGGCAATGGCGAAGCGTCCGTGACTCCCACGTTCGAGGACAAGCCAATCGCCGTTCCCCGTACATCGGACTTGCTGCAGCTGGGGTGCGTCCTCAACGAGCGGAAGCCACACCAAGTCTTCGATATGATCGAGCGATAGCTCGGGGAGTTCGGGCATCGCGGCGATGAGCGCGGCGGGATCGTCGACAAACCCCGCGTAAGACACGTGCAGAGGCCCCGGAGGGAGGGTCTCGAGCAGACGCAATGACTCCGGATTCTCGTCGCGCAGGACGTACCGCACGCGACGGTCGATCGAAGACAGATGCTGCGTGTCCATTTCCGCAAGCCACGTGAGCGGCACTGCAGCCTGGGCCTGTTTGGGGTCCGGGATCAGCGTTGGCCGAAGCACGCCCTCCCCATCGCGTACAAATAGGAGCTGAACGTCAGAATCCACGGCCACAAACCGCGTTACGGTCGGCGACACATTGGCCAACACTTGGGCCAGCGGGTAGCGCTCGCTGCTGAATCGGACCTGCAGTTCTGAGACCGCAAAGGACCGCAAGCGATCGACTGGACCGTCAGCCAGTACAATTTCGAGCCGATGAACCGAGGCCAGGGCTTGGGCCAGTCCCTTGGGTACCGCACCGGCATCCAGGTGAAAGGCGACGCAGTCAGGCACCGCCGCAAACGTAGGAAGGTGCGCAAGCACCCGCACCGGAAGGTCAATGAGAGTGCGCAAGTGTTGGGCTCGTTTGCTTCGAAGCAGTGAAAGCCACGCCTTGTGTGGAACCTTCGCATCCGGGTCCAACAAGGCCAGCTCTCGGACCGTAGCGAACCCAGGCTCTTCGAATGCTTTTGGAAGATCGGACCACCGTTGGTGAAGCTCGGCCTTCACCGGGAAGCCTCGCTCATAATAGGCCCGGACGATGTTGTGAAACGAGCGGCCCGACCAGCGAGCACCATGTTCCTCCAGGAGCTGCGCCTCTTCGGTCTCGTCTCGGCGTTCGCTATCCACCACCGCGTCCGGCGTTCCTTGGGCCGCCTTCTCGAGCTGAAGCCCCAAAAACCGCCCCCAAGGGTCTCCCGCTTCGGTCAACCGATCGAGCAGGACCCGTCGTGGGGCCTCCGCGTCTGGATCGTCGTAAACCGCATCCAAGAGTGGTGTCAGGCGCTCGATTGGCAGAAGCGCCGTACGTTTTGGCGGCCTGACCGGCAACGGGTGGGCCACCAACCAAGCGTCAAGCCGGGCCTGCTGCACTTCATCAAGGGTTTTAGGTGCAGGGGCGGTGGATGTGAGCCTGGCCAACCACCGCGCCAGACGCACGACATTGACGGTTTCGTGTGAACCCGGCTTCCATACTTCTGCCGCGAAATCAGCAAAGGAAAAGTCGTGAGGAAGCCATTGGGTAAGCACCTCACGAATCGCCACCCACCAGGGATCGGTCCGGGGTCGACTCACGTAGACGTGCTGGAGGCACCAGTTCATCGCAGCGTCCGCGATTCGGGGATCGGGCCCGTGTTCCATGAGCGCCCGCAAGCGAGCCACGGCGTGGGGCGCGTAACCGTCGGTGGTGGTTGCAAGAAGCCGTCCCAGCCCTTCGGGAGTGACCGCAACCGCCTTTGCGATCCACTCCGCTTGCACAACCCGCGTCACACCTCGACCTTGCCTCTGGCTTGGCGCCTTCGGTTCAGGAGTCGGTCCCTCCTTCTTTGCGAGCGACCGAATCACATGCGGCAGATCAGGGTGGCGGGATTGCCGCCACAATTCGATGGCCTGCACGAGTTCCGACATGCGCTAGGCCGTCTGCGAAAAGAAAGAAACCAGGATGTCGATCACGCTCATGAGGGGAGCGTACGGTGCATGACCGAGCCAATCAAGAGGGGCCTTGCGGCAGGTTACGACGCCGTCCGGAGGTGGCGGTGGCGGGCTTCGAAGGAAGGACGGTCTTCATCACGGGAGCGTCCCTTGGCGTCGGCAAGGCGTGAGCCGAGGCGTTTCATCGCGAAGGCGCAAACGTGGTCTTGCTGGCCCGACGCAGCGGCCCCCTCGAAGAAGCGGCCCAAGCCTTGGGAGACCCCGAGCGTGTCATGACCGTGGCCGCCGATGTGTCGGACCTCGACGCCATGGCGAAGGCGCTCGATGACACGGTGGCCCGATTTGGAGGTCTGGACGGCATCGTGAACAATGCCGGGTTGCACCATCGAGGACTCGTCGAAACCCGGAAGGCCCAAGAACTGGCCACGATGGTCGACGTCAACCTCCGGGCGCCCATCGCGATTACCACCCTCGCTCTTCCGCATTTGCGTGCAACGGCGGGCACGACCGGGCCGAAGTCATTCGTGGTGCAGCTCGCCAGCCTTGCGGGCACCGTACCTCTGGACGGCTCAGCGACGTATTCGGCCACGAAGTTTGGCCTTCGCGCATTCAGCTTTGCCCTGGCGGAGGAGCTGCGCGGTGACCGCATCTCGGTTTCGGTGGTGAGCCCTGGACCCATCGACACGGGCTTCATCATGGACGACATCGACGAGGTGTCGGACATCACCTTCAGCCAGCCCGTCTGTACCGCCGAGCATGTGGCAGACATGGTCCTCACGAGCGCGCGCGATGGTCAACGCGAGCGCCAGTGGCCCCGCGTCGGCGGCGCGCTCGGGACCGTGGCCTACTTGTTCCCCGGGCTACGCCGACTCTTGAAGCCTCGTCTCGAAGCCCAGGGTCGACGTCGGAAGGCCGCGCTAAAAGCGCAACGTCAAACCCATGGTTGAAGGATTCGCAGGGTTCTACGAACCCGACGGTACCGCATTCATGGCCACCCCGTTGACCCGAGGCCCCTGGGACACTCGACTCCAACACGGCGGACCGCCCTCCGCACTGCTCGCACAGGCCCTCGCGGACTACCCTGAAGGCGACGACGCGTTCGTATTGACGCGGCTCAACATCGACTTTCGCCGGGGGGTCCCCATCGACCGACTCTCCATCGCGGTCGAACCCATCCACCTCGGCCGCACCACCCAACGGCTTCGGGCCTCCCTTCTTCACGAGGATCGCGTCGTGCTCGAAGCGCAGGGACTGCGCGTACGCACACGGACCGACGGTCCTGACGCCGAACCGCCGATTCCTCCGTGGCCGGCGCCCGACAGTGTCGAGCCCACGGTCTTGGATTTCTTTCAACACGACGTCGCTTACAACAAAGCCGTCGAACTCCGAATCGTGGGGGGAACCTGGGGGTCCACGCCATTGCGGGTGTGGACGCGACCGCGGGTGCCCCTTGTGGCTGGACGCTCCCTGACCGCCATCGAGCACACGGTCTTGGCGGCCGACGCGCAAAGCGGCATGGGCGTGCCGGTTGACCCGCTGCAGTATGCCTTCGCCAACCCCGATCTCACGGTCATGCTCGACCGCATGCCCAAGGGCGAATGGGTGGGCTTCGACATCCGATCGACAGCACGGCCCCACGGCGTGGGCTTGTCCGAATCCCTGATCCGCGACATGCAGGGATCGTGTGGGCGAAGCGCCCAGACCTTGATCGTCAGTCCGCGGGCCGAATGATCCGACCCGCCTCGGGCGCGAGCACGAACGCTTCGTCACGGGGTGCAGAACAGCTCTGATCGTTGCAGAGCTGCCAGCTCACACGACCCGACACTTCTTCCTCGCGAGGCGCAGGAACCGTGATGCGAATCGCCCCTTCGAGGAGCCAAGACACGAGCCCCCCGCGTTCAGTGCGGGTGCCGGGTGGCACCTCGGCTTCGGTTCCATCATCCAGGCGCAACGCTACCGGAATGCTGGTGGTCTCGTTGGCGCCGTAGAGGTGAAAGCCGTCCGAAAGCACGGCCTCGAGCGCCAAAACATCGCCGTCCCGGACCAGGGCCAATGTGGCCGCACCATCCCAGTCCGGCGAAGGGGTCGTCTTGGACGCCCGTCCTTGGGTCAGGGTCTCCAGCGTCGCCGTCGGGTCGGCCCGCGTCCGAAAATTGGCATCCGAGATTCGGACCCGCTCCCCCGCCGCCGGATCCAGAACCAGGGTCGTCGGCTGAGGCAGCTCTGGCCGGTTGCGGTCCATCGGAATGTCGAGCCGCTCGAACAGCTCGGGCGTGGCCGGAACGACCATCACGTCCGACAGTCCACGCTTGGCCACCATGCGCTTGAGCAACTCGGGCTCATCGGGCGAAAGCACCACCAGGCGCGCGCCCATGGCGTGGACCTGGGGCATCGCCTCCTGCCATGCCCGCATCTGGGCGACACAGTACACGCACCAATCGAGCGACCGAATCGCCTCAACGATCACGATGCGTTCAGGATCCGGAAGCGACTGTGCGCTCCCGTCGACCGCGGTGACGATGAGAGGCCCAGCGGGAGCAGGCGGTGGGGCGGGTGGGGCGGTGGGACGGTAAGCAAGCCAATCGCACGAAAGCAACGTCATCAGCCAGATCAGCATGTCGGCATCCGAAGGGCGCGTAAGGTTGGGGCATGGCCCACATCGTGATCACCGGCGCGGCCGGCTTCATCGGCTACCACCTCGCCGCACGCCTCCTCGACGAGGGCTATTCGGTCCTCGGGATCGACGACCTCAACGCTTTCTACCCGGTCCACCACAAGGAGCGACGTCGCGATCGATTGATCGGTCGCACGGGCTTCACCTTTGTGCGGGCCGATGTGGCAGAAGCCACCGAGCTAGACGACGCCCTAAACCCATCGGGTCCCCTCGATCGCGTGGTCCACCTGGCCGCCCATCCAAGCGTACTCGCCTCGGCGCGCGAACCGGAACGCTACCTCCGCGCCAACCTCGTTGGATTCACCAACGTGCTCGAAGCGTGCCGGGTGCGAGACGTCCCGCTGCTCTTCGCCTCCTCCTCATCGGTCTACGGGCCGCAGACCCCGCCTCTCACCACAACCTTACCTCTCGCACCGCCGCAGTCGCTGTATGCCGCCACCAAGGTGGCGAACGAAGCGCTCGCCATGAGCTACGCTGCGCAGCACGACTTGCCGGTGGTTGCCGTGCGGTTCTTCAATGTCTACGGCCCGTTTGGACGACCCGACATGGCGGTCTACCGGTTCACGGAGCAGATCCTCCGATCGGAGCCGTTGCAACTACGCAACCATGGCCGGATGACCCGTGACCTCACCTACATCGACGATGCCGTGGAAGCCGTCGTTCGTTTGTTGGCGCGCGACCTCGAAGGTGCGCACACCGTGAATGTGGGGCGAGGTGTCCCGGTGTCGCTCGATACGTTGGTGGCGGAACTCGAGCGCCTTCTCGAGCGCAAAGCGATCACCCAGGCCGTCGCGCGGCCGCCCAGCGAAGTGGTCGACTCTTGGGCCGGCACCGACGAACTCGAGCGGCTCACGGCCTTTCGGCCGCGCATGGACCTTCGAACCGGTTTAGACCGGTTCATCCGCTGGTATCGCGATGTCGAACGGGGATAGACCGCTACGACGGCCAGACTTCGCCGGCGGGAGGGCGAACCGCGGGAGTCGGGTTGAGACAGGCTTCGACGACGTCCACGATTTCAACGGGCTCAAGCATCCGTCCGTTGCCTTCGGCGCCGTTGGCGAGTCGGCCCACCACCGGGCCCGCCAAGATCACCCCATCGGCCAGTAACTGAGCCACGTTGCGCTGCGTCGAAGCTTGGGCCCACATGCGATGATGCATGGCGGGCGCCATCACGCGAACCTGATCAAAGCAGAGCCAGGTGGCGAGCAAGGCGTCGTCCGCCAGCCCATGAACCACCTTCGCCATGGTGTTGGCCGTGGCGGGAACGATGACCATGGCCTCCGCCCAGTCGGCCAACTCCACGTGGATTTCGCCGTTGTAACGGGCATCCCATAGGTTCGTGACCGGTGCATCACCGGTGAGCGCTCCAAAGGTGATCGGTCCCACAAAGTGCTGGGCCGCCTCGGTGAGCACGACTTTGACCTCGTGGCCGCGCTGCATCAGCTCCCGAAGGACGAGGACCGCTTTGAAGGCAGCAATGCCACCCGTGACGCCGAGCAATATGCGAGCCAAGGCATGAATCTCCGTGCTTGAATCGAGGTAGCCTTGCCGACCCCGCCCCGCACCCCAATCGAACGGACCTGCATTGATCGCGGAGGCACCTTCACCGACGTCGTGAAGATCGATGCCCATGGCCAAACCCATGTTGCAAAGGTTCGATCGGACGTTGCGGTGATTGGTGAGCTCGCGGAGGGCGCCCTCACCTATGGCACCACGGTCGCGACGAACGCGCTCCTTGAGCGAAACGGTGTCTCCACGCTGCTCTTCGTCACCGAGGGGTTCGCCGATCTGCCGAGGATTCGGGACATGACACGCCCGGACTTGTTCGCCGTCGAGGAGCGGTGGCCCGCCCCCCTATGCACACGAGTGGTCGAGGTACGAGGCCGACTCACCCCAGACGGAACGGAACTGGAGCCGCTGGTGCTTCCGGACGCCATCGACTGGGAGGGCATCGAGGCCGTCGCCGTGGTGTTGCTTCACGGTGCGCGCAATCCCATCCATGAACGAGCCGTGGCCAACTTCGTCCGGCGTAGCCACCCGGAGCTGTTCGTGAGTGTGGGCCACGCCGTCTCGCCTGAAGTGGGGTACCTCGCCCGCATCGAAACCACGCTTGTCGACGCTGCCATCACACCGGTGCTCGACCGCGCACGCACCAAAGACAAGGTCCCTCCAGGGACACTCGCGATGCGGTCGGACGGGGGGTTGGTCGAAGCTCAGCACCTGCGGGCCCCTGACGCCGTGCTTTCAGGGCCCGCCGGGGGCGTCGTCGCAGTGGCCGCTACGGCACAGCTCGCGGGCTTCGACCATGTGGTGGGACTCGACATGGGCGGCACCAGCACCGATGTGTGCCTGGTGTCGGGCCGCGCGCTGCCTCGTCGAGAAACCGATGTCGTCGTGGGCGGCGTACGGTTGCGACGCCCCACCCTCGAGATCGACACCATTGCCGCGGGTGGCGGCTCGATTCTCACCAACGACGGCGTACAGCTATTTGTGGGCCCCCAAAGCGCAGGCGCCGACCCCGGACCGCAGTGCTACGGCCGAGGCGGCCCTCCGACGGTGACCGACGCAGCGGTGGCGCTCGGCCTCGTCGACATCGACGCCTTCGATCCACCTCTCGACCCGAACGTCATCGACCTGCCCGGCTCCGCCGAAGCGTTCGTCACGGTTGCACGTGATGCCATGGCCGCGGCCATTCGACGCCTCGCCGCGCGACGCGGCGTCGACCTTCGTGACCACGCCTTGGTTGCGTTTGGCGGGGCGGCCGGCCAGCATGCCGCCGCGGTGGCGGAATCGCTTCAGATCCGGACCGTCCTCGTGCATCCCTGTGCTTCGGTGCTCTCGGCGTGGGGTCAAGCCCTGGCGCGTCGTTCCGAGACGGCCACCCGGGCCCTGTGGCGCCCATTGGAAGGGCACTGGGGTGACGTCGAAACCACCTGGCAAACGCTCGGTGATTCGCTCCCCGACCTCGATGAGACCCTCGCTTCACTCACCTTACGGCACCAAGGCACCGACCATGCGATCGAGGTCATTGCCTCGACGGCCAAGGCAGCACGACAGCAGTTTAGAGCCGCCCACCAAAGGCGCTACGGCTTCGATCGCGACTACCCCATCGAGATCGTTGACGTTCGCCTGACCCGCCTCGCCGCCGCACCGAACATGCCTGCCTTGCCAACCGATCCCTTCGGTCTTGGCGACCGCGTAGTGACCGGTCCATGTCGGCTCGACAGTCCGACCACGTCCGTCTGGGTGCCCGAGGGCTGGCAAGCCACGGTTGAACACGGCTTGCTGATGCTCCAATCCGCGATCCCCGAACGCTCGGAACATCGCTTCGAAACCACCCGAACGCCCTACGGGGTCGCGCTCTGGGGGGCTCGTTTCATGGCCGTCGCGAGCGAAGCGGGGGCCGTTCTCGAACGGACTGCGCGCTCCGTCAACATTCGGGAACGTCGAGACTTTTCATGCGCGGTCTTCGATGAGGCAGGCGAACTGGTGGCCAACGCGCCGCACATCCCCGTGCACCTCGGCGCCATGGGCATGACCGTCCGAGATCTACTCGCTCGCGTGCCCGATCCCGATCCCGAACAGCACTACGTGTGCAACGATCCTCAGGCGGGAGGATCGCACCTTCCCGATCTCACCGTGATTCATCCTGTGATGCTGGACGGTCGACGGTTCTTTGTCGCGAACCGCGGTCACCATGTGGACGTGGGGGGACGGACCCCCGGATCGATGCCACCGTCCTCCCAGACCCTCGCAGAAGAAGGCTTCGTACTTCGACATCTGCCGTTGCTCGATGGCGACCGGTTCGACGATGGGGTGCGGGACCATCTGGTGGGCGCTCGTCAGCCCGACACCGTGTTGGCCGACCTTCAAGCACAAATCGCCGCCAATTCGATGGCGGCGCACCGGTTGAAAGACCTGGGTTCCGGGGACCAGATCGCCGCTTGGATGGCCCACTTGAAGGATGCGGCCGCCGAAACCATCGAAAACCTTCTGCCGAACTTGCACGATGGCCAAGCGAGCGACGAGCTGGACGGCTGCCGACTGGCCCTCACGTTGTCCGTCGACCGGGCCTCGAAAGCGATGACCATGGACTTCCGGGACTCCCACGGGGTGCACGCAGGCAATCTGAACGCACCGTCGGCGGTCGTGCGTGCGGCCGTGCTGTTTGCGTTGCGCGTGCTCGCAGGCAGTGAGATCCCTCTGAATGAGGGGGTCCTGCGACGGGTCAACATCCTCACCAATCCCGCTTCGATCCTGGATGCACCAGCCGGCGCGGCGGTGGCGGGAGGCAATGTAGAGACCAGTCAACGGCTCGTGGATCTCGTGCTCACAGCCGCGCGCTTTGCTGCTCCTTCGGCAGGGACGATGTCCAATGTCACCCTTGGATCTCGGGGAGCGGCGGTTTGGTCGCTGTACGAAACGGTGGGCGGGGGACAAGGCGCCACCGCGCGACGTGCCGGACCCTCGGGTCGGCAGCTCCACATGACCAACACCCGCGCGACGGATCCCGAGGTGCTGGAGCAACGGGTTCCGGTTCGGTTGCGACGGTTTGCGTTGCGTCGGGGCAGCGGCGGGGAGGGGGCCCACCCCGGTGGAGAGGGCCTCGTACGGGAGATCGAGGTACTGACGCCAGCCACCGCGGCGCTGCTGGCGAGCCGACGGGACCGGGGCGCCCCTTCGGTAGGCGGCGGACACGCAGCCGCACCAGGAGCGGACCAGCTCATTCGACAGGGCCAACCCACCACGCCCTGGGACGGGTCCGCCGTGGATCTGGAACCGGGAGATCGGGTACGCATCGTCACCCCTGGCGGCGGAGGGTGGCGATGAATGACCTGGGACTTGCGGGCGACGGCGACGAAGTGGAACTCATCCAAGAGATCGAGGCGACCTTCGGCATCTCGCTTACGGCCGAGGACCTCGCGCAGTCCCCGACGGTGGGCGATTTGTATCGGCTCGCCGAGCGCCCTGTGGGACCGCGCCATTGCAGCACCGCCGCCGCGTTCTTTCGCATGCGAGCGGTGGTCGACCGCCCCGGATTCACTCCTGACGTTGCCCTGCGCTCGATTGTAGGACCCGAAGGGTACGGGCGCTGGCGACGGACCATGGCGGCGCGAACGGGCCTTCGGTTTCCGACCGGTCCGTTGCCCCTGTGGCGGTTCATGTTGTTGGGAGTGTGCGCAACAGCGCCCCTCATGGTCGGGTGGCCAGGGATGCTTGCTTGGTTGGGCATTCCGATTTTACTTCACCGGGCCGAGCAACCCGTTGCGTCAACGGTTGGCGGATTGGCCCGGGCGGTTGGTCAAGCGAGCTTCGGCCGGATCACGTCAGGACCTGCCCATGCGACCGATGTATGGGAAGCGTTGGTCGCAGCCATTCGTCGATCTACGGGCCACGAGGGACCCGTTCGGCCAACCACACGGTGGTTGGGTTGAGCGATCGGCGTCAACGGGGAGGTGGCAGAATTCCATCGAACGTTGTCTGTTCAGCCACTGTCTTGGCGATGGGTATCGCTCTAGCCTTCCGCACAGGAGGAGCGATGCCCGACATCTACACGATCACCCTGTTCGCCCACTCGTGGACGCGCTGGGCGGTGCTGCTTGCCGCGTTGGGGCTCGGTGCCGCCTCTGTTTTCGGCTGGCAACGCCAGAGCCCATGGACCACGGCCCACGACCGGCTTCATCTCACGTTCGTCGGACTGGTGGACATTCAGGTGACGCTAGGGTTGGCGCTCTATTTCGGGCTCAGTCCGCTGTCGCAGGCATTCCTCGCGAACCCCGCAGAAACGATGGGCATCCGCGAACTCCGGTTTTTCGGGCTTGAGCACATCACGATGATGGCCCTGGCGTTGGTCACCGCTCACCTCGGTCGGATGCGGGTCCGAAGGCTCGACGATGCACGCCGGCACCGGGCCGCGACGATTTCGGTCGCGGTGTTCCTGCTGTTGGTGGTCTTCGCCGTCCCGTGGCCATTCAGTCTGGCCCCGCGTCCGTGGTTCCGGATCTAAGGGAGCGAGAGCGCAGGTGGCGGAGTCGCAGGAAGGTCGAGGTACTTCTTTGCGAGTTCGGTTTGACGGGTCCGCAGGTCCACCGAAGCGCCGTCGATCCAAAGCTCGACGAGGGAAGTCGACAGCTCGAGCGGGTCACCCGACCACAAGGCCAAGTCGGCCTGGGTCCCCGCCGCCACCCGACCGCGGTCGGATTCGCCAAAGACGCGGGCGGGGGTTTCGGTGATCGCACGAATCGCCTGGGCCTGCGTCATGCCGCCCCGCACCGCATTGCCCGCCGCCTGGCGAAGCACCCGCGCGTTGTGCGGTTCGTCGAAGCCCGCGGTCACGATGACGCCAACGCCAGCCTTGGCGAGGAGCGCCGGATTGTCAGCTCGACCCTCACGCTGGTCGAATGACCCCGGACCGTAGACCATCGGATCGACGATCACCGGCACCTTTGCCGAGGCCAGCGCTCGTGCGTGTCGCCACCCCTCTGCGGCCCCCATGATCACCACGTTGAGGTTGAGCTCATGCTTGAGGCGCAACACCGCTTCGATGTCGCTCGCCCGATCCGCGTAGATGACCATCGGAATCTGCTTGGCGACAACCGGCTGCAGGGCTGCAAGATCGAGCCGGCTGGCTCCCTCCACATAGGGCCGGTTCGAATCGAAGCTGCTGCGATTCCGCCCAAAGGCTCGGGTATCTTCGACGAGTTCGCGGATCCGCAAGAGGTCTTCGGCCATCGAACCCGACCAACGCTCAACCGGCAACGCGGCCCGACGTGAAACCACCGCGTCGGCTTGGGTATCTCCGGCAAGCTTCACGAAGCCCGCAAACCCAGGAATGAACGCCCCTTCAGGCACCACGACCGCCGAGGTGATGCCTTCGGCCCGACTTACGCGAATGAGCGAAGAGCGCGGATCGTAGGCGTCGACCACCTGCAATGCCGCCCGGACATCGTCATCGGTCTTTGCGTCATCGTCCCGCGTCGACGACTCGAGCGAAATCTCGACGACGCCAAGCTTCGCCGGCACAGCCACGAAGCCCGCGGTCAGGTGCTTGCCGGCTCCCTGGACGAACCGGCACCGTTCATCGCGGTAGCGCGCTCCCGAGACCCGCTGCTCGGCGTCCATGCTGAGCTTCACGTCGCGCATGCCGCGACCCAACGCGGCGATTTTGTCGTCGACGATGACGACGGTCAGTCCACGTTCGAGACCCGTTGGTGCATGGACGGAAGCCCCCGAGATCACCGTACACGCCGCGTGCGCGGCAGCCGCCAACAGCCAACCGATCATCGGTCACCTCCCTCTTCGTCGAGTGCCTGTCCAACCTCGAAGTCCGACCACACCTGCGGGCGGTCTGCGTCGTAGCGCAACACCCCATCCACAAACACCAACCGGGCCTTCGCGTAGACCGACAGCGGCTCCGCATCCCACACCACGATGTCCGCCCGCTTGCCCTTGGTGAGCGACCCGGTCTCCTCTTCGAGACCCAGTGCCCATGCCGGATTCAGGGTGATCCAGGTGATGGCGTCGTCTTCGGTCACCGCAAGGCCCAGTTCCCGCCCCGCCCGTAAGGCTTTCGCGGACTCCTGATTGAGCCGCTGAATCCCTTTCGCCGAGTCGGAGTGAACGATCGTTTTGCCCCCGGCGGCCGCGAACATTGCCGCCCCAGCGGGCACGGCATCATAAGCTTCAAGCTTGAATCCCCACCAATCCGCCCACACGGAAGCGCCCACGTTCTCTTTGGCCAAGATGTCGCGGATCTTGTAGGCCTCGGTCGCGTGGTGAAACGACCGGATCTGAAAGCCGAACTCCTTTGCGACCTGCAGCATCGCGAGCATGTCGTCGGCTCGGTAACAGTGGACGTGCGGCATGATCTCGCCTCGCAGTACGCCCTGGATGGTGGCTACGGCAAGGTCACTCGACGGCGTAAAGCCATCGTCCTCCTCGTTCTTCTTCTTTTTCTTTTTCTTGCCGTCGTCCTTGGGCATGTCTTCCGCCACATCGGCGAACTTCTGACGAATGCCCCGCAGGTTGCCCATGCGCGTGCTCGGGCCTCCCCGGTCTCCATAGACCCGCTTGGGGTTCTCACCACACGCGATCTTGACCGTCTCGGGGGCCCCGGGAAACCGCATGGCGCGACTGCCTCGACCGGGAATGGGGCGCATGACGACTCCCCGTCCTCCGATGAGATTGGCCGAGCCGGGAAGGATCTGCAGCGTGGTCACGCCACCTGCGATGGCCCGATAGAATCCTGGGTCTTGCGGCCAGGTCGAATGTTCGGCCCACACGCCGGCCGTCGTGGGCGCCGTCGCCTCGTTGCCATCGCGGTGTGCACGAGCACCTGGGGAAGCGTACACGCCAAGGTGAGAGTGGGTGTCGATGACACCGGGCGTCACGTGTTCGCCCGAGACATCGAGTCGAGTCCCTGGCAAACTGTCGGGAGCCGTGCCTCCGCCCACGGCGGTGATTCGACCTTGATCGACGGCGACGTAGCCCGTCGCATACCGGGCCCCGTCGCCGGTCCACACCATGGCGCCTTCAAGTACGAATGCGGAGGATTCGACGGTTACTTCAGGCTCTACGCGTTCAAAGCCTTTTGGGGGATCGGCGTCGCCGGCCCACGCCGTGGCCCCCAAGCATGCCCACAACCACCCCACCATCGACCCTCCAGACTGGTCCGCAATGGTAGCTGGCTTCAACTGGCCTTGCACCCTGCTATGGAGGCGCTCATCGGGAGGTCGAGATGGCAACGAGTCGAGGCGTGGTCTGGCTTTTGGGTGGGCTCGCGATCGGCTGTGCCAAACCGGTTCCTCCCACCGAAGTGCGCCAAGCCCCTGTCCATCCGGACCTCCAATGCCCCGCCGGCACGGTCGCGGCCGGTCTGGCGCCCCCCCAAGGTCACGAGGCGTGGTGCGAGAAGCCCGTGCAAGTAGGCCCCGTGCTCCGCGTCGGCCCCAGCCTCACCTGGCACACCAACGGCGAAAAGGCGTCTCAAGGGTCCTGGGAAGCGGGCCTGCGCACAGGACCCTGGCTCTTTTGGCACCCCAACGCTCAGCTTTCAGAGCAGGGGGCCTACAGTGCGGATGAAAAGCAAGGCATTTGGACCACCTACGATTCAAGCGGACGACGCACGGCTGAAGGTTCCTTTGTGGCCGGTTCGCGAGACGGTGATTGGATCTTTTGGGACCCCAGCGCTCAAACCCGTACCGAAGGGCGCTACGAGCTAGGCGAACGCGAAGGAAAGTGGGTGGAGTTCGATCCGGAAGGTCGACCCGTTCGCGAGCGGGACTTTCGTGACGATCGCATGCTCAACGTGCGGTCGCTGCAGTGAGTGGACCTCTCGTCACCGAAGTCCCAGCCTCGGCGGTCATCGACCTGCGTCATCGCGTGCTGCGCGAAGGGCGACCGCGGGAAACGGCGATCTGGGAGGGCGACGACGCCGCGTCCACGAAACACTATGCGCTGACGCTCAGCGACCGGGTTCTCGCCATCGCTAGTGTAATGGCGGCTCCCTTTCCCGATCGATCCACCCCTACCGCCCAACTTCGAGGCATGGCGGTTGACCCTGACCACCAGGGTCAGGGACTCGGCAGCACCTTGCTACGCGGAATTCAGGACGTTCATAAAGCACTCTGGTGCAATGCCCGCCTGCACGCGGTGGCGTTTTACGAACGGCACGGATGGACGGTTCAAAGTGAACGCTTTGAGGTACCCCTCGTTGGGCCGCACGTACGGATGGTGTGGCTTAGCGACGCCGGTAGCCAATCAACAGCACGCCCATAGCAAGGGTCAGCGCTCCTCCGAGCGGTGCGGTGGCGCACCCGCGGAAGGGGGAGCGGATCTGGCCGCCTCCGCGAAACGCCTGGGTATCACAGGCATTGCCGAAGCCATCTTCGTCATCATCCGCCTGATCGACGTTGACCACAAACCGACAGTTGTCACAGATGTCGCCTAGCCCATCATTGTCGAAATCGGCGTTGTTCTCACTGGCTACGTCAAAGCACGCATCGCAGCGGTCGCCGTAGGTGTCTTCGTCGAAGTTTCGCTGGTCTTGGTTCGGCTGGAAGGGGCAATTGTCGCAGAGGTCGCCCACTCGGTCACCATCGATGTCGTCCTGATCCGGATCGAAGTCCATGGGACACGTGTCGCAAGCGTCGCCCACACCGTCGCCATCGGTGTCGACCTGTTCGGTGTTGCTAAACGTGGGGCAGTTGTCGCAGGCATCACCCACGCCATCAATGTCGACGTCGAATTGGTCGACATTGCGGACCAGCGGGCAGTTGTCGCAATCGTCGCCAAACCCGTCCTCATCGAGGTCGAAGGGATTCGAAGAGGCGATTCCTGGGCAATTGTCACAGGCATCACCGACGCCGTCTTGGTCCTCGTCGGCCTGGTCGATGTTCGCCACATCGGGGCAATTGTCGCAGGCGTTCCCCAGGCCATCCTCATCGTTGTCGGCTTGGGAGTTGAAGAGCCCCGGGCAGTTGTCGCACGCATCGCCCGCCATGTCGCCATCTTCGTCGAGCTGGACGAGTTCAAGCCGTTCATCGAGCACGGGGGGGTTGGGCACGTCAGGGCAGTTGTCACAGGCGTCGCCAACCAGATCGAAGTCGGCATCAAGCTGATCGCTGTTGGCTATCTCGGGGCAGTTGTCGCAGGTGTCGCCAAAGCAATCACCGTCCCCATCGTTCTGGGAAAAGGGCTGGGCGGCGGCGGGCTCATTGTCGCCAGGGCATCGATCGCACAGGTCGCCAATCTCATCACACCCCAGATCGATCTGGGAAGGATTGAACGCACCGGGGCAGTTGTCGCACTCGAAGATGACGGTGTCCCAGGGAATGGACGATCCCGGCAGGAACAAATCGATGGTGCCAAACGAAAACCCATCGCGGTCATCGTCGAAGTCGACGACAGGAAACTCACAGTCGAAGTTCAAGTAGTTGTAGTAGTAGTCGTTGCGATCGTAGGGTTCGTTGCTGACTGGATCGACGTTCGATTGACACTCATCGCTCGAAATGTCGATGAACGCTTCGTTGGTCAAGTCGATGCCGTTGCAGTTCAGATCCTGACCGAGGCTTTCGTTTTCGCAAAGGCCGGTTGGTTCATCGCCGATGACCCATCGCACCGACTGGGCCATCAGATCCCCACCACTCCCCTGGATGCTCCAGGAGGTGGCATCGACCTCACCCGAGGGCAAGTTGAAATTCAAGCCCACGATGCGCCCTTGGCCCGCAATGGGGGCACTGAGGGCGACCACGGCCGTCTCGCCGTTGCCCCACCGGGCGATTTCGACGGCTTGGGCCTTAGGCAGCACGCCTTGCGTGTGCAAACTGGCGGTGCCGCCTCGAAAGACGCTGAATCCCCAGAGGATCGGGTGGCCCCGTTCGGGTCCGCGGTCCCAGATCGCAGCCACCGGGTCAATGGGCAAGTCGCCCCCAGGTTGCGCCAAGACCCCCGTGGTGTCGAAGGGGCTCATGCCCTGGGTGAGAAAGCGGCCCTGTAGCGCGAAGCCATCGGCAAACGCGCGGCCCCCGACCACTACGCCACGGCCCGACTCCACGAAAAGCGACACAACGTCGCCTAGCAACACCGCGTCGGCAAACGCCAAGTCACTGAACACCAACATGGCGTCGTAGTCGGCCAGCTCGTCAATCGTGGGTGTCGAGACGGCCGCATCGAAGAGATCGATACGTTCAATGCCATGGTTCACCCGTGGGGTTCGGGTCACGATGTCGTTGTAGCCAAGCCCCCGGTCCGCACACATGATGCGGTCCCGAACATCTTCCAGCTGGTCCGCGTTGGCCGCACCAACGAGGGCGACCTCATAAGGCTGGCTCCACGCGACCGACAGCGCTCCCATCACGAACACGCTTGTCACGGCAACCTCCGTGGAGTTCCCAGTCTCGGTGAACCGCCGAGCCCATGGGCGAAGATACCCTCGGGCTCGGCGGTCTGCTGGTCACGAACGATAACCGTCGCATCCCTGGCGAAGCACGGCTTCGCCGGGACGATCGCTAGGCGCTTCGCCGGCGACGCAAGCCCACCACGGCAAGCGATGCCAAGAACCCGGCAAATCCGAGTCCCGAACCGGTGTGCGAGCAGCTCGCCACTTCAGGGGCCAGCTCGCCGCCGCCCCGGAAGGCCACGAGGTCACAGGCATCGCCAATGTCGTCGCCGTCCGAATCGGTCTGATCGAAGTTCGGCACCGTGGGGCAGTTGTCGCAGACATCGCCCGCACCGTCACCATCGGTGTCGAGGTTTTCGTCGGAGGCCTCGTCAATGCAGAAGTCGCAGGCATCACCGAACCCGTCACCATCGCGGTCTTGCGGATCGGTGTCGAAGACCGTGGGGCAGTTGTCACACATGTCGCCAAAGCCATCGCCATCGGCATCGCCCTGCGCCGGGTTCGCATCGAACTGGCAGTTGTCGCAGAAGTCACCGACACCATCTTCATCGCTGTCGAACTGCTCTTCGTTCGAGACACTGATGCAGTTGTCGCAAGCATCGCCAATGCCGTCGAAGTCGAGATCGAACTGGTCGAGGTTCTTCACGTCGTCGCAGTTGTCGCAGGCATCACCGCGACCATCCTGGTCGCTATCGGCCCGCACCGTCGTCGAAAGGCCGGGGCAGTTGTCGCACGCATCACCCACACCGTCGAGGTCTGCGTCTTCCTGATCGCGGTCGATGACATTGGGACATACATCGCAAGCATCGCCCCAGCCATCGCGGTCGGTGTCGTCCTGCGAGGGGTTCGGCGTGTCGAACGTCGGCGGCTCCATGAAGAAGTCGCTGTCGGGATTGTTCAGGTACATGTAGGGCGTTTCGTCCTGCCCATCGCCGTCCACATCGCGGATCAGGCAGTTGTCGCAGGCGTCACCCGCGCCATCGACGTCGTCATCTTCCTGTTCGAGGAAGTCCGGACGCGTCTGGTCGAGGCCACAGATGTTGTTGAACTGGTCGGGGCAGTTGTCGCATGCGTCGCCGTACCCATCGTTGTCGGAGTCGTTCAGATCGGGGTTGGGTACCAGGAAGCAGTTGTCGCAGGCATTCCCGAAGCCGTCACCATCGGAGTCTTCCCGCATGCCGGGAGCCATCGGGTCCTGGAAGACGTAGGGGCAGTTGTCGCAGACGTCGCCCACGCCATCCTGGTCCCAGTCAAACTGGTTCGGGTTGAAGTAGTCGGGGCAGTTGTCGCAAGAGAGCTGGACGGTTTCCCAGGTGAGGGGGTCCGGCGTCAGCTGCAGGGTAATGGTGCCCGACGAAAGGCCGTCACCGTCGACGTCGAAGTCACCCGTGAAGTAGTCGCACTCGAAGGTGAAGTAATCGAAGTACACATCGGCGTTGTCGAAGGGCTGGCCGGTGAGCGGGTCGATGTTGTTCTGGCACATGTCGTCGACATCGTCGCCAAAGGGGTCGAACCGCGTTTCGAAGAAATCGCCGTCCTGCTTGCGGAGCGAAACGTCGAGTCCATTGCAGTTGAGGTCCTGCTCGATCGAGCGGTTCTGCACGATGGGGCAGAATGCCGTGGCATCGCCCGTGGCGTCGACACAGAAGTTATCGTCTGCACAACGAACCAACGTGCCAAACGGGGTGCCGCCAATCTGGGGCTTCGCGTAGTCGCAGGTGGTGAAGAAGTCGGCCCCCACCTGGCCGAGGAACCCTTCGGTCTGGAACGGAATGGGTCCCGCAACGGGATCAACCACGAAGCAAAAGCCGGAGGGGCGCTGGTAGATGTCGCCGGGGGCGGGATTGCGCGAAAGCACCACCGCCTCGAGGATCACGTTGGCGAGGAGCCGCCCGCCCGAGGTCTGCCGAATCCAACCCGTGCCGTCGACCGCGTCCGAAACTGGATTCCAGTTCGCCACCGCGGTGGCCCCCTGACCGTCGATCACGGGCGGGAGGAACACGTTGGCGGGCTCGCCGTTGGTCCACTGGTGCACCTGGAAGGCCTGGTCTCGCAGCAACAGCCCCTGCACGTGGGTGCTGGAGTTGCCGCCGAGCAACCGGAACTCGACGTTGCCGAGCTGCTGGGTGCCATAGTCGACCAAGCTCCCGATGTTTGGACCCGTAATGGCGTTGTCGGACGTATCGGTCGTCCAGGTGTCGTCTTCCGAGATGGGCACGACCCCGAGGTTCCCTCCGGGGCTGACGATCGAGCCGTAGGTAACGGGCGACATCGACTGGGTATCGAACCGGCCTCGAACCCCGAGGGTTTCGTCCGTGGCCGCACCCGTCAAGATGACCGGCTTGCCCAACTCCACCATCGCAGCCGCCAGGTCACCCACGGCATCGGGGCTCACGAACGCGACGTCGTTGTAGACCAGCAGGGCATCGTAGGACTGAATGTCGTCGACCTGCGGGACATCGACGGTCACATCGAAGATGTCGACGCCCGCGATTTCATAGCCGGGCCGGGAGTCCAGCGGGTTCGGGATGAACACCACACCTAAGGGCGTGACCTGGACGATCTGGTAGACCCCAGCAACCCCGCGGCTTCCCAACATGACGTTGTCGCGAATGTCCTCGTTGAATGAGGGATCGGACGCCGCTCCGAGGAGTGCAACGCGGTACCCGAGCAACTCTGGGTCCACGACCTGTGCCTCGGCGGTACCCGACGAAAGCAGCGTCATCCCTAGCAAGGCCCCTAAGCCTGGCCATTTCACTGTCTTCAAGAGGTCGATCATCGTTGAACTCGCTCGGTTCGATTGCGGAGGAGGAAAAGGGCCAACCCCAGCCAGATCACACCGACCGGGGACGTCGCCGGAAGGTTGGAGCAGCCTTGAGCAGGCGCCCCGCCTCCACGGAGGACGAAGGGGTCACAAGGGTCGCCGATACCATCGTTGTCGAAGTCCGCCTGGGTGGGATTGGCTTGTTCGACACAGTTGTCGCAGACGTCGCCAACGCCGTCGAAATCGGCATCGGCATTGGTTTCGTCGGCGACGAACGTGCACAAGTCGCACGTGTTGAAAATCCCATCGCCATCGGCGTCGGCGAAGGTCTCATCAAATGCAGTCGGGCAAGGGTCACAGGCATCGCCCAGCGTGTCGCCATCGACGTTGAGCTGCTGGGGATCCTCATCCTCGGGGCAGAGGTCACACACGTCGCCCACAAGGTCACCGTCGCGATCTTCCTGGTTCGGGTTGAGGAAGATCGGGCAGTTGTCGCAGGCATCGCCTACGTCGTCGCGATCGGCGTCTTCTTGATCGGCGTTGCTAATGAGCGGGCAATTGTCGCAAGCATCGCCCACAAAATCGGCATCGGCGTCGCCCTGGTTCGACGTGGCCAGGTCGGGGCACAGATCGCAGGCATCCCCCACGCCATCACCGTCGCGATCGGACTGGTCGGGGTTGAAGATGAACGGGCAGTTGTCGCAAACGCTGCCCACCAAGTCGAGGTCGTCATCTTCTTGGAAGGGGTTTGGCGTGCCTGGGCAGTTGTCACACTCAGTGCCGGCGAAATCGCCGTCCGCGTCAGCCTGACCAGGGTTGAAGACAGTGAGGCAGTTGTCACACGCATCACCGGCCCCATCGCCGTCTTCGTCGTCCTGCAGCGGGTTGTCGACGAAGTCGCAGTTGTCGCACGCGTTGGGGAAACAGTCTTCGTCGAAGTTGGTGGTGCCCTCAGCTCCGTTCGGCGTGTACAGGCAGTTGTCGCAGAGGTCGCCAATGCGGTCACAGTCGAGGTCGGACTGGTAGGGGTTGAACTCTGCGGGGCAGTTGTCGCATCCCAACTCAAAGACCAAGATGATGTTGGGATCGGTCGGATCGGGAATCGATAGCGGCTGGCCAGTGCCTGAGATGAGGTCACCGTCGATGTCGAACTGCGCAGACTCAATGCTGCATCCAAACGAACCAGCATCGATGTAGAAGTCGTCGTTCGGATAGGGATCGGAGGGCGTGGGCGTCGATGCACACACCGGGTCACTGAAGTCGACCGGAGGCTCATCGGACGCATCGACCGTGTCACAGTCCAGATCTTGGACGATGACCTCGTTCACGCACGTCTCGGGAGGTCGCTGGTAGCGAATCGCCCACAACAGCGCGTTGGCGAACAGGCGCCCCCCGTCGGATTCTTCCGTCCAGGAGTTGGGATCGACGCGCGCGGACAATGGGTAGACGTTGACGACCGCAAGGCGACCGCCCTCCACTCCGCCCGTGGACCCTGGCGCAAGCACGATGGCCGGATTGCCGTCATCCCATCGTGCGGTGACGATGGCATCCGGTGCGGCAGCGGTGATGGCGTGGTAGCTCGCCGCGCCCCCATCGAAGTCGTTGACGCCCTGGGTGGTGGGATGTCCCAACTCGCCGGGCAGCCAGGCAAATCCGTTGGTCGCCTCGATGGACTGATTGCCGGGGGCAACCGGACCCACCGGAGCATCTGCCACCGGAATGAAATCGTCGTTCCGCAAGCGACCCGCGGGTCCCGTGTCGCTCGAAAAGGCGCCCGCGGCGAGCACCAACCCGCCGCCCAATGACACGTAGTCGGCGAGGCGGTTCCCCACCCCCACGGGGTCGACCAAAGGAAGGTCGGAGAAGGCGAGGACGCCGTGGTACTGCCGAAGCTCATCGAGAGTCGGCGTACGTACAGTGAGGTCGATGAAATCGACCGCTTCAAACTCACCCGTGCACATCAAATCCTCGCGCAGCGCGTTGGTGCCGACCTGCGAGGTCGACCCCAGCACCACAATCTCTTGCGCCTCGGCGGCACTCACGAAGAGTCCGCCCGGCCACAGAGCGAGGAGTGATGGCACAGCGAAGCTCACGCGCGGTTCCGCCGACGACGGAGGAGCGCGGCGAGCGCCACGAGACCAAAGCCCGACATCGACCACGGTGCCGTCTGGCAGCCGAGGCCCTGCTCGGGAGCGCCACCCCCACGGAGCACGAACGGGTCGCACGGGTCACCGATGCCGTCACCGTCACGGTCGAGCTGCGAGGGGTTCGGATCGGCGGGGCAGTTGTCGCACGCGTCGCCCACGCCATCTTCGTCACGGTCGTTGTTGGTCTCGGAGGCCACGAACAGGCAGAGGTCGCAGCGGTCCGAGAATCCGTCTCCGTCGGCATCGGGGGCCCCGCCATCGGCGATGTCCGGGCAGCCGTCGCACGCATCGCCCACCGTGTCACCATCGCGGTCCGCCTGGTCAGGGTTCGCAATGTCGGGGCACACGTCGCAGGCATCGCCGAAGCCATCCGCATCGGAATCTTCCTGCACCGGGTTGAAGAAGCTCGGGCAGTTGTCGCAGGCGTCGCCATTGTTGTCGCTGTCGCGGTCCGCCTGGTCCGGATCGGCCACCTGTGGGCACACGTCACACGGGTCGCCCACGCCGTCCTGGTCCTCGTCGTCCGTGTTCTCGGAGTTCAGCTTGCCATCGAACGGGCAAGGGTCACAGGCGTCCCCTTCGACGAAGTTGTCGGGCTCCGACGCTTCATCGCTGTTGAGCTGGTCGGGGTTGGGCGTCTGCGGGCAGTTGTCGCAAAGGTCACCCACGCCATCCTGGTCGACGTCGCTCTGCGTTGGGTTGCATTCAAACGGGCAGTTGTCGCACGCATCACCCAAGCCATCGGGCAGCCCAAACGGCGGGCAGGTGTCGCTGTCGGCCTGATTCGGGTTGAAGGTGAAGGGGCAGTTGTCGCAGGGGTCACCCACATCGTCGATGTCGGCATCTTCCTGCTTGGGATTGGGGACACAGATGCAGTTGTCGCAGACCACACCGATGTTGTCCCCGTCGGGGAAACCGGTGGCCGGACAGATGTTGTTCTGGTCGGGGTTCGGCAGGAACGGGCAGTTGTCGCAGAGGTCGCCTGCGTCATCGCCGTCGATGTCGAGCTGGTCGGGGTTCCAGACGAACGTACAGTTGTCGCACTCGAGCGTGGCCGAGGAAACCCCCTGCCCATCGGGGCCCGTGATGGGCACGACACCCGGCGGACGCATCAGCCCGGTGAAGGGGTCCGCGATCCCGCCTAAGGGGTTGGGCCCGATAAGGCCATCGCCGATGAAGGGAGCGTGGAACGCCGAATCCTGCTCGTCAAGGCGCGACACCAAGTAGGTGCAACCGTGCGACTCGTAGTCGTAGAAGTTGTCGTCGGTCGGGTAGAACGTCCCCGTGTCGGGATTCAGACGATCCTGGCACGTACCAATGATCTCGCGGGTTTCGTTGACACCGTCACCATCGGTGTCCACCCAGGCCCCGTAGATCGGCGCATCCGGGTCGACCGGCTCATCGAGTGCAACGTCGGTCAGGTCGCAGTCGTAATCCTGGAAATACGTCAGGTTTTCAAGCGATGCGAGGGGCTTTTCAAACCGCGCCGCCCACAACATGGACTCAAGCACGAGTCGATAGCCATCGCCTGTCCACCCATCGGGGTGGTAGTCCGGGATGAAGTCGCCGTTGAGGTCCAACGTGAACGGCATGTGGTTCATGTTGAGGGCGACCACGCGGCCTTCACCGGGCACCGAGGCGCCACGCGCGATGGACAATGGATAATTGTCGTCCCAGATGGCAGGCACAAACGTGCCTTGCTTCCGAACCAGGTTCGAAACGCGGAACACGCCTTCAGGGGCCGTACATTGCCCAAAGGTCGGGCTTGTGGGGTCCCAGTTGGGACGGCCACAGAAGTTGTTGAACCCGTAAACGCTCTGGTGCCCTTCAATGTAGTTGGGGCTCGCTTGCAACCACTGGTAGCCCGGCGCCTGCAGGGCGAACGTGGCCGTATCGGTACGGGATCGCGTGCCGGGCACAATGGGCGACACCGCGTCCCAGGCTTCGCCCGTGGGCGTGCTGCCGTTGGCCAGCGTGCCCCCCATGAAGACCACGCCGCCACCGTTGCCAATCATGGCCGCAAGGCGGTCCCCGAGAAGCTCGGGCTCGGCGAATCGCGTGCCGTCGCTCCACAAGAGCACCACGTGGTTGTCGGCCAGTTGCTGCTCGGGAGGCGTGCCCGCGGCGCCGTCGAAACGGCTCCACCGCACGAAGAACCCGAAGTTCGCAAGTGAGTCACACACCGTCGAGACGTCGATGGTGGGATTCTCAGTCGCGTGAATGACCAACGCATCTTGCCCGAACGCGGGCGCGGCCGCGAAAAGGCCGAGCGCGGCTAGTGCAGTGCGGAACATCACTCCTCCCCGAGGTCGAAGTCGTCGTCGAACTCGTCGCCTTCCTCTTCCACATCCGTCGTGTCGAGGCCCGCCTGCGACGGAATCACGACATCCACAACTTCACCGTTCCAGGGCAGGTACTGCTTGGTTGGGTAGCAATCCTTGCCAACCGTCACGCCCTCGGCGCATGGCCCGGGAATGTCGTCCGCCGGCCCGAACTGCCGCTCAACGATGAACTCCACCCGGCGGTTGGCCTGAAGGATTTCTTCGTCGTCACCCTGGTAGTTGAAGCCACCCTTGAGGGGGTTGACCTCACCGCGACCCGAGTAGCCCAACCGCTGTTCGGCCACGCCGTCTTCGAGCAGAGCCTCGTAGATGGCCCGCGCGCGGCTCTCGGCCAGGCGGTAGTTGTAGTCGAAGTCGCCTTCCTGCGAGGCGTGCCCCACAATCTTGACGAACGCCACTTCGGGCTCTGTGTTGATGAGGTTCGCCACTGCGGTGACGATGCCCCGGCTCTCTTCGAGGATGATGTTCTCACCCACCACGAACTTGGGCTGCTCCGGAATCCGGATGACCGTGATGCCCTTGTCGTCAACCTCGATGATGGGGTCGGTGATCTCCTTGATCGTCTCGACCTCGGCATCGATGGCGGGGGGCGGCGGCGGCGGCGGCTCGGGGTTGTAGACGTAGGGCTCGCGACGCTCGGGCACCTGAACCAGCAGGTTGCCGAGCAGGCGGAAGTCGGTCGTCCCCACGCCCGCGGAGAGCCCTCGGCCTGCGGCCACGCCAAACGTGGTGGTCCGCGACGGGTAGAAGTCGACCCCACCGAGCAGCTCAAGCCCATTTTCGGCAGGACCCGAGAGGAAACGGTCGAGGCCGGCGCGCGCGAGGAGCTGGCCATTGACGGACAGTCGCGTCGCCTGGGGCAGCGCAAACCGGACGGCACTGTTCCAGGTGACCTCGGTGCTCGCGACGAAGTCTTCGTCGGTCGCGTTCCGCTGTCGCGTGAACAGGCCAATGTCGGTCGCAACGGTGAGGGGACCGGCGCGGACCGCGACGAGCTGACCCACCGAGAACCGGAGCGCTTCGTCGCTCATGTAGGCAAAGTTGCGGCCGGTCGGCAGAACGATGCCCGCGCGCGTACCCAGGTTGAACCGGTCACTCGTGGTCCGGAGCCACGTGACGCGACCCGTCAGCCCGACGTCGCCCAGGCCGAACCCGTCGGCTTCGTACTGTGGCGTATCGGTGTTTCCGAAGTTGAACGCGGTGGGCACGATGAGGCCGAAGGTCACCCGGTCAATGTCGAGCGAGGCCCCGACGATGCCCGAGAACCGGTTGGCGACGACCGAGCCGAGTTCCTCGTTGCTCGCTGCATCGTAAAGCGTGAGCGGCGCCTGCTGGTACTGCATGACCAGACCCGCCCGCAGGGCAATGTTCTGCCGTGCGGTCCGAGGGACGTCGACGCTGGCGAACGACTCATGCCCAAACGAGGGCCGAATCAGCTCGATGTCGATGGATTCCCCACCTGCGGTGTCCTCCGTCTGGGCGAGCGCGGGTTGCGCCACGCCGACCGCAGCGGTGGCGCCGGCTGCCCAAGCAGCACGGATCACGATGGATGAAGGCTTGTGGGACACGTCCACTCCTGACTGAACGGGGAGACCAAACACGGCCCGGCTGTATAACCAACAGCCGCACTGGCCGCTCCGGCTCCCCATGCCCGCCAGGAAGGGTCGCCTTCATCTTTCGATGGCACGGCAAACCCGCGGGTCTGTCCCCGGAACCTCAGGAGGTGGAGGACGTCGGTCCTTCCGGCGACTTAGGCGGCGGGGATTCCTCGGGCTCCAACTTCGAATCAGCGGACGCGATCCCTATGGGTCGACGTGCCTGATTCAAGGGTGTCGCCACATGACGCATCCGTACTGGAAGTCGAGGACGCGCCGTAAAAATCGGGGGATAAAACGGATTGAGATCGTCGTCGGGCACCATGGGTCTCTCCTCGACTGTCCGATCGGACGAAGATCCCCCGCACTTGAGCTGAAGCTCACACTTCTAGCAAGATTCGCTCGGGGTTCTCCACGCCTCGCTTGATGCGGACGAGGAACGACACGGCCTCGCGACCGTCGATGATTCGGTGGTCGTAGGACAGCGCGACGTACATCATGGGACGCAACTCGATCTGACCGTCGACCCCCACGGGACGCTCCTGGATCGTGTGCATGCCAAGGATCCCCGACTGCGGAGGGTTGAGGATCGGCGTCGACATCAGCGAGCCAAAGATCCCTCCGTTGGACAGCGTAAAGGTGCCGTCCTTGAAGTCATCGGGCTGCAGCTTGTTGTCGCGCGCGCGGGCCCCCAACTCGGCGATGGCAAGCTCCACCTCGGCAAAGGACAACCGATCCGCATTGCGCACCACGGGGACGACCAGGCCCTTGGGCCCGCTCACCGCTACACCAATGTTGAAGTAGTGCTTGTAGACGATCTCATCGCCATCAATTTCGGCGTTGACCGCTGGGAATTCTTTAAGTCCTTCGATCGCTGCCTTGACGAAGAAGCTCATGAATCCAAGCTTGATGCCGTGCTTGGCCTTGAATTCCTCTTGGTAGCGCTTGCGCAGGGCAATCACCCGGCTCATGTCGATCTCGTTGAACGTCGTGAGCATGGCTGCGTTGTGCTGAGCTTCGACGAGACGACGTGCAATGGTGCGCCGTAGGGGCGTCATCTTGCGACGCTCCACTCCCCCCGGGGTGCTCGAGGGGGCATTGGGCGCCCGAACGCTCTTAGGAGCCTGGGCCGTGGCGGTGCCTCGCACATCACCGCTGGTCACGCGCCCTCGCGGACCGGTCCCTTCGACCCCGCCGAGATCTACGCCCGACTGACGGGCCTGCTGACGGGCGGCAGGGCCCGCACGCACCGAACTCGCATCCTCTGCGGCGGCCGGCTCCTCGCTCGGCGCGGGCGCACGGGGCACCTCTGCCGTCTCGTCGATCCGCGCGATGATGCTGCCGATATCGACCTCGTCGCCCTCTTCCACCAGCGTTTCGGTGAGCACACCGGCCGACGGGGACGGGACCTCCATCGAGGCCTTGTCAGAGTCCAATTCGACGATGGCGTCGCCCACCGCGACGGCCTCACCGGGCTTCTTGATCCAACGGGCGATGAAGACGGTGGTAATCGATTCCCCAATCTGAGGAATGGTCACGTCGACCATGGCGACTCCTTGACGATTCAGTCGGCGAACGCGTCAGCAACGAGCTTCTTCTGCTCGCGCAGGTGTTGTTGGTGAGACCCCGTCGCCGGACTTGCCGCGGCCTTGCGACCCACGTAGCGAGGGAACTTCCGGTCGGGGTACATCTCGATCCACGTTTGGAGCCAGTACGGCCACGCCCCCATGTTTTGGGGCTCCTCCTGGCACCAAACGACATTGGCCTTCGGGTACTTGGCGAGGATGGCGTCCATCGACGCTTTGGGGAAGGGGTAGAGTTCCTCGACCCGCACCAGCGCTACGTTCTTGATGTCGTGTTCCTGCCGGTGGGACAACAACTCATAGTAGACCTTGCCGCTACACAAGACCACGCGACGTGCCTTCTTGGGCGGCTCGGAATCATCGATGACCGGCTGAAAGGTGCCGTCGGCCAGCTCATCGAGGGTCGAGGTGGCCTGAGGGTGCCGCAGCAGGGACTTCGGCGTCATCACGATGAGCGGCTTGCGGACCGACCTCAGCATCTGCCGGCGCAAGAGGTGATAGAAGCTTGCTGGAGTCGTGCAGTTCGCGACCTGCATGTTGTCTTCCGCACACAATTGCAAGAACCGCTCGAGCCGGGCGCTGGAGTGCTCGGGGCCCTGGCCTTCGTAGCCGTGCGGCAGCAACATCACGAGCCCACAGTACCGATTCCACTTCTGCTCGGACGAGGCGATGTACTGGTCGATGATGACCTGCGCGCCATTGGCGAAGTCTCCGAACTGCGCTTCCCAAAGGACCAGTTGTTCAGGCGTATCGAACGCGTAGCCGACCTCGAATCCCAGCACCGCAAACTCGGACAGCGAACTGTCGATGGCCGAGAACTCGGCCAGCCGGGAGTTGTGTTCACCGTTGTTCTCGGACCGTGCGGCAGGAGAAATCGGTCGGTAATCAAGCTCTGAAAGCAGATAGCGCTCGTCGCCCGTCTCGATGTCGGTGATGACCGCGTGACGATGAGAGAACGTGCCTCGGCCCGAGTCTTGCCCAGACAGTCGAACCCCGATGCCGTCATCGAGCAACGAGACGAACGCCGCTTGTTCGCCCACGGCCCAGTCCACGGGGCGTTCCCCCGCGATCATGGCCTGACGCTGCTTGAACAAACGCTTGATCTTGGCATGCGCCGCGAACCCTTCCGGCACCGTATTGGCTACCCGCAAAAGCTCGATCAGCCGGTCCTTATCGAAGCGCGTGTCGACTTCGTCGGTCAGCTTGCCCGTGAGGTACCGCGACCACATCACCCGCATCATCGCGGCCTTGTGTACCGTGGGGTCGGTCTCGACGGTGGGGCCGCTGGTGGGCCTTGAGTAGGTCGCTTCGTCGGGGTCCCCGGGCTTCATGTCGACCGTGGACCGCTCGCCCGGCACCGGCGTCGCCGCACGTTCCGCAGCGCGTTGCATGGCGTCGAAGGATTCTTGGTAAATCTGTTCGCAATCCGCCTCGGTCAACGTGCCGATCTTCTGCAGGTGTTGCGCATAGACCTGACGCGGGTTCGGCTTGTTGCGAATGACTTCATACATCTTTGGCTGGGTGAAGGACGGCTCATCCCCTTCGTTGTGACCATGCTTCCGGTAGCAAAGCATGTCGATCACCACGTCACGGCGGAATCGCTGACGGTAATCAATGGCCATCCGCGTGACCGCGGCGACGTCGCGGGGAACCTCCCCGTTGACGTGGAAGATAGGGATGGACAGCATGCGAGCCGCATCGGTGGCGTACTCGGTCGACCGCCCTTCGGCCGGAGGCGTCGTGAACCCGATCTGATTGTTCACGATGATGTGGACGGTGCCTCCGGTCTCGTACCCGTCGAGTTCCGAGAGGTTCAGCACTTCCATCACGGAACCCTGACCTGAAAAGGCTGCATCGCCATGAATCAGGACGGGCAAAACCCGACGCCGTTCGGTATCGCCAGCGCGGCGTTGCTTGGCCCTCACTCGCCCTTCCACCACGGAATTGACCACTTCAAGGTGCGAAGGATTCGGCGTTAGTGAGATGTGCATCGGTCGGTCCACCAAGGTGACCTGGTCCGACGAGTAACCAAGATGATACTTCACATCGCCCGAGCCCTGAGTGGTGCCGTACACCCCTTCGAACTCGCGCACCACGATGTGGGCGGGCTTGCCGAGAATGTTCACCAGCGCGTTTAGACGACCCCGGTGCGCCATTCCGATGACGATCTCATCGACCCCCTCAAGCGACGCGTAGTTCACCACGAGGTCGAGCAGAGGAATCAGCGTTTCGCCGCCCTCAAGCGAGAACCGCTTCGTACCCGGGAAACGATTGTGCAGCATCCGCTCAAAGTTCTCGGCATCGCAGAGCTTTCGGAAGACGCGCCGTTCTGCGGCCTCGCTGAGCACGGCCGAGTTCGGCAACGTCTCGAGCGAGCGTTGGATCCACTGCTTTTGAGCATTGTCCATGATGTTCATGAACTCTGCCCCGATCGCGCCGCAGTAACTCCGCTGCAGATGTTCGATCAGCTTGCGCAGCGACACGCGAGCGGGAAGTCCGAAGGCGGGTGCCGTCTCGACTTCGGCGTCGAGATCCTGGTTCGACAATCCGTAGAAGTCGAGGGTGAGTTCAGGATGCGCGTGGCGTTCGCGATGGTCGAGGGGGTCGATCTTGGCATCGAGATGAGCCCGGACTCGGTACGCATTGATGAGCTGGACCACCTTCGCCTGGCGGTTTGAGCCCGCTGAATCCAGTCCCGTTCCCCCGCTTCCGTGGAAGATCGAAGGGGCGTAAGGGGCCGGCTCACCCACCGGTACACCATTGGTGCGCTCGGCGGGAAGCGACTCGAAGTACGCTTGCCATCTTGGCTCAACGCTGCTCGGGTCCTCGAGCCAGCGTGTGTACAGCTCATCGAGAAACGGAGCGTTCTCTCCGCTCAGTAGACTGTCGGAAATCACCTGGCGGCCTCCGGGTGCCTTGCCTATGTCGGCCCCATAACGGAAGGTCCGCTGGCCGCTCGACCAGGCACGCGTTCGGACTGCCTCAATTCGATGCAGTCTGCTCCAGCCACTGTTCGATGCGGTCTGCAAGCACCGGAAGAGGAAGCGCTCCCGCCTCGAGAACCTGATCGTGGAACTCCGGGTAGGCAAACGCTTCGCCCAATCGCTCCCGAGCCTCGTCGCGAAGCTTGGCAATCTCGATCTGGCCTACCTTGTAGGCCAGCGCCTGGCCTGGGGTGTTGATGTACCGGTCGACCTCATTCGCAATGTTGTTCAGGGCGAGCGGCGTATTCTCGGCCATGAACGTCTCGGCTTGCTCACGAGACCACCTCTTGGCGTGCAGCCCCGTGTCGACCACAAGCCGTGAGGCGCGCCACGCGTCGAACGACAGCACCCCCAGCCGGTCCGCATCTCCGCTGTAGAGCTCCATTTCGTCAGCGAGGCGTTCGGTGTACAGCGCCCATCCTTCAATAAAGGCGGTGAAGGAGCCATACCGCCGGAATGCGGGCAACTCGTCGACCTCTTGGGCGATCGCGATCTGCAGGTGGTGACCTGGAATCGACTCGTGGAAGGCCAGGACTTCCGCTTCAAAGCGCGGACGGGTCTCGGGCGCGTAGACATTCACGTAGTAGATGCCGGGTCGCGAGCCATCGGGCCGCGGGCGTTGGTAATAGGCGATCGTCGTGTGGGGAGCCAGGTAATCCGGCACCGGCTGCACAACGCACTCCGCTTGGGGCACCCGCCCGAAGTACTTGTCCATCGCCGCACGAGCCCGATCCAGCGCGTCTTCCGCGGTTTTCTGGACCTCCTCGGATGTCTTGAAACGAAGTGCTTCATCGGTACGCAACCGTTCGAAAATTGCGGCGAGCTCGTCGGTCCCCAGCACCGTCTTGCCCAGCGTCCGAAACTCCGCATGGATCGACTTGAGTTCGGCAAGGCCGAGTTCGTGAAGCTCATCGGCCGTGCGCGCGAGCGTGGTGTGGCCCTGGATCTGCGCCTCGTAGCAGGCGGCTCCGTCGGGCAGCGCATGCAACCCAACGCGGTCACCCGACCGGCCGCTCGGCATCAGTTCGTCGCGAATCAAGTCGCGGTAATCGACGAAAGCCTGGCGAACGTCTTGATCGAGCGTGGCCAACACCGCGTCGCGCCACGCCGCTCGGCCCTCAAAGGTCGGCGCCGCATCCAGGGCATCGGCCATGGGCCACTCGTCTGCGGGAAGGCCGATTTGCTCGTCCAACATCGAAACGACCTGCTTCATCGACGCCCCGATGCCCACCCGACCTTCGGCAAACCCCCGCTTCAGGTTCGCGGTTTGCTGACGAATCGACTGGGGCAACGCCCGGTAGCGAGCAAGCAGGGCCTGGGCATCGGCCGCGGTATCCAACCGCGGATTGTCCGCCATCGAGTTGGCGGAGACCAGCGCATTGGACCGCGCCGAAAGCGACCACTCCGAAAACTGGCAGACCACCGCCGCCAATGAGGACTGAAGGTCGCGTTGGAGCAGATCTCTCGTCAGGCGATCTCTCGGCGTAAGCACGGCATCCGGGAACGCGGCGAGCTTGACGACCCAATCCCGCTCCTTCCTGAGCCAGGCGTTCTGGGCTTCGGGCGAATCATCGTAGAGCAACTCGGCGAAGCGTGAATCCCCGAGGTCATTGGCCCACTGCGGATACCGCGCCATCATTGAATTCCAATGGTCAGCCACCAGCGTTCGCAGCACAGGCGTATCGATGCCACGGACCGCATCGGCGGCCAAGGGCGACACCGGCTCCGGCTCCGGCTCCAGCTCCGCCACCGTCGTGGATTTCGGACATCCCCACAGCACGGCCCAGACGTACAACATCGCGCCTCCAACGTCAGTCGGGCGACTTATCATGGCCGCCAGGAGACTTCGTGAACGCGCCGCTCACCAACATCCGTGTCCTCGACCTGACCTGGAATCTTCCGGGACCCTACGCGACCGACCAGCTCGCACAGCTGGGAGCCGATGTCATCAAAATCGAGCCTCCAAAGGGGGATCCAGCCCGGGGCATGCCCCCACTGTTCGAAGCGTTGAACCACCGCAAACAGTGCCAGACCCTCGACCTGCAACAACCCGAGGATCAAGCTCGGCTCCTTGAACTCGTCGAGACCGTCGACGTGTTGGTCGAGGGGTTTCGACCTGGGGTGATGGACCGACTCGGCTGCGGCCCCAAGGTGGCTCGCGTCCGGAATCCACGGCTGATCTACTGCTCCATCAGTGCGTTCGGGCAAACGAGTCCGCAACGCGAGCAACCCGCCCACGACCTCAACATCCAGGCCCTCACCGGCGTCTGTCACCTCAATCGGGACGCCCGCGACCATCCCGACGGTCTGGCCCTGCCCGTCGCAGACTTCGCCGCGGCAAGCCGAGCCGTTGCGTTCATCTGCGCCGCCCTGTACGCCCGTGAACGAAATGACGGCCAAGGCACCACCCTCGACATCGCCATGACCGAGGAAGTCGGGGCGTGGAGCCACGTCTGGTCGCTCGTCGATCTCGTCGGGGCGTCGGGCGATCGCATCCCCTCGTGGGCCAAACCGCTTGCCCAACCCACCTTGCGACGCATTGCGCGCATCGGATTGCACGCCCTGCCCCACTATGGCGTGTACCGCTGCCGCGACGGCCGCCACATCGCACTGGGCATCGTGACCGAAGGGCATTTCTGGCGTGGGCTGTGCGAGGCCCTCGATCTGCCTCGCTTCGCCGATTGGAGCCTGCCGGCTCGCGCGTTGGGGAGCCCGATCCTGAAAACGGTCCTGGCCCGAACCTTCCGCAAGCACACGCAGGCCGAATGGGTAGCCCGACTCGCACACCTTCCCGTTACGGCCGTGCGAACGCCAGCCGAGTTCTTCTCGGAAAACACGGCCGCGCGAATTTCAGACGAGTACTCAACCAAGTAGCCTGCCGTCGACAGGCCGCTCTGCAAAGATTACGTGTCCCGGGGCTCGGAGGAGACCCCTTGTTCTACAAGGGTCCGAGACCTCGTTCAAGAGCTTTACCGAACGTTTCGTTCAAATTGAATGGGCGATCGGTCACATAGGGAGACCACCCATGCATCGTTTTGCGCTTCTTGCCGCTGTGTTTGTCGTTGCTTGCGAAGGTGATGACACCGGTACCGGCGACACCGCCGAAACCACTGTCGTGACCCCCGATCCCATCGCGGTCACCGGCCTTAACGTCGCCTGCAACGCCGACGGTACCGAAGTCACCTTCACGGCCACCACGACGGGCATGTTCGACGAAGCCCTCCTCAACTCCGAGGACTACGCCAACATCCCGAATTCGTTCATCGAAGAGCACAACTTCGAGTTCACCGATGGCAACATCGACCCGCTGACCCTCGCCGTGAACGAGGCCGATCCGGGCACCCCGGGCTTCGTGCCCGGCACCAACACCATCTTCACCTGCCCCGCACACTTCGTGATGGACAGCGCCGTCATGTCCTACGCGGTCCGCGTCTACAGCGAAGGCACCCTCGCGGCCTGCAACGTGGCTTCGGAAAACGACGCCGCCGAAGCGTTCATCAAGGACGCCGGTGGCCAGTCGGCCGTGCCGACGAACGTCACGACCCCCGAAGACTTCGACAGCTGCGGCACCGACCTCGCGCTGACCTACTGATCTTCGAGCCTCTGGCTCTAAAACGCCGTTCCCGAACCCTCGGGAACGGCGTTTGTGTTTTCCGGGTCAGGGGTCGATACGCGATCGCGAGCTGAACCGGAGCGTACGGCCGATCTCTTCACGGAGATCTCCCGAAGCGTCGACAAGGACACATGGTTCGTCGAGGCCCACCTCAACCAACGGTGAGACCCCTTGCGCATTACCACCTGGAACCTCAACGGTCTTGACGACGACCTGCTCGATGAGCGAACCGAGGCGGCCTGCTTGCGGGTGTTGCTCCGCCCAGACGCGCCTGACGTCGTGCTGCTCCAGGAGGTGGTTCGCCGAAGCTGGCACGGCCACCTGCGCCACCACTTTGCCGCAGCCGGCTACCGGGCGATTCCCCCAGACCCTACCCAATCCTCACACGAGTACTTCGTCGTCCTGTTCGTTCGAAACACCTGGACGATCCACGAGGCCACGTTCGAGCCACTGCCCCGAACCGTCATGGGCCGAGGCGTTCTTGCGGTCGAGGTTTCGAAGGGGCCGGACGCGCCCCGGATCTGGATTGCCACTGCACACCTCGAAAGCGGGAAGGACGTGTCAGACGTTCGCGTCCAACAGCTCCGCCACGCCCTGACCCGAATGGGCGAACGCCCTGGCCCTGCCGTGTTCGGAGGCGATCTCAATCTACGGGTCGCCGAGGAGCGGAAGGTGCCCGAGTTGGCCCACGTCACCGACGCCTTCGAGGCAGCGGGATCGCCTGCCGCAGATCGCGTCACCTGGCCCAGTTCCCCTCGGCCTTGGCAAACCTCCAAGGGAGGAGGAGCCCGCTTTGACCGCATTTATCTTCAGCAAATGCGGCTCGACCGGTTCGCTCGAATCGGAGAACGTCCGGGTCCGGGGATCGAAGCGTTGCCCTCGGATCATGTGGGCCTCGAAGTCGACGTCACCCCCGAAGGTGCGGGTGGTTAAGCCCCCCTCATGATCCGGCGCGCCCCCCTCATCACAGCATGAGTGGCGACCGACGGACCGTGCCCATCGACGAGCCGGTCCTCGTCGCAGCGCTGATCGCGCGTGACGAGGGACTCTTGGCCACTTTTGTGGATTTGCAGACCGGTGAACTCGTCCGGCTCTTCGATCCGGCCGTGACCGGCCGAACGAATGAGGCCACTTGGACGCGCATCGATCAAGAGCCCGAGCGCTACGCCGAGGTGCCGCGCTACACTCGCCAGTTCCGCCTCATGCAGGACTTTGTGGACCTCGTCGAAGACGACGATCTGGCCAGGCTCCTCGACACGGCACTGACGGGCCACGAGGCGTTTCGGAAGTTCGAGGTCCTGCTTGCGGCGTGGCCCAAGGAACAATCCCGCTGGAATGGGTACCGGCACGATGCTCTGGTACGCTGGGGAGTCGCGTGGCTCCGCTCGCTTGGCGTCGAGCCCCCTTGGGCCACGGAGCTTCCTCAAGACTCGGGCCTCGATGTGCCCGAATTGCTTCGCGTGGCGCTGACCGCCCCCGGTGGTCCCGGAACGCGCACCCTCGAACTCGAGACCCCGGAACAAGCCGCTCGTCTCTTCGTTAAGCTCGCCCGAGAGGTCTGTGAGCTGCGTCGTGAGCCATTCCGGGCCCGTCGGGTACGGGGGTTGCACAGGTTTCGTCGCGGCGGCATCGACATCGTTCGCCGCGATCGCCAAGTCACATTGACCCTAGCCCCTTTCCCTCCCGCGACGGACCCGGATTCCGACGGAGGGCCTTCCTGACTGCAGGATCGGAGAACGCATGTCCTTTTCCCTTTTGAACTACGACATCGAAGTCGACGAGATCATCCGCAACGCCTCCCCCGCGGTCCTCTACGAACATGGGCTTCGGCACGAACCCGGAACGCAGATCAGCAGCGCCGGTGCCCTTGTCGCCCTCTCGGGAGAAAAGACCGGCCGGAGCCCGAGCGACAAACGCATCGTCAAACAAGCCGGCACCGCCGAAGACGTGTGGTGGGGGCCCGTCAACATCGGCGTTGACGAGCTAACCTTCGCCATCAACCGTGAACGGGCGATCGACTACCTCAACACCAAGAAGCGCCTGTACGTGATGGACGGCTTCGCAGGTTGGGACCCAAAGTATCGGATCAAGGTTCGGATTGTGACGACACGGGCCTACCACGCTCTGTTCATGAACAACATGCTCATCCGTCCGACCCCTGAGGAACTCGAGTCCTTCGGCGAGCCGGACTACGTCGTGTTCAACGCAGGAGAGTTCTCCGCGAACCGCCACACGTCAGGCATGAGCAGCAAGACCAGCGTTTCGCTCAACCTCGAGCAGCGCGAGATGGTGATCTTGGGCACGCAGTACGCAGGCGAGATGAAGAAGGGCGTCTTCACCGTCATGCACTACCTGATGCCCAAGGCGAACGTGCTGTCGATGCACTGCTCGGCCAACGAAGGCGAAAACGGCGATGTCTCGATCTTCTTTGGACTGTCGGGCACGGGCAAGACCACGTTGTCGGCGGATCCGCACCGCAACCTCATCGGCGACGACGAGCACTGTTGGTCAGACGACGGCGTGTTCAACATCGAGGGCGGCTGCTACGCCAAGGCCATCGACCTGTCCGCCGAGGATGAGCCCGAGATCTTCCAGGCGATTCGGTTTGGATCCGTTCTCGAAAACGTCGTTTTGGATGGGCACGCCCGGAAGGTTGACTTCCATGACAGCTCGATCACCCAAAACACACGGTGCTCCTACCCCATCGAGTACATCGACAACGCCAAGATTCCTTGCGTGGGCGGCCATCCCCGCAATGTGATCTTGCTCACGGCCGATGCGTTTGGCGTGCTGCCTCCGGTGAGCCGACTTAGCCCCGAGCAGGCGATGTACCACTTCATCAGTGGCTATACGGCCAAGGTCGCGGGAACGGAGATGGGCGTCACGGAGCCCCAGGCGACCTTCAGCGCGTGCTTTGGTGCGCCCTTCCTCGTGTGGCACCCCGCGCGGTATGCCGAGCTGCTAGCCGCAAAGCTCCAGAAGCACGGCGCCCACACCTGGCTCGTGAACACGGGGTGGACGGGCGGTCCCTACGGAACAGGCCACCGCATGAGCATCGCGCACACCCGTGCCATCATCGACGGCATTCATTCGGGTGCCCTTGCCGAAGCGCCCACCCAGACCGACCCCGTATTTGGCTTCGAGGTGCCCACGAGCTGCCCGAACGTCCCCGATGAAGTGCTGCTGCCTCGCCAGACGTGGAGTGACCCCGAGGCCTACGACGCGATGGCGAAGAAGCTCGCAAGCCTCTTCCAGGAGAATTTCGAGCAATTTGCCGACGGCGCCTCGGATGCCATCAAGGGCGCCGGCCCGCGGCTGTAGGCTCCGCGCGGATTGCCAACCGTCCGATGGTGTGTAGGTTTCCACCATGAAACCTCACCTCACGAACCAGCTTCAGACGCTGGGCCTGCTCACCATCCTCGTTCTTCAGGCAGGGTTGGTGGGCTGGCTGCTCGCCGGCACGGTGGGCGTCGGCTTTGCCCTGACCATGGGCGCCATCTTTGCCGCTGGAGCCAGCCGAATGCCGGCATGGGCCGCGCTGCGCATGTTGGGGGCGCGCCCGGTGGGTCCATGGCAAGCGCCGTGGCTCCACCGAGTCGTGGAAACGCTATCCCGCCGTGCTTCTCTTCCCCGCGTACCTCGCCTGGCGCTCATCGAATCCCCCGACCTCAATGCGCTGACCGTGGGCTCTCCCGATGAGCCGGTGGTCGCGGTAACGCGGGGGCTCCTGCAGTCGCTCCCCGAGCGTGAGATCATTGGTGTTTTGGCCCACGAGGTGAGCCACATCGCCCACCGGGACTTGCGCACCTTGGCTCTCGCCCAGTCCTTTGCCAGCATCACGAGCCGCATGGGTCCATTGGGTCTGTTCCTGACTCCGCTTGGCTTGTTGTTTGGTGCGCCTCAACTCACGCTGGTGGGGCTCGTGTTGCTCGCAGGGCCCGCCCTGGCCCAGCTCCTCACCCTCGCGGTGTCCCGAACCCGAGAGTTTGCCGCCGACCAGCTCGCGGCCGAAATCACAGGCGATCCCCAGGCCCTGGCGACCGCGCTTCGGCGCATCGAGGCCACCGGCACCCGCCGCGCCCGTCGCTTTGGCGTAATGCCGAGGGAAGTTCCGGTCTGGCTCCGTTCACACCCGCCCACGAGTGATCGCGTGCGCCGGCTCGCCGCGACCTAAACCTCGAGGGGGCTCACGACTGCGCTGCGGGTGCTATCGTCCAGCCAGATGCTGCCCCCACCCACTGCCTTGCCCGATTGGGTCCCCCGGCTTGCCGAAGGCCGGTACGTGCTGCTTTCTCGCCTGGGTGAAGGCGGAATGGCAGGGGTGTACGCGGCCTGGGACGTCGAACACGACGAGTGGCGGGCCATCAAGGTCCTGTTTCCCAAGCACGCCCGAAATCGAGGGCTGTCACAGCGGTTTGAGAACGAGGGCCGCACGATGATGACGCTGCAAAGCCCTCACCTCGTGCGTGTGTTGGAGGTAGGTCGGCAGGACGACCTGCCGTACCTCGTCATGGAACTGGTGCATGCAGGGTCGTTGTACGGATGGCGAGAGCATCACGGCCCCATGCCCGCCCGCATGGCCGTCGAAGCCACCATGCAGCTGTGCCGAGGACTCGCCGTGGTCCACGAGGCGGACATCGTGCACCGCGACGTCAAACCTCGGAACGTCCTGATCAACTGGGACGGTGGAATCAAGCTCACCGACTTTGGAATCGCCCGGTTCGCGGCCTCGGGCGAAACGCGCACGGGGCTGGCCATGGGCACGCTTGGCTACATGAGTCCCGAGCAGCTGCATGACGCCAAGTCGGTGGACGCTCGCTCCGACCTGTATGCGGTGGGCGCGACGTTGTGGACGATGATCACCGCCCGGAAGCCCAAGGACCTCTTCCGCCTCGACGACCGGGCGGACCGCATGCAGGGCGTGCCGGAACCCCTCCACGACGTGCTGCGGACCTGCCTCGCCTACGAACGCGACCAACGCTACGCGAGCGCGCAGGACGTCGTGGACATTCTCGATGGACGGCTCGCCGACCTCCCCGAGGATCCACCCGATGCGCCGCCGCTTCCCCTGGAGATCGAGCCCCCCGAAATCACGAGCAATCCCGAGGCGACGTTCCGCGAGATCTTGGAACACGTGGAGCGAACCCCCACGCCGACGATTCATCCGAGCGATCCACCTGTACCAAAGGATTCTAAGAAGGCGCCGGTGTTGCCGTTGTCGTTTCCTTCGCGATCCGATCTGCCGCGGCCCGATGAGAGCCTGCCCCCGGCCCACGAGCGGCTTCGCGCCCGGGACGACTCCATTCCCGCCTACCTGGTGGGCGTTGAACAAGCCCCGGCAAGGCTCGGGCCGGAGACCATCACAGGCCGCGATGACGATGCGAGCAGCGTGGGACGACGCGAACGCACCAGTGGCCGGGTGGCCGCGGCGGTCGCGCTGGTCGTCGCCACCCCAGTGGCCTTGGGACTTCTGGTGCTGATCGCGGGGTTTGCGTTCGTGCTGTCGGCAGGCGTCCGGATCGCAGCAGCTGGAGACGCCATTGACACCGCGGCAGGAACGCTTGCGTCTCGCGTCGTGGAAGCTTCACCCTTAATCGAGGAACTAGCTGGACTTGGCCTCGATTCCAGCCCGTTGGAAGCGGCGATGGGGACCATCGAATCGGAACCGGATCCTCGCGCAAAGGCCATGGCGGCCCTCTCCTTCGTCGACGAGGCAAGCCGGTTGGCCCGAACCGTGTCAGAATCCGACCGCCACGAAGCGAGACTCGTTAGACAGCGGCTCGATCGAGTCCGGGTCGCGCGCGACGCGTTCGTGCAGACCTGGATGGATTGCGAAGCCATCTGCGCGGGTTTCGCGGGACGGTGGGCCCTCGCTCTCGAGGTCACCACCCCCACCTGCGAACGAGAGGGGGAGCCTTAGTATGTGGTGGTGGACGGTGCTCGCGCACGCAGCTCCCGTGCCGGTCGAGCTGCCAATTCCGACTGAAATCACCTTGCCGGTCAAGGCCGAGGTCCTGACCGTGAAGGGCAAGGCAATCGGCGACGATTGCCCCGGTGCGGTCACTCACGCCTTCAAGCAAGCGCCGTTGGGAGCGATCGTTCTGCAAGCGTTGGTGACCAAGGACTCCGAGGGCAACCCGGTCACCGAGTGCCGTCAACGGGTGGCGGGTCCCAACGTCAGTGCCAGTCGCGTCAAATTCGACATCGTCGTCTTGCTGCCTGGAGCGCCAGAATCGGTTTACCCCAAGCTCGACGCCGATCGGGCCTTGCAGATCGTCAAGCTGCTGACCGTCTTGGGGGAGGGCAGCCCCGAGGACGTGCCCATCGACGACATCGACGGTTCGGCCTGGGTGCGCTTGCCCCGCAAACGCGTTCCCAAGGTCCTGCATCCCGTGCAGGTCGACGTCAACGCCCGGGCGACCAAGGCGTACCGTTCCTTCGTCGCCGATTACGCGGCCCGACTCGCACCGTTGCTCGACGGATTGCCGGAGGTGGACGGCGCGGTGATCGAGGTCGACGTCGAATCCGAAGATCCGAACGTACGCAAGTCCAACCAGACGGAGATCTTCCGGTTCATCGTGCCCACACCGGCCTTCCGCCGATATGCCCTCGGTCGCCTCAACGACGAGCAATTCTTGTCGGAGATGCGCATCCAGCACGCAACCGACGCCAAGAAGCGGAAGTTCGACAAGATCAACGTGGATGTCATCGAGGGCGAACTGGCCGTCGAAGGGCGTCCGCCTCCCGCCAATCGCGATGCTCGCGAAGCGCCGGATGACGACCTTTCCGGAGTGACCGACGAGTAAGGCGCCGTCGACGGCGACGACCGTGCGGAATAGGCGGTCGCGTCGGCGACGCCACTGGGCGCGCACGACCGAGGTGGCCACATGAGCGCGTTCGTTTGGGCATGGGCATGGTTGGCGGCAGCAGCACCGTTGCCGCGCGACGTTGGCACGGAGGATGTCGACGTCGAGCCGACCGAACAGGTCGAAGGCGCCGAGGCCGAGCCGTCCGAACCCGCCGAACCGGCGGACACAGGCCAGGCGAGCGACGAACCTGCCCCGGCCGCGCGTGCCGAACCCGAGCCACCACCGCTTCCGCAAACGGGAAGTCCCACCTTCCTTGCGGGCGATCAGATCGAAGTCCCCAAGGCCGAAGGCGACGTATTTGCGACGGCCCGCATCGTGAACATCACGGGCCCTCTCCCTGACAATGGGTTTCTGCTCGGGCAAACCGTTGAGGTGAGCGAAGAGGTCCAGGGCGATGTGCTCGTGATGGGCCAGTCGGTCCGCATCAAGGCTCCGGTCCGCGGAGACGTGTACGCGGTGGGCGAGGAGATTCGGGTGGATGCGCCGATCTACGGCACGCTCTACACCGCGGGCAACCGCGTCATGATCGCCTCAGACATTTACGGCGAGGTCGAAGCATCGGCGCGTGAAATCGAGATGTCGGGCGTCCTCCACAGCGACACGAGCTTCCGGTTTGCTACGGTTAAAGTGGGCGATAACGCTCGCGTGGACGGCAACCTGAACTACGTCGCACCGCGACCCAGCAACTCGTTCGATGGCATTACGAAGGGCGACGTGAGCTTCAAGCTCGGCGACTTCGACGTCGACGTGGACCCCACCGACCCACTCGGCATGTTGCAGAGCCTGTTGTGGTGGGTCGTGGGCATCATCCGCAGCTACGTCGGGCTCATCGCCGTTGGCGCAATCATGCTGGCATTTGCTTCGCCCTTCGTGAGGGGTCCCTCGAAGGTGGCCGCCGAGCAGCCAGTAATGTCAGCGGCCCTCGGGTTCGTAGCGGCCATCGTCACGCCGGTGGCAGCTTCGATCGCCATCCTGCTCTTCGTGACCATTCCGTTGGGCGTCATCGCACTCGCGCTGTACGGGGTTGGGCTCTACATTGTGCAGCTCTTCGCCGCTTCGGCCCTCGGCCATGCCATGAACCGTCGGTTTTTCCCGAGCCTCGGCACAGGTGACTTCGCCGCCCTCGCCACCGGACTGGTGCCCCTCGTCGTCCTCTCTGCCATTCCCCAATTTGTGGGTACGGTGGTGTGGCTGCTCGCTACGTTTGTGGGCTTCGGAGCCTTGTGGCTACACTGGCGGGACGAGGCGCGGGACCGCCGTCGGAGCCGCAAGAAGTGAAACGCGAATTCGTACCTTGACCGACCGATAGGTTGGGAAAACTGGAGGACTTCGGTGACCTCGAGCGAACGGTTGATCGAGCAGATCCGAAACCACATCCTTGGTGACGAGACCGCGATCGACGGGCCTTACGGTCCCCGTCGACTCACCTACGCGGACTACACCGCGTCGGGGCGTTCCCTGTCGTTCATCGAGGATTTCATTCGCACGCAGGTGCTGCCCTTCTACGCCAACACCCACACCGAGACCAGCGGAACGGGGTTGCAAACGACGCGGTTTCGAGAGGACGCACGCCGCATCATCCGCGATGCGGTTGGGGGCGATGAACGCGACGCCGTCATCTTCTGTGGGTCTGGGGCGACGGGCGCCATCATGAAGATGATCGACATCCTCAACCTTCGGATTCCCGCCGACTTGAGGGACCGCTACCAGCTCGATCAGTACGTGCCGCCTGAAGAACGACCCGTGGTGTTCATCGGGCCCTACGAGCATCACAGCAACGAGATCCCCTGGCGGGAATCGATCGCGGATGTCGTCGTCATCGACGAAGACCACAACGGGCTCATCGACCTCGAGTGGTTGCGGCGCGCCCTCGAAGCCCACGCGGACCGACCGCTCAAGATCGGCAGCTTCTCAGCGGCGAGCAACGTCACCGGGATTGGCTCGAAGATTCGTGAGATCTCGACACTCATGCACAAGCACAACGGCGTGGTGTTCTGGGACTTTGCGGCGGCCGGGCCGTACGTCCAAATCGAGATGAACCTGCGCGACGACGGTCCCCGGGGGCACCTGCAGTACAAGGACGCCATCTTCCTGTCTCCGCACAAGTTCATCGGCGGTCCGGGCACGCCCGGCATCTTGGTGGTCAAGCGAGATCTGCTGAACAACCGGGTTCCGTCTGTGCCCGGCGGGGGAACGGTCAGCTACGTCTCGAGCGACGCCCACACCTACATTACCGATGCCGAGCATCGCGAAGAGGGTGGCACCCCTGACATCGTGGGAGCCATCCGCGCCGGGCTCGTGTTTCAGCTCAAAGAGGCCGTTGGTGCCCACGTTATCCGGGCCCGCGAAGAGCGGTTCATTCGCCGAGCCATCGAGCGCTGGAGCCGGCACAACAATCTCCACATCCTCGGCAACCACGACGCGTGGCGATTGTCGATCGTGTCGTTCGTCGTGCGCCACGGTTCGCGTCACCTGCACCACAACTTCGTGGTTGCCGTCCTCAACGACCTGCTCGGCATTCAGGCCCGCGGGGGATGCTCGTGTGCCGGCCCTTACGGCCACCGGTTGCTGCAGATCGACCTCGACACAAGCCAAGACTTCGAGCGCGAGATCAACCGCGGCTGTGAGGGTGTCAAGCCCGGCTGGGTGCGGGTGAACTTCAACTACTTCATTAGCGACCTGGCTTTTGAGTTCATCCTCGATGCGGTCGAGCTGGTGGCTGAAGAGGGTTGGAAGCTACTTCCCTACTATCGATTCGAACCCCAGACGGGTCTGTGGCGCCATCGGGATGGACGTCCTGACCCCGCCATGCGGCTCACCGACGTCTTCTATGACACAGGCCGCATGGAGTACCGCAGCCTCCACCGCACCGAACCCGAGGCGGCACTCAAAGGCTACCTCGACGAGGCGCGACGCATGCTGCAGCAGATCCCCGACCGCTGTTCGGAAGTGCCAGGCATCGAGCCGCCGCACCTCAACCCCGACGTCGAAGCGCTCCGATGGTTCCCCCTACCCACCGAAGCGCTGGCCGAGCTGCGGGGTGAACCGGTGGCCCCAACGCCAGCCCGCATCGCACGCATCGGCGACAAAGTGTCGTAGAAACCTTGAGCGTACAGCTCATCGTGGAGAAGGGGTCTTCATTCAACCAGGCCCGCCTTAGCGAGAAACGCCGCCAGCATCTCGTTGAACGCTTGGTGGTTGTCATAGTTCGCGTTGTGAGCTGCGTCCGGAACGAGCTGGAGCGAGTAACCACGATCGGCGGCCCAAGCGCGATTGTAGCTGGCCACGAAGCCCGTCTTGTCGTGCTGACCATGCGTCAGGAGCACGGGGCACCGGAAATCGACGGGCTCCTCGCGTCGCAGAAACTCGTCATAAACCGCCTTAGAGGCCATTAGCATGCCTTTCCGACCCAGGCGCTCCAGGCTTTCGCGCATGTTCGTCTGGGCAGGCTCGGTGCGCGCGACCGCCCGAGCGGCAGCGGTTCGGTAGTACCAAAACGGAAAGAGGCTCGCGATTGGCGCGAAGTGGCGGATCCAGAACAGATCGGAAGACTTGTAGTACCTCGAGATCCCAAATGGGGTGGTTCCGATTCCCACGAATCCCGCTACATCGTCGGGAAACGCCTGGTATATGGCCTGACCGATGTAGCCGCCAGCGGACTGTCCGACCAACACGATCGACCGGATCTGTTCCGCGGTCAGAATCGTCCGGAGTTCCTCAGCAACGTGATCAAACGTGAAGTCGTCGTAGGGCCGCGAGTCACCGTGCAGCGGCCAATCCCAGGTGAGGATGCGACACCTGTGTTCCCAGAAGGCCACCTGCATGTCGAAGAGCGTGTGATCAGCGGTCAGACCATGGCAGAAGACCAGACACGGCGCGGTATCGGCTGGTCGGGGGTCATTCGTCCAGTAATGGGTCGTGCCGCGCGCAGATTGCACGTATCCGTGTCTCATGGCGCCTCCGGTAGCGTTTTCGAGGGCGGACCAGGTTCCAGGAAGTCTGGCCGGTAATAGTGACGCTTCAAAGAGTCCAGAATGGCGCGAAACGTGGCGAGAGCTGCGATTCCGTCATCGAAGATCGCGGCCTCGTGCCGCTGGACGAAGCCCTCGGCCGCCAACGTGATGATGCGAAGCAAGGTGGGCAACTCGTCGGGGTGACGGAGCCGGGCTCGGTCAAGGGTGTGCGTCAACCGATCGAAGGTGTCGATCTCTACCTGCTTCCTGGCGGCGTCCAGAGGCGCCCGCACCTCCTCGTGCGTCTCTCGGTATGCCGCGGCAAGGAATCGAAAGAGGTGAGGGACTTCAGCCATCATCGCGATTCGGAACTCGATCGTCCGCTCGACTGCCGCGAAGAGGTCTTGCTCTTCGTCAAGGTTCCACGCCAACTTGCGTTCGTGTAAGAACTCGAGGGCATCGTGGAAGAGGCTCAGGTAGAGCGCCTGCTTGGTCTCGAAATGGTAGAACAGCAGCGCCTTCGAGACCCCTGCGCGCTTGGCGATGGCCGACATGGACGCTTTGGGCCACGCGTTGGTGGCGAACACGTGATGGCCGGCGTCGCGAATGCGGGCCCAGGTGGCGGGCGGGACGGCCGGCGCGTGGATGGGCACGTCGATGGCTCCTTGGGACACTTGGAGTATAGCCTGACCGATTCGGTCAGTCTCTATCCGACTGTCCCCCGCGCGTCGACGAGACGGTGAAGTCTCCTCACGGTGGTCGGCCGGCTCAATAAGGGTCGATCGGAGGTGGAGAATGGTGGTCCTGCTCTGGTTGCTCGCGTGTGGATGGGGGAACGACGACCAAGCCCTGCGCTCGGAACTCGAAGCGGCGAAGCGGGAGATCGCCGCCCTACGCGCCGATCTGGAAGCCCTCTCCGAGGCCCCTCCGGGGGGCGTCATCAAGATCCAGGCGTCTCGTCCGCGTGGGCCCCAGCTGACCACGCACGAGCCAGCCCGACGGAGCGAGGTCGAGGCCGTAAAGGACATCGCGCGGGATGTGGACGAGGCGCTGGGCGTGTTGGAGTCGGACTTCGACGAGCAGGCCAGGGCACTGCAGGCGCTCGAAGCCTCCATGCGAGACCTGAGCGCAATCATCAACAACCACGCAGATCTGATCGACGTGCTCGGAGGCGAGATCGAGGTCCTGAATGGCCAGCTCGGTCTCTTGCGTGCCCTGGAGGGTACGCTCGAAGTCGAAGGAGGACAGGTCCGCATCGTCGATGCCGATCTGGTCCTGGTTCCTGGCCGAGACGAAGACGGCCGGGTCAAGTCCAACGGCCAGATCCGGACCGCGGACCCCAACGTCGCCGCGGAGTAGTCGAGTTGGGTCATGCGGGCCTGGCCGTTATCTTGGTACTACCTGCGGTCCAGACAATGACCTACGTTAAGCACCATGGATGACCGCATCGCTGCCGCTCCCCATCACGACCCCGCGCCTACGGCTGGCGGCGTATCAGCAGGGCGACGAACGGGCGCTCGCCGAGGTCCTTGACGAGAGCTGGGAGTCCATGTCGCGCTGGCTGAACTGGCTTGTGGACCGAGCGCGACAGACGTCGGTCGAGCACTGCCGCCGACGCGTTCAGGCGAGCGCAAATCGAATCGCGACGTGGTGGCAGCAAGATGCGCTTGAGTTGAAGGTGACGGACCACGCCGGACGGCTTGTCGGCAACGTCGGACTGTACAAGATCGATTGGAGACGGCGAAAGTTCTCGATCGGCTACTGGACCCGAACGTCGCAACACGGCCAAGGAATCGCGACCGAAGCCTGCAACGCACTCTTACGTTTCGCGTTCGGGGCGTTGTCCGCAAAGGGGGTGGGCCTCGGTGTACACCCCGAGAACCACGCGAGCCTGCGGGTCGTCGAGAAGTGCGGATTCACCCGATTTGCGATCCAAGACGGCAACCCCGTGTTCGTGCTGCGGAGCCCCGACCCTTTGCCCTCGCTCTCGGTGCACTGGGGATAACTACTTCGGAATAGCGTCGAAGAATGCATGGATGTAGCGGGCCAGCAGGTCGGGAACCTCCCACTCGCCGAAGTGACCGCCACGGGGGAGTTCGGTCCAGTGATCAACCCGTGAATTTCGCTCGATCCAGCTTCGTGGGGTGGGGAACATGTCCGCGGGAAGCATGGCGAACCCGCGAGGCACCTCTACACGACCCCAGGGCCCCCCCGCCCTCACCGTCTCGGCGTACAACCGAATCGACGAACCGATCGTCTCGGTGACCCAATACAGAGTGAGGTTCGTCAGTAACTCCGTTCGATCGTAGGCCGCAAGGCCTCCATCGCTCCATCGCTCGAACTTCTCGAGCATCCACGCCGCCAGTCCGGCTGGCGAGTCGTTGAGCGAGGCCGCCAGGGTTTGGGGCTTGGAACTGTGCACCATGGCGTAGGCCATTTCGGTTTGCATCCATTGCTGGGCCTGTTCCACGAACGTGGCTTCCTCGGCCGACAAGTCCTCGGGGATACTGGGCAGGAAGGGATTGGTGCCTGACTCGTGTGAGCCGATGACCGACTCGGGATGAGCGAGGCAAATCGCGCTGGCCACTCCCGCACCGAGATCGCTGGACCGCAAGCCGAAGCGCGCATAGCCAAGGCCCACGGTGACGAGTTCGTGGAGGAGTTCCCCCATGCGGCCCACGTTCATCCCCGGCGCGGTGGGTCGCTGGGAAAAGCCAAACCCGGGCAGCGAGGGAACGATCAAATCAAATCGGTCCGCGAGTCGATCGAGGATGGGCAGCATTTGCACAAACGACGCCGGCCAACCGTGCAACAGCATCAACGCGGGACGGGGAGAAGCGCTCTCTCCCCGCAGGTGGATGAAATGGATCGTTGTGCCGTCCACGGTCGCCGTAAAGTGCGGGAGGCGGTTGAGTTCCTCCTCGACGGTACGAAAATCAAACACGATCCAATCCTCGATGAACGACTTGAGGACCTCGGCATCCATTCCATAGCCCCAGCCTGTTTCGACGCTGTCCGGAAACCGGGTCGCACGGAGTCGCTGCTCGAGGTCGTCCAACACGGAACCATCGACCTGAATGGAGAACTTGCTGATGTTCACGGTGAACCTCCTGATGACGGGTTGTGCCCTCCGATGGCGAAGGGCAGGGTAAAGGCGCCGATCCAGGCGAGCACGGCTCCCCCCACGAATGCCGCGCGATAGCCATCGAACAACGCTGAGGGGGAACTCGGCTCGGGGCTTGCGATGGCGGTGATGGCGGTGAACCCGGCCAGCCCCAGCGCAAAGCCAATCTGATTCTAGGTATTCACCATTCCCGAGGCCAAGCCCCGAAGGTTGGCATCCACGCCCTCGGTTGCGGCTTCCGTGACCAGGACGAAGCCCACCCCAAGGCCCAACCCAAAGGCCGAAAACCCTGGAACGACGCTCCATGGGCTGCTCTGGGCGGACAATCCAGACAACAACGCGAACCCAACGCCCATTCCGGCGAGTGACCCCGCAAGCGCCAAAGGCCGCCCAAGCCGCCGTTCGACCGTTCCTGCCATGGCCGAGCCCGCGAAGGCGAACAGGGTGACGGGGAGGATGGCCAAGCCCGTGAGCAGTGCCGACAAACCGAACACCCGCTGCAGGGTCAATGATCCGAAGAAGTTTTGCGCGGCAATGAGCGCCGCCAACGTCGCCGCAGTGAGGTTCGCGGCCGTGACGCGACCCCGCCGAAACAAGGCCAACGGCACAAGCGGGTGGCGCGCGCTGATGAGCCGAGCCGCGAATGCGGTGAGCAGAACACTGGCCGCAAGCAAGGCCCCCCCACTCGACCCTGCGTCGAGGCCTTGCGATTCCAGCGCCGTCAGACCGAAGAGCAAGCTGGCAAGCCCCGCCGTGACGAGCACTGCCCCCAGTAGGTCGAGGGGTTCACGAGGACCTCGGGCCTCCTGGAGCCACCGGGGGGCCAGCGAGATGCCGACGAGGCAGACGGGAACGTTGATGAGAAACACCGATCGCCACCCAAGGGTGTCGGTGAGCACGCCACCGGCCACCAGACCGGCCGCCCCACCCGCCGCGGACACCGCACCCCAGGCGCCAATGGCGGCGGTGCGTTCGTCCGGCTGACCAAACCGATCGAGCAGGAGCGCCAAGGCCGCGGGCGAGGTCAGTGCCGCACCTGCGCCTTGCACCGCCCGGGCGACCAGGAGCGCAGTCGCACTCGGGGCGAGCCCACAACCCAGCGAGGCGAGACCGAACGCCGCAAGCCCGGTCATAAAGGTACGCCGGCGGCCCCAACGGTCTGCAATACGGCCTCCGAGGACTAAAAACCCGCCGTAGGTCAACGCATACAGCGTGATCGTGTACTGCAAGTCCCGGTCTGGAATCTCAAGCCCGAGCTGCAAGCTCGGCAACGCAACGGCAACGATCGACGCATCGAGCACGAGCATGAACTGGGCCGCACAAAGCAACCCCAACGCCTGTTGACTCCGTCCGTCCATCGTCAACCTCCACCCTGCTCTTCGCTCGGCAATGGTGGCCGGTCTGGGACGAACCCAACGAACTTCAGATCTGGCGTCGATATTCCCCCGGCGTGATGCCGAGCAGGCGTTTGAATTGCCGATTCATATGGCTTTGGTCGTAGAACCCCATGTCAAGAGCGATGCGGTCGAGGTTGATGGACCCACGATGGTGCAGGCGATGGGCCGCCAACTCGACCCGGAGTCGGGTGAAGTAGCGGGTGGGCGCAAGACCCAAGACTGCCTTGAAGGCGCGGGAAAACGGCTCGCGCGGTAGCCCTGCAGTCTCCGCCAATGCGGCGAAATCGAGCGGCCGAGCAATCTGCTCTTCCAGCTGCGCTTCCAAGGCCCGAAGGGTGCCCGGACCGATGGAATCGGCCGGGTTGGGTAGCGACGTGGCAAGCGTGGACCGGTGGGCAAGCCACCGCAGGAGACACGGCACATGACCGTCGGGCTCCTCATCGTGCCATAGGCGCGTCACCCAGGTCGCCCCCCGAGGATCGAACGACGGGCGAGGAATCTCGGCCAGGGCCCCAAACGACTTGGTGGCTCGTTCAACCGCGAACCGCGAGAACAGCAAGAGGTCCAGCGTCAGAGCGGCGTCGGACTCCAGGCGACAACGTTGATGCGGAGGGAGGAGGACCAACACCCCAGCAGCGCAGGGAGCCTCCGCTGTTCTCTGGCCTGCCGTGACGCGCAGCCGGGACTGCGGGTGGTCTGCCGCTATGCTCAGCAACGTCCACTCAGCCGTACGAAAGGCCACCGAAGGTCCCGTCGGCTCGACCCGAAGGAGTTCGACGCCCTCGGCGGTAAGGAGGCGCCGTCGATGGAGCTGGTGGTCCGGTTGGTCTACCATGTTCAGGTGTGTACAAAGGCCGGCAGCGGAGTGCAACGGCGCGGTCCAAGACGATGAATGGGCACTTCGCGATGCTTGCCACATGCCTTACGCCAGCATGTCTGCCCAAATCGTACGCCCCATCCCTCACGACGTCTGTGAACTGCTCACCATCGAGAGCAGTCGCGGTCAAACCGACCACGGATCTGGGATTTCAACGATCCTGCGTCTGAGGAGCGGTCGACTTGGGCTTGGGCCTCCCAAACACTTCGTTGAGATGCAGGCTGGACAATCCGTTGTGATTGCCGGCAACCTGTACGTCGCTCGTCTGGTGCTGACCGAGCAAGCCCAGTGGCAGGAGATTCAGCTCGCGGCGCCACTGGAAGCGGGAGCCCCCTTTTTCATCGATGAAGAACTGGCGGAACGCTGCGCAGATGCGGTCGAACGCGGAGAAACGCCTCCCTGTGTGGTCAGCCCGGCCGGGGAGTCGGGATGGCCCAACACCCGAAAGTTGCAACGTGCGCGAGAGGTTCTCGGGAGTTCGACAGGCCTTCGGATCCAGGTCGGAGAACTCTCCGAACAGACCCGGACGCACCCGCACGAACTCACCAGGATGTTTCGACGGGAACTCGGAACCACGCCCCACCAGTACCAAATTGTGGCGCGCCTCTCTCGAGCGAGGCGCTATCTGCGCCAGGGACTGGAGCCTGCGATGGCGGCGATGCGCGCAGGGTTCTACGACCAGTCCCACCTTGGTCGACACATGAAGCGGAAGCTCGGTCTCACCCCTGCGACCTACGCCCGCGGCGGGCCTGGTTCGAGCCCTTCCTAGGCGCACGCGGGTGGTATGCCTGCGTCGCAACGGGGTCGCTCCTCTGCGACCGAGGAGGCGAGGGGATGGCACGAGGGTTTATGTGGATGACGATGGTGGGCGGGCTGCTCCCAGCCTGCTCGGGACCAACCGTGGCCCCGGAGGCCAAGGCGCCGGACACCCATGCCGAAAAGGACGCCAACACCGATACGCCGCCGGTTGCTCCGCCTTCAAACGCACACATCCTCTCGGCCTACCACGGGCTGGATCGCCTGCCTCCCCGGGTCCTCCGAATCTGCCCCGGGCCGAGCGTGCGGAAAGACGGCATGCCGGTAACCTTTTCGGTGAGGCTCGACGGCGACACGCTCTCTCCCGAAGACTTCTCGGTCGAGACGGCGGCAGGCGAGACCGTGACCCCAACGTGCGCCACCCTGTTGCCCGCCGATGAACCACTCGAGCGCCGCACGGTCCTGCTTGCGGGAACGTTCGGCACAGCTGAGGCACCGCCTCGGTCCGTGAAGGTCGTAGGAGACCTCAAAGCCACGAACGGAGCCTCCATCAAAGGGTTGCGCACAACCACGATCACCCCGCTTGCGGCAGGTCCAAGCCTCTTGCTCGCCGAACGCTTTAGCCCCACCACCCCTGGACTCGCCGGAGAGTGCCCCCCCGCCACCCAGCAGGTCGTTCAGCTGACCTGGCAGGGCGGGGTCACCGGACCCCAGGGCGCCGAGCTAGGCGAGGCGCAGCGCACATCCGTCACCGTCACGCTCGAAGACGGAAGCACGGTGACCCCGCTGGCCCTCGCGGACGACGATCCGGACAACGTCGTTCACGTCTGCCTCGACGTGGCCACACGGGCGCAATCGGTGAGTGTGAGCGCGGGCCACTTCCATGACCCAGGGGACGATGCAAATCCGGAAACTCGGATTGAGGTCATCAGCGGGGTTCCCTCGATTCGATAGGATTCGCTACGAATCTGTCCTAACGGACTTGCCGGGTTCGGCCGCCACGCATCACGATGAGGCCCACCGGATCGACTTCAACCTTGACCTTGGCCTGTGAAACGGGCACCGAAAACTGGCCCTGGCCATCCACGACGGGCACGAAGTGATTGGTGACCGTCCCATCTTTGGTGGTGATGCGCACGAGTGCGTCGAAGGTTCCGTAGGGCACGTTTGACGTCACCGTTCCGCTCACCGTTTTCCGCTCGACCTGCCACTTGGCCGAAAGCGTCGGGACGTACCCGCCGTGTACGAAATAGGCGAACCAGTCCTCGAGATCGATCCCAGAGGCCTGTTCAAGGTAGTGCTGAAGCCGTTCGGTGGTCGTGGGTTCGCCCGCATGGTTGCGAAGCATCAGGTCCAGGGCGGCAAAGAACGCCTGTGGGCCGAGCTTCCGCTGAAGCCCATCCAGCATCGTGACGGGACCGTAGCGGTACACGATGTTTGGCTGTTCGAGAGGCGTTTCGTAGGCTTGCGTCAAAGAGGCACGAATCAGGGACTCCTTTCGACGAGTCCAGGTTTCGCGATGCAGCTTCATCCGCTTGGTGCAGTCCTTCGCCTTGTAGGCGGTTCCGACGTACATGCACGAAAAGGCCTCGGCAAACGTCTCCGAGATCCAAAAGTCCTCAGACGATGCCGCAGGAGCCAGATGCCCCCAGTACTGGTGCGCCAACTCGTGTGCAAACACACTGCTTTCGAGTCGTGGCAATCGGTTGCGAATGTTGGGTCCGCCCTCTCGCATCGTGCCCATGACGAGCATGCGCTGGATTACGGCCATACCGTGGGGGGCGATCCACACGAAGCCCTCGTGCTGGCGAGGCGACTCGACGACCTCGAGTTCCGTCACGGGAAACTTAGGCAAAAACCCCTGAAAGAAGCTTGCGATGCGTCGCACTTCGGGCGCGAACGTATCGATGGAACCGTAGTGGTCGGCAAAGAGGTTGACGCGAACCGCCGGCATGCCTGCCTGGGCAGGAATCTCGCGCACATCGAATCGTCCGAGGACTACCCCGGGGTAGCGTCCCTTTCCCTCGCTTCGGGCCCGAATTCGAGTCCATCCTTCACGCTGATCTTGCCCGACGGTGGCGCCGGGAAGGGCGGCCGTCCACTTCGTATCGGTGGGCATGCGCGCCGTGATGTCCCACGACCATTCGCCCCCCACGGGCCCGGGCACCACGGTAGGAAGGGGCCATTGCAGACCACTCGACGGTCCCATGTCGCGAAGCCCGGTGTACGAAGCTTGGGTCTGCGTAATGGGCCAAAGATCACGATGCTGAAGGCGCACCTTGACGGTCTCGCCCACAGGCACCGGCTCAGGCAGCAACAGATCGATGAGCCCATAGCGAAGCACGTCAGGCGCGTCTTGGGGTTCTGGGTCGGGTTGAGGCGTCGGAGCGGGATCCGGGTCGGGTTCGGGATCGGGCTCCGGTTTGGGCGCTGGCGCGGTTTCGGTGATGGTCTGGGCTTGCTGACCAAGGAGCGGCGTGCCGTCCATCAAGCGGGCATCGACCACCTCGAAGGCATCAAGATCCAGCCCCGCCTGAGCCAGCTGAAGGGTGATTCGGGAAAGCGGACCACCTTGCGCCCGAAACGTAAGATCGCTGGTGATCTCTGCGCGAACATGAGGTCCTTCGGGCACCGTCGCCAAGTCCGTCAAGACAGACACGCCAACCGGGCGCACGGGAGGCAAAGGGGCCGATGTGGGATCGGAGGGGTCAATCCTTGGAAATAGCTCGCCAGAAATCGTGCCATCGACGGGCACACCCCGCCCCGAAATCCCCCGCGCCGACACCCGAACCCGGCGCCGTAGGTCGATGGCGCCGGTCTCGTCGCGCACCGTTGACAGCCAACGGTCGGCCGGGCCCGTCTGGTTGGGAGCAACCGTGGCGAATCGCTGATCCGTTAGGGCTTCGACCAGCGCGAACGTGCCTTGGGGTCCCACCACTCCAGACGCTTGATCCATGCGGTCCCAGGCCACCCGATTGGCCACGCTAATGCGCTGACGCCGCAGGAGTTCGAGACGCGCCTCGATGCGGCGGATGACCGTTTCAGCGGCACGCTCTGCCTCTTTCGATGCGCCGAACACCACGAGCTCGTACGGATCGAGGTGGCTCGGACCGGCGAAGGCAGCGTCGATCGCGGGATCGACCGATAGCCAAGCCAGTTCCGTGACCTTGACGCGTAGCGGAGCCTTGTCATGGGCCAAGTCCCGAAGCGCGCCCGGGGCGGCATGGCCCGCCATCGTGATGCGATTCGCCAAAACCAGACCATCGGCCCGGTCCGGGAATTCGAGCGTGAGGGTGCCCGTGCCACCCGTCCACAGCACCCCCACCAACTCACGGTCACCACGTTCTTCTTCGGTGGGGACCCGCACGTCGAGGCCAGCTTCTCGCTGCTGCTGTTGAAGTTTTCGGCGGTCGCGGTCCCATGTGGAGCCCGCCCGTCCTCCAAAAACCGGCACCAGGTAGCCACCGGTCAACCGGTACGTGGCAGGTCCTTCCTGAATCTCGAGGGGGGCTTCGAGAGGGCGAACGCTGCTTGCCTCGGCTTCCAGATTCGCTATCGAAGCAAATTTCGCCCAGGTTGACTCGGCACTTCCCGCATGGGCGGCGGCGAGCATCCACAACATGGTGACCACGGTCTCTCCTCCCGCTTGCACCTTGCACGGAGCCCGCGCCCGCGCCAGCCACGACGCGGGTCAACGTTCACAGTCTTGTCTGACGGTACGGTCAACCCTGACCTTCGACCGTTCGCGAAATCTTGGGTCCCGATTGCACCGTCAATCCACCCGAAGCAACCGTTTCCAGAAACTCGGGAACCGCAGCATCGAAAAGAATGCCTTCAGTCTACCCTCACCCCAGCGGGCGTCGCACCCCGATCGGCGCGCCACAATGAGGACAACGACTCGCCTCAACCCGCGCCGGCCCGCCGCAGCTCGGGCATGGATAGCGAAACTGCCGATCGATGAGTCGCACCACTCCATGCACCCCCACCGCCACCAGCACGACCGGCATGGCCCCGATTCCTGCGGCTCCCAGCGCCAGAAATGGTGCAAACAGCAGCACAACGGCGACCGTGCCCACAAGCAGCGTCTCCGCCAAGGTCGCAATGCCCAGCATCCCGATGTCGCGCAGCAGCCGCCACACCCGAGCTCGAGCCCGAAACAGCAGGGTGTGAACCAGGATCGCAGCGAATAACGGCAGCAACAGTGCAGGGGCAACGGGGCCAAGGTCCAGCACGACCCCTTGGGGGGTACTTCCCACCACGAACCACCCCCACGCGACCCCAATCGCCAAAACCCCTTGCAGCTCGAAGGCCCATGAGAACACCTCGGGCCACTCGGTCGCCCGTAGTTGATGCTCAAGCAGCAACAGGCCGAGGGCCACCACCACCACCAGGAAGGTGCGCCCACCAAACGCATCGCCGAGCGACAGCAAGCTCCATGCAGGGCCGCCAAACAACACAAACAGGGTGAGCAACGGCCGCGACGTCGCCAGAATCCCAATCGACACCATCAAGGCAGCAAACACCAATCCCTGCGATGACGACCACGCCCCTCCCGGCATCACGATCAAGCTGTAGACGAGTTCAGGGCCCGACATCGAGGCTTCCCACCAGCTGCTGCAACACCGGAATGCCCACCAGGAATGCCAGCACCGCGACCAAGCCCGCGCCGACGGGCAGCGCAAGCCACCCCCAATCCCCGTCGGGCCGTGCTACGGCGCGGTGCACCCGACGGCGGACCAACCACAGGGCGCCCTCGACGTACAAACCTGTGACGAGCACCTGTGAGCCCGTCGATACAGCAATGCCCAATCCTAAAAACGCAATGAGCGGCGCTGCAATCAGGTTCGCCTCGACAGATAGAGCCAACATCACCACGAACCAAGCCCGCACCAACAACCGCACCAACATGCGGTGCTGCACGGGCAGGGAGGCGGTCGGACGTCGCACCAACCACAGGTTCGCGATGACCATGCCCACGGCAGTGATGACCGAGGTGAATACAGGCACCCAGCCCACGATGAGGGTGGCGATGAAGACCCCGCCGTACGCCACGATGCGGGTGGTCCGAGCGTCACGGTTCAGCCGGGCGAGCAGCAGCTTGACGTGGTCTTCGGACGCCACCAGGGTGAGCGAGCCGCCGCAATACCGACAGGTGCCTCCCTGAAACCAGGTCACCCGCGGCTGAAGCTCGGCGCAATGCGGGCAACGACGCCGCTCGATAAGCCGGCGCTGATGCACGAGCAAAGGCTGGCTCTCGGGTTGAACCACGCGCCCCGTTATCCCGTCCGACTTCAGAACCGTCGCCGCCATACCAACCATCCTGATGACGTGCCTTGATCCCCGCTTTCGATACCCGTTTCTACGCGACGGGTCAGCAGCCACGTGAGTCGGGCGGTAGCCGCGTTTTCATCGTCGTCGGCGAGCGGATCCACCGAGACGGTAAGGAAGCCTCCCCGGCCGACCGCCACCCCTACCGAGAGGCCCTCGTCAGCCGTGTAGTTGACGGTGTCGAAGAAACGGCCGCCCAACACCTGTTCGACTTGCCGACCCGCAAGTGACCACAGCGCCTGCTCCACGGCCCCCGCTCCCGCTTCGCCGCTCTGGGGATCGACCTCTGAAAGGGGTCGTCCAAACAAAAGAATTGCCACAATATCGGTCTGGTCGGCGGCTTCATCGGACGTGAGATCCGAAAGCTCCAGGTTCGAGGGTGAACCTTGCACGCGCGCCATTACAGTGCCGTAATTCTTGGTGGGTCGCTCCAGCGACACGTCGAGGCTCGGCTCAGTCAGATCCCCGCCGGCAAACGCGACGACCCCCTCGGTGATGTCGAAGCGGGCCGAAATCAACTCGACTCGACCGGTGGTGTTGAGCCGGCCGCGTAAATCGAGCGCACCATCGACCTGGGTCACCCGCATCGAACCTTCGAGCCGCCCGTCGATCGCAACGTCAAAGGCGCGGCCTACGGCATCCGCCTCCTCGCTTAGCGGGACCGTGGCCTCGAGGTCTACACCATCGCCAAGGTCGATAGCCAGGTCGACGTCGACGTCGGGCAGGGCTGAGACGTCGGTAGCTTCGACCTGGTGGACCAGCGTCGCCGGAACCGCATCCTCAAACACAATGTCGGGATGCAGGGTCCGTGACCCCCCGTCGGCGAACGTGGCGCGATCGAGGAGCACCCGGCCCTCATCGAGCCGAACCTCTCCGCCCAGCGCAAGGCGGGCATCGTTGCGGGTGAGCGACACCTCGCCGGACGCCTGAAGGGTGACATCACGGCTGGCCAACAACCAACTCCGATCCAGGGTCAATCGGAGGTCGGGCACGGATTTGCCGGACGAATCAAGGGTCACGGTGCCTCGCACCGTCATGCCCCGGCCCCGCTGGCGAAGGTTGCGGAACCGAGGACGGGAACGCAGGCTCCCCTCGTGGACGGTCAGCGTGCGGCCCTTGAGCGCGGCCACGACGTGTGCATCATCGAACCGAACGCCGAGCGCCGGCAGGGCGCCTCCCCCACCGACGAGTTCCGCGCGCAACGCGGGGACCGGGTCCCTCAAGGTTCCGCCGACGGTCCCATCAATCCACAACGCTCCCATCGCCTTGCGGGCATCGACTTCGGCCAACGTGGCCAGGTCTGCCACCGCAAACCGCAACTCCTGGATGGTGGCGTCGAGCGGAGCCGAGAGGCCCTGCTCAGCCATCGCGTCGAGCCTCACCGACGCGACGATTTGAGGCTCGGCCACAACGGGAGCAGAAGCCGCAATGCCCTCCCGATCTTCGAGGGTCACCGACGCCACCACGTGATCGGCCTCGGTTGAGAGCAGGAGTTCGGTCGTGGGCAATGGCGCGGCTTGCGACAGCGGCGCATACACGATCCGTCCCTCGGTGTGTTGCAACCTTGTCCCCGTTCCCGTCAACGTGGCCTGCCCACGCAGCCAACCCGGAGCCTGGGGCAACACCATGACGGTGGGCCAATCGTCGAGGTCGAGGTCCACGGAAACGGCTCCGACGGCGGCCCGTCCTCGCTCGAGCAACGCGGCCGGAGACGCATGAACCGCGGTGCCTTCGACGTGTGCGTGCTCCACCCCCTCCAAGGTGCCGACGAGGGTGGCCCGCGTGACGTGATCGGGACCATCCGCGACCTCCATTCGGATCTCGAGGTCGAGGTCCGGCGTGTCCGGGCGCCCCGTGAACTCAGCCTGGACGACGGGATCACACGGATCACCCCTCAACACGACGTCGGCGGCGACCTCCACGTCCGTGTCGAGCCGATTCAGAGCCGGAAACGTCGTGACGAGGTGGTTCAAGCCCCGCTTCGGGACCACGAGATCGACCGACGCATCCGAGGATTCGCAATCCAGCGTGAGCGCTTGGGGTCCGCCTGACGTCCGCAAAGGAAGCCGAAGCGTGGTCTGTGCCACAATCCCTCGTGCATCGGCAAGGGTTCCCTGACCTTGCATCTGCTGGGGAGTGAGGGTGCCCCTCCCTTTCACCACCACGTCGACCAAACGGTCCTCGACGGACAAGTCCTCCACCTCGAACGACCAGGCGGGGCCCTCGAGCTGCGCCGAAAGCCGACCGGCCATTCGGGGCAGCGGTTCGGCAAAGAAGGGGGCGAGAACGTCGGCTGCCGCGCCCAGATCGAGGTCGTCAACCACCACCGCAACTTCCGGCCACGCACGATGGAAGCGGCCGTCGACGGCCATTCGCCCGACCGATCCACGCAGATCGGCGTGGGCAGACGCAGCCTTCCAATCGAACCAGCTTTCGTCGAACTGGTCCCAGACGGCCTTCGGTCCGCCATGCACCGTCAATCCCGCGGCACGCACCTGCGTATGGGCCACATCGATGTCCAACACCGCCTCGACGCGATGGTCCGGCGCGGATCGGTCGGCGACGTCCAGGCCCAGCTGCAGGGTTTCACCCCACGCAATTCCATCGGCGAGGACTCGCCACGCTCGGCCTCCAAACTCCACATCGTCACTGGTGACCCGCACTTCGGTCCGCAGCGGCGACGTCAACGCAACCTGGGCATCCGCCATGAGCCGTCCGGCCGTAATGCCCGCCACGCCAAGCCCTTGAACCTCGGCGTCGATCTGCAGCGTGGTGTCCTGAAGCGTGCCCCGACCGGTCGCCGTCCCGCTGTCGAGGGGCACGCCAAAACCCTGGAGTTCGCGTAGCGCGGGCACGGCAAACGCCAAGTTCACGGCGAGGGGCTGCCAGGCCGCGACTTCGGCGCGAGCGGTAGCGATGGCATCGGTTCGAGCGGGGGCGGTAAAGGCCTGCACGCCAATGAGCGGTGTGGACAGAGGGCCATCAGCGGTCAGCCGCACCCCCAACCCCCGCACATCCAACGCCGGCAAGGGGGTTCCCAAGGCCTCTGCCAGTGTGTTCAACCCTTCCCGCTGGCTCCACGCCGTGCCCTCTAGATCGATCTCCGGAACCGCGCCGAGCGCATCCGGGACGGCCCCTTCCACCGACATCCGCAGGCCCGAGGCCACCCGCAGGTCGACCTTCGAGGACACCACGTCGGAGCCGTAGAAACCGACGGTCACCTCGGCCGAGACCTCGCCTACCGGCGGATCGGCGAGGGTCGTGGCCACCGAGCCTTGCCGAAGCTCCAACCGATCGGAACCCGCCGCCCACGCCATATCGAGGTGACCTGCAACAGCACAAACCCCGTCGTCCGGCAAAGCCACCTCGGCATCGACGATGCGGAGCCGAACTTCGGCCGTCCACCCTTCGGGGAGGTAGCGCATGGCTCCCTTGCGCGGGGCGCTCGGAGCGAACGTGGGCAGGTCGTAGCCCGTGTCGGTGCGACGAAGGAGGACCCGTGGGCGCTGGACGACAAGGTCGTGGACGACAAGCCGCCGCTGCCAAAGCGCGGTGGCGTCAAAGGTGGCCTCGAGTCGAGGCACCACCAGGAGGTCGGCATGGTTCGGTCCGTGGACCCGCAAGTCCTCGACCACAAGCTGAGACAGCCCGACACGTGCTGTGCCAAGGGTCAGCGAGCCCGCGGCGAATCCATCGAGCTGGTGCTCGATCCGTTTGGCCAACCAGGTCGACCCCCGCTCGCTCCGCACCCATCCCCCGATCGACCCCGCCGCCACGACCAGTGACACGGCACCAACCCCCAAGGCCCGGAGCAGCCTGCGGGGGCTCAAAACGCCTCCCCAAGGCCAAGATGGACCCAGAACCGAGGCAAGTGACGAAACTCAGCCGGATTGTCGGTGCGAAACGCCACATCGGCGCGGACCGGACCAATCGGGGTGAGCAGCCGCAAGCCCACCCCGGTGCTTAGCAAGGGTCGCCGGGTGACCACATCGGCTAACGTGGGCCACACCATGCCAGCATCGATGAACCCAACGAGGCGAACGGCTTCAAAGGTTCGCCGAACTTCGACACTGGCCCACGTCGACACGCGGCCGCCGATGGGCACGGTGTCAACGCCATCGCCGACCTGTCGGTTCGCCTCACTTACACAGGGGGACTCTTCGACCGCGCAGACGTAGGGGCCAAGGTGCTGGAAGGTCCAGCCCCGCACGGAGCCGGTGCCCCCCAGGTAGAGCCGCTCGGCGACGGGCACAACCGCGGAATTCGCCGGGCCGTAGGGCGCCAAGAGTCCACCGCCCACGCGACCGGCAAAGACAAGCACGTTCCTGCGCAAGCCCAATGCGCGTCGCGGTCGATCCGCTCCTATGCCCAGGCCCCGGTAGCCACGCAATTCGAGCTGACCGCCCCCATAGTTCGACGTGCCCCCAAGCCACGTTCCTGCCAGCTCCAAGGTGAGGTCGACGACCTGGCCACGGGTGGGGGCAAACGGATCGTTCCGGGTGTCCCACACCATGCGTGATTGGAGTTCCGCGTTGCGATATCGACCGTCAACCACGTCGGGGGCAGCTCCGAAACTCGCCAGCTCAGCGGGGTCGATCTGCAGGTCGCGGTAGACGACAAAGTCGAGTTTGTAACCCCCCGACAGCGTGAGCGTGGGTGCGGGTCGCAGCGTCGCGAGGGCTGACACCGAAGGGCGGTCGGTTTGGAACGCTTCGGTGATCGTGTGCTCATAGCCGAGTTCGAATCGAGTCTCGACGTTGCGAAACGGCAAGTTGGGCACCACGAGATCCAGCGCCACGTCGGCAACGGGTCCCGTCCGAAGCTGCCGCAGCGACCCGATCTGCGACAACTCTGAGCCCACGACCGCCGCGCCGACTTCAGCGTCGAACACCACGCGCCAAAGGCGCTTGAGGGCGTTGACGTGGGACAACTCTGTGCCCACCAGCGCTTCTTGTCGTCCACTCTGGAGTTTCAATCCCCCCCGAATCGCCACCCCGCGCGGAGGCCGCTCTTCGAGGTGGACCCGCACGTCGACTTGCCGACGGAGGAGCCCCGGCAAG
>JBCCQY010000037.1:0-68585 GCA_039208735.1 Myxococcota bacterium | reverse complement strand
GCCGCGTCGATGGCCTCGCGCACGTGCAGCCCTCCATCGTAGAGCCGAGCCCCTTCATCGGTGAGGCTCACGGTGCGCGTGGTTCGATGAAGCAGGCGGACTCCGAGGCGCGCTTCGAGCCGAAGGACGGCCTTGCTCGCAGCGGAGCCCGTAAGGCCGAGGGCCCGACCGCCAGCGACGAAGCTTCCGCCGTCGACAACCGCCATGAACAGCTGGATGTCGTCGAGGTTCGATCGGCGGTTCACGAGACGCTGCCTCGGGAATCTCGTGCAGGAGAGTCGGGAATCCAATTCGCCAATGCGCGTCGTACATCCGAACCAGCACGCTTTTTCCAGAGGAGTTCCATGTCCGCCATCGCCCGCATGAACCCTGACCGCTTGTTCGATCCATCGGGTTCTCACTATTCGCATGTTTCCACGGTCACGTCCGGCCCCCTCGCCTTCGTTTCGGGGCAAGTCGCATGGGCGGACGGTAAGCCCGCACCGTCGGGCTTGAGGGAACAGGCTCACATCGTGGTGGGTCACCTCGGCACGTGCCTCGAGGCCCTTTCGGCCACGCCGTCGGACATCGTGATGTTGAGGATCTACGTCGTCGACCTCACACCCGAGCGCACCGTCGAGGTCATGGAACCCCTCGGCGCCTTCCTCGGCGACAGCTTCCCGAGTCTGACAGGCATTGGCGTCGCGGCGCTCGCAGGTCCCGAACTCCAACTCGAGGTGGAGATGGTCGTTCGCGTACCCGCGTAAGCGTTAGCTTCCGCGGAGGCCGACCCCGAGTACTCCAGTGACCTCCCAGGCCAACTGCTCTGCTTGATCCTCGTCAATGCTGCCAAGCGATCCGTCAACGACCATGCGGGCGAGACCATAGACCAAGGCCTGGGCAGCCAAGGCGGCGGCGGTGCGCTGAGTTAAGGCGGGGGCACTACGGGATTCGTCCCGTTCGCCCAACACCGCATCCAGTTGCTCCACGAAGGCGCTGCTCTCTTTGCCAAGCCAGGAAGATGCTTGGATGATCTGGGGCTGGTCGAGCAGGCGAAAGGCGCCAGGGTTCAGCACCGCCCACCGAACATAGGCCACGCCGCGAGCGCGTTCGGCCTCCACAGGATTGGGCGCGTTCGCCGCTGCTTTGTCCATCGCAGCCATCTGCTCAAGCGCCGCCCGCTCCGCCGCGGCCACGAGCAGGGCCTCTCGGGTAGGGAAATGCCGGAACGGTGCGGCCGATGACACACCACACGCTCGCGCTAGCGCACTCACCTTCACGGCGCCGACCCCCTCGGAGGCCACCACGTCGATCACTGCGTCGAGCAGTGCCTCTCGCAGGTCGCCGTGGTGGTAGCCGCGCTGTGCCATGCTTGCGGACTAACCTCCATCGATGTAAGTAATGGATACTTACATTGGAGTTCGAGATGGGGAGACGCCTGATTCTGTTCTTGTTGGGCCTTTTGTCGGCAGCATGCGGGGCGCGTACGCCTGAGGAGACGGCGGAACGACTCGACGACGCCGTGGCAAGGGTGGTCGAGAAGCACGATGGCGTGCGGCACGCCGTTCTTCACGTCGACGCGCCCGATTTGGGGCTCTCACAGACGTGGGTTCATGGCGTAGCCAACGGCCAGGGGGCCGCGATGACGACGGACACCCAGTTCCTGTCCGCAAGCGTGGGCAAGCTCTTCACGGCGGCGGCGGTGTTGTCGCTGGTTGCCGAAGGGCTATTGGAACTCGACGACCCAGTGGTGGACTGGGTTGCACCGGAGCGCCTCACTGGACTGCCCCGGATGGGGGGTACGTTGACGTTGGGGGACCTGCTCGCCCATCGTTCCGGGCTGCCCGACTATTTCGATGGCGAGACGGCGGATGGAACGCCAACCGTGTTCGAACAGTGGGTCGCCTCACCGGAGATGCCCTGGACGCGACAGGGCATGCTCGATCACACCCGGCGCCATCAAGTACCTACGGACGTACCGTTCACCTACGCCGACACCAACTACACCCTGTTGGGTTTTGTGATCGAAGGGGTGACGGGAGCTGCATCCTTTCAGGACGTCGTGATGGAACGCGTCATTGCCCCGGCCGGTCTCGAAGCGACGTGGTACCACCATCCGCTGGTCGGCGAGCCACTCGAACCCCAGTGGGCGCAGAGTTGGGCCGGCGATGTTGAGCTTGCCCATGCCGCGTGCCTGTCTGGGGATCAGGCGGGAGGGGGGCTCGTCACGACGGCGCCCGATCTCGCCCGATTTCTGCGGTGGTTGGCCAGCGGTGACGACGTCTCGTTTGCCGACTTGTCCGAGGGGACCTTGACCGAAGATGCACTCGGTCGAGGTCTTGATTACGGGCTCGGTTTGTGGCGAATCCGCCCGGGCCGAGTGTTCTTCGCCCTCGGGGGACTGCCCACGTTGGTCGGGGCCTCGGGCGCAACGGGGAGTTTTGCCTACTACATCGACGAGTACGACGCGGTGGTCACCGGGACCTTCGATCAGACGGATTGGCAGGAGCGTCACATCCGATTCCTGCTTTCGGACGTGCTACCGGCGTTGGCCCGGACGGCGCCTGAGGACGGGTGACGATGCGCCGGATGCACGAGGGCGGCGGCGCGGCGGCGTGGGTAACGCTTCAGGGCGTTGCTCGGCATCTCGTGGCACGAGCACGACGAGCGCAACATGGAACCACTTTTCGGCCGTGCCCCCTTCGTTGCCTCGCCAAGGTTCGAACGACGCATCGAAGCTCGTCCAATCGTGCTGATGGGCGGTGGTGACGATGGCTGCGTTCATGATCGGAACTTGCGGGCCTACACAGGGCGTGCCCTGTTCGTTGAGCCACTGCAGAGGCTCGACCTCTCGGCCGAGAATCGGCCCGATGCCGCTGTCGATATCGACGGGCTCCTCGATGGCCAGCGAGTCGCCAGGCCACGGTTGCTCGTCGGGAAACCAAGGGTCGGTCGCCCAATGCAGCGTGGCCCACTCCCCAGGCATGCCGGTCATGCCATGCTCGATGTAGGGATCATACGGAAGAGGTTCAACGACGTCATCTTCCTCGAAACGGTCCTCCGATTCGATGAAGCTGTAGATCTCTGCCCCGTCGCCCAGCACAAGAAAGCACTCACAATCCAACTCGTGCGCGACATGGCGCAGGGCATCGGTGCGTGAGCGGTCTGCTGCCTTGAGGTGACTCCAATCCAGACTTTGCCTCGAGTACTGGTGCTCGAGCAAGTAGGCGAGCCAGTTGCGTTGCCGTGAGCGGAAGTAGAACTCGACGCATTGCTGCAGTTCTTCCAGGGGGGCGCGGTGCAACGCATCCACGGAGAGCGGATGTCGACCGTGTGACATCACTTCGAGGCTGAAGGTGAGGGACACGCGGCACCCCGATTGAACCGGGGTTGTTTCGTGCACACAATCCGCGTAGAAGCCAAGGAAAGAGAGTTTGTTCGCACGGCTTTCGGAGGCGGTGGCAAACGTGGTTTGTTCACCGGCATGGGAAACCCAAACCTCGCCGCCCTCGTAGCGGCTGGGCAGCACTACGACGAGCGTGCCTGCCATGCCAACGGCCTTCTCGGAGTCGCGATGCCTCGCGAAGAACTGTCCGGTTTCGTAAAGAAGGAGCTTCTGTAGTTTAGGTTCGACCCTGACGTCGGGTGGAAATCCCAAGCCTCGAACGATCTCGTTGAGTCCACGCATGAACCGCATGGACCAAAGCTTGGAATCGAGGTGGACTCGGGACCCCGGAATCTCCCACGAGTCTCGGATGGTGCGGTCGTGGAGGGTCTGGTCGCGGTAGCCGAAAGGCGATGGTGTTGCCTGGCTCAGCAGCGCCTCGATGCGGGATTGACTCAAAGGAAGGCGGCATTCGCCAACGCCTTCGACAGTGAAGCCGAGGCCTTGGGCGGACTCTTGGTGGCATGCAGCAAACGCCCGTTGGTGGGCAACCTGGCGAAGGGTTTCGGCAATCGGCTCAAGATGAGGTGGGTTCACGGTCCATCTCGCGGCAGTGGCGCGAACCTATGTGAACATATGTTCTATGTCCCGGACGATTCTTGACCTTGTCAAAGGAATGCCTCGTCCCGACTGGGTGCTGCGGGCAGCTGGAGTCGAAAGGAGCTGCCTTGCCCGGGGGACGATCGAACGGAGAGTGCACCCGTCATGCGCTCGGCGAGCCACCGTGCAATCGCCAGCCCAAGCCCCGCGCCATCAGCGCGCCGAGTGGAGCTGTTGTCCACCTGCGTGAACTGCTCGAAGATTCGCGCCTGGTCCTCGGGAGCAATGCCCGGACCGTCATCGTCAACCTCAAGCCATGAGCCAGATTCATTACTCCCTACCCTGACTTCGATGCGTCCGGACTCCATGAACTTGTTGGCGTTCGACAACAGACTCACCACGATGCGTCTTGCATGGTGGGCATCTGCCCAGGCTTGCGCTTCGGAAGAGGTGTCCTTGAACTGGATTTCGTTGTGTCGGGCCGCAGCAAGCGGCCGAACCATCTCTACCGCCTCGGAGGCGATGCGGCCGAGTGAAAATGCGGAGGTTCGAACTTCGACATCTCCCGCTTCAATCTTCGACAGGTCCACGAGGTCCCGGAACACATCGGACAGGTGACGCGCGGACTGCAGGACGTAGCCCAGGTCGTCGAGAACGGTGGGGTGGCTCTCGCCCAGCTCCTCGCTCGCCATTTCGGTGTAGCCAATGATGGCATTGAGCGGGGTTCGCAATTCATGGCTCATGTTTGCGAGGAACACGCTTTTCGCCCGGTTGGCGGCAATGGCCTCCTCCTGGGCTTTGCGCCGCTTCTCGACTTCCTTTCGCAGGTCGAGCGTACGTTCGAGGACGATGTCTTCGAGCTGTCCCACGAGTTGATCGAGGGCCGTTCGGTGCCGCTCACTTTGGGCGTAGTAGACCTGAATGCCGCTTTGAAAGAGTGCGCTCATGCACAGCAGCAGGACGATCGCCTCGGGCGTGAGCAGCTGGATCGCCCCTTGGGTCGCCCAGCCCAACGCAACCAGGACGCCAACCTGCACGATGTACCAGGACCACGCGTACCGAGGCCCCAGCGCCAACATGGCCGCCACTGGCGCAAGGAGGGTGGCCACGGGTACGGACATCCCGATGAGGTAGGAACCCGCTGCCGTATGGGCGGTGATGACCAGGCAGAGGGCGTTGCCCGCCCACAGAGGGGAGCGGGTGACGGCCAGGATCGCGAGTACGGCGGAGTACGCGACCATCATCGTGGCGTCGACGAGGAACATCTCGAGTTCCCCGTGCCACCAGGCCAACGTCATGAACACCGGAGTAAAGGACAGGGCGAGCGCCGCCATCGCGCGAATGCGATGCATTCGCGGTTTGGTGCCGTCCGGCTCGATCACCAAATGACCTCCTGTTTGGAAAGGCCCGCGCCCTCCGAAGTTATCTGGTGCGACCGCGGGCTTCCATCACTGCGGCCATGAGCCATTGCTGGATGAACCCTCGCCAGCATTGGATGTTGTTTCGCTGAAGCAGATTCTCGCAGGATGAGATGCTCCAAATGACGTTCGGCTGGCGTGCGATGCTGCTGTAGGATCGGTGTAGGGGTGTAGTGTGTAGGTTGGCCCGTTGTCGGGCATTCGCATCTGCTGGAGGGTTGGGGCCGGTGATCCGAGCGGCGGGGCACACCCGATTCGTTCAGGGAGCTGTCGAAGATGCTCATTCGTTTCTGGGGCCTGCTCGGCCTTCTCGTCGCCTGCGATCCGGCGGCCGACCCCGATCCATCGGTCGAGCCGGACCCCTCCGTAGACCCCGCTGATCCAGATCTGACCGACCCCATGGGGGTCGACGCGGACCAGGATGGTTTCGACGACTCGGTGGACTGCGACGACGACAATGCCCTGGTGTTTCCGGGCGCGGTCGAGGTCTGCAACGAGGTTGACGATGACTGCGATGATGATGTCGACGAGGGGGTCACGACCGACTTCTACGCCGACGCCGACCAAGACGGGTTCGGGGATGCGAAGGCCACGCCCGTAGTGGCGTGTACGGCGCCCACCGGAACCGTCGACAACGCGATGGATTGTGACGACACCACGGCTGCGGTCTCGCCCAAGGCCCAAGAGGTGTGCAACGGGGTGGACGACGACTGCGCGGGTGGCATCGACGATGGACTGGCGTTTGCGGACTACTACCCCGATGTCGACGAGGACACGTTCGGAGATCAGCTGGCGAAGCCCGTGAATGCCTGTGCGGCTCCCAAGGGCTGGGTCACCAATGGCACCGACTGCGACGATGGTGCCGTCGCGGTGTACCCAGGCGCGAAGGAACTGTGCAACGGGATCGATGACGACTGCGCGAATGGCATTGACGATGGCCTGACGCTCACCGATTTCTTCCCGGACGCCGATCAGGACGGGTACGGCGACCTATCGGCGAAGGCCATCGCGGCGTGTGCCGCACCACCGGGGACCGTGACCACCGCACTCGATTGTGACGACACGACGGCGGCGGTATCTCCCGATGCCGTGGAAGTCTGCAACGGGATCGATGATGACTGTGCGGGGGGCGCCGATGATGGTCTGGACTTCGACGATTACTACCCGGACAATGATGGCGACGGGTATGGCGACTCCAATGGGGCCACGGTCTCCGCGTGTGCGGAGCCCGAGGGCTACACCTTGGACGCTACCGATTGCGACGATGGCCGCGATGACGTCAACCCGGGCCAGATCGAGCTGTGCAACGGGATTGATGATGACTGTGCCAACGGTGCCGATGATGGACTGATCGTGCCTCGGGTGAACCTCGCGCGGGGAGCCACCGCATCGGCTACGAACACGTTCTCAGGCTACTCGGCGGCCAACTTGGTCGATGGGGACCGTTCGACGGACCTCGACGAGGACGACAGCTGGACGAACAGCAACGGAGAGCGCGCGACCGCCGAGGTGGAGCTGGACTTTGGAGGCGACGTGACGTTCGGCCGCATCGATGTCTACAGCACCCTCGGGTACGAAATGCAGGGCTTTACCGTGGAGTATTGGGATGGGAAGGCTTGGGTCGCACTGCGGACGGTCACCGGGCTCGTCGACGAACGAACCGTGGTGACATTCCCGGCGGTGACCAGTGAACAACTCCGGTTTTCGAACCTCGAAGGGTCGGTGGCCCAAAGTGGGTACGCCCGGATCAACGAAATCGAGGTGTATCGAAACCAGGCGCCTGACGCCACGATCACCGCCAGCTCAACCTTCTCTGGCTACAGCACGGCAGAGACGGTCGATGGGTCGCGCGGATCCATGACCAACGACGGCTGGACCAATAGCAGCACCACCTTGCCGGCAACCATCGAGTACGATTTCGATGAATGCCGCACCTTCGATGTATTCGTACTCACCACGAGTTCGACGTACGAGATTCGTGACTACGACATCGAGGCATGGGACGGGGAATCCTGGCATGTGGTTGAGTCCGTGGTCGGAAATGTGGATGTGACGATCGAGTCTGTAGTGGATCCGGCATTTGGGGAGTCGGTTCGGGTCGTGGGGTACCTCGGACCCAATCGGCAGCCCCAATACGTACGGGTCAACGAGTTTGAGATCTACTGACCCGAGCGGGTCGCCTTGGGGCGCGGATCCCGGCGCAGACACAGGATAGGGGGACGGTCGCTGCCGCCCTCCTTCAGTCGCCCCCGGAGCCGCGTGACCACGAAGACCCCTTTGCAACCTGTCGAGCCGACGGGCCGCCGATCCTCACCCGGGAAAGTGAAGGCGGCGTCGACCGCCCTTGACGTGGGGGTTCCGATCGACGGCTGCACGGTTGGCGCGAAGCGGGTTGTCGTCACCTCCACGTCCTGCGAAGGCGACGTGCGATGTCAGGTGTTCGAGCGGGACGGGGACGGAGGATGGCACGGTACGGCCGAACTGCCAGTCCCGTCGAAGCCGGTTTGCTTGCGGACGGACGGCGACCACTTGGTGGTCCAAGCGGCGGGACCCGCGGTCTTCACGTCGGCCCGCAACGAAGGGGGGTCTTGGAGCGCCTTCGAGCCGTTGCCTCTGCCCGAGATGTTCGACACGGTGCGCGACATCCTGCTGCGTGACGAACTGCTTGTCGTCACGTCCGACAAAGACCGCTTCGGCATCTACGCCTGGAACGGAAAGCAATGGCGGATGCGTCACCGGGCCTTGCCGCGGACGAAGAATCCGCTCGGCCGTCCCTTGGCCATCAATGCGCGGCAGGACATGCTGGTGGCGGTTCGGGGTGGCTTTGCCATCTTGGTGCGAGATGGCGAAGGGGGATGGACCCGGGGACCGAAACTACGCATTGGCCCGTTTCACCGGAATTGGTCTCCCGGCCCCATTGAGACGGTCTTCTTTACCGACAACACGGTGGCTCTCGCGTCACCCACCGATGCCACCGATGCCCCAGGGTACGCCACTCCCATCACCGGGCGAATGCTTCCCGAAAGCGGCACGGTGTTTGTTTCGTCGCGCGATGACGGAGGGGAATGGAGTCCATTCGCCACCTTGATGCCGCCACGCCCTCGACTCCACGAACGATTTGGTACCGTCATTTCAGGCACCAACGACGGGGCGTTGTTGATCGCGTCGGCCCATCAAGCCTCGCTGCGGTCGTTTTTGTATGCACGAGATGCCGCGGGTCAGTGGCAACTTCGGGCGCAGCTTCCGGATCGGCCACTCGGCTGGCTCGACATGGACGGCTCTACCGTGTTCCACCACGCCACGGGAAGTTCCTCGGTGGGAATGGAGACCTTTGGTCAGGAACTTCTCGATGTTCCCCTGCCCCGTCCGCCGGGGCGCCGACGTGTGCGAAGACCTACCGCCGAACTGAGCTACATCGTCTCGAGCGGTGAAGCCACGATGGGCGAGTTCGTAGCCGCGTGCGATGACCTCGTAGCGGTCACGGTTGGCGCGGACACCGTACACCTGCTCCGGTTCGGAACGGACGAAGCCCCCCCTCGCACCGAACACGTCGTGCAACATCCTGACGAGTGGCTGGTCGGGGCGCTGGCGGTCGATCAGGCACGCGTGGCCATTCTCTGGGAACAGGAAGAGGAGAGTGTGGCTCGACCGCAGGTTCTAGCCCGTCAGTCCGACGGCACTTGGGTGTCGGAGCCCGTGGGAATCCCCATCGGAACCGACGTGGGTTGGGCAGAGTCGTGCGTGGTGCTCTCGGGCGACTGGCTCCTTTACGGACGACGCGGCGATGCCTCCTACATCTGCGTCTGGAAGCGTACGTCGTCGGGTTGGGAGCCCTGCTTTGAGGCGCCATGGCCGCATCCGCCACACAGCATCGCGCTCGATTCGGTGCAGCAGCGCGTCTTGATTGCATCGGAATGGGAGGGGGCGGTCCATCTTTGCGCGCTCTCCGAGGAAGGTTTGGACATCACGGCAACCCTGACCGAGCATGGGGGGCCGTCCGTGTTTCACGACGATGCGGTGTTGGTGGCGCGGCGGGACGGCATTCACTGGTTCCAAGCTGGCGAAGAGGGATGGCGGCACACCGGAACGTTCGAGTTGCCGCGCGATGTCCCTGATGACCTGATTGCCCAGGGGGAGTTCGTATACGCTGCATCGTCGGCGGCGGGGCGGACGGGTCCCAATACGGGCAAGGTGCACATCTTGCGTCGCAATGAAGACGACGACTATGTCTCCTGCTTGGTGTTCCGGGATTACTGTCAGGCCGTCGAAGGCTACGACATCGGAGGAACCCTTGCGGTGGCCGGTTGTCGGGTCCTCGTGGGATTCCCCCATCGCTTCGACCAGGCAGGTGGAATCCAGGTGGCGATGGTCCGCGGGCTGGAGTGACCCGAAATGGGGTGGTGAACCCTCTCGAATCTGTGGCATGGTGGAGGCGGCTCGAATCACCATGATGGCGAATCGTGAGGGGGAGTGTGCATGCGAATTCCAGCCCCGTTGGTAGGGGTCGCGCTGACCATCGGTTGCTCGGGTGGGGCTGAGATTGGCCTTGGCTTTGAGCCGCCGCCCGAAGACGAGTTCGTCGACGTGGGCTTTGTGCCCGAATCCTACGATTGCTTTGGGACGACCTCGATCGACGATCAACTCGTCGAAGGAACCGAGGATGGGATCGGGCATCTTGGCTTTGATGCGGCCCAGCGGCTTGTGTACGAGGAGGTCGACGAAAACAACAACGGCCTCTCGGAATCGATCGAACGCTTCGAGTACGACGGCAACGGGTTCCGTTCGCGATTCGAACGCCAGAAGCGATTCGCAACCATCGAAGAGTACGAAAACGATGATCGGGGCAACATGCTCGTTCGACGTACGGATTCGGACGCCAATGGCGGGTTCGATCGCATCGAGATGTGGACCTACGACGCCAACGACGAAATCCTGACCTACGACCTCGATTCCAATGGCAACACGCGGATCGATGAAAGCGAGGTGTACACCAGAACCCCCGACGGACGGGTTCTGGTGTTGGAAACCTTCGAAGATGGCGACCTCGTTTCGGTCAGCAACTACACCTACGACGCTATGGATCGCACGATCGAGGTCACGATCGATCGGGACTTGGAAGACGCGGACCTCGATCTGCGGGCCACGTTTACCTACACCTCGGAAACCGGTCTGGATTACCTCGGCGAGCAGGACGACGGTGACGACGGCATCATCGACGCCATGACGGCGGCGACCTTCGATGCCGAGGGCCGGCGGTTGACCTTCACCATCGACTACACCGATGAAGACACGGACGATCGGTCCGAGACCAATGCCTTTGACAATGATGGCAACGCCACCTTGCAACGTGTCGAGTCCGGCAGTCTTGTCCAGGAACAAACCTGGGTCTATGATGGCCAGGGACGCGTGACGCGAGAAACCAGCTTCACCGAAAGCGGCGGTAACGTCTTCATCGATCGCACTGAGACCACGACCTACGGAGGCACTTGCCCATGAGCCCACGAATCCTTGCTTCTGTGGTGGCCTTGGCCGCCCTTGCGGCTTGCGCGGTCGATGGCGACCTCGATGGCCTTTCCAATGCCGAGGAACGGGAGTGGGGCAGCGACCCCGAGAACCCCGATTCTGACGGCGACGGCTTGCTGGACGGAGCCGAGATCGAGTACGGCAGTGACCCCACCCTCGTGGACTCCGATGAGGACGGCTACACCGACCGCGATGAGGTCTACGAAGGATCCGATCCGGCCGATGCCGACAGCGGAATCTACGTCGGCGGCTGGCCTTACGTCTACGATAAGTCAGCGATCAACCAGAACCTCGAGGGTTTCCGGGCGATCGGCGAACGATTCATGCGCTTTCAGATGATCGATCAGCACGGCGAAATGGTCGATCTGTACGACTTCCATAACGACGAAGGCATTCCGATTGTCATCGACATCTCGGCCGAATGGTGTCCGCCGTGTCGGGGCCTGGCGAGCTGGATCGAAGGTGGAGACGACCCCTACAATTTCGGACAGCTGTGGCCTTCGGGACCCCGCAAGGTTCGTCGGGGCAAGGTGCACTGGCTGACGATTTTGGGTGAAGATCAGCAAGGGCAGAAGCCCGATCTGGCCCTTGCCGAGCGTTGGGCCGAGGAGTACGACTCGCCGGAGATTCCGGTGTTGGCCGATGAACGGCAGGTGGCCGAAGAGTACGCAGGCTTGCCGTTCTGGCCCACCGTGCTCCTGCTCGAGCCCGATCTGACGATGTCGGAAGAGAATGACGACAACTTCGGCAGTGCGGCGACGATTCTTCGGGCCCTCGAAAACCGGCTCTGATCCTTTGCATCGCTTCAGTTGGTTTATCGTGTGGGGGGCGTGCGCCGCAGAGCCTCTCCCCGAACCTGACCCAGTTGTCGAGGGCGACCGTGGACTGTGTGGTGAACAGGCGTGGTTGACCGATGACGGCCCCGACGGGCGCGTCGTGTGCGAAACCCCGTTGGGCACCCGCATCGAAGTGTACCCAGACAGTCGCCCGCGAACGGTGGATCGGGTGGCCAGTGTCGCAGACGCCATGGCCGAGTCTCCCGCCATGGCCTCGGTCGTGGCCGACACTACCCTCCTCGTGGCTCCCCCGGAGCGCGATCTCAACGCCCTTCCCGAGCTCGCGGACTTGGCGCTTCCGGGGCTCGAATGGTCTGCCATCGAGGGGCTCGCCATGTACTGGGGACCTGAATTTGAAGCCTACGCCCCAACGGTAGCGATTCGGCACGATTCGGTGGAGCGGTGGAACCTAGGGGTGGCTCACGAACTGCTCCATCTCGTGCTGCACGACCTGGGGCCCGAGGTGCAGGCTGAGGCCCTCGAACTTCGACGAGCCATGCTGGCCAAAGGACAGACGCCGGCCCCAGGGGCCGATGAACACGAACTGTTCGCCTACTTTGGCCAGTGGCGGCTCGCAGGCTACGGTGCCCTCATCGCAGAAACCGAACCGGAACTTGACAGTTGGCTTGAAATGCACTTGGGAGCTGCGCAGATCGGCGCTCGAGGGACGTCGGACGAACAAGCCAACTGGGCGATCGAAGAGCTGCGACGATGGTTTCGAGGGAACTGAGCCGTTCGCGTGGGCGCTGCACACCTTTGTCAGTGTCGGAGGGTGCCCTTCGACCAAAGGAGCGTGCATGAAGACGGCGATGATGTGGGCAGTGTTGGCCGCGGGGCTCGTGGCTTGTGGTGGTGGCGAAGGGGATGCCTGCGAGATGAACGACGACTGCCGTGACGGATTCACCTGCGACATCGAGGCGGGTCAGACCGAAGGCGTCTGCATGCCCGAGATGGAAGACGATTCGGATACGGGCGCGGACGCTTAGGCGTTGCTTCCGGCCCACCGTGTGAAGGGGCTGTAGCGAGAACGGTCCTCGAATCTTGCATGGACGGCGGTCGACGCTGATGGCGTACGTTCGGCCGCGTAGACGAGGCGCTCCGACCACCCGAAGTCTTCGTCGAGTCGTCGGGCGGCCGGGTCGATGGTTTGTGCGGCTTGCCAAGCGGCATCGGCATCTTCAGCATGGCCCATCCGCGCTAGGCTTGCGGCGCGGTTCTCAAGCACCACACGGGACTCGTAGGGCCGCGTGGGGTGGATGAGGTCAAGCACGCGGTGGGTCACTCCAAGGCTTCGATCGAGTTCCCCACGCCGCCGGTAGGCGATCCCGGTCGCCGCGGCCACGAGCAGGGCGTAGCGAGGAACCTCCGCTTGGCCCAATGGCTTCACCATGGCCGACCACTCAGCGAGCACCCCAGGGTCGTCACACCGGTGCAGGGTGGTGTTGAAGCGCCACATGGGTTCGGCCACCGGATGTCCGGCCACCGCGTCACGTGCCTTTTGGGCGTGCTGAGTTGCGAGATCGAGGCGTTCGGCTCGGTAGAACGCGAGGGATCGAACGACGGCGTAGCGACCTCGCGACGTGGCCGAGATGCCGGTGGTGGGGGCCCGATCCACGGCTTGCAGTGCCTCATCGAGCCGGCCTTGCCGTTGCCGAAGCGCTCCGAGGAGCAGGTAGGCAACGGCCTGGGTTTCGGTGGAGAGGCCGGGCTGAACCGGGTCGAGGACCGCCTGCAACATCGCCGCCGCGGCATGGGCATCGAGCGCTACGAGGGCGCCTGCGGCTTCCACGATCTGCATCGCCGCCGACCGCTCTCCCGGCACAAAGCGATAAGCCAAAGGCCGGCATGTGAGCACGTGGCGTGGATGTCTGGGCTCCACCTCGATTTTGCGTCGCAAGGTGTAGACCACGGTCTGGACGGTGTGCGTATCGAGATCACCGCGCACGCCCCATACCGCCTCAAGCAGCTCCGGCACGGCCACGGCGCGAGGGGATGCTCGCGCGAGGTAGCGCAGGAGGTCCGACTCTCGCACGGTGAGGCGTCGTTCCTCGGCCGGATGCACCACGCGCCGGCGCTCAAGGTCGACGTAGCCAAGGTCTAACGGAAGCCGCATGTCCTGGACCGTGGGCGAATTGGGGACGCCGTTCACGTTCAAGACGGTTCAAGAAATCCTCGGCCGGGTGGTGGTGTCCGCTACGGCGGGTCGACCGATCAGGAGGTTTCGTGCACCTCGGTTTCCTTGGGCTGGTGGGGTGGTTTGGCTGCGCCAGCCCTGTTGAGCCATCGCCCCCCTCGCCAGCGCTTCATTCCCCCGACGCTGAGGCCTGGGCCTGGGCGCCCTGTGACCTTCTTGCGCCGGGCGACCTCCGTGCGGAGTGTGTGACCGTCGACCTTCCCTTGGACATCGCAAAGCCCGATGGAAGAACGCTTCCCATTGCGATCAAACGCTTGCCCGCTGCGGAACCCAATCATGAGATGGCGATTTGGGTGTTGCCGGGAGGTCCGGGGCAGCCGGGCGTGCCCAACCTGTTTGGGAGGTCCTGGCTGCAGACCTATCTGCCACAAGCCACCTTTTATACGCTGGACCACCGGGGAACGGGCGAGAGTGCCGCGCTGACCTGCCCGGATGAGGAGGCGCCCACGTCGGAAGGGGGCGTGGGGGTGACGAGGAACGAGCGCGACGCGTGCGCCCGGCACGTGGCGGCGAGCCACGACCTTTCGCACTTCACCACCGAGGCCGCTGCCGCGGACGTGATCGCGCTCATCGAGGCCACGCGGTGGCCCTCCCAGCGCACCGTGGTGTTGGGAGCGTCCTACGGCACGTATTGGGCCAGTCGCGTTGCGGCTCGAGCCCCAAAGCTGGTCGACCACGTGGTGCTCGAGGCCGTGATTCCGCCAGACACGGTGTTTCATGATTTCGATCGCACCATGGATGAAACGGGTCGGGACTGGTTGCGCGCCTGTGAAGCGTCTTCGGAGTGCCGAGCGCAGTTCGCAGGTCCGCCACTGCAAGAAGCATTCAATGCTCTTGTCGGCCTTCGAGAGGGCACCCATTGCGTCGACCTCGGGGTCACCGCGGAGGAGGTTCGTACATGGGCCGGCGAGTTCCTTATGAGCACGACGACCCGACCGTTGGTGGCGCCCCTCTACGCGAGGTTGGCGCGCTGCGCACCGTCCGATGTGGAGGCCATCGAACACCTGTTCTTCGACGTCCTGACCATCGACGAGCCGCCCCCGAGTAGCGCGTTGCAGTGGCCCCTGTTTTGGCATGTCGCGTCCAATGATCTGTGGTCGGACGGGCCTTCCAGCGCAGACCTCGATCAAGCGCTCGAAACAGCGGTCGCCGCTACCGGACGCGGTGCAGACATCGCTTGGTTTGCGGAGGGCTGGCCGCGCGTCTCGGTGCCCGCAGACCGAGTGACCATCCCGGCCGACGTGCCGGCAACCTTGTTCCACGGCAAGCGCGACCCAACCTCGGACATCGACCGGGTCCGAGCCCTCGCCGATGCGTGGACCGAGAGCGTCCTCATCGAGATTCCCGATGGCGCGCATGGTCTCGTTGGGGCGACACCCTTCGACGGATGGGGCGATTGCACGGCGCGCATTCTCGTGGACCAACTTCGCGATCCTGCGAGTCCGGTGTCGGGGTGTTTGGACACGTTGGTTCCAGCTTTGTTCGCCCCGGACGCCGAGGCTTCTGACGCGTTCTTCGGCACCTCTGACCCGTGGGGGGCGCCATGATGCGCGTCGGACTGCTTAGCGTTCTGATCGCCTGCCAGGCCGAAGAGCAACCGGCGGTGTCACCGCCTGTTTGGCAGGAAGATCCTGCTCGGATGCTTCCCACGCCCTGGCTCGACCGGCCTTGCATGGATGTCGCGTTGGCGGATCTCGACGCCGACACCGACTTGGACTTGGTCATTGCGACCGAAGGTCCTGCGAACGTCGTCCTCCTCAACGATGGGTCGGGCCGATTCACCCATCACGACATCCCGTTTCGGTCCCCCACGGACAGCGAGCATGCACTGGTCGCGGATCTCAACGGCGATGGACACCTCGACCTGTTCTTCGCCAATGAGGATTTGGGTGGGGCCAACGAGCTGTACCTGGGATCGGGAGGACTCGAGTTCGTCGATGCCTCCGACTCGGTCGACGAGTCCGTTCCGAGCAATGCGGTGGTTGCGGCCGACTTCGATGGCGATGGATGGGTGGATGTCATGATCGGCAACGCAGGGCCAAACTCCCTTTGGCGTGGGGGCTCCAACGGACTGGTGGCCGCCCACAACGATGTGCCGCCGACCGTCGCGGTCACCCAGGATCTGGCCGTCGGAGACGTCGATGGTGACGGTGACCTCGATGTGGCCGTCGGTAATGAAGGCCTCGATGCGATTTGGCTCAACGATGGCGCGGGCCGCTTCACGGAGCAGATCAAGGCGATTGCCGGCCCGAGCGGTGAGACGCGGGAAATTGCCCTCGGCGATGTCGATGGAGACGGCGTGCTTGACCTGGTGGCCTCCCGAGTAGGGTTCTCGGGCGACAACCCCCAGTCATTCCTGTGGCTCGGGCGGGGAGATGGCACGTTCCGACGCGATCGCAACGCCCTGCCTCAAGAGTCGTTCGACACGCTCGACCTCGACCTGGTGGATCTGGATGGAGATGGCGACCTCGACCTGCTTGGCGCCCACACCCAACACGGTCCCGGAGGATTGCTCCCCGGCCCCTGGACGGCGTGGGAAAACGACGAAGGGACGTTTGGAGATGTGACCGCGGCGTGGTTCGTGGATCTTCCCCACGGCAATGGGCTCGACATTGAGGCCGGTGATCTCGACCAGGACGGTGGGATCGACGTGGTCCTCTGCTCGAGAGGGGGGCCGGACCGGGTGTTGTTCCACACGCTCCCGTGATGCGAACCATAGGGCGCAACGGCAACTTGCGCGGTTGTGGCGCAAAACGTGTGATCCAGGGCTGGTTTCGTGGGCGGCCGCGCTGTCGGGGCCTCGAATTGGGCGGCCACCTCACGGCCGAATAGGGGTTCGAACCCGCCACGAGACGGCGGTAGAGGGGCCCATGGGCGGGATGACCGTAGTCTTCGACCTCGATGGAACCTTGGTCGACAGTGCGCCGGATCTGAAGACCGCGGTCAATGCTGTCCTGCAAGCCGCAGGGCGCCGCCCGATTACCCTCGATGAGACGCGACGGTTCATTGGCAGGGGCTCTCGAGTGTTGCTGCAACGGGCCTTCGAAGCCACAGCCCCGGGCATCGCATTCGATGTCGAAGCCGCCTACCGCCACTACCTCGACGCTTATCGGGCTTGTGTGGCCGACGAAACCCAGCCGTTTCCTGGGGTTCTCGAGACATTGGAAGCTAGCCGGGCAGAGGGATGGACGCTGGCGCTTTGCACCAACAAGCCCGAAGCCCTCGCCCTGGAGTTGCTCGAGGCATTGGCGTTGGCGGCTCCGTTTGGGACGGCGGTGGTGGGAGGCGATACCTTGCCTGTCCACAAGCCCGACCCTGCGCCCGTCCACGAAGCGATCTGGCGCGCGGGCGGTGTCCTTCCGGCCGTCTTGGTCGGGGACAGCGAAACGGACGTCGCCGCAGCCCGTGCGGCAGGCATCCCCGTCATTGCCGTTCCATGGGGCTATCGAGAAGGTTCGGTCGACGACCTGGGGGCTGACGCAGTGCTGCCGTCGTTTGAGCAGCTCGGTGAGGTGCTGCATGCCGTTGTCAACGCGTAGCTGCGCGCCACATCCCTCCCTCCTCGAAGGCTTCCTACGCCGGTTGGCCCGGCATCCCAAGGCCGATGCTTACGTGCTTCGCGGAGGCCTGCGACTTCGGGCGTGGTGGCCCCATCGCGTCGCCCGAGACGTCGACCTGGTATGTGCAGGCTCAACCGACGTTCGCGAAGATGTGCAACGCATCCTGCGAACGCAAGTACCGGATGGCATTCGCTTCGACGCGGAGCGCATTGGCCTTGTGCCTGTCCGTGACGCAGCGGGCCTCCGCGGGTTTCGCGTGGTGGCGGCGGGCTGGGTGGACGGCGTTGGGGGCGACTTGCCCATCGATATCGCGCTCGGGTTGCCCCTGGGGCCAGGCCCGATCCGCGCGAGGCTGGCGTCCGGCCGCGGGGCGGCCACGGTGTGGATGTGCCGTCCCGAGACCCAAGTGGCCCGAAAGCTTCGCGTGTTGGTGGAGCCGGGCCCGGAGCGCTGGCGGCCCAAAGACCTTGTGGACCTCCACGCGCTGACGGACCTTTCGTGGAACCGCGATGCCCTCGCAGAAGCATTGTTCGCCGCATTTCACGAGGCGCCTCATGAACACGCGCGGGCCCAAGAGGCATTGGCCCGGCCTCAATGGTGGGTCAATCGTGGTTCCCGAGCCGCCTGGCGCCGTCATCTGGGGCCCCGAGCGCCTCGTCTGGCGGAGGTTGTGGTGAAGGTGCGTGACCGATTTGTCGAACGCAGCGGAGGGTGGGCATGAGTCGAACGCTCCAGGAAGCCATTGTGGCGGCGCCGGCTGACGATCAACCTCGTCTTGTGTTTGCGGATTGGTGCGAGGCCCGGGGTGAGGGGGGCCGGGCCGAATTCGTGCGCGTCCAGTTGCAACGACGACAGTACCCGGATTGGGACGTCCGCCAGGTTGCCCTCAAGGTTCGCGAAAGGGCCTTGATCGAGCAGCATGGAGCGAAATGGCGGGCAGAGCTTCCCAACCTCGCGGGTGTGCAATGGGCTCCCTCCTTCGTCCGCGGATGGCCCAACGAAGCACGTGTCGACAGCTTCGAGCGTTTGGTCGAGGTGCAGGACGATCTGGCCCAGGTTCCTGGGTTCTCCAGCGTTGTGGTGTCTTGGCCGGCGAGTGCTTCCGAAGCGCAGGCGTTACGTCCGATTCCTGGCCTTCGGGAACTGACGATCGAGCGCGCGATTCGCGATCCCAATGAGCCCGCGTGGCTGGCGGCGGCTCCATTCTTGAGCACGGTGCGACGGCTGCACCTTGTCGACCAGTACTCCGCGACGCCTGGACATGAGCCACTGCTGTCGTCTCCGCATCTCACCGAGTTGCAGGCACTCTTCATGATGCGGGCGAACATCGGTCGTGAAGGTGTCCCCGCGCTCGTGGCCGACGGGCGCTTGCCGAAGCTCACCTCGTTGTTTCTAAGCGAGCGGGGCTCCAACGAGACGAGTTGGAGCTACTGGGATGGCGGGCTGACGGACGAAGCCATGGATTTGCTTGCCACGTGGCCCGGTTTGGCGCGCATCGAAACGTTGGAGCTTCCGGACAACCGACTGCTTGGACCCGAGCTGGAGCGGTTGTTTCGTTCGCCGCACCTGGGCGCGCGACTCCGCTACCTCAACCTGCAGGGCATCCTGAGCTGGGGCGACATCCCTTGGCGTGACTTAGGCAAGGACGTGCAGTTAGCAGAACTCGATCTGACGCGCCGGGGATTCAACGATCCCGAAGAGTTCGAGGCGTTTGCGGATGTTCCAGGGCTGCGTGCCTTTCGCCATTTGAAGATCAGCGACACCAACTTTGAGGAGCCGAGTTGGTTCGTGGACTTGCTGTCCGCTCCCTTCACTTCGACCCTTGAGGTGTTGGAGGGACGGTCGATCGACATGGAAGGCGACGACCTCCTGAACTGCCTAAGCGAAGCGAGCCTGCCTGCGCTTCACACATTGGACGTCAGGCGCAATTGGGAGGTACGCGAGGCCAGCGCCCAAGCGTTGGTGCGGTCTTCCGTGGGCCGTGGCCTACGGTCCTTGTCGCTTGGGAGCGCGCGATTTCGCCATCCCGTATTCTTTGGCGAAGCGCTGGCCCAAACCGTGGCCGACGTGCAATCCGAGGCGCTGCTGGACCTCACGATCGAACCGATGACCGACGGTGGACAGGCCATCCTTAGGAAGTCCGTGCTGGGCCAACGTCTCGATAAACAAGGCGGGCTCCGGTTCAGCAGTGCACCGTCAGAGGAGGCCTGACCTTTCGGACGCCTGCAAGATCATCTGCGCTGTGTCGAGACCAGATTGAAGCGCGGTTTCGTGGAGGTAGGGCTCCGCAACCCAGCTTCCGCAGAACCACGTGCGCTGCTGGCCTTGAAGGGCGGCCAGCCGGTTGTGCAGGGCATCCGCTCGACCGAACACGGGATGGACAAACGTGGTTTCGTACAGGATGGAGGCCGGTTCGATGTGAGGATTAAGCGTGACGAAGACCGGGGTTTCGGTTGGCGTTGACCGACGATTGCCCAGGCGGTCGGGCCAAAACGTGATGGTCGGCCCGGGCACGCGTGCGTGAGGTTCGCTGGCCACGTAGTTGTAGGCCGCCCAATGGCGACGGTCCTGCGGCATGAGCCGAGGGTCGGTGTGGACCACTACGCGACCTGGCTGCGTGGCGCAGGACGACAACACGGAGCGCTCCGCGTCGGTTGGCTCGATGAGGCGGAGGGCCACGTGAGGCCAGGTGGCCAGCACGAGTGCATCGGCGTGGTGGGTGCCTTGGGAAGTCCGAAGGCGGACCCCGGCCGGACCTCGCTGCACGCCCAGCGCCGTCTCTCCGAGGTGAATGTGAACCCCGGCCCGCTCGAGGCGGCGGCGGACCGCAGGTACGTAGCGGTGCATGCCCCCGACGATGCAGACCCGCCGGGCGGGGCGATCCCCTACGATTCCGTGCATACGCCAAAAGCGGACGAGGCTTCGGAGGGGGAGTTCCCTTGCGTCCACGTCCGGGCTTGGAAAGCAGCCCGCGGCGCGAGGCGCAAACCAACGGGTCAGGAACGCCTCCGAAAACCCCCGGGCGGCCAGCCAGGAGCCGGCCGTCACTTCGTCGTTGAGGAGGTTGGCCTCCTCGGAGAATCGGCGGATCTCGGGGTGGAGCAATTCATGGGATACCGACCTGCCATCCGCCCAGCGGTAGGATGCATCCTGGCATACCGGAACCAGTGGGGCTCCCAAGGTGCCCAGCAACCCATCGAGGGCTCGGAACGTGTCGCGATTGAAGTCGCAGACGCCGACGTCGATGCGCCTTGGTCCTACGGGACTGGGGACCTCAACGCTGCGACACGCGCCCCCCAGTTCCTGCCTTCGCTCCACAAGCTCGACGGCCACTCCGGCCTCGGCGAGGCGAAGCGCCGCACCCAGTCCAGCAATGCCTCCCCCGACGATCAGGACCCGTTCCGGTTGGCCCATCGAATCCTCCATGCGTCTTTGTCACGGAGGTAGGACGACGGAGGTCACGCAGATGTGCCGGTTTGTGGCGCCGCCCTCGGGCTACTCCCGCGGTGCGATGTAGTCGTAGAGGTCTTCGATGACGTCGGCACGGCCGAGCATCTTGTCGGCGGAAAAGAACGCACGCCAGGCGACCGTGTTGTCGGGCGTGACCTCGTAAAGCACCGACGCCGCCCCCACGCCATGCAGGGTGTTGCCGCCGGGCAGGCGTCGCGTGTCGCCGTTGAACTGGGCGTACACACCGGGGTCGTAGCTCCACACTTCGCGGAGCACCTTGGCCTCACGGTCGATTTCATACTCCCGCACCAAGGTGCTGTCGGCGTCGTCGGACGAGATCAAGAGGTGGCCGTTGTCCAGAATCTCGACACCGTGCTGCCAGATGAACTGCGATGACGGCGGATCGAAGGAGTACTCGTTGTCGAGGCCTTCCAAGGGGAGTCCCCCGCTCTGCGACCACCACGTGGCTTCACCCGTGCTGCGGTCGACTTCGACCACCGATTCGACCGAGTACCAGCTGTAGGTGTAGGTGTCGCTCGCCGGGTCGTACCACAGCGCATTCGATCCGAAGCACCCGTCGCTGTAGTACCCGCTGTAGGGCGTTGTTTCGGTGCTGGTGTCTTCGCCATCGAGCGCCGGCCAATTCTCGCAGGACCAGATTTCCGTCGGCGCCACTGCACCCGGAGCCCGCTCCATGATCGATTCGGTGTAATCGGTGTAGCTTCCTGCGCCCCACGCCAACGTGCCGTCGGGCAGCTCGACCATCGCATGGTGGTGACCGGGAATCGCGATTTCTTCGACCGGCTCGTCAAGGTAAGCGCGGAGTGCCACCGAGTCATCGTAGGACTGGCCGATGTCGTCCCAAAGCAGCGTGTTGCTGGTGATCGAGACCTGAGCGTAGAGAATCCAGTGACCCGGCGACGTCCGAGTGGCCCAAACCGGGCGTCCTTCACGGTCGATGATCATGAGCCAATAGACGCCTGGACACCAGGTACACGCGTTTTCGTTGATCGAAACGAGCAGGTAGTTGGCGGTGGGTTCCCAGAGGTCGGGTTGGGACTCGGTGATCGTCGGCAACGGCATGCCGTCGTTGATCGGGCGTTGTTCGATCGGGTCATTGCTGTCGATCGACGTGCCGTCCGTAAGGGTGATCCGCCACTCCGCGCTATCGCCAAGCGGGATGCCGACCACGGTGGCCTCGTTGTCCCCCTCCACGCCTTCGATGGTGGGGGTCTGCCGCCAGTCGTCGTCGACTTGGTATTCCACGACGACGTCGAACGCCTCACGCTGGGTCCACTGCACCGTCACGGGGCCCAAGAACACATCGCTTAGTTCCCACGACAGGTCTGACACGGGTGAGTTGTCGGGGGGAGGTGGGTCGTCAGGACCCCCGCAAGCCACGATGACAGGGAGCATGAGGGCAAGAAACGATCGGGTTGACAAGAAGCCTCCTGGTGAAAGGAGCGTAGCTGTCGAACCCGGCGGGTCGCACGCCAAACTTCGGACAGCGTGTCACGGCCTCACCCCGTTTCGGCGGCGCATGATGACGCAATGTCGAACCAGGGGCTTGTCCACGGCGCAATCCGTACGGCACGGTTCTTGCGGCAGCGGCGCGTCCGTTGAACTGGAGGCCTTGTGTTCTTCTTGCTCGCCACCGCTCTTGCCGGCTCGTCCGTCTCGATTCAGGACCGTCATGACGCCCACTACTTTGCGGAGACCCGACGGGCCGAGGAGTCAGCCCAGTGGTTTCGCCAGCGCTTTGAGGCCACCAACGATGTCTGGCTGCTCGTGGACTACCTTTCGATCCTGCCGCAGCTTCGTGACCTACGCCATGAGGGACTCCTCGCATCGGTCGAGACCTGGGGCGCGGCCCATCCGGACGCCCCGCTCGGGGTTGCGAAGGTCTACGCTCGGTTAGCGGGTCAGATCGGTCCAAACTGGTGGTCGACGGCCACGCCCCTTCATATGGCCGAGGCCGGTCCATGGTGCGACGAAGCGCGACGATGGCTTTCGGACGAGCAGGAGGATCCGCAGGCGGCCTACCGCTACGCCTCAACGCGGTGGCAGGTGGCCCGTGTCTGCCGAGGCGACGTGGAATCCGCCGAAGCCCAGGCGAAAGACCGAAGCGAAGGCGGTGGCCTCGTCGCCCAGGCGTACTTCGCCCTCCAGGATGGGGTCGAGCCCGATGACCTGCCGATCCTTGATGCGCTGATCGAGCATGCGCCCATCGAGCTGTCCAAGGTGGCCTTCATCTTTGGGAAGCAGGCGACAGGGAGCGCCCTGCAGAAGGCTCGGGCGAGGGTTTTGGTTGCGGCTCACGCGCTGGCGAAGCACGAACGACCGGCCGAGATCTGGGCCGCCAAAAAGATCTTTCATCGAGCCAGGGAGACGCAAGCTACGATCGTGGCGCTTCAGCGCCTTCAGCACCTCGATCCTGACAACCGCCAGGTCCCTGTGGAGCTCAAGCGCGAGCACGCTCCCAAGGTGGCCCAGACCGCGGCCCCCGAACCGTCGACGGTGTTGGACCCCGCCGCGCGTCTCAAGGCCCTGCAAAACACGTCCCCTCCGCGAGGAAGGCGTGCCCGGTTCACGTACTGGAACAGCTGGGTTGAGGCCGCCGAAGCCGTGGGTGACGGGGCCGCACTGGTCAAAGGGGCTCGTCACGCGCGAGACGCGAAGGCCTTGGCCCGCGGGGCGCTTTTGACAGGCACGAAGCTGCGCCGGGCCGAACGGTGGCTCGGGAGTGAGATCCGGAACGAACGCGTGCCGTTCATCCTGGACTACTTCGATGAGGCCGATCGGCAGGATTGGCGTCGCTCCTGGGCGGAATTGCATGGGTTGCGCGGAGCGGTTCGCCAGCGTCGCAACCGTACGGACCGCGCCGAGCGCGACTTGCGCGTCGCAATGGCGTTGACCAAGCCCGACCCCGAGTGGGCCATTCGGCTGGGACTGGTTCTCGGCGAAGCGCATCCATTTGCCTTGTCCCTGGTGGCCCATGGCCTTGCCGCGAAGCCCGAGTTGACTCACGACCTCGAAGAAGCGGCGTGGTCGAGCGTGGATGCGGCCATTGAGCAGCGTCAGTTGTGGGCCGTGGGGGGAGCGGTCCCCTTGGTGGAAGGACATCGCCCCAAGGCCGAAGCGTCACCCGTCGGGAATCCGCAATTCGACGCGTTGTCGTTTACGATCGGAGACACTTCGACCACGTTGGCGGAACTCGAGGGTCCTGTTGTCATCGATGCTTGGGCGACCTGGTGCCCGCCGTGTGTCGCATCCCTGCCTCATCTCGACGCGCTGGCCCGCAAGCACGAGGGACGATTCACCATGGTCGCCTTGTCCGTCGAAGAGGACCGACAGGCTGCCGCACGCTATCTCGCCGAGCGCGGGGACGTTGCATTTGAGGCTGCGTACGCAGGTCCGCAGGGCATGGTCGACCTCGGCGTGACGGGAATTCCAGCGGTGTTCGTATTGGATCGAAACCATCGGCTTGTCGATCAAATCACAGGCTACGCCCCCGGTGATGAACGACTCGAGCGAGCCATCCAACGCGCATTGCTTCGCTAGTTTTGGAACCGCTGTGTTTGAATGGAGTCCGACCTCCCATCGAACAGGAGGTGGCCGATGAGGTGGGGGATACGATTTGCAGGGCTGGCCTTCGCATGTTCGGCCATACCCGCAGACGGAAAGCCCGATGACCCGTGCGCGGACTTGCCCATCGTGGACGGCGTGAGGGGTGGCTACGGCCCACCCCGAGGACACCTCGACCCACGCGCCTTCATCGAAGCGCACCGCCCTCCCCAAGCCAAGCCGTCGCAGCTCCGTTAGCCCACTGCATGCGCGTACCCGAGCTTTGGATTCAGCCCCTCCGTACCGCGGAGCCCGACGATGACATCTGGCGGGTGTTTGGCGATTGGCTGCTCGAACAGGATGATCTGCGCGGTCATCTCGTGCTTCGTCGCCACGAGCACCTGACCCATCGTCCTTCCACGCGTGAGCGCCTCGTGCGTTGGGGACAAATCGCCGAGGCCCATAAGCGTCATGAGCGCGAGTGGCTGGGCGGGGCGTGGCCACCTACGGGGGTTCGGCTGAACTGGCGTGATGGCTTCGTGTTTAGCGCGACTGTCGAGACGGCGAATCGGGCCGCCGCAGAGTTCTTCGATGTACTGCTGACCACGCCTACAGGAGCCTTCTTTTCGAACCTGAGGTGGGCGGGGACCCCAGGACGGTTCTGGAGATGGCTTCAGCCCAACCTTGCGGCGGCGCTCCATACGCTCGAGTGGCGGGCCGAACCCCTGAGCCACGGGGCATTGCGGCACCTCGTGACCCAACCGCAACTCGGTGGATTGGACACCCTCGACCTCCAGGGGAGCCTTGCGGAGGGGGCGGTCGGTGCACTGAAGGCAACGACGCTACGCTCGTTATCGACGCTGGCCATCAGTTCGAATCCGGTCGAGGACGAAGGTGCCAAGGTCCTTGCCACAACCCAGGCCCTGGCGTCGCTTCGACAGTTGTTCGCGGGGTACGCAGGGATTGGCTCTCCAGGAGCCATCGCGCTGGCCACGTCGCCGTGGCTTAGGTCACTCGAGGTCCTAAGCCTCCGCGGCAACCACATTTCGCCGAACGCGTTGGAACGCCTCTCCTCTTCGGCGAACCTCGCTCGCCTTCGGACGCTCCATGCGCACGGCAACGGCCCTTTGGCTTAAGCCTGCCCATCCGAGGGTTTCATGTGATGTTTTGGATCGACCGGTCGAACCAGAAGGTTCGCAACGAGCGCAATGCCTAGTAGCCCTGCCATGAGGAACATCGTGGTGTTGTAAAGCGTGGCGGACGGATCGGCGGTGCCGGGAGGAGCAATCGCCATGAGGTTCGATAGCGTCACCGTCTTGGCATCGATCAAGGCATCCAGTTCGCTCACCGGTGCCCCAAACGTCGCCTCGAACTGGGCGGCGTCGACGCGGGTGGCAAGGTCCTGCAGAGCGGCGTGAACGGATCGTTCGCGAAGCGAGGTGATGGCCAGGGGACCGAGTACGCCGGCCGTGCTCCATGCGGTAAGCAGGCGACCGTGGATGCCCCCCACGAATCGCGTTCCGAAAATGTCTGCGAGGTAGGCTGGAATGGTGGCAAAGCCGCCGCCGTACATCGTGAAGATGATCATCGTGGCGGCGTAGAACACGACTAGCCACACTACCGAGGGCGAAGCGCTGACTTGCTGGGCGGACAGAGGAATCGACAGGTAGAGCAGCATGCCCAACACAAAGAAGATGGTGTAGGTGCGCTGACGGCCCAGAGAATCGGATGCGGTGGCCCAAATGAACCGGCCTGCCATGTTGAAGACGCTGATCATCAGCACATAGGTGGCCGCAAATGCGCCGTCGACGATGTGGGGAAGCGTGGTGCCAAAGATCTCCCGCATCATCGTCTTGGCAACACCAAGCACCCCGATTCCCGCGGTCACGTTGAGGCACAAGACCACCCAAAGCAGGGCGAACTGTGGCGTGATCAACGCGCGATCCAGGTGAACGTCGAAGCGGCTGATCATCTTGTGGGCCGACGCAGCTTCGGTCGGTGGTGACCAGCCGTCGGGTCGCCAGCCTTCGGCCGGCACGCGGTAGCTGAACGCTGCAACCACCATCACGATGAAGTAGAGGATGCCGAGCAAAAAGAAGGTTTCAGCTACCCCAATCGAGCCCGTGCCGACCAGATACACGCCCTCGGGGCCGGGCTGCACCATCGTGCTGACGTCGCCCGCCCCGACGACCACAACCTCGCGAAGGGTGGCGTTGATGTCGACAAAGCGTCGGCCTCCTTCGGTGATCAAGTTCACCTGGTTGACGGGACCGAGGTATTCGGGGGCTCGGTAGAACAGGCGGATCAGCGCTTCTTTCATCGGCGCACCGATCATGGCGCCGCCGCCAAAGCCCATGATGGCCATGCCGGTCGCCATGCCGCGGCGATCCGGGAACCAGCGAATGAGGGTGCTGACGGGCGAGACATAGCCGAGGCCAAGCCCGCATCCTCCGATGATGCCGTAGCCGAGGTACACCAGCCACAGCTGATGCCATACGATGCCGAGCCCACCAACGATGAAGCCCCCGCCCCACGCAAGCGCGGCCACGACCCCACCATTCGCGGTCCGACCCGTTCGAGCCAGCGTCCACCGAGGGCGGCGGAAAGGCCGAGGAAGACAATCGCCACGCTGAAAATCCACACGACCTCGGAAAGGGCCCAGTCCTCGGCCGCGCTGCCCACGACCCCCCGCACTCGCGTGAGGGCGGGGTTGAAGATGCTCCAGGCGTACACCGAGCCAATGCAGAGGTGAATGGCAATCGAGGCCGGGGGCACCCACCAGCGGTTGAACCCAGGCTTTGCAACGATGGCTGCCTTGTGGAGGAAGGCGAGTCGGTCGATCATCGGCCCAGGGTATTGCGGGCCCGATCGGCTGGCCGCTTGCCACGATTGGAATACCGATCCGGCAGGGCGAGCCGATGTGGACCGCGGAGTAACCGCTTGCGGATGGCGAAGTGTCGTTCGATTCTACGACATTCCTGATCTTCTTTGCCGTCGTCTGGGTGCTGCAACGCAGCATCCGGTCGTGGACGGTGCGCAAGTGGATCCTGCTCGTTGCGAGCTACCTGTTTTACGCCGCCTGGTCGCCGCCCTTCGTGCTGCTTCTGTGGCTGTCGACGGCCGTCGACTGGGGGGTCGGGCGCGCGTTGGCCCAGGCCCAGTCCGAAACGACGCGACGGGCCCTCGTTGCGTTGAGCATCGCCGTCAATCTTGGCATGCTCGGGTACTTCAAATACGGCACGTTCCTCGTTGAGAATGTCGAGGCGTTTCTCGCAACGTTCGGAGTGATGTACCAGGCGCCCGAGATGTCGATCGTGCTGCCCGTCGGCATCTCGTTTTACACGTTCCAAACGCTGTCCTACACGCTCGACATCTACTTTCGTCGACAGGAGCCCTGGGATGAGCCGCTCGATTTCGCGCTGTATGTGACCTTCTTCCCGCAGCTGGTCGCGGGACCCATCGTTCGGTCCAACGAATTTCTACCGCAGTGCCGACAGCCCGCTCCCTTCGATGTCCAACGGCTGGGCTGGGGGCTGTTCCTTGTTGTCTTCGGCTTGTTTGAGAAGTCTGTTCTCGCCGACACGATGTTTGCACCCCTCGCCGAGCGCATCTTCGACAGTCCCTTGTCACCCGACACGATTTCAGCGTGGCTCGGTACCCTGGCCTTTACGGGGCAGATCTACGGGGATTTCGCTGGCTACTCGACGTGTGCCATCGGCGTTGCGATGTGCCTTGGGTTTGCACTGCCCGACAACTTTCGGTCGCCCTACGCGGCCATCGGGTTTTCCGATTTCTGGCGGCGCTGGCACATCTCGCTCTCTACTTGGTTGCGGGACTATGTGTACATTCCATCCGGGGGCAACCGGGGCGGTTGGTGGTCGACCCAGCGCAACCTGATGCTCACAATGCTGCTCGGCGGGCTGTGGCATGGGGCTTCGTGGACTTTTGTAGTGTGGGGAGGGCTTCACGGCCTGCTCCTCATCGTGGAGCGCGTCGTAAGGCGAATGGTACCTCCCCACGAGGTCATGGACCGACCCATCGGACGCATCTGGGGAATGCTGCTTACGTTCGCGGCCATTTGTTTCACCTGGGTGTTCTTTCGGGCCGACACGCTCGACCGCGCACTTCACATCTGTGGCGCGATGATGGGGCTGCTGTCTGGAGAACGCATGGTGGGCCTCGTGGATTTCTCGATTGTGGCGCCGCTGATGGCCGCGATGGTGGTCGGACACGGATTCATGCGCAATCGAACGCTGGAAGAGGTGGCGGGTCGGCTGTCTCCGGTAGGGTTGGGGGTCATCATCGCCGGCCTGTTGCTTTTGATTTTCGCTACGCCAGGAATGGACCGTGCCTTCATCTACTTCCAATTCTAACGCGTACCTGCGGGCTCCGAACCTTAGTTTTGGGCGTGTGTGGGGCTTGGCGTTCGTCTTGGCCATTGGTGGATGCCTCGCGCTGGAAGGGTTCTGGCGGATGCGTGGATTGCCCCCGATGGTCACCGATGGCCCCGGGTTGTGGACGCAGGAGCGACGACGGGCAAACCAGCCCGATACCCTGGTTCTTTTAGGGTTGTCACGCATTCAATACGGTTTTGATTTGACGCGAGCCCGTGAACGTCTGACGGACCTCGACCCTGTCATGTTGGCGATCACGGGGAGTTCGGTCCGGCCGGTGCTTCGTGACTTGGCCGAAGACAAGGACTTTCGCGGGGTAGTTCTGTTTTCGTCGTGGCCCGACATGATGGCCCCCAGCCCCTGGGAAGACCTGGCCGAGGAGTGGGTTCGCTATGCGCACCACGAGACCTGGGACCAAGCGCTCAACCAGCGTGCCCGAACCTTTGCGCAGAGCCACTTTGTCTTGTCGGGCTACCTCACGTCTCCTCGTCACCTGTGGGTCAACGCGGTGGGCCGAGGGCGTCTGCCAGGCTTGCCCTACATCTCAACCTCGCCGGAGCGGGGCGGGCGGCTCGATTCCACACTTCTCACCAACCTCGAGACCATCCGCTTCAAGATTGCCGACGATTTGCTTGCCACACCCTGGCCCTGGAGCCCGGAAACCTGGCTTGCGGCCACCGAGGATTTGCAGGGGTGGGCCGATGCCATCGAGGCCCGCGGAGGACGGGTGCTGTTCGCAAGGCTTCCTACCGCTGGGCGGATGCGGGCGGTCGAGGCAGATCGGTTCCCCAGGCCGGACTACTGGGACCGGTTTGCCGCCGAGGTATCCCAGCCCACGTGGCACTTCGAAGACCAGGCCCAAACCTGGGTCATTCCCGATGGGTCACACGTCGAAGGCGAAGGTCGGATGCGTTTGACGGACGCCCTCGTGGAGTTTGTGGAACGTCACCGGTCGGCCAAGTAGTTCGTCCAGAATGCGAGCCATAAGATGCACACAGGCGACCTGCGGCAGCCGCTTAGCACGATCCCAAGAAGTGGAGTGTGAATCTAGTTTACGCCGATGAGATCAGCCCCGGATATTAGCGTTGAGGGACAGCGAACGTCGGCCGACGTTTGCGAAGGGTGTTGGCAGTCACATCGACCTGAAATCGTCCCGCTAACAACGCGAGGGCGGCCGCCACGGGGGCTTCATCGAAAGGTAGGCGTTGTTCCGACGAAAATGGTGTGCCAAATCCCGCATCCGGCGGGCACTCTGTTGTCTGGAGGAATCCCGGATCGAACTCTCGAATGACTTGGCCGCCTCGCAGCTCGAGATAGCGCATCACCGCATTCACGTTCCAGAAGACGGAAGCCGCATTCAGGCAACCTGCGTCCAAAAGGTTCTCCTGTATCGAGCCCCAGAATCCATTTCGTTCCAGCACGATCCACCAATCGCCGTCACGCCAGAGCTGCAGGCGGTCGAGGTCGTCTCGGTCCTTGTCGTCGATGCCGCAAACGCCACGTTCGATCGCCTGGGCACCGACCGCAGACCAGACCTTTTCCCTGGCTCGGGGTTCGAACACAGTGACGCACGCAGCATTGGCGATCCCCCAATCCGATGGATCGCCAGCTTCTACGTCAAACGCTTCAACCTTCATCGAATTGGTCCAAAAGTCCAATTGAGAGGGCCTCTTCCGCCTGAATGCGACGGTCTTGAGCAAGGGCTATCTGCGATTGCTGTTTGCATCGGATCTAGAACCCCGTGGGACGAAGTGTCGTTTTAGCGCGGTCCAGCCAACTCGCCTGATGGGCTTGCCAATCGACGGGTTCGAGGTCGGAGAGCTGTGGGTTGTCGGGCGTGGCCACCGAGAGCATCCGGTGGTCCCGGCAGGTGGCGAGGGCTGCGTCGAGGACGGCAGGGGTGGTGGTGGACTCCCGTGGAGGAGCCTGAGGGCCGAGGCGCACCTGGGCCTCCCATCGCTGCTGCACCCCCGACGCGGTGGCGAGGGAGCGATGCCACCCGTTTCGAACGTGCCGTACCGCGGCCTGCGCTTCGGCTTCGGTCGGCGCGCGCAGGGCGTGTTCCAACTCGGCGCGTGCGTGTGGGACCGATCGAGGATCGACCCACACCGCCACATCGAGCCATCCGAACCCGCCTTCGATCGTCGTCCGTTTGACGGCCGGCGTGTAGATGAGCCCATCACGGACCCGAAGGGTCGACCACAGCCGTTCGAAAACCAACGCGCGAATGGTTTCGGCGAGGGGACCTGAAGCGTTCAGCGGGCAAGACACAGCGACTTCGGCGTCCGCACCGTCGGCTTCAAGGAACAGGAAGTTTCCGGGCTCCATCGAGGCTTCCGGGGACGGTGGGGCGGCCTCGCGGGGCTTGCCACTCCCGGTCCATCGCCCGAACAGGGCCTGGATTCGTGGTCGTACTTCGGCCGTCGGGCTGGGCGTCACCACGATCAACGACAGGTTTCCGGGCCGATAGACCTCTTGCAGATAGCTCCGGGCTTTGTTCAACGGCGTGCGCCCCATCCAGGCGAGTTCTTCGACGCCGATTTCATAGAGGGCGGGATGGCGGGGGTGAATCCGATTCCAGCGGAGCCGCTGAGCCCACCATCGTGAACGCGACCAGTCCCGGAGCACCTGGTACTGGCGGTCCGTGACCCAGTCGGTGGTGTCCCACTCGTAGCTGACCCGCTCCACGACATCGCGACGGGTTGCCTCAAGCACCCGTTCGAGAGAGCCCGCGGGCCCGGCTCGCCGGGTGATGACCGCGTCCGCAAACAGCTGGGTCTCCCGTAGCACGCCATCCGGTTTGCGGGAGAGTGCAGGGCGAGACCATGCTTCAGCGTAGTGAGTGAGTCCGAAGGGGGCTCGCGCGGTCCCGCCATGCACCACGACGCTGACCCGTTCGGCCTGTGCGTTGGGCTGGTGGACGATGACGACGTTGAGGCCATTGTCGAGGGTTTCCCGTTCTCCGGGGAGGGCGGGGAGTGCCACGGGCTTCGTGGGGGCGGGGGTGGCCTCCCCCGCGTCGGCCGCGGGCAGCGGAACAACAAACTCCTTCTTGGGTCGCACGAGCAAGGAGTGCGCTCGCCCGGGCGTGAGCCACATCCGAACGTAGGCCACGAGGTCCTTCACGGTCGAGGGGGCCGAAGTCCGATCCAACGTGGTTTCACCAGCCTGAACGGCCTTCGCCAGCATTTGGGCCCGGCGGCCCGCTTGATCTTCGTCGCGCAGCGTGGCACGTTTCGCCCCTTCCCGGGCGAGGCTGCGCCGAAGTCGGTCTGCGACAGTCGCCCGTTTGCCAGAGCCGAACGGCTTTCGGATGACGTCCAACGCCTCGGCGCGGAGTTCGGGCAGCGCCTCACTCTGCACCTCGATAACGCAGGACAGGGCTTGGTTTAGCCCCCTCACCAAACCGGTTTTGCAATGGGTTCCGCGGTAGCCTGGAGTCGGCCGGAGGCGTTCGTCCAAGGCTCGTTCGACCACTGCGTCCACCACCGCGACGTCCGGGGGTGGGTCGGGCCAGTTCCAGGCCAGGAAGATCTTCGGATTGGCAGATGTCACGGCGATTTCCGCCGCCCTAGGCTGGGGCACAGACGCGCTTCGGCGAGCCTTGGGAACGGCCTTCGTGAGGGACCAACGCTGCACCAGGGCGGCTTCATCAACGCCCCCCACGACCGCCACCGTTGCGCGGGAGCGGGCCCAATGCTCCTTCGCCCACGCCACGATGCCATCTCGATCCTGAGGTGCCGCCGTTGTTCCTTTGCTTTCGTCGAAACTTCCCGCGAGCTGGCGCCACAGGGCTTGCACGCCAGCGACGCCGCCAGAGCGTCGTTGAACGTACTCGCGGAATACGACCGTTTGGGCAAGGGGGACCGCCGTCTTGGGCAAGTCGGCCAGACCGCGCGTGAAGAAGCGGTCGGTGAGGTCGAGCAGTGCCGAGCCCATTGCGTTCGGGCATGCGCTGTAGAACGCCGTTTGGTCGAGGTACGTCGTACCCTGAAAGCTGCACCCCCAGGCGGCCAGCGAATTGGCGACGTTCGCCCCGTTCTCGAGGGCCACTCGGAACCAGAGATGTTCGGCGATGTGCGCCGTTTCAGTGTCTGGCGTGGCGTCATCGATGGACCCCACGGCGACCACATGGGCCACGGAAACCAAGTTGCTGTCGGTTCGCGCGTCGATCACCACCTGTAGGCCATCGGGCGCGACGTACGTGTGCGGAGCCGCCCCTGCGGTCATCATCGCAAGCCAAGTCCACATCGAATCATCCTCGCGGCAAAGTCTAAGGCGGCGGGGGTTGCCGGGCGATCTGGTCACAACCTTGACCACCAGGCGCGGTGCAACCTCTAGAACCGGTGGCACAGGGCTTGCTGAACGAAGGCGCATCCAAGGAGAGGTTGATGTTCAAAAGCGCCCTCATGCTGGTCTCGGGATTGGTCTGGACGGCCTGCTCGGGGGGACCGATCACCCCTACCCGTGACGCGGGCTTTGACTGTGCGGTGGTCATGGTTGATCCGATGGCGGTCAACCTCGACGATGAGGTGTCAGTGACGGTTCGGGTGACCTATGGAGCGGGCTTCCAGGGAGAGGTCGTGGTGGAGGCCGCCCCGGCGGTGCCGTGGATTACGGTCGAGCCGCTTACGCTCTCTGTCGAGGTGCCTGAAGGGGCGACGACCCTTACGGTCCGCGGTGCACCCGAAGGTGAACAGCAAGGGGTTCCGTTCACCTGCCGGGCGACGGTTGACGGGTCTGAGATCGTCGAGGACGCGGGTGATGCCGAGCTGTTCACGCTCGGAGCGTCGGGAACTCCGAATCAGGGCTTTGGCACGCGCGGAACCTACCGGGTGCGCCTTCCCGACGGTCGCTTCCGGGCCGAATTGCCCAGGATGGCCGCACTTCCTGATGGAGGCGTACTCGTGGTGTCCTCCCTCACCGATGGCTCGACATCACGATTCGAGCTGCGTCGCCACCTCGCTTCGGGTCAACCCAAGGGAGCGGAAACGGTATCGTGGCCTGGGGTCTCGGACGACCAGCAGTGGGTCCACGACATCCACGTCCTTGAGGATGGGCGGTTCCTGCTGTTCGGGGGCAGTTCTACCAACGAACAGGTATCGGCCCTTGCCGCTCGCTTTTACCGGATGGTTCTCCCGATTCCACGTTCGGGTCCAAGGGGCTGGTGGTCATCGAGACGCAAGAGTTCCCCGATTGCACCCTATTCACAAAGGGCGAGGGCGTGAATCGGGCGTTCGTTCAAGACGATGGCAGCTTCCTTATGGTGACGGAAATGGTGCGTTGTGGGTTGTACAACGGAGAGATGGGTCAGGCGACGATGGGCCCAGATGGGTCTGGGGTGGTCGCGATGGCGGACAGCTGTATTCGGCCGGGAGGCCTTGCCCACTACGATGGGGAACTCTTCACGACGAATTTCGCCCCCGTGGGCTGCGACCAATCGCCCGGACTCGAGGTTTGGAGCTGCGTAGGCAGCGAGCCGCACTACGACAACGACGGATTCTCCCACTTCTCGCGGCTCACGACGGATTTGCAGGGCCGGGTGTTCGTGTTGGGTACAGCGCTGTTCGACTGTGATGCCACGTCGCCACAACCTCGGTTCCTCTTCCGCCTGACGTCGAGTGGGCAGGAGGATCCAATGTTCTTCCGCAGCCTGCTTGCGGCCGGAAGTCCGATGGTGCACGTCACGGATCGAGGTGTGCTTGTGATCGAGGAGGGCCTTCGAGTTCAGCGCTTTGATGAGGCTTCGAATGAGGACCTCAGCTTCGGCGATGAGGGGCTTTCCGAGGAGTTGTGGTCGGGTGGACAGCCGATTCAGGTTGCTGTCCGACGGAGCGACAATCCCGCGATCGATGGGACCCAGCTGTACATCCTGGCGCGCACCAGCGATACCGAAGACCAATATGTCCTTGGTTCACTGTGGCGCTAATCGCCTTCGGGCTCCGCTAGCTCGGTTGGGTCGCAGACGCTGTCGGCTCATTTGAGCGTGTAGCCGTGCCCATACTCGACGCCATGGTCACTTTGGCCTTGTCAGATCAGCCAAGTCGAGCCAAGTCGGACTTGGTTTCCTTTGGAGGTGCCGTACGAAACCTGAACTTGTGTCCCATGAAGCGTTCTTGAAGCAGATCCAAGCCCACCCCTGGGATGACCTCACCCGAGCCGTCTACGCGGACTGGCTGGAGGCATCTGGGGACGGAAGAGCCGAAATTGTCCGGCTGCAAACCCAGCTCCACAAGATGGTTGCGGCCGATGCGCACCCTGGCGCAACGAAACCCGTCCGTCGACGCCTGAACCACCTCACGAGTGAAGTCGACCTGCTCTGGTTGGTCAAGATTGACCCTACCAAAATTGATGCGTGCGATCCCAAGTTCGAGTTTGAATGCCCAAAGGCGTGGGCCATGCTCGAGCCGACCGATGATCCGCTGGTGCGACACTGCCACCAATGCTCTCAAAAGGTCTACTACTGCCTCTCGGTGCGGCAGGCCCATGAGCGGGCCCGGTGGGGACAGTGCGTCGCGGTGCGAATGGGGCCACACCGGCGGCCCGGCGACATCAAACGCGGTCGGCGTCGGCGTATGGGTCGAATCGCGGTTCGTTGACCCCACCCCCTGGCTTGGACGACGATGTCGGAATGGATGGAGGTTGTCGATGCGTGGGTGGCTGAGCCTAGGAGTGTTGGCATGTGGAGGGGCAGAAGACGTTGCTCCGGAGCGGGACGTCCCCGTATGGCCGTTTGAGGAGGCCGAATCCGTCACGCCTCGAAATTGGCGGGTGGGGACGCTCGCCGATGACAGCAACGATGTGGTTCGCGCGGCCATCGAGCAAGGCTCCCTCGGGTGGCCGTCCGAAGGCGTAGATGCCGACGGTACGACCTGGCGGGGGGATCGGGCAGGCGAGTTTGGGGCCTTAGGCCCACATCCCGGCGCGTTTGCGTGGGCCGTCGGACGGACGACGTTCAGCGCAGGCGAGCGGCTGTTCGGGCGAGCCTCCCGCGCCCTCGATCTCACGGTCGGTCGCGTAGCCCAGCCAGGCTACTTCTACGGAGATCGCAATCGACTGGTTCCCCTGCCGGTTCGCGAGGACGAATCGCGGGTGGCGGTTCGTGGATTTGGCGGGCGAGAGTTCGAAGTTGAAGTGTGGCGCACGACGGCCGAGCTTTGGCTCAACGTTGAGGACGTCACGCCGGTGGACTTCGTGGTGGGCGAGGCCGACGCCCAGTGGATTGCGTTGCCCGTCCTCAACCTGATGCCGGTGGCGCTCAGCGGCGTCACCGCTCGGGTCGTGGACGTGGAGGGCTCTGCGTTCGAGCCCATGGAATTCGAGGTGGGAACCCTGCCGGGAGCCGCGGTGACCCACGTGCCCGTCCAACTGATTCCTCGCGAGGCACCGACCGTCGAGGAACAAGAACTCATGGCCATGGTGCAGGTGAGCGCGGATGGCCTGTCGTTTAAGTACGAACGTCCGGTGACCTTTACCGCTCGAGCCGAAGCCGATGGGGCGAACCGCTGGCGCACGTTTCGCTCGCCCGTGGACGGTTCGGTACAGTCGTGGGGGGTGCGGGCGCCCGCCCAATTGGATCCGGACGAGGGTTACGCGCGCAACTTTTGGCTACAAGGCGCGGGAGTGGGAGCGGCAGGACAGTCAGGCTCTTATGGCGCGAAGGACTGGGCCTATGTGGTGGCGCCCACCAACCGACATCCCTTTGGGTTCGATTGGGAGGAGTGGGGACGGGCCAACGCCTTGGCCACCCTCGATCATGCCATGGAGCGGTTTGCCACCGACCCCACGCGCGTGTACCTGACGGGCCATTCGATGGGAGGCCACGGCACGTGGCACGTGGGCGTGACGACGCCAGGACGCTTCGCAACGGTAGCTCCCAGTGCGGGATGGGAGTCCTTCTACACCTACGGGAACACGCCACGTCCCGAAGGTGCATTCGCCAGGGCACGTGCCCATTCTGACACGAGGGTTTATCTCGAGAATCTGGCTCGGCGTGGCATTTACGTCATCCACGGGGATGCTGACGACAACGTTCCCGTCAGCGAGGGCCGTCGGATGGTGGAGCTGTCGCGGGAGGTGACGGAAAACGTGGAGTACCACGAGGAGCCGGGGGCGGGACACTGGTGGGATGGCGATCCGGCCCCGGGTGCCGCCTGCGTGGACTTTCCGCCGATGATGGAGTGGATTCAGGATTGGACCTTGGATCCCACCGAACTCGACTTTTCCTTCCGCAGCCCGTCTCCCGGGTATTCGGCGACCCACAGTGTAGTCACCCTCCAGTCTGCCACCGATGGTGGCGCCGACGTCATCATTGACGCGTTTCGCGATGGCGACACCTGGTCGCTGACCACCAACAATGCCCGCAGCCTCACGATCGATGGCAACGCGCTCATGGCGAAGGGCATCGCCAATCTTACCGTCGATGGTGAGCCCATTCCCTTGGCGGACGGCCCCATCGAGGTGGGTCCTGAGTCTGGCAAACGACACGACGTTCATGGACCTTTTGCCCAGGTCATGCGAAGCCCGTTCTGTTTCGTTCATGCGGAGGCGGATGGGCCGTTCGCCCAGTATGCAGGTTGGCTCACGTCGTTTTGGTCCAACCTCGCGTCGGGCTCGGCATGTAGCGTGACGGTCGACCAGGTCGATGATGCGTTGCGGCAGTCTCACAACCTCATCTGGGTGGGGGTGCCCGAATCGGTGGTGGAGCCAACCGTGGATGTAGGGTGGGGCGACACGTTGCGCGTGGGCAGCGAGACCTACGAAGGAGTCATGTTCGTAGTCTTTCCTGCGAATGGTCGCTTGAATGCCGCGATCGTCGGTACGCCAGGCCATGAGTACGACATGTTTGGCATCAATCCCATTTCTTCTCGCGGTGGACTGCCTGACGTGCTCGTGTATCGGCGCGATCAAGGTACGCAGTTCTCCGCCATTTTTGACGGAGATTGGGCACTTCCCTAGCGCGAGCGGCAACGCCACCACAGCGCACGTTAGCCCTACGGCTCGTGAAACTCGACCGCATTCGAACCGCAAAGGGGTACGTCGACCTTCGACGAAGGGTTGTGGTTGGGGTGAACGATGAGGTCGCCCTTACCGAACTTGAAACCCAGCTGTTGGTCTACCTCGCCGAGCGGGCGGGGCAGACGGTCTCGCGCGATGAACTCATCGCACAGATCTGGGGTGGCCATGCGTCCAATCGTGCGGTTGATCACGTGGTGCGCCGTCTTCGCGCCAAACTGGACGATGGCTCGGCGGGGCTCCTAAGAACCGCGTACGGCGTGGGCTATCGATTTGAACCGGCTGAATCCCCAGTGTCCGGGGCTCCCGAAGCGGTTGCGGAGTCGCCGCGACGATGGCTCGTCCTGCCATCCTGCGATGTCGATCTGGACCGGGGAGAAGTGCTGCGTGGGGGGGATGTTCAGGCGCTCACGGCCCTTGAGAGTCGTCTGCTCAATTACCTTGCCGACCGGTCCGAGGACTTCGTTTCTCGGGAAGAGCTGCTCGTCGAGGTCTGGGGATACCGCGCCACCCTGCGTACCCGTGCCGCAGAGCGAACCATCCAGCGTTTGAGGGTAAAGCTTGGTCACTCCGATGCTGAGCCTGCCATCGAGGGCAAGCGAGGCGCCGGCTACCGGCTATGTCGGCGGCGCGGAAACGTGACCGGCCGGTTGGGTCCGCTGTTCGGCCGTGCCAAAGAGGAAGCTGCACTGATCGAACACTTGGAGCAGGGGCGGCGACTCGTGACGATCACCGGTCCGCCGGGCGTGGGCAAGACCTCCCTGGCCCTGCGCATTGCCGAGCGCTTGGGGCCGCGGTGGCTTGGAGGGATCTGGGTGGTCGACTTGACGTCCGCGCATCGTGAAGCGGACGTTGTAGAGGCCATTGGGCGGGTGTTGGGGCAGCCACGTTCAAGCTCATCGCAGCTGGCTTCGGCGCTCGCGGGGGTGGGTCGACACGGTCGCGTCCTGATGGTTCTCGACAACTTCGAGCACCTCGTCGACGATTGTGCATCGGCCATCGGCGATTGGCTTACTGCGGCGAGCGAGTTGACGTTGCTCCTCACCTCTCGCCAGCCGCTACGGCTGCGTGCAGAGTCCGTCTTCAAAGTGGCCCCCCTCGCGCCTACAGACGGGGTGGCGATGTTGCAAGCCTTGGCTCCCGACGCAGGCCCTCCCGAGGTCCTTCACCCCCTCATCGAACGACTCGATGGCTTGCCCCTGGCCATTCGACTTGCCGCCCGACCTCTCGAGGTGTTGTCGGTCGCCCAACTGGTTGAACGTCTCGATCGGGAGTTTCTGGGAACTCTATCGGATGGTCCTCAGGATGCGGGGTCTCGGGAACGAACGATGACCGGTGCGATCGAAGTGAGCTGGAAGCTCCTCACCGACGTCGATCGTGAACATCTCGTTCAGCTCTCGTGGTTTCGCGGTGGGTTTACTTTGGACACCCTGCCGGAGGTGTTGGGGGCCACTGGACCTTCCGAGTCGGTGGTCGCCCGCTTGTTGCGGCGCTCCCTGATCACGCGTTCGGCCGAGGGACAACGCTTTCGGCTCTACGAGGCCGTTTGGGCCTACGTCACCTTGGTAGCCCCGGCCAGCCCCGCGGTGCGGCCATTCGTTCAGGGATTTGCGACGCTGAGTGCCCATTATGTTGGGTTGCTGTGGGGGCCCGAACCCACACTTGCATTCCGCTTTATTGAACAGGAGTTTCCGAACCTCGTCCGAGCGGTCGAATTGGCGCTCACCCTGCGCTTTCCTGAAGTTCTCAATGCGGCAAGCACCATCGCGGTGGCGCTGCTCGAGATCCGATTGGCCGGGGGCATGGCGGGGTTGGGTCCCAACGACCCGGTCTTGGATCAGGCTCGAGCGTTGTTGGCGGGCACGCTTTCGGATGACGCACGGCACACGTTGCGATGGGCCATGGTGGTGGTGCTTTCCGAGGTGGGCAAGACCGATGAGGCCCAGATGATGTTGGACGCCATTCGACTCACCACGCCCGAGCCGGACCCCGACGAACAGGCGCGCATCGACAACTGGGAGATTCGTCACCTCTGGGCTCGGGACGTGTCGCGCCTTCGAGACCGCACGGATCGAGCCCGAGCGAACGCCTGGCGAGCCGGACCTCGGAACCGAGCTTCTTTACTCATCACGCATGTCTACGCCGCCCTCCATGTGCCAAGGCCCGGCGAGGTGGCCACCTCGCTCGAACCCGACGCCCTCGCTGCGTTGGCGGCGGCTCGAGAGATGGGTTCATCGCTTTCCGAGTGCGAATGCTTGATTATGCTTGGCGGCCTTTACCAACGGACCGGTCGACGCGACGAAGCCCTCGCGGCCTTCCGAGGCGCGGCGGAACGAGTGTTGACCTCCCCGAATTGGATTCTGGCCACGTGTTGGACGAAACTGGGCGCGGTGCACCTCGGTGCTGGTCAACTGGAACGCGCTCACCATTACCTTCAGCAGGTCCGGCAGTTTGACGAACGGTACGGCCCTTCTGCTCCTCTCTCGCTGATTGCGACGTCGTACCGACGGTTGCTGGCCAAGCTCGTTGCGGAGCGCGGCGATTTCGACCAAGCACGGTATTGGGCAGACCGCGACGTGGCGGCCCTAAGAGCGCTGGAACGAAGCAATCTGTTAGCGGCGACCCTCATGACCCGAGCGATGATCGGTCACCTGGACGGTCGGCTCGCCGAGGCTTCGACCGACATTGATGAGGCGCTGACGGTCATGAGTCCCGAGCCTCGTCCGTACCGCGAACGCGTCTTTCGCATTCTTCACGCCTGGCTGAACAGCGAGCGGGGCGCGATCGAGGAGGCGGAGCGGACCTGGGCCTGGTTGAAGGACTTTCCCGACGAGCCGCTGGAGCCCGCGATGGCGAGCCTCCAAGGGTTCGCAGAGCTTGCTCATGCCCTCGCGCTCGGCAGCTTGGAGACCAAAGAAGTGCGTACCCGGGCCGATCAGCTTCTCAAGGACGCGCCGACGGCCTGGGAAATGCGGGTAGCCCACCGGCTGGTGACGCGAAGGCTCCTAAGATGATCCGCTGCTTTACTGGAGGGCATGGATAGAGGGGCGACCTTACGTGTGGAGCCCGTGCTGTGTTCTCGACCCTCGACGCCCGCTTGGAAGCCGCTCGTGAGACGCTGCATCGCCGGCTCATCGATCTGCCTTCCGACCGACTGAAGGCCTTTGAAGATGCCCTCGAGCGACGTTCGGCCGCAGGAATGCTCGAGACCGAGTCTGCGGCACGGGCCACCGATGAGGCCCTGGCCGCTGGGGATTGGGACGCCTGGGAACGGGCTCGTACGCGAGGCCAAGATGCGCTGCGTCGGTTGGAGCAGGTTCAGGAGTCCCGCCGTCTGGTCGTCGATGCGCATCACGAGCGCAGGCTCATCGACCGTCAAATCGAGCAGCTGGGGTCGCTTGGCCGCCTACGTCTGTACGAGGCGTTCCTAAGCGCGCTCATCGTGCTCGTGGTCGGGTTGCTCGGTATTGAATCGTTCGTGCAGCTCGACCCACAGACGAACTGGTGGTTTGACGTGGTGGACGTCAGCGCGTGCATGGTGTTCATCGGCGACTTTGGGTGGAGACTCCGGCTAGCCCAGTCCTCCTCGTGGTTCTGGCGTCATCATTGGCTCGATCTGGTCACCTCGATTCCGCTACCAACGTCCCCATTGCGGGCCGGGCGGGTGGTGCGACTCGTTCGGCTGTTGCGGGTGGTTCGACTCCTCCGCGTGTTTCGGGTGGTCTACTTCTTCTCCCGGGGCATGACGCCCTTGCTCACGACGTTCAACATGCAGATGCTGCGTCGTAGTTTTGTGGGCTTGGTGGCGGTCCTGATTTTGGGTGCGTTTGGCATTTGGGGGCTTGAGGGCGGAACCCCGGGTGCCAATGCGACGCCCACGGACAGCCTTTGGTGGAGCTTTGCGACGGTGGTGACAGGGGGCTTTGCCGATCTACGCAATCCGATGACCTTGGCGGGCCGACTTCTTACCGCCGGGCTGGTCATTGTGGGCATTGTGGTCGTTGGCGTATTTACCGCTTCGCTCACCTCGGTGCTGGTCCGGGAGGAGGAGACCACCGCAGCCGTGCTTTCGTTAGATGAACGATTGTCGCAACAGCTGACGGCGCTGAACGGTCGCCTCGACGCCATCGGCCTCGCGTCCTCGGCTGAGGAAGGGCCTCTCCAATAAAGTTTGGCGGGATTCTGGGCTCGATCTCGTAGCGGAGGGATGGAGGTCCACCTATGTCCGACGCAGAACGGTTCATCAAGGTTTGCCTGCCGTCCCATCACGTCACTGCGACGCTTCGCCGTGAGATTGCCTCGTTCATCGAGGCTTGCACGGGCTACCGGACGGCGAGCCTTCCGTACCGCATGAACACCGCCGACGAGTTTTGTTTGGGGCGAACCCATGGCGGTCAGTTGGTTGCCGTCATGCTGTTCCAGCTGATCGAAGAACAAATCGGGAAGACCAACCACCTCGTGCTGCTTGCGACCACCATCCTCGTCGACCCTGCCTACCGCGGGCGAGGGTTAGGGTCATGGCTCATCTTGTCCGCGTACGCGAGAATGAGACGGCTCTATCCTGATGCCAAATTGCATTGGGCGTTTGCTGCGAATCGTGAAGAGGCTTACGTGCAACTAACCCGCAGCATGGTGTTGTACTGGCCGCATCCTCACTTGCCTACCCCGGCTTCCGCGAAGCACCTCATGGATGCGGCGGGGCAACACCTGCCCAAGTACAACGCGAACATGGGATTGGCTCGGTACGACATTGTTCCCAACGACGCCTCTTGGTCGACCGACCTCGATGACCCCAAGGCTCGGTTCTTTCGAAGGCGAAATCCGTCATGGCGCGAAGGGTGTGCGCTGCTCTGCCTGTGCCCTCTGACGTTGGAGAACATGACGGATCGTGCACGAACCAGGCTTTCGCGAAGGCTCTAGTCGCGACTTTACAACGGTTGGGCTGGCGCCACCACCAGGGCAACGGATCGGGAGTACCGATGAAAGGGTCGTGGTTCCATCGCATTGCGCGATGGGGGGTGGTCTTGTGGCTGGCCTGCGGTGTGGTTCCATCGGCCAAGGCGGGGGAGACCGGATCGTTGCGCATTTTGGTCGTTGGGGACGTGGGACAGTCTATTTCAGGCGTGCGGGTAGGGGTGATCGGGGAGACCCTTTTCGGAGGGCGGGCAGATTACTTCACCGATGGGCTTGGCGAAAAGCAGGTGAATGAATGGCCTGTGGGCACCTATGACATCGAGGTCTTCGCGAAGGGCTACGATCCCAAATACATCAAGGGAATCGAAGTGAAGCCTCAACGCCTCACCAAGGTGCGGGTCGAGCTGCTCGCGAAACACATCGGCGGGGCTCCCGAGCTCCCAATACCGTCGGGGCGCACCTACAACAGTGCCGTCAACATTGTGGCGGGAGTACAGCTCGGTGTACCCGGGAATTCGGGGGGTACAGCTGGTCGCGCAGAGGGGCCGCGGCCCGCCGCGGTCGCACCTCCGAAGGCTCGCTTGCGCCGTTCTGCGGAAGCCTGCAATCCCCGTGAGCCACAGCCGTGGTGGGTGTCCCCTGACGATAGCAACTCCATGTCGGCCCCCGGACAGGTCCGCGCCCATGCGGATACGCTGCATTGGGCGTTGCCCGGATTGGCCGACCGGCAATGGGAATTCTTCAACTATGCACAGTGGGACTACCCTCCTGCCAAAGAGGGGCTGGTCGGGATTGAGGCGGATCTCGCTGCGGCCTCCGAAGCTGGAGAGTGGACCCTCCAGGTGGCCGTGACATCCCCCCAGGTACGTCGCGCCGATCGCCAACCGATGAACCTAACATTCGTGCTTGACACCTCGGGCTCGATGTCGGGGTGGCCCATCGCGCTGACCCAGCAGGTGCTCCGGGACGTTTCGAGCCAGCTGCGGCATGGTGACATCGTGAACGTGGTGAGCTGGAATCTGGACCAGACGGTTCTGCTAGAGGGATTGAAGGTGAAGGGCCCGCGTGATCCCAGATTCGAATTTGCGATCGGTCAGCTCCGGACGGGTGGCGGAACGAATTTGTTTCAGGGTCTGAAGGCCGGGTACGAACTGGCCCGTCAGTGTGCAGGGGCTGGACGAATCGATCGGGTTGTGCTCGTTAGTGATGGAGGGGTCAACGTTGGCGAGACGAATGAAGCGCTCATCGGGCAGGCCGCAGGGGGAGAGGACGAAGAAGGCATTTATCTGATTGGCGTGGGGATCGGAGTGTCCTACCGGGACAACGTCATGGACCGAGTCACGGACCTTGGCCGGGGGGCTACGGTCTACATTCACGACGAAGCCGAATCGGCGCGGATGTTTGGGCAACGGTTCTTGGAGACGGTTTCGGTGGCGGCTCGGGATGTCAAGATCCGCTACGATCTCCCGGCTGGACTGACCGTGGATGTGGAGTCGTTCTCGGGTGAAGAAATCTCAACCGACGCCGACGATGTGCGACCTCAGCACTTGGCTCCGAATGATGCCATGGTGTTGCATCAGCGCCTCAAGGCCTGCGGTCCGGTCGACTTGAATGCGCTCTTTGGCGTGACCGTGACCTACCGCGATGCGGTTACGTTTGCTCCCAGGTCGGTGACACGGGTGTGGCCACTGCGCAAGCTGCTCCGCCGAAGGGCCCCCCAGCTCGATAAAGGCATCGCACTCATGGCGTTCCTCGAGTCGCTGCGACGCCTCGATGACCCCGAGCCGAGGCGACGGGCTGAGAAAGCCATGCGCCACGCTTTCGCAACCAATCCGCAGGATTCCGACCTGGCCTGGATGAAGGACGTCCTGCATCGGCTACCCTGACGGCGTTGGCTCGGCCATTCATCGCTTGGACCCTCTTCGTCGGGCGCGGGGGCTCACATCGGCGTTGCCAGACACGGTGAAGGAAGCCCAATAGTAGGGGTGGTTCCACCGAATCTCGCGGCGTAAGGATCGCTGGGCCCGCGCGAGCGCCTTATCCACGGTGTCACCTCGCCCGATGCGCTTGTAGAACCTTTGCATGAGGGCTTGGGTGGCGGCATCGTCCACTTGCCACAAACTGAGCACCTGAGCTTCCGAGCCGGCCAGGATCAATGCGCGGCGTAGGCCGTGAACGCCGTCTCCGTTTCGAACTTCGCCAAGCCCCGTTTCACAGGCCGAGAGCACGACCAGGTCTGTGCCCTGCAGGTCGAGGTTGGCGACTTCGGCTGCGGTGAGCATCCCATCGTCGTTGCCCTGCGGCAGGGCGTTGGCGCCCGCAAGCACAATGCCGCTGCGGAGCAATGGGCTGGCCCCGCCCTGGGTAGCGCCGGCCAAGTTGCCGTACAACGCGCTGTCGGCCTCCCCTGCGCCAGGGGGGCGTGGGGCGAAGTCCAGACCGCGGGTCGGTTCGAGGGGCGGCGCTGCAGGCTGCTCGGCGGCGAAGTAGCCGTGCGATGCAACGTGAAGGATGCGCGGGCCCTCGAGTTCCTTGACTCGGGTCTCGGTGGCTTGGGTAGCCGTGAGGGTTTGTGCCCCCAGTTGTTCGGCCACCGCACGACCCTCGGCGGCGGCTCCGGGTAGGGCTTGCCAACGCAGGCGCGAACCCACCTCGATGGGTACACCCTCACGCTCCGCCTTGTCGTAATCCACGTCGAACACCACCGTAGGCGGTGCTGCCTGTTCAGAGGGGAGCGTGCGCAGCAGGTCGCGGCCCGACGTCAGGTACGAAAAGCGCCGTTCATCTTCACCCTCGAGATCGTAGGCCGCCCTTACGGCATCGAGGGGCACCAGGTTGAGCAGCCCGTCGCTCGAAACCAGCAGGCGATCGGCGGTAAGCCCCTTGAGGACCGGTTCGAGGACGCGCTCGTAGAGCATCGGCCCAAGCTCGCTCAAGGGTGCTTGCTGGACCAGCCCCGTCCGGAACTTCGCGATCAGTGTGTCGATTTCCTTGGCGAGGCCTAGATCGTGCGCGGTCACGGAGCCGTCCGGCTGCAGGACGTAGGCCGCGTACCGGGCAGGTTCGAAGCGAATGGCCTTGAAGTCATAGGGCTCGTAGACCACGTACTCGATGAGGGCGGCATCCTTGGGCAGCACCTTGGTGACCGCCTCGAGGGTGACGGGGCGAAGGGCTTCCCGAAAGGGGCTCGACAACGCAGCGAGTTCTCGTTCGAGTTGGGTGGTCGCGCGGTCGAGGCGTTCGGTCTCGGCCTCCCACGCCTGTCGTGCCGCGGTGTCCTGGGGCGGTGTGTTCTGGAGGACCCCGCGGCGCGCCAGAAGCCCTTCCAGCTCCTCGAGCTTGGCCAAGGCGGTGGAGTCACCAGAGCGACGTGCCATCTGTACGGTGTCCTGCTCAAGGTCGACCAAGCGTCCCTTCCGACGGAGCAACGTGAGCAAGGCAAGACGAGCCGACGCTTCCGTGGTGGGCCGATGCTGCAGATGCAATGTCAGCGCGTCTGCGGTGGTGATGTCGAAGAGCACAAACGTCTGGCGACGTTGGTCGGAACTGGCCGCGAACAGGTTCTCCCGGAGCGAACTCTCTTCGACTTCCAGCGTTCGCTCGAGCGTTTTGTGGGCCGACTCGAGATCTCCGAGGCGTACGTAAAGCAGCGACAGGTTCAGCAGGTCGCGACCCACGGTGGGATGGGTAGGGCCGAGGGTGGTTTCGTGGATCCGTAAGGCGTGTAGGTAGTGCGGGAGCGCCGCGTCATCGTTGCCCGAGGTCGAAAGGAGTTCGCCGAGGTTGCTTTCGAGGATTCCGGTCTCGGGATGCCCCTCGGGAAGCGAGGCCTTGGATGCGGCCAAGGCCTCCTCGAGCAGGGTCCGCGCTTCGTCGTACCGCTTCTGATCTCGGAGGGTCGCGGCCACGTTTCCAATGCGAGTGTTTCGATAGGGATGGCCCGGAGGGGTGGTGGCTTCCGCGATGGCGAGGGCTCGGCGGGCTCGAGATTCGGCCTCGAGTGACCGGCCAGCCTGGAGCAGCATCACGGCCAAGTTGTTGAGGAGGGTGCCCACGAGTGGCGCGTCTCGCCCGTCGTTCGCCTCTGCGATGGTGAGGGCGCGGTCGTAGGTGGCTTCGGCCTCCTCGATGCGTCCCTGGGCGCGCAGGGTGGCGGCCAGGTTGTTGAGGGGGAAGACCAAGCCGCGATCGTCAACCCCAAGCCCAGATTCTTCGAGCGCGATGACCCGCCGAAGTTGGGCTTCGGCATCCGCAAACCGGCCTTGCAAACGAGTTACTTCGGCCAGATTGCCAAGGGCGATGACCGTTTCGCGATGCTCGCGCCCATAGTGCGCTTCGTAGTCCGCCAAGGCGGTGCGAACCGTGACCTCGGCCTCTTGCAGCCGGCCTAGGCTCGCCAAGGCATTGCCTAGATTCAACCGAACACTGCCCATGCGGCCTTGGTCGCCGTACTGGGTCGTCAACGTCAATGCCTCGTTGAGGGTTCGCAGCGCTTCGGTATTGCGGCCGAGCACGTTCTGGGTCCGCCCAAGCCAGTTCAGCGTTTGCGCAAGGTTGAGCAGTTGGAGTGGGGACGGCTCGGCGGGGGTTCGCAACAGGGCGGCGGCCTGGCGAAATGCGGCTTCTGCTTCGCGCCACTTGAGGTTGCCGACGTGGTGCCGTCCGAGGTTGTACCAGCTTTCGCCGGTCAACGCGGCGTCGGGTCGCTCAGAGGTGGTCGTGCGCGCCAGTTGGGCTTGGAGGAGGGCTTGAATGTCGTCGTCACGACCCGTCTGCTGGAGGAGCAGCTGGACCAGCGCGTCGGTGAAGTTCCGGGCGAGGTGTAGCGGGGGGGATTCCATCGCGTCGAGCACGGCCAGGGCTTCGCGGTAGGCCTGTTCGGCTCCCGAGGGATTCGAGCGCTCGGCCCGGACGCGCGCGAGTCCAGCCAGCGCGTGAGCCGTCTTTTCGGAGTTGCCCACCGTGCGTCGCAGCTGATCCACCAGTTGCGAGTAGCGGGCTTCCGCCTCCTTGAGTTGGCCTACTCGCGATGTTTGAAGGGCCAAATCGGCAAGCGTGTCCACATCGGCGCGGCGTTGGTAGCGCTCCTGAATCAACGTGAGCGCCTCGGAGGGGTCACCCTGAAGATGGCGGAGTGACGCCAACATATGCAGGCTCTCGAGCGTGCGGCGGTCCTTGGTGCCGAAGATCCGTTCCTGGATCACCAATTGGCGGCGGACCAGTCCTTCCGACTCGGCATAGGCCTCGCGCACCATCAACAGGTCGGCCAATTGTTGCATCGCGGGAAGGACCTGGGCGTCATCTGGACCAAACGCACCGATGAAGATCTCGAGGCCGCGACGGACGGAGGCCTCGGCATTGTCAAGTTCGTCCATCGCTTGCAGTACTGAGCCGAGCGCAAGCCGGACTTGACCGACCAAGGGAGCGTCGGGGCCCTCGGTCGCTTCGAGAATTCGCAAACCCTCGAGGTAATTTGCCTTCGAGGTTTCGCGTGACGTTGCGAACTGCACGCCGGCAAGCTGCACGAGCGTGAAGCCCGTAGTCGGGTGTTCGTTGCCCAGGGTGGCGCGTTGGTTCTCAAGCGCCCCTTGGTAATGGTGGGCGGCAGCGTTGAGGTCGCCGAGGTCGGCATTTAGTTTACCGAGCGCGCGACGAATGATCTCCAGATTGGCATCCCCTACGAACGTCGCCGCTTCACCCAAGAACAAGGACCGTTCGCAGGCGGTTCGCGCTGCATAGAGGTCTCCGGCGTCGTTGGCCTCGATGCAGCGCAGCGACTCCGCGTCACGCGCCTCGATCAGGGTCGTCTGGTGGGGTTCGGTCGGTGATGCTTGATAGGTCTCGAGGGCGGTTGTGTAGTGAGGGGGCAGCGGCTCGTGGAGCATCGCGGGATCGGGCTCGCCAGCACCCGCCAACGTGACGAAAAACACCAGTCCGGTCATCGAACGCTCGCATTTCGAAGGGCGGACTCCGCCTAACCCTCTACGGAAGGTAGACGGCGACGTTGAGTGGCGAATCTTCGCCAGCCGTTCCCTCGGTCCGAAGCAGCTGGCCGTCGTCATCGTGCGTGTACGTGATCGTCCAAGCGGGGGTCCCGTCATCGCCCGGCTCAACAAAGAACTGTCGTCGGGCGAGGAACCCATCGGCGTCGTGTTGAAGACGCTCCATCGAACCTTCTTCGGGGTCTTGTTCGGTGGTGTAGCCGTAGAACCTTGCGGCGAGGCGGCCGTCGTTGTCGTACTCAAACGACTCGACTTCGCCGACGGGACTTCCGTTTCTGAACGTCACACTTCGCTGAAGTCGGCCCAGCTCATCCACCTCATACTCCACAACGAATTCGATGCCGTCGCTGTTTCGGAACTCGCGCAGGGCGTCGTGACCCTCGGGCGCGACTTCTCGCCGTTCACCGAACCGCAATGCGCTCTTGAGTGGGGCTCCCCAATACTCGGCGGTGTCGACAACAAATCCTCGCGGATTGACTTGCTGAACCGTGGAACTCTCGATCCGCCCTGACTCGTTTTCGATCGTGCGTTCGACCATGATCTCGCGCGGCCCGTAGACCCGTTTCTCGATTCGTGGGTCGGTCGGGTTGCCCGCCGCGTCCAAGGCGTTGATCTCGATGCCTACGATCGCCTCACTATCGTAGGTGTAGCGACGTTCATCAGACGGGCTGATCGCAGCTGGGTTTGGAGCCTGATCAGGCACGACGTTGGCTCGACCTTCGATGCATCGTTCAAACCGAAGCGCCTCGTCGACCTCGCAGTGGGTGGCCAACACCACCTCTTCGTACGAGGTGGTCCGCCAAGCGAGCACCAGCGGATTGCGCCGAGTGCGAAACTGCACCTCGATCGGATCGCCTCCCAGACCGGTAATGCGCACGTGCTGCATGCGGCCCGCAGGTACCGGCCCCAGCGGGCGCACGGCCACCGTGCGACCATCGATGCGTTCGAGACGCGCCGGAACGCGGTGGTTCATCGACCAGTGGCGGTGGGCGGGCAGGAGTTCGAGCGGGACCTGATTGGCAAACTCGTGGAGGTCGGTCCCCCATACCATCCACGCTACGACGGCATCGTCTAGGTTTGCCCTCCGCGATAGCTCGAACGTGGGCATCGCGTCTGGCAGGACGTTTGCGTCACCCGGACGGGGCGAAACCGTGGCGAGTTCGACGGGTGCGCACGCTGCAGCAGCGACGCACAGTAACCAACGTGGCATGGTTCACGGTAGCATGACGGGATCGAAGCAGGTGCATCCTTCGGGCGGGCAGCTTCGGTCGGCTCCGTCACGGCCGGAACCTGTGACCGAACACCCCCCGGGTCCACACGTCAGCGTCATTCCGTCGCACCCGGCCTCGCTACACCGCAGGTGGCAAGGGCCACCGTCGCATACGAACTCGGCCGCGGCGCAGGCATCGGGGGCTGCACAGTCGACCCGACAGGCGGACGTGCTCTTCGAACAGTTGACTCGAAGGCCTTCGCATGAGTCGGACGCTTCGCACTGGACCCGCACGAAGGCGTCGTTGGCTTCGATTTGGACACTGCTACAGGCATCCGACGCTTCGCAGACCGTGATGCACCGAAAGCCTGGGTCGCACTCCACGGTGAGGGAGGGGCATGAGTCGCGCGACAGGCACTCGACCATGCAGTCCCGATCCGAGGGGCAGTTGACCGTCTGGCCTTCGCAATCGCCTTCTCCGATGCAGCTCACGGTCGGGGGCAGCGGCATGAGCCCTTCGATGGGGGTGTTGCAAAGGTCGCAGCTGCCAGATGCATCAACGAACGAGTTGCTGCTACACTCGCAGGTGTGGCCGATGCCGGGGGCGGGTACATCGGTGCAGATGGCCATGGGGTCTGCGCCTTGAGCGCAGGGATTGCTGGCGCAGCCATCGATGTCGCGGCACGTCGTGGTGCCGTCGCCCTCGTAGCCTTGGGTGCAGTCGCACTCGAACGTGCCGTCGAGGTTGGTGCAAGTTGCATTTTCGTCGCATGGAGAGTCGACGCACTCGTCGATGTCTTCGCACACGCCCTTCACATCAACGAAGCCGGTCGGGCACTCGACCCTTGTCGGATCAGGGTTGTCGGTAGGTGTCGGGTCGGCAGGCACGGCTGTGCCCCGCAGACAACCCACCGCGAGGCAGCTCACGAGGAAGACGTCGATCCGCATACTCGCTCCGTATCCGAGGTGCGGAATATGCCACACGACCTCTGGGGAGGCCAGGGATCGTGAGGGTAGCGTTCGACCCGAGCCTGCCGGCATCGTGCCGGCTGGCTACACTCTCGCGCGGGAGACGCCATGCAGCTCGCTTCGGGCACCGTGATCGACCAGCGCTACGAGGTGCATGAGGCCATCGGCACGGGCGGGCAAGCCGTGGTCTACCGCGTCCGCCATCGCCAACTTGATGCCTGGCACGCCATGAAGGTCGTGACGCGGGCCCATGGCGACGCGGTGCAACGCATCCTTCGCGAAGGCCGGCTGCAAGCCTCGCTTCGCCATCCTCACGTGGTGCGGGTGACCGATGTGGTCACTTGCAATGATGCGCCAGCCCTCATCATGGACTTCGTGGACGGGCCCGATCTTGCCAACGTTCTCGAGCGGGGTCCCCTGACCATCGACCACGTCGACCAGATCGGTCAAGCCGTTCTTTCTGCGCTTGGGGCGGCCCATGCCCGCGGGCTCGTCCATCGCGACTTGAAGCCCGAGAACATCTTGCTTGCTCGCAGTGACGACGGTCACATCGTGCCCATGGTCACCGACTTTGGAATTGCCGTGCACATCCAGGTCGACCGTCGCACCCCAACCGGTGCGGTCATCGGCACGCCCAACTACATGTCGCCCGAGCAAATCCGGGATGGCAAACGCGTCGACGCGCGAAGCGACATTTGGGCTCTCGGAACGGTCCTGTACGAACTCCTTTCTCGACGAGTGGCGTTCTCTGGCGACAGCGTCTACAAGGTTTGGGAGGCGGTCCAGCAAGCACAACCCGTGCCGCTGCGGTCTTTGGTCCCGGACGTACCCGAGCGCATGCTTCGAGCCATCGAAGGAGCGCTGATTCGTGACCCTGCAGCCCGTCACCAGAGCTGCGAGCAGATGCTCGAGATCTGGGCTGGTCAGCCCGTAAAGTCGACGTCGCCACGGCGGTTCACGCTCGATCTTGATGATGTCACGTGGCGCCAGCCATCATCCGCTGCGGATCGCTACGTCAAAACGGAACCCCAGCCGCTGGCCCTTTCCACCATCGTGCCCACGGTGACCCCCCAAACGGCACTGGTGGCGGGGGTTGTCGCCACGATCACCGGGGTGCTTCTCATCCTCGGGGTTGGGCTTGGGGCGGCGGCGATGCTGGCCCTTCAAGAACGTTCGGCGCGGGCCACTTCGGTGGATGGAGCTGGTGAAACCGTGGTGGTACCCCCGGCTTCGGAGCTGCTTCCGGAACCGGGGGCATCCCCCGAGCCGACCCCGGTGACCCGCCCCGGGCCGCTCGCTCCCCCGGATGAAGGCCCGCCCGAGCCAGCTCCCATGCCCACCGGCGAGGTGCTGGTCACGGGGGCGGTCGTGCGCTTGAAACATGCGGGCGAGGTTCATCGGGCACCGGGCCAATTGCCACCCGGGGACTATGAGGTGTGGGTCGATTTTGGCGACGGTGAGTTCCGTTACCCACGGCGACTGACCGTGCGTCCAGACGTGGCCGTCAGGGTCGTGTGCAACCCAGGCACCCAGCTTTGTCAGTATTGAGGGAGTCTCGATGATCATGCTCGTTGCGATCGGGGTGAGTTCAGCGGCGGACGGGTGTTCGAAGCCCTACACGTCGCGCGACCTTGAGCTTTCGGCGCGTCAAGTCCAGGATCGGCTCATTCAGGATAACGGCGCGGTGCTGCGAGCACGGCCGGCTGACAACGAGCTTTTGGCCTCTATTCCTTGCGTGGCTGAGCCTCTGACTCCATCAGCTGCGGCTGAGGTCTTGCTTGCCCATGGCCTCACCACGTTCTTTACGGGTGAACTCGAGTCCGCCGGGTCTTGGTTTCTTGCGGCCCGGTCGGCCGCACCCGAGCTGTCGCTGAATCCCGAACTGGCCCCCCATGAGCGTCATCCCCTGGCCGTTCAGTGGGCGCAGGCGCGAGGGGGGCGAGACAACGTCACCTTGCCAACCCTGGACCAGGGCATGTGGTTTGTGAATGGTCGCCCCACTGCGACGGCGCCCGTGGGGCACCCCTATTTGCTGCAGCAGGTGGCGCAGAATGGCACCATTCTTCAGACGGCGTTGGTGACCGTCGGCCCGCCGCCCACCGCGATGCCGCCCGCCACAGCGAGCGCAAGTCCTGAGCCCATCGCGGCAGTTCGTCCGCTCCCTGAAGTCCCTGAACCCGCGCCTGAACCGGTTCCTGAATCCGTCCCTAAGGTGGTCACCCTGCCCCCATCCGAGCCGGTGCCCGAGTCTTCTTCCAAACCGGGGTTTCCCACGCGCACGGTTGTCGGAGGGGTGTTGTTGGTGGGCGGAACCGCCCTGGCGAGCTCCGTCGCGCTGCGTCGTGACACGCTCTGCACCCTGCCCGATGCAAATGGCGACGGCTTCTTCGATTGCCCGACGGGTACCACAGCGGCGTTTTGGGCGGGTGTGGGGGGGGCATCGGTGGGAGCGCTGCTCGGTGCGGTGGGCTTGGGCACCGAGTTTCGTCGTGCCGACGTCAACGTAGGAGCGACGCCCGGCGGCGGGTGGCAGGGCGAACTTCGCGTCAGCGTTCGATGATGGCCTCGATGACCTTGCCGCCCACGATGCGTTGATCAATCGTGGCGTTGGGCACGCCACACACCGCACACAGGGTCTTTGCTGCGGCTTCCAGTGTTTCGTCGACGGGAATGTCCGCGTTGTCGGAAGTCGCTCCGGTGACAGAATCGATCGAGGTCGCGCCGAAGTCGTTGCCTGATGGGGCCACTCCTCCGAAGACTCCAGGTTGGACAACCGATCCGCAAATCATCATGGTGTGGTGATTGAGGTTGTGGTCGCGGCCGCCGCTGCTGTTGCGCACCAATGTCCGTCCAAAGACATCCAGGTTGGCCACCACAAGGCGGTCGCGCAGGGGGGAAGCCTCGAGGTCGGTAAAGAACTCCGCTAACAGGGTCATGGAGGCGACCGTCTCGTCGCGCTCGTCGGTGAGGTTGCTGTCGCTGTGATTGTCACCGCTGAACTCCAGCGTAAGCGCAACCACCGGCGTGAGGTTCATCAAAAAGAGCGTAAGAGCAGCCTGCAGCTGGGACCGTCGGCTATCGTCAGTGATTGCGGCGAGCTGGCCGACCAGTGTTTGGTCGAGGCTACGAACTTGGTCGTGGGAAAGGACGAATCGATCGATGAGATCGCGCTGGCTCGGAGTCCCGTGGTCCTTGGCGATGCGGTAGATGTCGTCGAGAGCCTGGTCCCTTAGGTCGGCGAGCCGCAATGCGTCTCCGGCCTCGGGAACTGCAAACAGGTCGGCCAGGGTCGAAGGCAGGATGCCCTGAATTGGACGACCTTCGAACACGAGGCTGCCCTTGCCGTCCACCCGGATTGGGGCGCGCTGCACTGTGCCGAGCCCGTCACAAAGCTCGGAGGCGATGAGCGAGGGGAGGTGTTCCGTGCCGGTGCCGTCGGGCATGCGTGCGCTGCCCACGAGCCCCAGCACCTTCTGGTATTGCGGATGGGCATTCTGGTAGGTGCGATGATGCAGCACCGCGGTCCGGTCGCGCATCGATTGGGGCAACCCAGCCCAGGGCGCTGCCGCAGTCGTGATGATGTCGCCAAAGGACACTGGGGTTTCCGCCATCGCGGGGTCTGGGTTGTGGTCGATGCCATCGATCCCGTAAGTGCCTGGCGCATTGCAGTTCAGTGCCTCGCCATCCTGCGACGTCAGCAACAGGAGGTACTGCGGAGCGCGAGGGCTGGCGGCTCGGGCATCGAGGGCAGCGAGACCCATCGCGCCAAAGACGCCTGCCGGAAGCCCGGTAGCCAAGGCTCTCAACCCCAGGTATCCGGGGCCGAGGAGGGCTGTGCGCAGCAGATTGCGTCGACTCATTTCGTGCGAATTCGACATGGGGCGCCTCACAGGTCTACCGATGTGACGAAGGGGGAGGTACATGCAACGATGAATGCCGACTTTAGGCGATCCGATGCACGGGTGATGCCGGTGGCCTCTGCGTCGTCAACGAGTTGGTGCAGGCGCTCTTTGACGGGTGTGTGCCGTGGGTCGGCGGGAGGGAGCCCCATGACCTGGGTGACTAGCTGATCCAAAGCACCATCGAGATCGTTGGAATCGAGCGAGGAAGGAGTGCGATCGACCGCGGTGTCGGCCATTGCAAGACAGACCGCTTTGGTCGCTGCAGCGTAGACCAGCGCGGGTTCTGTGGGCTGCTCGGGACTCTCCTTGCCCCGTGGCCACTGATCTTCGGGTAGCGCGTTCACCAAGTCTTCGACCCCTGACCGGGATGTGGTGCAGATGTCCGGTATGCCAAGCCGTTCCACCATGGCGGCACACAGGTGGTCGCGACGCGCGATCGAATTGGGGGCAAACTCGCGTACATAGTCTTCGGCGCAATGGGCTCGGGTGATCAGCGGCGAGGAAAATAGGTCAACGACCAAGGCATTGAAGTCAAAGCCCGAATCGACGAAGGCCTCGACGATCCGTGGAAACTCGGGATCGTTGGAATCGCAATCTTGGCTATTGGCGTAGTAGCAGAGTTTCTGCACCCAACCGTGGGCGAATCGGGGATGGTTGGCGAGGTGCTGCCCAAAGTCGGCCAGCGTCTCGCCGTCACCTTTACCGCCCTCGGCACCTTGAAAGCTGAATGTAGCACGCTCGACATCGCTATCCTCTGGTCGAATGGCGTAGAATGGCGAGGTCAGTGCATTCTTAAAGTAATTGCGCATCGGATCGAGGTTCTTGTGGCAGCCATAGCAGGCCGTGTCGGGGGCTGCGTGATCGTCAGCGAGCCCCTCGTCACCCAACGGCAGCGTCACATCTTCAGCGTCGAATTGGGTCCCAAGCGCTGCAATCAGGGCCTGGTTCGTAGTGACTCGAAAGCTGTTGTCGTCGTTGGTTTCCCAGGCGGCGAGAAATGCGGGGGCCATGAAAAAGCCTGTACGGGGAAGATCAAGCCCAAGCGTGGTGCGGTTCCGAAGCGAAGGGGCATCCCAATACTCGACCTGGTTGGCATCGGTGCTGGGTACCATGGTGACGGGTCGCCAGTCTTCCCAGTCGGAGTCGTTGAAGATGTCGGTGTGAACGTTGCAGTAGACAGGGCTTCGAGGCTCGCCAAGGATCGCCTTTACCGAGAGGATCTTTAGCGTCACTCCACCTTGATCGATCGCATACGGTTGTTCACAACCCTCATCCAACGATGCGTGCCACATCTCATGGGCAGCCTGGACATCGAGAGGCGTATCGGCGTCGAACGTAAGATCGCCGAGCGTGACGGGGTCTTCATAGAAGAGGTAGGATTCCACGTTGGGACTTTGATCGACTGCGATGAGCCAGGCCATCATCGCGGTGGTCATGTCCCAAGTTGCCGTGTGGGTGACATTGGTAAAAGGTTCGCCGTTTCGCGCGATACGAAGAGCGGTTCGGACGAACGACGCTCGAATGACGTCAGCGGTGCGCCTCGCTACGGCAATGCCATTCATCCCATTGTGGAGCTGCCGAGAGATGTCTGAGTCGTCGCCGGTCTGCTGCAGTGCCTTACCGAAGAATTCCCCGAGTTTGCGCTCATACCCAACGGTTTGCTGCCACTCAGCGACCAACTCGCGCATGGTGTTAGGGTTCGCCTGCACCCGGAGCATTTCATCGTCGGTCGGTGCGGCGCCGGTAAGTAGGTTCTTGACCCGCCGAACGTACACGCTCGCGGGGACTTCCTCATCCACCAAGCACGGCGCAGTTTTGCCTTTGGGTTCGGACTCGATCGTCTCCTGGCCAATGGGTGTTTGGTTGAAAGGCTCCTCTGGAACGGACTGAACATTGGCCACGCAACTGGTGGTCCATGCCAACACGGCGAGCGTCGACGGCGAATGTGGTTTCACGGAGACCCCCTTCGCATCCGCGGCTAGCCGTTAGCGACGTTTCGGTCACCCATTGTCCCATCAATGCCCCATGGCTGAGATACCCATGGGGTCGACCCGTTTGTCCCAGTGTATGAGTTTCGTCAGCTGCGATGAATGCGACTTTTAGATCTCATGGATAGAACAAGGAAGCGAGCTGCCGATGTTGCCTCCCATGATCGACACCCAGACCCTGGCCGAGGCTGAGTATGTGTTGCGATGGCAGTGGACTGAAACGGGGTTTCGAGCTTTTGTCCCGCAGGTTCGCCTGCCGATAGGTTTGGCCCTCACCATCCTTTTGGTGGGCGTGGGCCTCGCCGGGTTCGTGATCGGCTTCCCTGGCATGGCGGTGAATGCTGCGGTGGTTGTGGGGCTGGTGACGCTCGGGGGGTTCGGGGCCTGGTACTTTGGGCAGGGCCAGCTGGCCCAATACGACCTGTCGTCTGCCAAGTCCTTTCGGCTCTTGCCTGACCTTCCGCCGGGGTGGACGACCGAGGCCAACCCCCACCGCTTGGTCTTGATCGAGGTCGACGGCGACGCGCTGCGATTAGGGCGGCGGCGCCTTCCTCTGGCCTTGGTCGAGTCCGTCACGTTCGAAAACGGGAAGCTTGTCATCATGCATGGCCAGATGTGGCGTTGCGAAGTGATCGAACGGGCCGACAAGGCGGTTTCGCGCATGTTGGTTCCCTGGCTTGCGCACGCGGCACTCCAGGCCCGGGAGCTGAGTCGCCGCACTCGCCAAGGTGAACGGCGGGCCCGGCAAGCATTGGCCGACCTCCGGAGCCACGGCACGGACGAAAGTTAACGGTGAACAACCCGATCGTTCCCCACACCCTTGAGGCGTGGAGGGCCCGTGCGACGATCGGATGTTCCTGTCGAATTCCGTTGCCAGGAAGACTGGGAGGCCATGTTCGGGGATGACCGATTTCGCCACTGTGCGGTTTGCGATCGTCAGGTTGTGGATCTCTCGGCCGGAACGCGTCGCGAAGCCAAACGGGTGCTGCGTTCCAGCACGCCCTGTGTGCGATATCGCTATGACCGAAAGGGGCGTATCCAGTTTCAGCCATCGCGGGTCGTTCGCGCACTAAAGTGGTGTCTCGCCTTGGCGACGAGCTGGGCAGCACCTGCCTTTGCGGAGCCGCCTCCGGTGGTGAAGGTGACCCCGACTTGGGTTGCCTCTGCCCCGTACGTGGGTTCCCTGCGCATCGTGGTCGAGGAAGCCTTTGACGGAGGGACCCTACCCTTAGATGGGGCTGAGGTCACCCTTGTGGGCGACGATATTGACTCTCCAGCCTTGTATACTGATGAGAACGGTGAGGTGTTCGTTCAGGGCATGTCGGTTGGAACTTACGAGGTTGCCATCAGCATGCCAGGATTCCAGTCGGTTCGCGTGGTGGGCCTTAGGGTCACGAAGCACCGTGTCGCCCAACTGTCGGTGCGGATGTTCGAAGCCGAACAAGAGATGGGCATGGTTGTGGTTAAGCGGCCAACCCGAGACGGGGGGGCCCACATCATCACCAAGTCGATGCTGAAGAAGCTCTTTTAGAGCAACGATTCCCCTACCGTGACGCATGCCATGCCGGCCGCATCGAAGGCAACCGTGGGACCAAGCCATTGAGAAGCAGGAGAGCGGTCAGGCCACGCGAGCCTTGGCCGACTGGTATTGGGCGACGAGCTGTTCGATGTAGGTCGCCGCAGGCTGCACCGCCTTGACCGCACCAATGCCCTGACCTGAACCCCAGATGTCCTTCCAGGCCTTGGCCTCGGTGTTGCCACCCGACCCGAAGTTCATCGCACTGGGGTCGCTCTCGGGCAGGTCGTCGGGGTCGAGGCCTGCGTTCTCGATGGACGTTCGCAGGTAGTTGCCGTGAACCCCCGTGAAGAGGCTCGAATACACGATGTCCTCGGCCTGTCCATCAACGATGGCCTGCTTGTAGTCATCGGCGGCCCTGGCCTCCTCGGTGGCGATGAAGGCGGACCCGATATAAGCGAAGTCCGCCCCCATGGCGAGGGCCGCGAGCACGCCGCTTCCGGTGGCGATGGAACCGCTGAGGGCGATGGGACCGTCAAGGGAACCTTATGCTTTTCGCAGGTTGCGAGGTCTGCTTCGAGCCGGTCGTTCGACCGGTGCACGATTTGATTGACCGCAAACGGCGCCGACGGTGACTCGGGATGCGCTGCGTCATGTGCCGCGAGGGCGGAGGTGATTTCGTCGAGCCACTCGTCGAGCTGGCTTTGAGGCCGAGCGTTGAGGGCCGGAAAGGACCCCACGATGCCGGCCTTGCACTGGGCGATGACCAGCTTGGGGTTCGAAATGATGAAGAGAGGCGCACCGATCACGGGAATCCGAAGACGGTCCCGGAGGTTGGCGAGGTGGTTCACGGAGGCTCCTTCGTGTCAGGTCAGCACTCCGTGGTAACCGCAGACCCCGCCTTAGGCGGGGCCCACGTCACGTTAGAAGGAGGAGCCGTACCAAAGGTAGACCACGCCTCCGTTGTCGCCTCCAGCTCCGTTGATCGAGCCAATCATGAGGTCGGCCAGACCGTCCGCGTCGACGTCACCCGCACCGGACACGCTCCGACCCACGCCATCATTGATCTCTTCGGCCACGAAGGTGACGTCGGCATCGACCAGGCTGTTGGTGCCCGACACGGGACCAAACACCAGGTAGGCGCGGCCCGCATTGTTGCCGCTCACGTCGCTACGGTGCGCGCCGAACAGCAGGTCGTCGAAGCCGTCTCCGTTGACGTCGCCTACTCCAGCCACCGAACTCGCGGCCCGGTCACCAAGAAGCTCGCCTGTGAAGGTGGCATCCGCGTTGGACAAATCGATCGTTCCCGACAGCGGACCGTAGAGCACGTACACCGCTCCGCGGCTGTTGTTGCCCGTGTAGTTGCCGCTGACCACGACGTCTCCAAAACCGTCGTTGTCGAGGTCACCCGCAAAGTCCACGAAGTAGCCGGCTTCATCGCCCGCCGCTTCGCCAACGAGCTTCGCGTCGGCGTTGGCCAGGTCGAGGTTCCCATTGACGGGTCCTTCGTAGATGTAGACGGCTCCTGCGTCGTCGCCGCCCGCGTCATGGTTCGGTGCACCAACGATCAGATCAGGCACGCCATCACCGCTCACGTCGCCCGCCGCCAAGCCGCGGCCCGCGTTGTCACCTTCCGCTTCGCCAAGTACCTTGGCGGTCGCGATGCTCGAGGTCTGGGTTCCGGTGACGGGGCCCAGCACCACATGTGCCGCCCCCGCATTCGTAGCGGCTTCATCATCGAGGTAGGCACCGATGAGAATGTCGTCGTTGCCGTCATTGTTGATGTCGCCAAGCGGCTTCAAGTCCCAGCCCCAGGCGGTGCTGATGGCCCCCTCAATAGACGTACCCAACGCATCGAGTTCAATTTCCCCGGCGACTGGACCGTATGCGAGGAAGACGTCTCCTGCGGACGAGGGCAAGCGCATGCCAAAGTCATCGAACCCGTCGCCATCGAGGTCTCCCAGCCCACTGTTCTTCTGACCGAAGAAGTTTTCGTTCACGTCGCCCGGGAAGGAGGCATCGGCCGTCGACGCATCTCGGATGCCCTGAATGGGCCCATGAAAGAGGTAAACGCGTCCGGTGAGGTTGTTGCTTCCGACATTTCCGCCCGGTGCCCCCAACAGCAGGTCGTCGAAGCCATCGCCGTTCACGTCGCCGGCGGAACTCGTCCACTCAAGCGTGTCGAGCGCTTCCTCACCCACGATTCGCGCATCGGCCGTCAGCAACATCCGCGTGTCGGGCAACGCGCACGTGGGGCTGCAACCGTCGCCGCCAAACCCGTTGTTGTCGTCGCATTCTTCGACGCCCGCCCAGGTGAGGCCATCGCCACAGGTGGCCACGGCACACTGAGCGGTGCAGCCGGCGGTGTTGGCGTTGCCGGCTCCGTCGTCGCACTCCTCGACGCCGGCCAGAATGAGTCCATCACCGCACACTGCGTCGTTGCACTGTGACGTGCACTCGGCATCATCGGCGTTGGCAACACCGTCGTCACACTCCTCCACACCCGTGAAGACAAAGCCGTCTCCGCAGCTTGCGAGCGTACATGCGGTCGTGCAGTTGCCATTGTCGTCGTTGTTGACGCCCTCGTCGCACTCTTCGACTTCGCCGTTGAGGATGCCGTCGCCACAGCTGGCGAGCATGCAGTCGTCGGTGCAAAGGTCACCGCCGTTCATCTCACCGAGGTCGCACTGCTCAACGCCGATTTGAACGAACCCGTCGCCGCACACCGCAGTGGTGCACTCCGTGGTGCAATCGCCACCGTCGTTGTTGGCGGTGCCCTGGTCACATTCTTCGACGCCAGCGTGCACGAGGCCATCGCCGCATGCGGCCAATTCGCACTGCGACGTACAGGCCGCCGTGTCGGCGTTGTCCGCACCGTCGTCGCACGCTTCTTCGCCGTCGAAAACGAGCCCATCCCCACACACAGCGACGGCGCAAGCACTGGTGCACTCGCCCGAATCGCTATTGCCCGTAGCCTCGTCGCACTCTTCGACCCCGTCGAGGACCAGACCATCCCCGCAAACCGCGTTCCGGCAGGCCACGGTGCAGGCCGCAGCATCGTCGTTTTGCGACCCGTTGTCGCATTCTTCGCCTTCATCGACCGCGCCATCCCCACAGAACGCGTCGGGCACTTGAATCGGTGTTCCGGGTGGACAGCCCACCAACCCCACCGCCAGGACGACCAACAACCGCTTCCAAAACATCGGCTCCCCTATGTGCGAGGGTTTTCTAACTGTTCGCTCACTCGAAAAAACCCAGGAGCTTTCAACAGTGTGACATGCGCTACAATCCTTAGGACCATCCGCCGGAACTCGAGGGTACGCAGCCAACTTGTTTAATCCTCTTTTGCAGCACCTTCGGTGCAACCCCGACGATGAGCCGGCTTGGACGGTGTTGGCCGACCAGCTCCTTCAAAACAACGATTCGCGTGGACGGCTCGTGCAGCTCGAACAGGACTGGCCGAGCTTTCGAAGCGAGTTCCACGACGATGCCTTGACTACGCATCAACGTGCGATGACCGAGGTTCTAGACTCCCTCGGACGCTTTGATGGCACGATTCGTCGGGGGTTCTTGGTGGGCTTGACCTTCCGCGATGGCCTGCATGCAGAGGTGGTCGCGGACAGGCTCACCCGGCATCCATTGCTCCGTGAGCTAAGGGCGTACGAATTTGATGATGCTGCGTTCGATGCGCTGGAGCGGGTGCCCGGCATCGAGGCGCTCGACTCGTTCGACGTGACGCTGACCGAAGGCGTCAACCCGATGAAGCTCGCGCGTTTCTTCGACCGGGTGCGTCCCTCGACGTTGCACTTGTCGATGCCCGAGGCGGTTCGCAAGGCGATGCTGGAGGTGGCGGGGGCGACGTTTTGGAGTGGGCTCGAACGACTCGACCTTTCGAGCGATGTCGACGACCCCTTGCTGTTGTCGGTGCTCGAGCGTACCGACATTCGGCCTCGGCAGCTCCAAGTCCGAGCTGGCGACGCCACCTTGTCCGCACTGAGGGGGGCGGTGCTCTCGCGATGCGAGAGGCTCGCCATTCGTCAGTTTGGCACTGAAGCGGCCTGGAATGCGTTTTGGCAGAGCCCTCCCGACCACTTTCGCCCCTCGAGCGTATGGGCGTTTACCCATTCGCCGACGGAGGCTCGTGCCGTCGTGACGGCGCCCCATCTTGGCGACCTTCGAGAGCTGGACATTGCTGGACTGAGGGAATCCGGAGTTCGGGCACTCGGGGAGCGAAGGTGGCCCCATCTTGAATGCCTCCATCTCAACGGAGCCCAGCTTTCGGTCGAAGAGGCCCGTGGGTTGGCGCATTCATCGGGCTGGCCGAGGCTGCGGTCGGTTACCGTCACTGGCTCAGCCCCCGAGGACCAGGCTCTCGTGCTGTGTGCACTAGCCGAAGGGTTTGCGCACGTCGATTGGGTCTCGGCAGATGATTCGTACGTGGACGGCGAACCCCAGATTTCGGAAGAACTCATGAACCTGCAGGTCGAACTTCTGACGTTTGCCCCGAACTGGATCAACGCGACCCACCGAGTGGTGGATGCAAGTTGCTATGTCCGAGCCTACTCCACGGATCGCTCAGAAACCCGTGTCGTTGCCGACTCCCCGTACGCGCTGTTGCGTGGGCTATTCGTAGGGGGCCGAATGGGCGTGAAGCAGCCTGGTCAACCCGTCGTCTGGGTGGCGGGTGACCTCGACGTCGCCGATTCCGCCGATAAGGCAGCATTGGTCCGCCGTTTGCCTCCCCTGCGGTCTCCACGGCTGAGGCCAGGCGAGGTCACTGCGGATCCAGCCCTTTTGTCGGTGGGTACCTCTCCCTCAGCGCTGTTGCGGAAGCTACCGGGCCCGATCTACCGCTACGGACGCACCAGATACAGCACGAATTCGGGGTCTAGCCTTTGGAATAGCGAGACCATCAGACCTTGGAGCCCCAGCCCGGTACGACGGCAGGTTCGAATGGGCTGGCCTTGGATCTAAGGGAGGCTTCCAATCGAAACTCTTGTGCGTCGGAACTTCCGACACTTCTTGTGCTGCAAAATAGGCTTTAGTGCGGAAAAATAGGTCAAATATGGCAGAGATCAGTTTTCTTTGAGTTGCGCATTCTCCTCATTGGCTCTTTTCTGTGCGGCGGCGAGGAGCGGCGCGAGAATCGCCCAACCGGCCGCCTGTTTCTTCCCGCGAGGGGCCGTGCGATAGGCATCCCGCACTGGCCGCTCCACATCTCGAGAGAAACCGTTGGGGAAGAGCGTTCGCAGGTCACCGATCGACAATTTCGTCTCAAGGTGGCCATGGTCGAACCCCCATCGCAAACAGAGCGTAAGTGGTTTCGTTCGCTGGTCATAGGCTCGTTTGCTGGCGTTTCGTCGCGCTTCTGTGCTTTGGTTAGCGTTGCCCCGGCGCTCGCGATCGCGCGCTTTTCGCCACGCTTGCTGGCACGGTACACACCGCAAAGGAAGCGGACCACGCGACTTGGCCTGGATGGCGTCGCCGCACGATTGACAGCGGCTGGTCCGAATCATGTCGTCCCCTCGCCCCGTCGCGTTCGTGGCTCATCGCGTTAATGGGGCGTCTCGAACTCGTCGATTATTGGCTATCGGAGTAGTTACTGACGGGATGCAGAGCCACGACGAATTGATAGACCCGATTAGGTGGGGCTTCGTCCACGGTGGTCTCGGCAATGGCGTGCAAGAACGTCTCGCGGAAGGCGTTGCGGATTTCGTCGAAGCGCTTTTCGGACAGGGCGACGAACCCGGCTCCCAAGTGTCGTTCATTGGGGTAGAAGCGGCCAGCGGCATCGGCCGCGAGCATCATGGACTCCCGATGAAGGGTGTGTCCAGCTTCCGACAAGGTGGCAGGCATGTCCAACGGTGTGGAGATGTCCATGCGCTCTCGCTCGCTGATTCGACCGTCCTCTTGAAGCAGTCCATTGCGAATCAGGAGAACCAAGGCCCGAGAGGCTTGGGTAGTGGTAATCGATGGATTGAGGGCTGGGGCGATCCACTGGGGGGAAGGCTCAAATTTGTCGCATCGGGCCAACTCGAGTACGGCGCCGATGTACCATCCCTCGGCAAAGAGCTTGATGGCCTCATTGACGCGTTGTTGCGGCGTACCCATGATGCCGTGGGACCGGAGGATCGACCTTGCTTTTCTTCGGGCGCTTTCCGTATTCCCTTCCTCCAGTTCGACGAGCGCGATGAAATGCTCACGCTCCTGGCCCTCAAGCTGAAAAAAGTCCGCGACATCCCCAGCAAGATCCGGGGGAAGGCTCCGCTTTCCCCCTCGGAGCATCATGCTCACCCAACTCTCTGCACGGTTGAGGTGCGCCGCAAGCCGGCGCGCGTCTCCGTACTTCAGGCGACTTCGAATCAGAGAGCGATAGTCCGCCTCGAGATCAAGCATGTCCGTCCTTGCGCTGGCCAGGGTTCCACCAAACGACAAGGCGGCAATCGACGGAATGGTTGCACAGAGGACCGAACTTCGGGTGCACGCCACCACGGGCGATGCTCAGACCACGGCCTGGCTTCGTCATTCAACACCTCATTTGCCGGCCATCTGGCCGGAACGTTCCAAAACATGGCGCATGGCAAAAACCATTGCCACCACTCGCTTGCAAACAGGCGCTACAGCCTGTAGACAAACGCGCAGAAGAGGTGTTTGTGATTGGCTTTCAGTGAGCCGATCACCGCTGGCCTTCGGCGCTACGCGCCTGCAGGCTCACGCGGTCAGCTTTCGTCGCTTCGCTCCTGCAAGCTGATCAGGGCCCTGAGTGCGCCCTGGGAACGCGGTGTACCGATCTCAGAAGCGCGTCATGATGATCCGCTGTAGCGCGCGCTTTGGGGGGCAAAGCGGGGTGGTTCGCATGGTGACCTCCTGCAGCCCACTATCCGATGCTCGGCGAAAGGCCGCATTCTCTGCGGAGAAGCCTTCTCGATACGAGAAAACCTCGAGATAGCACGCTCGGGCAGCGCATTCCGAGAAAGCGGATCGAATTTGGAACCGTGTTCTTACTTTTGAGAGTCCCGACCGCTGAGTTTTCGAAATTACTGAGATTGAAACTCGGTTGGGCAGTTTGGCCCGATTGGCCTCGGCTTCGCAATCCCAGGACCCGCCTCGCACCGAGCGAGGAAGGAGGTCTTGATGTTGTACTTGTTTGCGTTTGCCTCGGCGGAAGCTGTGATTTTCGCCGGGAACCCTGGTGAGTTTGAACTCGATGTGGTGGCGACCGAGGGGCCCGTCGTGGAGACGTCGCTGCTGGTGGCGTCCCTGACGTATAAGCCCTGCGATACCAGCCTTCCGGACGAAGATGTTAGCTGGCCCGTCGACCTGGACGCGTCCACCACGGTCGATGTGCCGACCGTGGCGGGGGACTTCTGTTCACTCGTCATTCAATGGGATGGAACCGGCTACGTCTCGGCCTCGGTGGGAGGTACGGTGCGCACGGAAAGCTTCACCGACGGTGACATGACGGTGGACCTCTCGGGCTCGACCATTTCCGCCCCGTTGACGAACGGACCCGAAGTGACGTCGTCGCTCGAATTCGTGGCAAACTAAAACACAGGGGGGCCCGTGGCCGGTTCGGCTCATGGGCTCCCTCGACCTTACTCTTCTTCAGCGTCGTCTTCGTCGTCAACCGCAAGATCGGGAACGGTCGTCAGAGGGAACAGTTGCATGGATAGTCCGTACACGAAGACCCGCTGGTCCTCGCCCTCGGGCTCTGCGGCAATCGAGTAGATTCGACGTTGAAACTCTTTAAGTTCTTCATCTATCCGTCGTTGCTGTTCTCGGGTGACGGCGGCGGTGATGTTGACGTAGTTGCGTTGCTTCGGTGGAACGTTCGGCAGCTGTTGGTAGGCAATCTCGAGCAACTCGAAGTGGTGATGGGCAAGGGCGTTGGTCAACACACCGGGTGCTTCATTGTGAGCCGTTGCCAAGGCCGCGTGGATGACCTTTTCGCCTTCTGAGCTTAGAAGTCCCTCGTTGGAAAGCCATCCCAACGCGTCCGCAATATCGTCACGCGCTGCTTTCGGACCAAGGTGGGATTCGATCCAGGAGACGGAGGGTTCAAACCCTACACAAGACCTCATCTCATAGATGACGGGTCGCAGCCAATGCGAGAACAGACCTACGAGAAATGAAAGTTTCGAGTTTCCTTTTTTGAAGGTTCGCATGGCTTCGATGGAGCCGAGAGCGGCATGCCGCGTTTCCTTGGTGGCTCCCTCGACCGATCGGACCAGGGCGAGGAAGTAGGTTAGGTCCATCTCCTCGAGATCCATGCGCTTGGCCCAAAGCAGGGCCCGTTCTTCGCCGAGATTTCGTTGGCCTTGGCAAATCAGCGACACGAGTTGGCGGGAACATCCGACTTCCTTGGCGAACTTACTCTTGCTCGGCCGAAGACGTCGATGATCGAACCAGGCGTTTAGGAACCTTCGGTAGTCGAGAAACTCGAGGGGAGAGGGGTCTTGCATGGGGGCTCCTGCGACGCTCACGTCGCGTTGAGCCATCGTACCGACCCCCCAGGCGGCGTCTATCGTGGAGTCAAATTCGCGTTTACAACAAGTAAACGCGCGTGAAAAATGGGTCTCTCTGCGCGATCCTGGTGCGCACTATTTCGAGATGTCGAGATCCTGAATCAGCTTGTAGGCATGGGAAATCGAAATCCCAATGTCCTTGGCGAGCCGCTTGACGTCGCCACCCACACGGCGGAGCTGATGGGTCAACCAATGCCGTTTCCACTGCGCTTTTGCGAGGTTGAAGTTTCGGAACACCTGGAAACCGCGATCGGTCGTCAGTTCTGCGACATCGATGCGAATGCGATTTCGGTTGTTGGCGCGAATCAGACCTTGACGAAGGACATTTTCGAGCTGGCGAATGTTCCCTCGGCTCCAGTCGACGTGATGAAGGTAGTCCAGTGCGGCCGGCGTAAGGCGAAGAGCTGGGCACTTGAGGGTGCGAGCCATCCGTGGGACGAGTGCGTCCACGAGGTCCGGGATGTCTTCGAGGCGTTCGTTGAGGGAGGGCAGTTCGATGGTCCATCCTTCGATCCGTGAGAGGAGGTCGCCGCGAAACGTGCCGTTGTCGGACGCTGCGTTGAGGTCCACGTTCGTGGCGAAGATCCAGCGAACTTCGACCGTTCGGAGTTTGGTGCTTCCGACCATCGTGAAGGAGCCTTCGTCCACGGCCTTCAGAAGCGTGGCCTGGAGATCAAGCCCGAGCGTGCCGACCTCGTCGAGAAACAGGGTTCCGTGATGGGCCGTTGCGAGCAATCCGGCGTGCCGGGCGACCCCTGTGGCACGCTCGCCTTCAATGCCGAAGAGTTCGGACCGGCCAATGCTCGGCTGCAGGCTCGCTGCATTGACAGGCACGAAGTCGCCGCGAACATCGCTTTCGGCATGGATTGCACGGGCAAGCGCGGTTTTTCCCGATCCTGTCGGGCCGGTGATGAGTACCGGCGTGGGATAGCGGGCGATGTCGAGTGCGCGTTCCAACACGACGTTGAGGGCGGCACTTCGTCCGACGAGGCCTTGCTGGGCGAACCGCTCACGGTCGGCGAGGCTTAAGGCTGAGTCGCCGACCGGTCCCGCGCACGAGGTCTCCGAATGGGGAATGGGCTTCAAGGGAACTCCACTCGAGGTCCGGACCGCCGGAGAGAGCCCCAGAAGCCTCGACCTTGCACCATCCTCAAATCACTGCTCCAAAACCATGACAATTCGGCTGTCGGATGCTGGTCGGAAGTTTTTGTGGGTCCAGGGGGGAGAGGGCCGGCATTCGAGAAATCCGTCTAGGACTGGGTTGTCGGAAGTTCCCACCTGGTTGCCGCCAGCGGTCGGCCCATGTCAGAGCCCTAAACCGCTACAGTTCGTTGACGAAATTCACAGCGCCCCATAATCGAAGTCGACTTGCAACAGTTGTCCTGAGAGAACGCGGGGGACCTTCCCTCAAGGGGTCGCATTCGTGAGCCAAAGAATGTTGATGCAAGGTCGGTTTTAGCTCGAGCGCTGGAGTTCCGGATCTAAACTCCACTTGCCTTGCTTCACGTCGCGCCCAGCTGCACTCAACTTCAATACGTCGGAAGTTCCGACAACCTGGATCGGTAAATTCATAATTTTCAAGTATTGAATTGAGATATTCACAGCGCGCAGGGTTTTGGGATTCACAGGATGGCGGTACAG
>JBCCQY010000036.1:0-69891 GCA_039208735.1 Myxococcota bacterium | reverse complement strand
GTCCTGCCCCGCTTGAGCGTGATGCCCGCGAACCGTGGCCTTCGCCTGGCTGACCTGACCCCGCACGGTTGGTTCGCCCTCCAAGACCGTTAGGTTGGGCTTCCGCCTTATTCGAACGTCCCGAACCGACCACCGGGGCTAGCCCGAGCCTATAGACAGCAGGTAGCGGCGCTGGGCGGCTGTGTACCGGAGGAAGTCGAGCTTTCGACCCTCGACGGCCTCGCAGAGCCGATGGAGGGTGTCAACGGTCACGGGGACGGCACCCTGCGGAGGAGGCGCTGGCAACCTCATCGAGAGAGCCACAGACTACCAGGTCGATGGGGACGCGAAGCTGGCCGCCCGCCGCGTCCTGCAGCACGCAGGCACCCGATGCGCTCACCGTGGCTTGCAGGACTTCGAGCCTCAGCCCGTTGCCGCGGCCAACCCTGCAGCGCACCGTGGGCAGGGCGGCTCCGTCGTCAGGCACCCAGGGAAACTCTCCCTCCACCCAGTCGACGTCTGCGGGCAACGCGAACCACTGGAAGGCGGGTGTGTCGTTGTCGTACAGCCGCAGCTCTGCGCGTCGGTCGGGGCTCGCTTGGAGCTCTGTCGGATCTACGTACTTGGGCGGCAGCTGCCGGAGCCTCGCGCGAATCCTGTGTCGCCCTACCCGACAATCCACCTCCTGCGGAATGCGACCCGTCCACGAGCGCGGCGCGGTCCAGTTTAGGTGGAGCCAGAGGACCCCGGTGTTCACTGCACAACTCACCTGCATGTAGCCGTCGTCGACCACGACGTTGGCGCGTTCGTCGGGGCCGCGTACGCTGGCAATGCGGTGGGCGACGAAGCCGAGCGGAGCCCAGCCGGTGGGAGCGGGTTCCCGTGGAGCGATGACGTCCAGCTCCACCTTGTGGACCCCTGCCAGCGCGACCGTTGCCCACAGTGTCATCATCGTCCTCACCCCCTTCGCCCGGTCACGCCGGGTGCCACGTGCCGTCCTCTGGATCGTACTTCCCATGTGGCGAGCTCGTCGGGATTCTGGCGAACAGTTCGTCAACGGACGCTCGAGCGCCCTTGGCCTGGGCGACCAGGGCCGCAAGGCCGGCGGCGTTGAACTTGTCCTGCCCCAGCAGCCTCTCGATCACGTCATCGAGCTGGCGGAGCTTGTCGAGGTACCAGCCCAAGCACCAAGAGCCAACCAACACCTTCTTCCAGCGTTGATTCAGGATAATCTGCTAGAAATGATGAAGCGACTTGGGCTTCGATACGGCGCATGCGATTTGCTGCTTGATCAATCAGGTCGATATCACTTTCTGGAGGTGAATCCGGGAGGGCAGTACAGTAACGTTCGGACTGGACCAGAAGTTTGGAGCTTGACAGTCGGCCTTTCATGACCACCTCGTTGCAGACCGCCTATGCTCTTCAATCCAGGCTTCGCCAGGGGCTAGACCGAGCCTACAGCAGCGCACATCCCATCTCGCCGCCCAGGGTGGGCGATTCATCACCGCCATCTACGACCTCGACAAGCAGGCCCGGGAACGCGGCCTCGAAGGCGACGCCCTCCGGGATTTCCGTCAGACCCGGATCGGACGGGTCGTACGGCGATTCGGGACCTGGCTCATCGGCGTCCTGGCGCCGGGCCTGCCCCCATCGGACCCCCTCCAGAAGGCGGTGCGGTACTACTGCAACCACTTCATGGGGCTGACCGCGTTCGTCGAAAATGAACGTCTGCCCCTTGATAACAAAGCCAGTTAGAGGAGCTTCCAGCACCACGCAAAGCTGCGTCTCAACAGCCTCTTCGCCGGGAGTCCGGAAGGCGCCCACCGCTGGGCCACCTTGCTTGGCGTCGTTCGTACAGTACAGATGGTCGTTGTCGACGTCCAGGCCTACTTGACCTGGCTGTTCGATCGCCGCGGCACGCACAGGTCCGCCTTCGGTCTGCATGCCGTAGCCTCGCGATGCCCGCCTGGAATGAGCTGCGTGACTATTGGCGCTTTGACCCACCGGTGCAGTGTCCCCATTGTGGAGCCCTACACGGTCGGCTGCGGCGTGAAGCCGAACGGTGGATCTGTCCTGCCTGCGGTAGCTCATTCGTGCTCCGCAGAGCCCGAGGAACCCAAGGGCCAGGGCCCGTGCCGGACTGACTCAATTCCAGGTGTGTTCCAATCCGTCGAGCAGCAGCCCCGAAAAAAACGCATGCGCAAGCCAAGTCCAGGGCTCGGTCGTAGCGAGCCGACCGTTCCATTGGTGTAGCAAGCCATCCTCGGCCACCAGCCAACGTTGATTGGCGGATTGCTCGAGCACGACAAGCTCGTTTCGACGCACCGGCGTTCGCCAGATCGCGGCATGCTCGATCGGGGGCATCCCCTGTTCGTGGATGTCGATGCCCGTGGTCGAACTCACCCGCTTGAAGAACCACTGGACAACGCCGGGTAATGCGACCGCATGCCTGTCTTCCCACGCGCTTACCGCACCAGGGCCCACGTGTGGGGGCGCACACCAAAGGCCCGAGCGTTGGAGGGCATCCTGCAGCGCGCCTAGGACCCGGCGCAAGATGGCTTCCAGCAGGGAGGTCGCGCCGTCTCCCCACGATCCCAGCAGGGCCGACCGGGCGGTCCGTCGCTCGTGAACGCTCAATGTCTCAAGCCAGGCCCGCCACTCGGTTCCTTCCTCCCCTCCCGAAAGCGGCTGGCCCCGTAACCGCGTGAGAACCTCGTCGAGCGATCCCTCCGGAACTTGGCGGTGAGACTGCAAAGACCGATGGAGCGCCACGGCTTCATCCATCGAGAACCCGCTATCGACGAGGTAATAGCCAATGTCGGTGATGCCTAAACCCCGTAAGACTGCTTCGACGAGGACATCGTCCGCCCGAGGCCAGGTCGGGACCGGGTGGCTCCGCAGGTCAGGACGATGGACCGCAAACTGTGCGAATGCCAGATCGCAGCGGGCTCCCCAAATCGGCTCGCCTTGAACCGTAAAGCTCCGAATGGGCGGAATCCAGGACGTCTGCATCGGATCAAGCCAGCGGCGTTCGAGCGCTCGAATGGCCGCCGCCCGACGGGGGGCCACCTCTTCCAGGCGATCGAGCAGCACGCGACGTTCCCGCGGCGCCCTACCCTTACGGAGGTCCGCCACCACAGGATCGTCTACGTCGACCAGGAGCTGTTCCACCACCTCGCGTGCGGTGCCAAACAACGGAAGTTCCCCTCCGAAAGACCTGGACGGACCTGGACCGCCACGGACGACCGCCCATCGGGGGTTGGCTTCGAGGAAGAGGTCACCAGATAGCTCGGCACGGCGCAATGGAACCCCGAAGGGCACGGGCTGCAGTTCACGTATGAGGGTGAGCACCCCATCCTCACCAACGGAAGGAGTCAACTGCATTGTCCCTGAAAGGAGCCTCGCCATCGCTCGCCGACCTAACGTCTATGTCTGCCCGCTAACGCCACCGTCGCTCAAGGACGTCGATAGCATCGTAGATGACCACCACATTCGACGGTGCGAGGATGAGCTTCGTGCCGACCGTGCGGTCCGCCCAAGGACGAGCCGACCCCTGGTCGTATTCAAGCGCCATCGCGGTCCAATCGCAGACCATCTCGATCAGATCGACCTCCGACATGGCGTCGGGATGCGCGTGACACTCTGGATGATGCCGATTGTGACGGACGTGGTGGTCCACCGCCGCAGTGACCCGGTCCGCCACCCCGGGCGGATACTCGAATGGCTCCCCCCGTCGCCGGCACCGGTGAAACTCCGTGAGCCAGATGTAGGGCTCGCGCTCTTCCGAACCGAACTTCGAGGCGTCGTGAATCGGAATCCGAGCTCGAAGCTCCGCGGCCAGGGAGTGCGTCACCGCCACCGCCTCGAGGCATTGCCCCACGCGGTCGATGTGCTCACGGGTTCGAGACTCGAAAAACTCAATCATGCGAGGGGTCGGACGAACCATGTCGGTCCACTATCGTCAGCTCGCCCGGCGAGCCTTCACCGACTGCCGCATCCGAATGCGGGCCGTAAACACCACAACATCGGAGGTGTCGTAGGCGGTGACGGGAATCTCCCCATCACCGTTTCCTTCGAGTCACTCCTGCATCACGATCGGGTCATCGGCGGTGAAGAACTGGCCATCGGGGCCCGCAATGGTCGTCACATCCACCGGTTCGGCGGTGGTGCAAGGGCCCGCCTCGGCAAGCAGGCGGCTGAAGTCTTCCTCATTCCCTGACGTTTGGCAATCCACCACGTCAACCACCGCTTCGTCACCCCAGCCGTCGAACGCCACGGCGCTGTCCAGAATCACCATGTTCTCGATGGTGACGTCCATTCCCGCCCCCGATCCGAGTAAGACACCCGCTTTGCGGGCCCCCACCACCCAGTTGTCTCGCAGTTTGAGGCCGGGGGCCGAAGCCCGGTCGGTCGCGATGTGGAAGCCGTCATGTCCAGGCCGCACCACCACGTTGCCCTCGAACACCATGTCGCGAATGGGCGAAAAGGCATCGCTGACCTGAACGCCCTCGCGGACAGTAGCCATCACAAGGTTGTTCCGGTAGATTCCGGGCGATGCAACCTCGATGCCCCAATCGGAACGAAGCACCACGTTTCGCTCGACGCGCACATCCGAAAGCCGGTCCTTTACATTGATTGCGTCGTGTTTGGTGTCGGCGGCCCAGCAGTCGTGGATCAAGTTGTTTTCGATCCGAACGTCGCGATGACTGTCTTGGTCCATGCCTTCTGCGCCGCCGATGTACAGGCACTCGCCACGCTGGTCGTAGATGTGGCTATTGCGCACGACAAATCCGGTGGAGGGGTAGCCAGATCGATTGCTATACTCAAGGTTTAACGCAGGCGTTCCGCGATTGTTATGAATGACCACATCCTCGATGAGAATGTCGTCCCCCGCCTCCCAAAAGACACCTTTGTCGGGGGAACCGGTAATCTCAAAGCCACGAATGGTGATGCGATGTCGGGGTCCCTCGTCGAACGGCGTAAGAATGCCCGCCACGGTGGCACGTTCGGCCCCCCCTCCCCCATCAAGAACCAGGCGATGGGGCCCTTCGTCGGTGCGAAGGATGCGGAGGCGTTCCCAGGCGTCCCCGGGTGCAAAGCGCACGACAACATCACCGGTGGCCAATGCACCATCGATCGCCGCCCAGTCCGGTTCCGCCCCCCCTTGCAGGTCGAATTCGCGGGCCCCCGCCGGGTTGGGCGTCGAGGGGAGCAGGGCCAAGCAACTGCACACCTCGTTGATGACCACCCCGTGCCCCTCTGCGCAGTTGCACACTTCGAGGGGCGCCCGTCCACAACCCAGCAATCCCAAACCCAACACGCTTGCCCAACGCATCATGAGCCGAGTTTGAATGTCAGCGCGTTCCCAGCGCCAGGCCGTCTTCGACACCCTGTCGTTCCGCATTCCCATTCACCCCTGCACCATGCATACCCATTGATGACCCAAAGCATGCCCTACTCCTTGATCTCCTGCGGCTCGGAGGAGTGACAACCTAAGTCAGTTCACGATTAAGCCTGGTTAAGTCGAAGAAATCCCGGCGACGGCGCACTGTGGAATCACTTGCATGCGAGACGATTCAACAGGAGCCGAGACCCATGACAACGCTTCGCGGAGCACGCTGGTGCTTCCTCATGACCGCCATCACGGCCTTCGGAACAGGATGCCTGGGCGAAGATCCGACCGACGACGAAGAACCAGTGGTGGAAACTGGTAACGACACAGGAAACGGCAACGACACGGGAGGGGGAGACGACACGGGTGACGTGCCCTTCGACGGCTTTTTCCAAAGCAAGTCGGGCACGACGGCTCTCGCCAGCGACGGCAGCTGGTTTGCGAATACGAACCGAGACAGCGGAAGCGTTTCGGTCTTCTTCTTTTCGGACAACTCGTCACTGGACGATGCCTCCCAGTTCACCTTGGCTCTCGGTGGTGATGCGCCTGAAGTGTCCTCGATCGTCCGGGGTCATGACGACAGCTACCTACTGGCCACCCTTCAGTACGATCAGCTGGTTTGCCGGGTCGAGATCGACGGTGGCGTGACGCAAACGCCGGTCTGTGTATCAACGGGTTCCGAGCCTACGGGCGTCGTCACCAACGCCGATGGATCCAGAGTCTTCGTGGCCAACCTCGTCGACGGGTCCGTCTCGGTGTTCAGCGAAACGCTCGACCCGATCGATTCCCTCGACTTCTCGGATGCGAACGGGGAGACCGAGGTCAACCCCTTTGCCCTGTTGTACCTGAAGCTCGAAGGTGAGCCCGGCAACCTTTACGTCACCGACTTCTTCGCCGAGAAGCGGCCGGGAGGACAAGAAGGCAGCGACAATGGCCGCCAGGGAGCCGTGTATAAGGTTGCGGGAAACGCAGGGGACACGAGGGGCGCAACCAAGATTGTGCTGCCTCCGCTTGAAGAAACCGGGTTCCGCATTCCCGATGATGTGGGGGACTGCGCAGAGGATCTGGACGCGGCGGGCTGTGCCAACGACACGTCGGGGGCGTTCCCCAATCAGTTGTCGAGCATCTCTTACGACCAAGGCCGGTTGTTCGTGACCAGCACCTGCGCGAGCCCACGGGGTGACCTGCGCTTCAACATGAACCTCCACAGCTGCGTTCACGTCATTGACGCAGAGACCGACCAGGAAATCCCTTCCCTTCGACTGAACATCCAGGAGCGCATCAAGCAACAGGACGCCGGTGAGGACAAGTTCTTCTGCGCTGTTCCGACCGACATGGCCTGTGTGCCTGACACGTCGTTCTGCTACGTCTCCTGTGGATCGTCGGACCTTGTCATGCGGCTCGACTACGACGACTTCAGCTCGGCCGCGGTGGTCCAGGCAGGCCTTCCGGCCGTCAAAAACCTCCCCACGGGCAAGTTCCCCACCGGCATCAGCATCAGCGATGAGCTGAAGATCGCCTTTGTCAACAACGAAAACAGCTTCGACGTCACGACCATCGACCTCAACACCCAGACTCGGCTGTCGCAGACTCCCAGCGCTTCGCTGCCGCCTGAAGGGTCGCTCGAAGATCGCTTGCTGAAGGGCAAGGACTTCTTCTTTACGGGGCGGGGCCGCTGGTCAGACGGACGTTGGAGTAGCTGCGTGGGCTGTCACCCTCGCGGACTGACCGACAACGTGACCTGGCACTTCCCCACGGGTCCGCGCCAGACGGTCAGCATGGACGCCAGCTTCAGCAAGGAAAACGTGAGTCCAGACCGCTTCGGCAACACCCATGGCTTCGCCGAAGTGCTCGACTCGCTGGAGGCGAACGTCGATTTTCCCCAGCGCATCTTCAACTGGACATCGGTACGAGACGAAGTGGCAGACTTCGAACTCAACACGCGAGGCGTCTCGGGTGGCCTCGGAGCCATCGTAGACGGCAATGACGTAGCCATCGATCTGACGGGAGCCAACGAAGATCAGGATCAGCTCTTGGTCGACGGCATTGGAAACAACGCCAATAACCTTGGATCTACGACCGAACTTATCGCAGCGCTCAACACCAACCGAGACTGGGACGAAATCACGGATTGGGTCAAAACGATTCGCTCCCCGCGGGCCAAGACCAACGTTCCGGGCGACGTGGCCAACGGAAAGGTGCTCTTCGAAGAAAGCTACAACTGCGACTCGTGCCATGGTGGGGGCTCATGGACGAGTTCGATTCGGTACTACACCCCGACCCTCGCCACCGAGTACGGGGGCCCCGCCAAGTCGGACGACCTTCGCCAAACGCTGGTGTCAGACTTCATCGCGGGGAAGAACCCCGTGTTGGTTGAGCAGACGCCAGTGTTTGACGTCGAGAGCGGCTGTGAGGTCGACGAAGACTGCAAGGGCCTCACGGATGCCTGCGATCCGATTGCGGGCCAGTGCATCAGCCCCTTGCTCGAAAATGAATTCTACGCCAGCCTCGGGCGACCCATCACGCAGCACGCCTGTGTACTCCGCGATGTTGACACCTTCGAGAGCCCCACCTTCGCCGAAGGCGCCCTCGAAGTGCGAAAGAACATGGTCACCGTGGCCCAGGGCGAGGCAGGCTTCAACGTGCCATCTGTGTTGAATCTGCAGCTCGGAGCTCCCTACTTCCACAATGGGCGTTTCGAGTCGTTGTCCGACCTGCTGTTTGACACCGAAGACACCGCTCACATCGCCAGTGGTTCGGCCGTGGCGAACCAGATCAGCGAAGCGGACGCTCGCGACCTGGTCGCCTACTTGTTGAGCATCGATGGATCCACGGCGCCGTCCGAGTTCCGGGCCGCCGATCTCATCTGCGAACCTCAGTAGGTGACGCGAAGGAGGGATTGGGCAACGAAGCCGATCCACTCCTTCACTCGAGGCTCCCCCTCCCCAGCGACCCGTCGATCAGCTCGCCGGGATCGCAGGCACGGCGTGAGTCGGGGGGGCGTTGGGCCGTTTGGAGGCGCTCACGCTCTTCCGAGGCTCCTGCGCCGTTGGCAAACCACGGTTCAAATCTTTGGAGTGGTCCCCACCATCGCGCTCGCGTGCGCCTGGCTGGTCGCGTTGGTCAGTTTTATGGCGGCAGCTTGACGTACTGCCGCTGGTGGGGTGACGATGACTGGAATAGCTCGCGGCTCATGCTCCTCTACGCCCTTACAATCATGGTCGTCGTCGCCGAAGGGTGGGCTTTACGCGCCACTCAGCAGAGCTGGCTCGCCGTGCGCGAAGGCTACGCTGAACGCGAAGATCTCGCTGACGTGACCGGCATCTCCGACCCTCTCGAAGTGGAACGGCGGTTCGGGCCGCCCAACGACGACGGCATTTTCCCCGTCGATCCCGATTCGATCGTCCGAGTGACCTCCTTTGCCTCCTTCATCCACCATCCTGTGGCCTCCGTCGCCACCTTGTTCGCTGTGTTCGCGGGAACGTGGCTTGGGCCAGATCATCCCGGAGGATGGCCCTTCGTCCTTGGCGGAGCGGCCGTTTCAGGCCTTTCGGTGTTCCTTTCGCTCTACGGCATGTGGCGCCATCAGATTGGACCTCGCGCCGGACTTGTCGGTACGCCCATGGTGCGCCCGCCGATGTCGATCGGAAAAGCCCGCGAGATGTGGGGTCCCTCCGAAGTCATCGAACGCGGCGTGGCCGATGATGACCCGACCTCCATCCACAGGTTTCGCGACGGCTGGGTCGAAATCCAGGCCACCGTTTGGCGGGGCGAGGTCCACCGACTGCGCTACACCTCCGAGCGCAGCAATCTCAAGCGTGACTTGACCGCGATGTTCGTGCGACACGCCGAAGGGCACGGCTGGGACACGGTAAACGAAGAGAGTAAGCTCTTCATGAGAGAAGATGGGAGGTTGTGGATCCGCCTTGCGGGGCCCGCCACGATCGAAGTGTCCACCAAAGCTCTGATGCGTGCCGAGGGTCACGACGTCCCCGAGGATGAGGACGCTCCTCTCGAAGAATAAGGGTCCTCATGGCCGAGACTCGCCCTGCCCCGCATACCGTCACTGACCGAGCCACGCTTGAGCGATGGTATTGGACGAAACTCGAATTGGTCGAAATGGCCCGACGTCTCGACCTCCCGCGGACAGGCAACAAGCCCGAAATCACAGAGCGAATTGGACATTTCTTCGACACTGGCACGGTGCTACGGACGGCCCGGGTTCGGCCCCCCGTTGATGGCTTCGATTGGCGCACCGCCACCCTCACGCCCAATACCGTCATCTCCGCCAGCTACCGCAACACCCAAAACGTCCGCGCCTTCTTCCGCGAGCATTGCGGTCCTCGATTCCGCTTTTCCAACGAATTCATGGCGTGGATTCGAAACCACATCGGCGCCCCCCTGAAGGATGCGGTCGATTTCTGGACCGATCTCGACCGCCGAAAACGCGAGGGGTATCGCGAAGCGCCCCTTCCGCAAAACCAGTTCAATGCGTTTACCCGAGCGCTGTCCAAGGCCGCGCCAGGGATCCGTGCAGAAGACATTCGCAGAATCTGGGCCATCAAGCGTGCGGGTCCTGGGCCACACGTCTACCAACCTGGCGACGAAACGCTTTAGGTCCCCGTCGAGGAGAGGCCACGAATCCGGTCTGCGAAGTGGCGCGGGCCAAGCGATGCCGCCAACCCAAACGCCTCGTCAAGGGTCGCCGGCACCGTCTGCGGGTCACGTTCGAGGGCGGCCAGAGCTCGTTCGATGCCTTCATCCCCACCTCGCCCTAGCGCGACGAACAGGTCATGGACCCGCATGACGGCGGCAAGAAAGGGAGGAGCCTTGGCGCGCTGGTCTTCCCAGTCTGAAGGGACCAGGAAGGGAATGGAAGAAAGCTCCCCTCGCTTCAAGCACAACAAGGTCCGGTCGATAACCGTCACCGTATCCGGCTGCCCGTGACGCGTATACAGGCCTTGCATTTCAGTAAACAGCCACTCCGCTTCTTCCAATCGCCCGCGACGTTGCTCGAATCCCGTGCGGAACAGGAGCACCCGAGCCTGTAAAAAGAAACTCGAGAACTCAACGCTCTCGATCGTCTTGAACACCGCTTCGACCTCTTCGTCGGGGGCGTCGTTCAGCAATTGAGCCCGAATCAACGCCAGATAGGCGGATAACGTCTCAAAGACCGAATTCCCGTCAGTGGCCGCTGCGACCGATGCCTGAGCCGCTGCGTAGGATGCTTCCGGCTGCCCTTGGGCTTCGTGCCACTCGGCCAACGCCGCGTAGGCCGTGCTCGCGAATCGACCATCGTGGTCCGCCAGACAGGCCCGAATCGCCGATTCCGCTTCCGGGTGCCGCAAGAAGGTCAGTAGATAGGCCCGAATCACGTCCCGCCGCGCTTGGGTGATGGGGACCACAAACTGAGGCCACCCTTCCATGCGATCTACGGTCTCCTGAAGCGCCCACGCACGACCGAGCGCTGCCGCTCCACAACAGGCCAAGGCTTCAGCAATGGGCGCATCGCCAGCGGCCCAGGCTGACTCGCTCGCTTCGAGCAACGCCTCGGCCGAGGCCCGGTCGGTCGGCATCTGAATGCGGGTCCGACAGAGCAGCCGAAGGTGGCGACGACGAAGGGAATCGGAGGATTGTTCAAGCTCGGCCAACGCCTCGGCCAAGGTGGCGTTGTCGGCCGTCCAAATCACCTCAAGGACGCGTTCGTCGAAAGGACGACCAGCCGCCGGTATCTCGATAGGCAGGCCCCGCACCACGAGCCCTTCGCTGCCTCCCCCAATGAGGTGGGCACGGCTGAACTCGAGCAAGCGACGATGTACGGCGCGCCAGGTATCGCACCCCCGTACGACGCGCATCGCCTGGATGGGGGAGAATCCAAGCGTCCGGGCTCTTGCCGCCAGCTGGGTTGCGTTGAGCGCCGCGACCTCGATGCCATCTGCAGTCGACCGCTCCATGCGGAGAGGCAATCCCACCTCATTCGCCCACCCCGTCAGCACCTCGATCACCTCCGCCACATCCTCATCCTGGCCCCCGAGCCGGAGGTGGCGCGACGTCGCCGCTTGCCGCCACAACGTCGATAGGACCGACGTTCGGCCGGCGAGAGGGGTCGGCCGGTAGGGCAGGAGTGAGGCTCCCGCGTCGAGGAAGGTTCGCTTTGCGAGCCGGTCCGGTGACGCAGGCGGCTGATCGGGCCACTTCGGCACCACGATGGCGCATGGCGGCGTTTGCGACTCGTTCAGCGATACCGGCTCGGTGACCGGCCGCGTCTCGGTCTCCAACGTAGGCGACGCGGCCGGTGAAGTGCGAACGACCCGCGCCCCATCGGGGAGCGAGGCTCGAGCGTGGGCGGCGGTCGGGAATCGCTGCATCGGATCAGGGTGCAGGGCCCGCGCCAACCAAGGCGCCCAAGCTCCGTCCCTCGGCCCGTCCATGATCTCTTCGAGGACCTTCGCCAAGCTGAAGATGTCGGCGTGCGGACCGTAGGCCGTAGGCAGCCCCTGGGTCTGCTCGGGGCAGCACCACCCGGGAGTTCCCGCGGAATTCGACCCGTCGGTTCCCGTCCACGAAATACCGAAATCAGCAAGGCGCACCCCCGCCCGGTCCGCTTCCGTCCACGCCGTCCGAGGGGCACAACCCACGAGAATGTTCGATGGCTTGATGTCGAAGTGAAGCAGATCGCGAGCATGGAGGTGCGCAAGCGCCGACAAGAGGTGGTCGGCCAACTCACGTACGGCGAGAGCTGCAGGGAGCTGCGCCAGCGTGCCTTGGGCCCGTTCCAACGCGATGAACGGACGGCCCTCTACGGTGCCCCGATCAAAGATGTGCACGATTCCGGGATGGTCACAGGCCGCAATGCGCTCCGCTTCGCGCGCCAGGGCCTCGCTGCTCGCGGCGGTCCGACGCGCGAACTTCAGCGCAACTTCGGTTCCCGAGGCATGACGCGCGGCCCAGACCTCCGCATTGGCTCCACGTCCGAGCATGTGATCGACGCGAAAGCTGCCGACTTGCAGGCGGGGTCGCATGGGGCTCCTCGGCGATGTTTCATGGGTACCGACGACGCCGGCGACGCAAGACGGTCAACGCGACGGCCCCGAACCCAAGCCAAGGCGCCGCGGGGCCTCCCGCACACCCACACACGATATCGGCATCGCGAGAACCACGGGGCGGCGTGGGGGCACAAGCGTCGGGCAAACCGTCGCCATCTTCATCGACATCGTCGGGGCCATGGGGACAACTGTCGTTGGCGACCGAGGCCTCGCCAAGATCGGTGCAATCCAGGTCCTTCGACGGGATTTCGGTGGACTCACCCCGACCATCCTGATCGGCGTCGGCGTAACAGAGATCGCCACCATCACAATCCTGATCCACACCGTCGGCCACGATTTCGGGCTTGGGCACACACGCCGGACCAAATGCCCCGATGTCACCGGCGCTTCCGTCGTCGTCCACAACGGTAGGATCCTGATCGAGAGCCGCGCTTCCCGGTTGGAGGGTCAACAGGTTGGCCGCGCACAACGTGTAGTCCAACGACAAGAACTGTGGGTCACCGTCCACCGCCATCGGCTCGGTGATTCCCCCTGGAGCGTTGTTGTGGAACAGGTTCGTCTCGAGCGTCAAGATGCCGGTATCCGCCGCGCCCAATGGCGCGGACTTCATATGGTCCATCACGATGTTCCTTACGAAACGAACGTCTGCTCCCGGTCCGACGTGAGCGGCCGCGGATAGCGGTGCTTCATTGCCCAAGAAGTTGTTGTTTTCGACCGTCATGTCGAGACCCACAAGACGGATGGCACCACTGGTGAACTGCGCTTCATTGGCCAAGAACACCGTGTGACGAATCCGACTGCCTGGTGCCCGCACCCACACCGCACCGCCGTCGTTGCCCCGATTCCGGCAGAACCAGCTGTGGTCGACCGTCAGCGTCCCCTGACTACCCGAGCGGATGGCCCCCCCGTCGCCATTGAACGCCAGGTTGTCCTGGAACACCGAATCCGCGATGTCACAGGTCGCGGTGCGGCAATCCACAGCACCAGCCTGCGACAAGGCTTCGTTGCCCACGAAGCTCGATTCCCGAATCCGACAAACCCCGCCGTTATTGCAATAGAGAGCCCCTCCATCCATTTGCGCGAAGTTGTCCTGCAGCGTCGTGCGGACAACCGTCACATCGCCGCCGTCAGCTTGCAGGGCGCCCCCAACCGTATCGGACAAGTTGTCGCGGAGCACCGAGTCCTCGATGATCAAGGTGGCGGCGTTGGTCACGTAGCCGGCCCCGCCTCCGGGAAATCGTCCGTTACGAAGTTCGCTGTTTCGCAACGTCGTAGAGCCCGAACCGGAGACGCGAAGCAGCCGCTGCTCAACACGGCCATCGAGAATGACGTTGTCGATCGTCACCTCGGACGCATTGGAAATGGCAAAGACGCCCTGGCCGGGAGAGCCCTCGGGAGGCTCGAGCACCGGCGTCCCCTTCACGCCGACAAACGTGAGGCGTCGCCCCGAAAGCGTGACGCGCTCTCGGTAGGCACCCCTTTGGGCCCCCAAGCCGGCGTGGATTTCGATGACATCACCATCGCTGGCGGTTTGAACCGCCTCACCAACCGTCTCGTGTTCAAGTCCAAGCCCGACGAGGTGGACCGTCGAAGCATCCGCGATCGCTATCCACTGCATCCAAAGCATGGCGGGCGGTTAACGAGTTCGGCTGCCCGCCACAAACGGGCTGTGGACAACACCGCCCCGACTCCCTCAAGGCCAACCTTTCGCCACTAACGGGACAATGACCGTACCCAAAAAACCCGGTGTAGACTCCGGGAATGTCGAACACCAAGGTCATTGTCGTCATGGGGGCAGGGGATGCGCTCGGAGGAGCCATCGCCCGTCGCTTCGCCCGGGAGGGCTACACCACCGTCATTTGCCGCCGGAATGGGGACAAGCTCGAACCGCTCGCCGAGCAGATCCGAGCGTTGGGCGGTCAGGTCCATCCCCGCGGTGTCGATGGACGCCAGGAAGATCAGGTACAGGAACTCTTTCGGTGGTGTGAAGCCGAAGTGGGCCCCGTCACGGTCGCCGTTCACAACATTGGCGCCAATGTGTACTTCCCCATTCTCGACACCACGGCGCGCGTGTATCGAAAAGTATGGGAATTGGCTGCCTTCTCAGCGTTCCTTTTTGGAAGGGAGGCCGCGAGAGTCATGGTGCCACGAAAGCAAGGAACCATCCTGTTTACGGGGGCAACGGGAAGCCTACGGGGGGCAAGTGGTTTTTCCGCATTTGCCGGAGGGATGCACGCCAAACGGGCCCTTGCCCAGTCGATGGCTCGTGAGCTGATGCCCCACAATCTCCATGTCGCTCACGTCGTGATCGATGGCCCGATCGACACCGCATTCACCCGTGAGAACTTCCCGAAGCTCTATGAAACCCGTCCTCCCGACGGCGTCTTACTCCCCGATCAAATCGCGGAAACCTACTGGATGTTGCACCAGCAGGGACGCAGCGCGTGGACCCATGAACTGGACGTGAGGCCGTGGGTCGAGCCCTGGTGAACGGATGTTAGCTCCCCGAGTCTCGTCAACGACGGCGACATCATGTTTACGCTTATTCACACGGCCTCGACCACGAACAGGTTCGACGAGATCGTGTCAGCCCGTGCCGATCCGATGCCTGAAGCTCTCGCGGGATCGGTTCAACGACGATCTGCCACGACTGTTAAACTAGCCCAAAACCAAATCAAAACCTGATCAAATCCGCAACTGCATGCTCTGATCCGCTGGTTCCCTAACCAAATTGACAACACCTGCGTCTCCTCGAGCATAAACTGACGGCAACGGGGGAGACACGATGTGGTTGGCGGTTCTGGGACTTGGCGTCGCGCTGGGGGCAGAGCCACCACCCGCGCCAATGGCGCAACTGGGTGCGGTGGTCGAACTTCGGCACGCCACAATCCGACTGTCCTCACCGCAATGGGCGGTCTCGGAAAAGGAGCTGAAACGGCTCGTGAGAGACTGGCACCCCGCCATTCCCAAGTTCGACGAGTGCGTCCTGAAGGCCCGCGCCAACGGGGGAACCGACCTCAACGCCGAATTGCGCTACGTCCACACCCGGCGGGCCAAAGTTCGCGAGATGACGCTTGTCGACGGGATCGATGACGGCCCCGTGGATGGTTGTCTCCGAACCGTTGTTCGCGACCATCGCTTGTGGTTCCGGCCGTACAATGCCCTTGAAGTCACCTTGCAGTTGTCGCTGCTCGAAACCCAAAACCCCAATCCGAACCTTGCGCCACCCAAACCGCGGCCGCAACCCACTTCACACCAGCGGGCGACGCGCTTCGACCCCGAGTCCGTGAAGGAAGGAAGCGCCAACGCCTACGGCGATAGCGGCGGGTACCTGGGTATGGCGCACGGACTCAACGGGGGAAGTTCAAGCGCGTTCTTACTTCGTTTGCGCATGGCTCGAGGCAAGCGCTCGTGGAATCCCCTGATGTACGGGGTGAGCAGCGACATTCGCCTTCAACGTGGGCTCGCAAGCCACACGCAGGCCTTCGCGGGTGTCCATCTGCTGCCCCGCCAACGCACCCGAGTCGCGTTGTACTCGGGGCTCGGCATGAGCCAGCGACGGCTGTTCAACGATCCCCTCGTCCGCTTCTGGGTTCCGGTTCACACCTCGGTGCGCTGGATTTCGCCGAAAGGCGATGTAAGCGTGGTCGGACGCGGAGGCCCGAACTTCAGCCGAAGCGAAGATGGAGGGACCGTCGTTGAGCCCGACGTCCTCGTGGGCGTGACCTGGAACCTCGGGACGCCAGATACCAATGCGAATCAGGGAATTCGGTTCGAGCTTGGATATCGCGAAGAGCTAGCCCGCCCGACGCTGACGTGGGCCTTTGGCGTCGTCTGGTAGACCGTTAGCGCGCGGTCTTGTCATCACCGTCGTTGAAGCGCAGCACGAAGCCCCCGTCCTCATTGTGCAGCATCTCCAGCACATGGACCTCATCTTCGTCCAAGATCACGATACTGTCTTCACCGAGGGTCACCTCAGGCAATCGTAAGTGCTGCAGCGCCTCTAGGTCAGCCTCCACCCCTTCGCGGATGCGCCCCTCCCATTTGTGGGCCCATGCCTCGATGGCAGATTCGAAGTTCGACCAGTCGGCTTCGCCGTCGGTCCAATCGAAGGTCCACTCCCGTGTCGTTGTCGTGGTGTCCCGTTCGATTCGGTCCCCTTTGGCCCCTTCGCCCCGATAGTCGCGCGCCCGACCGCGTCGTTCCGCAAGCACTTCTTCCAGCGCCCGACGGGCTTCCTCGGCCGCTTGACGAGCCTCTTCCGCCGCCCGCCGCGCTTCCGCGGCTGCACGTTCGGCAGCCATCGCCCGCTCGAGATGGGCTTCGGCCTTGCGGGCCACCTCTCGCTCCTCAACCTCGGGGGGAGGCCGGAGTTCGGCCATGGGGGGCACGGGCGGCTGCGCGATGGCCAACGTCGAAACTGTGGAGCCCACGATCAGCGCGATGATCAAGCCCATGGCCAGACCGGGGGTTCGGAAGGGACCATCCCCCCGCTCGAGCAAATTCATGATTCGGCGCATCAAATCTCCTCCATTCGCCGCCGGAACGGCCTCGATGCGGGCTGCCTCCACCGAGGCAAGCGCGCGGGCGTAGATCGTGGGAGCGCAGTGCACCACCACTTCCTCATCGCAGCAAAGCTCCCGCTCGTGGCGAATCCTCTCGGAGATGCGGGCCACAAACGGATGGTAGAACAGCAGACTTTCCGTCACGCACTGCACGGCATTGGCCAGCACATCCCAACGTCGCACATGAGCCAATTCGTGCAGCAAGAGCGACTCGAGTTCATCGGTGGTCAACGAGGTAAGCAAGGACGCCGGCAGCAAGACCGTGGGCCGCAGAACGCCGACGGCCATGGGCACGACCTGCCCGGGGACCAATCGCAAACGCGTGCCGAGCACATCGAGCCGAGCTGCGAGCTGGTTGAACCGAGCCTCGAGCGCAGGGGGGGCGTGGATGGCTCGGAGGGTCAGGCGCCGGATGGCAAACCACGCAAGGACGTACCGGGACCCCGACCAAGAAGCGCCAGAGGCCCACCCGACCACCACCGCCAACGGCCAGGACGACGGGATGGTCAGGGGGCCCACAACCGCGCGCGGGGCAGGGGTCGGCTCGGTCATCAGCCACAGCGTGGTGGCCATGACGCAGCCCAACATGGACGCAAGCGATACCGAAGCCAACGCATACCGAACGTGGGCCGGGGCACGCCGTAGCGCGAAAAGCCCCCCTTCGGTGACCAGTCCAATGATGAGCCCCTGCCAGGCAAAATGGATCAACGCCCAGGCAAATGCATCGAGCATCACTCCTCCCCCTCGGCACCTTCAGCATCGAGCTGATCGATGAGTTCACGAATGCGATGAAGCTCGTCGGGACTGCTTGGACGGACCGAGAGCGCGCGCATGACCAGGTCAGCGGCCGATCCTCCGAATGCCTTCGACACCAGATCGGTGACCAAGCTTCCCTGCACTGCATCTTCGGAATGAACCGGGGTGTAGACGTGCGATCGGGTCGACGTGTCGCGCACCACCAGCTGTTTGTCATGCATGACCTGGAGCAGCTTCAGAACTGTGGTGTAGGCGACGGGACCGCGCTGGGACTCCCACGCGGAGTGGACCTGGCGGACCGTGCTCGGACCCAAGGCCCACAGCACGCGAAGGATCGCGAGTTCAGTGTCTGTCGGGCGAGGCGTAGATGACATGGGCTTCCCTGTGGTGACCCGAGTGTCGCTCGTCTTGCCGAGCGTGTCAACGAAGATCTTCGTACTTTGATCTTCGTACGAAGCAGCCGCCACTTCTCTCCAGCAATCATCCTCCACTTTCGGACCACACTGCCCAGCCATCCCGCGACTGGCCTGCGGCGTGCGCTAATTGCCGAGTCGTTGAAGCCGTTGGACCAGGCGTATCGGGATGGTCCGCTCACTTTGATCTTCCATGACAAGAATGCAAGACTGACGGTGGTTCGGATTTCGGGTTTCAAACCAGAAGAGTTCGTCGGTGATGCCGCATTTGCCCTGATTCATGATGCCCGGCACATCGGGATGCTTCGGCACACGGTACGCGGCTTTGTAGAGCATCACCCCTTGAACAATGGCCACACCATCCCAGATGTCTTCGGTAGGATCGTAGGCACGTTTAGGGCGCATCCGAACTGCAAGATCTTCGTCGTTTCCACACTGGACGGGCGGAACGTAGGTGGGCCAATCGGGTGAAAGCAGCGTGAGGCAGACCGACATCCGGCCCTTATCAACAATGCAATCCACATCGAAATCTGACATTTGGGACTTCGAGGACGTGGCCTTGCCTCGGTACTCGAGGGTCAGACAAACGCGGTCGGGGGTATCATCAAACACGCGTCGTGACGGAAATGGAACGTCCACCACCACCGAAGGTGCGGCCCACGCGCTCGCGACAAAGACCATCATGGCGAAACTCCGAGGATCGAGGCCCATTCTGGCAAGCCCGGCCGCGGTGCTTCAGGAGCACTGATCTGCTCGGTCGAACCCAGGGTGACCTCGGCGTCATCCGCGATGCGCCGAATGCGCCCGTTCACTTCCATCTCCGCCGCCCCGGTGCCCGTGGCAACCCACCGTCGGTCCAGCAATGTCCCCGCATTTAGATCAACCGTGCTCTGAGACCGCATCTTGACCCGTCCCGGCAGCCCGAACCCAAACGCTGCCGTCGATGGCGGATTGGGCGCTTTGAACATGGCCAGGACGGCATTCCTTGATGCTCGCGGCTTGCGCCACGTGGTCGAGCGAAGTTCAAGCGGGTCGCGCGGAACGGAGAGGATCTTCTTCTTCGCCGAGCCCTCGGTCCACACCGTGGCCCCTTCCGATTCACCCCGTACCGAGTGACGGACGATGCGCGACGCATCCTCATCATGCACCACCGAGACGTTCAAAAGCGGATCGGACGCGGTTCGCCAGCGAGCACCGGATTGCCAACCTTCAGGCGGCTCTTCAAGGTAGAACCCAGCGAACACCTTGCTTAGCACCGCGGCCCCGGGGACGGAGCGAGGGTTCTTGATGTCGGAGGCGATGCGACCATCACCTGGATCAAACAAGGGAATGGGAGTGGCCAGGATGCGCGTTCGCACTTGCGCCAGCAAGGCGTCTACGAGGTCACGGTCGGACGCCCGCTGCCAATGGTCGTAGGTTGCAACCCGCAACGCCACATCTTCAACCCGGCACTCCACGCGGTCTGTTGAGGCGACGTCCGCGCGACAGTCCAAGATGGCTTCCACCTGCCACGCCCGCGCCAACAGTTCGCGTCGGTCCGCGATGAGCGCGAGCGGAGCATTCGGATCGATGGTCTCGCTCGCCACGCGCCAACGACCGACGAGCCACGGCGAGGACAGCTCACCCGGCGGTTCTGTGGCAAAGGTGAGGCCAGCCAGCTGGACGATCCATCCGATCATTCGCTTCCCCCGAGGCACTCCACTCATACCCTGGGCTGCACCCCTTCGCGGCATGGGATGAGTCGAGACGGCCTTGGGGTTTGCAGGCTAGTCCCGCGGAGGAGGAACACGTGACGGGAATCTGGTTTTGGCTTGGCCTGGTTAGTGGCTGCATCATCGAGAAGGGACCTCGCGTCGCCCTTCCTTCCGAGACCTACCCGGTGAGTCGCGGGACCGTTTCTGACCCGGCCCTTGCTGACAAGGCCGATGCCATCGTGCTCGCGTACCTGGAGCAGACGCAGCTCCCGGGCCTTGCCGTGGCATTGGTGCGTGACGGGCAGCCGGTCTTGGCGTCGGGCTACGGTTGGGCGGACCTCGAAGCGGAGCGGCTCATGACGCCGACCACTCCGGTGCTGTTGTCGAGCGTCAGCAAGACCTTCGTGGGTATAGCCGCGATGCAAGCGGTGGAAGCTCAGCGCGTCACGCTCGAAGACGCCGCTTCGGACCATCTTCCGTTCGCCCTCGACAATCCCAAGGTCGACGGCGAGACCATTACCCTTCGGCACCTGTTGACCCACAACAGCGGCATCGAAGATAGCCTTGCCTATCACTTCAGCTACGACGAAGGCGACCCTGTCGTCGCTCTCGGCGAGTTTTGCGAGGGCTACCTGCTTAAAGGCGGTGACTTCTGGCGTTCTGGGAATTTCGCCCGTCGTGACCCGGGCACCGAGTTCGCCTACAGCAACGTCGGGATGGCCACCGCCGCTCTCGCATTGGGCACGGCGGCCAATCTGGAATTCGAGGACCTCGTGCGCCGCGACATCTGGGAGCCTCTTGGGATGACCCAGACGGCCTACCTCCTCGAAGATCTCACCGACCCGCCCGCGGTGCCCTACAAGACGACGGGTCGCCAGTTCCGCCCTTACGAAGCGTATGGTTACCCGACCTACCCCGATGGCCTGGCGCGTTCCTCGGCCGAAGACATGGCCCGGTATGCATCGATGATCCTTGGGAACGGTGAACTCGACGGCGAGGTTGTGCTTTCCCCGGACGGAGTCCAACAGTTGCTTGAGGTCGACCCGGCCTACGGAACCGACGAGTCCGGACAAGCGATTGCCTGGGCCCAACGAGAGGTCAACGAACGCCTGCTGTATGGGCACAACGGCGGCGACTATGGGTCATTCACCGAACTGTGGCTCGACACCGAAACCGGGTCGGGCGTTGTTCTGCTGATGCACGCCCGACCCGATGAGTTTACGGAATTTCTCCGGGTCGAACTCCGATTGCTGGACCTACTAGATCAGTAGCGGACTAAAGTGCTCGTCGAAGAAGCCGAATGACCGACCCCACAACCGGAACTTGCTCGTAGACCAGCGCGCCGAGGTCGAAGTGGTCTCGTTGGAGCGTCACGAAGCTCTCATCGTGGCGAAGCCAGGACGTCCCAGGCACCACGACAGACCGTCGTGGCCCTACCTTCAGCTTGATCTCCATCGTCCACGACAACGCAGCCCGGCCCTCCCCCCGGAGGTCATCATCGAAGCCAAAGTGAATCGACCGCACATTGCGGTTTAGCCGATGAAAGTACGCACGAAGCGCCTCTCGCCCCTCCATCCGATGGGCAGGGTCCTCGAAGACCACGTCCGGCGCATAGACCTCGTCTACGGGAAAGGGCTGGGCAGGGTCGAACTGCGCGAAGGCATCACGAAATCGGTCCACGGGATGCATCGGCAATTCCTATTTCTTCGTCGGTTTGGCCGGCAGAGTGCCGATCCAGGTCCACGACCGGTCAACCCACGCCGCGATCGCATCGGTGTCGTCGAGCAGCACGGCCGGCACAGAGGAGTAGCCGCGCATGGTGGAGTTGTACTGGATGACATCGCCGCTTTCATAGGTGTCGCGAAAGGTCGCCGTGAGGTCGTCCGACAACCGCAAGGCCATCGTCCCCTCGGCGTCGAGAAAGCTGAACATGTGCCCATTGCGGGAGGTGTAGGGGTTCTTCGCCCCCTTGACCTCAGCACCGGAATCACTGCGTTCGATGGCCGCGATGTACTTGTCCAACGCCTCGGGTGGACCTTGATACTTCGAACCTTTGGGCATCGGGGCTCCCGCGTTGGCTTGGACGCACTACGGTAGCGCCATGCTAACCACGACCAACCTCGGCATGCAGTTTGGCGGTCAAACCCTGTTCACAGCGGCAGACCTTCAATTCCGCAAAGGCCAACGCTATGGCATCGTCGGCGCCAATGGGTCCGGGAAATCGACCCTCTTGCGCATCCTTTCGGGTGAGCAAGATCCCTCCGAGGGCGACCTCGTCCGTCAGAAACGAATTCGGATTGGGGTGCTCGAACAAGACCACTTCCAGTACGAAGACGTGCGGATTCTCGATGTCGTCATGATGGGCAATCCTGAACTCTATGCCGCGATGAGCGAAAAAGAGGCCCTGCTCGAAGAACCCGACTTCGATGTGGATCGCTATGGCGAACTCGAAGACCTCATCCAGCGCTACAACGGCTACGAACTCGAAGCGCGCGCGGGCAAAGTGCTCGAAGGGCTCGGAATCCCGAGTTCGGTGCACGACCAACCCCTGCGCGCGCTGTCGGGCGGCTTCAAGTTGCGGGCGCTGCTGGCCCGCACGTTGGCCGCCGAACCCGATTTGCTGTTCCTGGATGAACCCACGAACCACCTCGACATCCTCGCCATTCAGTGGCTCGAGGAGTTCCTCGTACTGTTCGCCGGCTGTGCGATTTGCGTGTCCCATGACCAACGCTTTCTCAACGCCACCTGCACCCACATCCTCGACGTCGACTACGAACGCGTCACCGCGTACAAAGGCAACTACAACAGCTTTCTGTCTCGAAAGAAGGAAGAGCGTCAGCGTCGCGAAGCCGAAATCGAAAAGCGTCAGCAAGAGATCGATGACCACAAGGCGTTTGTGGCCCGATTCGCGGCCAAGGCGACCAAGGCGCGCCAGGCAAACTCGCGTCAGAAGCGGCTAAGCAAGATCACTATCGAGAAACTCCCCACCTCATCCCGTCGCTTTCCGGGCTTTTCCTTTTCGGCCCGGCGGCCGAGCGGACGAGAGGTGCTGAAGCTCCGCCATCTCCGCAAGGCGTTTCACGTCGAGGGCATCGGCGAACGAATCGTGCTCGACGATGTCTCCGTCGCCGTTGAGCGCGGCGATCGACTCGCGGTCATCGGTCCCAACGGGGTCGGAAAGTCCACTCTGCTCAAGATTGCCATGGGACATCTTCAAGCCGACGAGGGCGAGGTGAACTGGGGCTACGAGACGGACGTGGGGTATTTTCCGCAAGACCACGCCGATGCACTAGGAGACCCTCGGCAATCGGTGTTGGCGAGCCTCTGGGAAGCCGCTCCCGACCTGGGCATGGGCGAGGTGATGGCTCGGCTCGGTGCCGTATTGTTCTCCAGGGAAGACGCCGAAAAGTCCGTCGAGAACCTGTCGGGGGGCGAAGCGGCGAGGCTCCTGTTTGCCCGCATTGCGGTGCAACGCCCCACCGTCATGGTCCTCGACGAGCCGACCAACCACCTCGACCTCGAAGCCATCGCAGCGCTCGCTCGTGCGCTGAAGGCCTACGATGGCACGTTGATCTTCGTGTCTCACGACCGCTGGTTCGTCGACCGACTCGCCACCCGCATCCTCGAGCTTGGGCCCCACGGCGTGGTGGACTACCCAGGCACCTACGCCGAGTACTTGGCCCACCAGGGCACCGACCACCTCGACCATGACGCGGTCGTGACCACCGCCCGTCAAGAACGACGCCGCGCCAAACGAAATCGGCGACGAGGATCTTGATTCATTTTCGAATCACACCCATCCGATATCGAAGGTACCGCATTCGATTCCGCACTCCTACAGGAACGCCATCGGAGGAACCCATGCAACTGTCGATGGCCATTGTCCCGATGACCTTTGCGGCCACGTTTACCTTGGGGGTCGCCGTGTCCTGCGCGACACCCACGACGGTCGAGCAAGCCGTGGTCACCTCCCCGTTGGTGGGCGCTACGCGTGTCCGAAGCGACGGTGAAGGCGAAGTCACGTCGACACTTCGCACAGGGTCCTACACGTACTTTCAGTTGGATGCCCCGTCGGACCGATGGTTCGTCGTGATGGGGGATGACGTTGGCGTGGGCGAACGGGTCACCTACCGTGGCTACGCCGAGATCGAGTCCTTCCGGTCAACGAAGCTCGACCGAACCTTCGACCGGCTCGTCTTCGCGTCCATCCGCCAAACCCCTTGACCGTGGGCGCCCGCCGGGCGCCCGGTGCGACCTCCCTTCGCCTGCGCGGTCAAGTGGGTTCCATCGTGGTCTCGCTGTGGAACGGCCCTTGCTGGGTATCCGTCGGCTCGCCGCGGAGGATGCCATGTTGATCCCTTCTCTCGTTGTCTTGATTCCCTGGGGTTGCGCCGGTGACGACTCCCTGGACGTCCCTAGTCCCTCGGGCACAAAAACGATTCCCGTCACGGAGACCGCGACCCCCACGGGCGAGACGGGCACCGTCGCCCCTCCTCCCCCGCCCTCCCTGGGCGACTGGACCTGGGCCAATCCGCTACCCCAGGGCAGCCCGATCGATCGCGTGCGCTGGGTCACCGACACCACCGCCTTTGCGCTGACCAATGGGGGTGGCGTGCTGCGAACAACCGATGCCGGCAACACCTGGCACACCCTGTACGCCCTGCAAGGGCTCGGGTACGGCGACCACGGTGCCATGTCGTTCCTCGACGACCAACAGGGCTGGCTCGTGGGCCGGCAGGGGCGAGTGGTTCGCACCCAAGACGGAGGAGAAAGCTGGACGGACCTTTCTCTGAAGGACTTTCCGTACACGCTCCACGACGTGACCTTCACCAACCCCCAGCATGGCGTCGCGGTCGGCACGACGGGCCGATTGATCACGACCGACGATGGTGGGGAGACCTGGGTAGAACGCTCCCACCCGGGAGGTTCGACCTTCCTCAACGCAGTCGCCTTCGCCGATGACCTCCACGGCTGGGTCGGTGGCGACGATGGGTTGGTGCTCGAGACGACGGACGGCGGCACGAAGTGGACCTTGCTGAATCCTCCGTTCTCGGAGGACATCGAGCAAGCCGTGGTCGCAGGCGATGGTGTGGCCATGGCCACCCGTACCGAAGTCCACGTTTGGAATGGTTCGGGCTGGCTTCAGGAGGCGTCCGTCGACACCGTGCTGGACCTGCAGTTCGAATCCGAAGGCGACGGCCTGGTACTGTACGCCGATGAAGGCGAACTTCGGCTGGGTACCTTGACAGGAGGGCAGCTCACGTTCGAACCGCTCGCGCTTACCCCGTCGGCGCGTACCCTCACCAAGCGCGGCGAGCGCATCCTCATCGGAGGCTGGTGGGGCGCGCTGTATACGTCGTCAGATGGAGGCGCAACCTACCAAAATGCCTGGTCCCAGTTGCTGACTTACGATGCCACGCAATTTCTCGACGTTGCAATGGCCGGCCTCCGTGGCATCACCGCGGGCTTCAATGGCATCGCGTTGTGGACCGACGATGGCGGGGTCACCTGGACCGAGGCGGCGACGGGCACCACGACAGACCTTCGCGCGGTTTGGATCGAAGACGATGGAACGGCGGTGGCAGCGGGGTATGACAACGCGCGCGTGCCCACGATCCTTTACAGCGCGGACTCGGGAGAAACCTGGTCAACGGCAACGCTCCCCCCGTCGCTCACCCAGGCGGTCCTCAACGGAGTGGCCCTGTGGGACGACGGCCGAGGCATCGCCGTGGGTTGGATTCCCGAGGTTCCGGTGATCGAGCTGGTCCTGATCAGTGAAGATCGAGGCCAGAGCTGGACGCCGGTGACCACCCCAGGCGAGACCGCGGGATTCATCGACGTATGGGCGCATGGGACGGATCAGGCCTGGGTCGGCGCTGGATTTGGGGACCTCGCGCGCACGACCGATGGCGGACAGTCGTTTGCCATGGTCGAAACCGACTCATCTCGCGCCTTTCATCGTGTGCAGTTTGCGGATGCCTTGAGCGGATGGGCCGCCACGAAGAGCCAAGACGTGCTCCGAACCACGGACGGCGGCCTCACCTGGGAAACGACGGTGGTGCCCGGAACCTCTTTTGACGACATCCATTTCGGCAGCCCACTTGTCGGACTCGCGGTCGACGGCAACGGGCCCATGTACGGCACGATCGACGGCGGCCAAACCTGGACTCCCCAAGCCAGCCAGTGGTCGGGGTTTGGGATCGTCCGAGCGGTGGCAATGACCTCCGAAACCGACGCGGTCATCGTCGGCACGGAGTTGAAAATCGCCTACACCCGCAGTGCAGGTGGACTCCTCGAGCCTTAGCCAGCCGCGAACTTCAAGATGGCCTCACGGGTGCCCTCGGGACTCTCGCGGTGGACAAAGTGCCCTCCGGGCAGGACGATAACGTTGTAGGAGCCTGTGAATTTGCGCTGGGCGAACGCGAAGTCGTCGGGGGTCACGCCGGGATCGTCTTCGCCCGAAATCGCGAGCGTCGGCACCGAGATCTTGCCCCGAAACCCTTCCACCTCGCGGCCCGGAGGCCCACCGCGGTAGTAGCCAATCGCGGCGCGCAAGCTCTCTGGATGGGCGAAGCACTCCTTGACTGGAGCCGTTTCTTCTGGGCCAAAGTCCCATGTGGGCGACCAACGCCGCACCAAGCGATCCACGCCATCCCTCTTCAACCAGCCCGCCGCACCCGGCAACCGTAGGCCGATGAAATGCCGTCCGGCCCAGATCAAGCGCAACGAAGGCCGGAGCGTAGCGGGATGCGGAATGCCGATCGCAACGAGGCGTTCAACCCGTTCGGGGGCCCGTCCGGCGACGGCAAACACCGTGGCTGCACCCCAGTCATGGCCGACCAAAAGCGCGGTCCGTTCGTGCCCTAGTGCCGACATGAGGGCCAACGCATCCTGCGACAGATCGTCGATCGTCGTGTCGCGCGCGGGTGCCTCAGTGGGATGGTAGCCACGCATGAATGGCGCCACGACGCGATAGCCCGCTTCGGCCAAGGCCCGACCGAGGTGGTCGTAGGTATGCGGGGTGTCTGGAAAGCCGTGGAGCAACAATGCCAGGGGGCCCTGACCCATCTCTCGGTAGGTGAAGTGAAGTGCGTTGGCGCGAACCTGATGTGTGGTCCAGTCCATGAGTCCTCCAAGCACAGCGTGCCAGATCTTGAACGATCGATCAAGAATCGACTTCAGGCCCGCCCGGCCATACGTTTGGCCGAGGAGGAGGCCGTGGCGCGACCCCCAGCGTTCGATCGGGGCAATGTGATCAACCGCGCAATGCAAGTGTTCTGGCAGCACGGCTACCAGGCCACTTCGATGCGGGCCTTGAGCGAAGCCACAGGCCTGAAACCAGGCAGCCTCTATGCCGCATTCGGAAGCAAGGAAGGACTTTTCTTCGAGGTCTTGACCGCCTACGGAGCCCAGGTGAAAGCACGAGCGGCCCGTGAGCGCCCCACGACGCTCATCAAAGCCTGGTTCCAAGCGCATATCGAACGTTCGATTCCGGCAACGCCAGGATCGCCGGGGAGAGGATGCCTACTGCTTGGGTCTGCCGCCGAAATCGAAGCCTTAGGACCGGAATGCCGTGCGTTGGTCCGAGCTGAACTCGACCTCCTTGAACGGACGTTTGCCACGTGCCTAGGCCCGAAGCACCCAACTCCGGCGAAGACCGCGCGGCTGCTGGTCGCTGCCCTGATGGGAATCAGCACCATGGCCCGCGCGGGGGCCGAACGCGCGGTGCTCAACGACGTCGCGCAGGCCGCGCTTGCGGCAACGAAAGTGCATTAGCGCCGATCGATCACGATTCGGTCCGTCGCAAGACGGATCTGGTTGGTCGCGACGCGGCGCTCCACGAGGTCTGCCCCCCCGACGACCCCTGCGGAAACCAACTGTTGGCGCGCTCGGTAGACGTACACCTTCAACATCTCGGGGGTGATCCCAAGGCCCCGGGCCAACACGTCGGCGTAGCACCAGCCGCGATGGGGAGGAAGCGCCTCGGCGTCCGTGAGGCGCGCCCGCGCCAAGGTCAGCATCAGATAGGTGTGGACACGGTCTCCCAGCTCAATCGAACGTGGACCACACTCGATCGCCCAGGCCACGTGCTCCTCGTCACTGGAGACCCGAAAGCGCAAGGTCACCGTGGCCGAACTCAATGTCGCGTCCACCGTGGCGGGGAGGGACGTGACGGCGGTAGGGCTATCCACGTCGCCGACAACAAACGGCGTTGGATCAAGGCCAAATCGCAGGGCCTGGTTCGGTCGAAGGACGACGGGCACCCCCGATGTCACCCGAACGCCATCCACCGTGGTGCCGTTGCGGCTCGCCAGATCCCGCAGCCACCATGCTCCATCGGACCAAGCAATCACCGCATGCTCGGCGGAGACGGACCGATGGTCCAACCTCAGATCGCACGCCGGCGCACGTCCCACAAGGGTGCGCGAAAGGAGGGCAACAGGTGCGCCATGGGGCGACTCGAGCCAGGGCATTCCGGGGGTCAAGTTCCGAGCAAAGACGCCACCGAACTCCGCAGGGAGTCCAGGTAACCAAATCGAAAGGCCACGAACAACAGGGCGATCAGCAGAGTCGCGCCAAGGCCTCCCGCGGTGAGCCCCACCGTCAACAACCCCACCCAGCGAAGCGTGGATTCGAGGAAACTTGGGCCCCGTCGTCGCCAGGGGGCAGGGGGCAACCGCATCGAGGCGTTGATTCCGTGCGCCGTGTACGAATCAAAGGAATGGTAGGACGGAATGTGATGGTTCGCTGGAGGAAGCGACGCTTGTACCGGCATCGAACCAAAGGAATGGTACGAGTGGGTCACCACCGGCATGCGGCCCTTGATCGGTTCATCAGGGAGGTCCTTGATCTCCCGAAGCATGGCGACGACCTCGTTCATGTCGCGATAGCGAGAGCCTCGTTCCTTCTCAAGGCATCGCGCAACCACTTTCGACAGCGCCTCAAGCCGGGGAGGAACCGCTGCCCCGACGAGGCTCGGCACGTGCGTGCGCACCACATCGACCAGACTGGCCGGGTGTTCCGACAGATGGGCGAGCAGCGTGCGACTGAAGGGCCGATTCCCGAACGGGAACTGGGCCGTCAGCAGATGGAACAGCAACACGCCGAGGCCGTACTGATCGGTTCGACCATCGACAGGCAGCCCACGGATTTGCTCGGGCGCCATGAAATTGGGACTGCCAATCAGAGCGGTGTGCAAGGTGAGTTGGCTATCTGCGCTGATGTCCTTGCCAATCCCAAAGTCCAACAACTTGAGCCCAACGCGCCCTTCACGACGCGTCACCATCACGTTCGACGGCTTCACATCCCGGTGAACAATGCCGTGCCGATGGGCCTCGGCAAGCCCTTGCGCAATCTCGGCGCCGAAGTCCAAGACCTTACCCAACGGAAGCGGCCCCTCGTCTTCGAGCAGGGCGGCCAGGGTTCGGCCATCGAGCCACTCCATCGCCAAAAAGAACGTGGAGCCGTCCTGACCAAAGTCGTAGATTCGCACGGTGTGCGGCGTGGACAATCGACCCAAGATGGCGGCTTCTCGACGAAATCGCGAAAGCCTTCGCTTGCCTTCCGGTTCATCCGCTTCGTACATCAGCAGCTTCAGCGCGACCGCCCCTCCCGTGCCGGTATGCCGAGCCTCGTAGACCGTGCTTTGCGAAGTTCGCGCTACAATACGAACGATGCGATAGCGGTTGGCGATCACCTTGCCCGGCCCGGGAAGCGAGGGGGCAGGCGTGCCCCAGTCGTCTTCGAGGGCAAACAACGGCGCTACGATGGTTGCCGTGGCCTCGACGGGTGCCTTCGGCTTGGAGGCCATCGCGACCGTCGGCTCGGCATTCACGACCGGCTTTTTGCCCTGCAGCGCCGCAAGCCGGGGGTCGCGCGACCGGCTCATCATCACGGTGGGCTCGGAACCTGGTCCCAGCTCGGCATCGAGGGCTTCGTACCAGGCTTCCATCATGGCGCGAACCTGAGGCGCGACGAAGTTCATCGTCACGGCCAAGCGACGGGCCACTTCGGTCGGCTTGTTGCCGTCTCGGCGAATCTCGACCAGATCGCGACGGAGTGCCTGCTCATGGATCGCCATTTTTGCAGTTCCGACAACCTCATTGACGCAAGCAACCAGCTCCTCTCGAAGCTTGTCGAAGGTCTCCCTCGCCGCCAACGCTTGGGGGTGATCCCGTACGGCCTCGGCAGTCAGGACGCGGTTGAGGCGTCGGAGTTCCCGCTCCAAGAAATCAGGGAGCTGTTTGAGTACGTCTTCGTCGTTGGGGTCGCTCGAAGCTAACGGCGTCTGGCAGACAGCCTCCGAGGTTCGGAAGACCTGCAGCGCCAAGGCGCGCTGAAGCGAGCGAACGCGATCCTCCGAGTACCCAGGGAGAGCCGATGCAGACTCGTTTGTCGAGTCGCCAACAAGTTCCTGGTCAGGCATGGGTTGGCTGCTCCACGCAGGGGACGTTTCGGTATGCCAGAGCTCTCATCCCGTGTCAATGAAGGGCGGGTCCAGGCGTTTTCGCCAATGGTCGGTCGTATGCTTATCGCGCCCGCGACGGGGGGAGAATCATCGACACCCGGATTGCCACATCTTTGGCTTCCCTTCGATCCGGCGCACCGTCGAGTTCGTCGCTCGATGAACGGGTGAATGGGCTTGAGCGAGTCTTGGTTGTGCACGCGTTCCGCATAGCCGAAAATCTTGCTCATTCCTCCACTCCGCCTGTTGCAGCCCTGCTGTCCGAAATCGAGGAACTCCTCGCTGCGGAATTGAAGTCTCTGCTGCACTGGCTGACCGCAACCGCGCCACAGGATCACCCCGAGATCGCGAGCGGTGACTTTTCGGCCCTTCGCGATCGCCTGGCGCGCTCGCTGGGTGAAGTCCTACATGACACTCAACGCGCCCTCCGAGAGCCGACTTTCGTCGAACGGCTCCACAATGCGGCCTGCAACGGCGCGGACATGGTGTTCATGTTGGACCAACTCGACCAGCAATACCTGTTCGTGACCGACCGCATCCGGCGAAGCGTGCTGGCTTGGATTGCCGAACTCGACGACATTGCCCTGCCGACGACATCCCGCGCCGAGGTGCTGGTGGACTTGCAAACTTGGGGTACCGGCAACGAACCCTCGAGCGACGAGACGACAAAGGCCCGTCACATGAACGCGTCCGTTCCCCAACGTCCGCTGCAGGACAGTTTGGCCGAGCGATATCAGGTCGACGAGGTCATTTCGAGCCACCCCCACGCGACCGTGTTCCGCGCGCATCGCGTCGACATCGGGCTGTCCGTCGCGGTCAAGACCCTTGAAACGGCCCCGCACCACGGCGACCGAGACGCCAGGGTGGCGCGCTTTCATCGCGAGGCGGTCCTACTCGCAAGGGTGTCAAGCCCCCATGTGGTCGATGTCTACGACTATGGCCTGTCGGGAACGCAACTCTACGTGGTGATGGAGTGGATTGCGGGTCGAACCTTGGCCCAACTGCTGGATGACGAAGGGCCCTTGAGCCTGCCTCGCACTGTCGAACTGTTGCGACAGATTGCATCAGGCCTCTCGGAGTGCCACCGCCAAGGCATCGTGCATCGCGACATCAAGGCCTCGAACTTGATGGTCACTTGGGAGCCCGGGTGTCGGGAGCACGTCCGCATCATCGACTTTGGCGTGGGCAAGGACCTCGCAGATTCGAGGGAACTCACCAGTCGAAGTACGTTGTTGGGAAGCCCGCACTACATGGCGCCCGAACAGATCACGGGCGGTCCGATCACCACCAAGACCGACCAGTATGCGTTTGGGGTGCTTGCGTTCCATCTGTTGACGGGTGCGTTCCCCATCGAACGTCCGACCATCACACAGCTCGTCTACGCCCACGTCAACGACACGCCCACGGACCTGCACCAGGTGCTGCCCACGGCGGCTCCCGAGTTCCGTGCCATCGCGCACCTCATCAGCCGCTGCCTCGCGAAACGGCCGGAAGACCGGTTTCGCGACATGGAAACGATTCGCGGGTTCGTGGAGCAACTCCAGCCCCCGACGCCGACCCCTGTTCCCATGGTCCGACGCCCCGCCGGCCCCGAAGAACCGCTTCGCACGCAAACTCGACGCCAGCCCGCGCTTCAGATTTCCCCGATGGACGATGGACCCACGCGCGTCCGCTACAAGCCCCGGAATCTCCGACGACTCGTGGGGTACGGACTTGGCTTTGGGACCAGCTTTGGCTTTGGCCTGCTGTTGGGATGCCTCGTTCTCGCGGGATTGTTCAGCGTCCGTATTGAGGACGTGGTGCCGATTTGGGCCGTGCTGAAGGCCGCAGGCTTGGTCGCCATTGCGTTCCTTTCGACGTTGGCCGCAGGTTAGCGAGCCACCTGCGTGTGATTCGCCGGATCGGGAGCGGGTCGTGAACAAAACACATGCGCCGTTTGGAGCGCCCCAAGACACCATCCGTCGGCCTGACGAACCCACGCAAGCCGTGCGTCGCGCTGCACCTCAGCCCGAAGATCTTCGAAGGCCGGATCGCGAGGACTCACCGCGGAGAGAAAGTCCAGAAGAGAGGGGGAAACGCCTTCACAGTACGCCTCTGACGAAGGCGTTGTTCCATCGGGCCACTGCCATTGTCCATCGCTGTACTGCAGCGCGACGAAGCCGGCCCAACCTGGGGTCAAACGGGCAAGCCCGGTCTCGGGAAGGGGGCGTTCATCGCCAGTCGTGAGGCCACGGTAGCCCGGTGCAGCCACTTCGGGACGTTCGCTCGCCCATCGTTCGCAGATACTTGCCGCGAGGGGGGCCCGTACCGTTGGACTCGGCATCGTAAACGTGAGCCACTCTCGTCCGTCCTCGACCAGTCCCACCACGTCGAGCGGTTGGAGGCCCATCGTCTGGGGACAGACCGTGCCCACACGGCCCGTGATCTGGTCTGTAGAATCATCACAATCGATGGAATTGGCCGCAGTTCTTGCGGGGAGTTCGTTTTCACAAACCTCGGTGGTGACGACTTGGCTGGTCCCAAAGCCATCGCCATCGCCATCTGCGTAGGCCGTCACCACAACGCAATCCGAGGTGGCCGATGCGCAGCCTCCCAGCACCAGGAAGAGCGCTGAAGGCCGACCGGGCGAAGGCCTGCGACGCCGAAAGCCAGCGGTGATCAGAGCGAGGACGACGAGCCCCCCCAACGCCCCCGAGGGCCCACCTCCGGTCTGGCAAAACCAGGCGGGCGGGATGTCGGACGGAACGTCATCGACTGGCCCCTCTCGGTCGCAGAGCGCATCGTTGACGGCATCCACTCGTTCGGGACGGCCGTCGCAGTCCAGATCGTCGAGCGATTCCTCGGCATCGAGGATGCCATCTCCATCCGAATCGAGATCGTAGGGATCGAGCATGCCATCGCCATCGGTATCGACCGGGCCTTCCGTCCGCGTGTCCACGCCATCCCCGTCATCGTCTGGGTCGAGCGCATCGATCAGTTCGTCCCCATCGAAGTCACGAGGCGCCTTAGGACTGGCCACCTCAAATCCATCGACCAGACCGTCGCGGTCGCTGTCGGCCCGCGCGGGGTCGGTTCCCGCCTGAGCTTCCTCGGCATTCGTGAGCCCATCGAGATCACGGTCGAAGCCCGGACCATCCCAATCACGAGGATCGAGATGGTCCAAGACCCCATCGCCGTCTTGGTCTTCGAGTACCGTGCCGTTGGCCGTCTCGTCAGCGGTGAGCACTCCGTCGTTGTCGTCATCGGGGTCGAGCGCGTTTGGGACACCGTCCTGGTCTGGGTCGTAAGGTCCTACGGTGAGTTCGTGGGCATCATCGAGCCCGTCGCCGTCGGAGTCGGACGACCCCGGGTCGAGCCCAAGCAGCTCCTCGATGAGGTTGCAGAGGCCATCGTCATCATCGTCCGGCCCGTCACATGGGCGACACTCAAACGCATCGATGACCCCGTTGTCATCGCCATCGAAGGCCTCAAGGGCGTCGGGAACCAAGTCCCCATCGCTGTCGAGATCCAGATAGTTCGGTATGCCATCGGCTTGCGACTTCACCTCGCAGGGAACCGACCCTTCAATGTCCCCCGTTCCCTCGACGCTCGACGGAATTCCGTCGTTATCATCGTCATCATCTACGATGTCCCATTGGCCATCGCCGTCCGAGTCCTCCTGCAGCCATTCGACGACGTCGGGGATGCCGTCGAAGTCGCTATCGTCGTTGCAGTCGTCCGCGCCGACCCCCACCTCGTCGGCCCATGAGATGCCGTCGGTGTCGTACGAATCTTGGGGACCGCCAACGCCGTCACAATCGTCATCAACACCGTTACAAAGCTCGATCGCCCCCGGATACCGCTCGGGCGATGCATCGTCGCAATCGGCCACCGTTGCCTCGGTCTCGCCCGGCTCTGTACACGACAGATTCCCGCTCTCGCGCGTCGACACGAGGTCGCCAAACCCGTCGCCGTCGGCATCCAGCAGACAGAGGTCTCCGCCGTCACAGTCCTCATCGATGCCGTTCCCCACGACTTCGACAGCGCCCGGAAACACCGCTGCGTTGGTGTCATCACAGTCTTCGAGGCCCCGGATGAACCCATCTCCATCGCCGTCGGCAAGTGCCTCCTGCGTTCCCCAAACCCCAAGATCGGCTGCCGTACCGTCAAGATCGACGAGCAAGGCGTCGGGATAGAACACGTTCAACGGGTTGGTGGGGTCCGGCGCGGTCGTGTACACGTCGATCGCCGGAGAACCCGCTTGGAACTCGATGCCGCGCGGGTCGCAGGGGTTGCCGTTCACGAACAACGGATTGTCGGTGGAACGGTTGTCGACGAAACTCCCCGGCGGATCGTCGGGCAGGTTGGTCGGCTCGGCTCCGGTGAAGGCGAAAAAGAGGTTTCGATCGATTCGAGCGATGGGATCCTGTCCGTTGAACGAGGCGGCGAACAACCCTTCGGGCTCGTCCGTGGAGATCGAAGTGTTCTCGGCATGCAGATCGCCGTGGGCCTGCCATTCAGCAGCTCCCCGGGCGAATCCCGAACCTCCACGGACCGCTTGATTGCGACGATACACATTGTGCAGTGCGAGCAGCACCGGTGCGCCATCATCGGGCAGGCCCGGATCTTGCCCAAGCCAAAGGGCGCCTCCATCCTCGCGCGCGACATTGCCGTCAAAGAACGTAGTGCGTAAAACCATCGTCGCATTGGCGACGAAGAGACCCGCCCCATCATCGGCCGTGGAGTCACACACCACCGAACGCTCCAGGCGCAGGTCGGGCACGCCCGCCGCAAAAACCGCGCCACCATCTCCATTGAGGACCAGGCCCGCGTCGTTCAACTGGAAGACGCTCTCGTTGATGCGGCACGACGTGTTGCCGTTGCAGTAGATCGCGCCCCCGTGCTCGGCCGCCTGTCCGCCCGAGAAGCGCGAAGCGGTGACCTCGAGGGCGTCCGAGCTGGTTCGCATAGCAATCAGCCCTCCGTCGTCGCCCGCATAGCCTCCATCGAAGGACGAGTGGCGCACAACAAGGGAGGAGCCATCGCCCGTTACCGAGATAGCCCCACCGTCCTGGCCACCCACCGTGCGTGAAACGTCCTCGACCCGCACCCAATCCAGTGTCAGTCGAGCCCCACTGGTGACCGAGAAACCGGGATGCAACCCCTGGCCATCGATCCGCACATTGCGAAACACGACCTCGGTGGCCGCACCATCAATCTGAATGCCTTCGCCATCGGGCTGCAAGACCGCTTGCAATGGTTCGAGGCTCTCCAACGTCAGCTGACGGTCGAACACCGAAAACGAACCGATATAGTTACCCGGAGTAAGTAAGATGCGATCTCCCGAGACCGCGATCGCCAAGGCCGAATCGATTGTTGGCTGATCGCCCAAAGGGGGCGGTCCGACAACGATATCTGAGGCCAGCGTGGCTGCGATGAGCGCATTCCACAGGTTCATGACGACTCCGGGAAGTCCTGGCGGTTAACGCGCGTGGGACCGTGGACCAAGGCGCATTCCTGTACAGTACACTGATACAGTGCGGCGGGGGCATTAGAGGGAGGGCTCCGGAGGATGTGTGACCAAGTCGGTTGGTAACTGGATCATCGGTGACGTTATCGCACTTGGCTCCATGGGCGCGGTCTACCATTGCCGCAATCGCATTGTCGACATTCATGCAGCGTTCAAACGAATTCCATTCCAGGACCGTTCGTCCCGAGATCGCTTTCGCCTCGAAGTGGAAGCGCTTTTCCGGCTAGGCAAGCACCCTCACATCGTCCAGCTCCTCGACTTTGGCGTGCTCGCCGATGAGAGTGGCGGCTGGATTGTGATGGAATTCATCGAGGGCAACGCTCTGCCACGCAAGTTGGCTCAGGAAGATGTCGTTACGATGCTTCTGCACATCGGAAGTGCGCTCTGTCATGCCCACGCTCACGCCATCTACCACCGCGACGTTAAACCGAAGAACATCCTGCATGCCGGACGCAGAGGGTTTGTACTACTGGACTTCGGCATCGCCCGGCAGGAAGACCGCACGCGCCTGACCGAGGTGGGTGGGTTTGTGGGCACGCTTGAATATTGTCCACCGGAGCATTACCGTCCGGGGCCGGAACCTGCCGACGACGGGGTGGGGTGGGACGTGTACGCGCTGGGTCAGGTTGCGTACGAACTCCTGACCGGCACTCTGGTCCCCCCTTCGCGCGAGGGGTCTCGCGACCTTGCCGCCATCTTGATGTACAAACAGAACATTCCTGCGCTCGACCCGCAGGGCACCTGTGCACCGGGCCTTGCGGACCTCGTCAGGCATGCCACAGAGCCCGACCCGTCGCGTCGCCTTCGTTCGATGGACGAACTCGTGGCCCGCGCCAACGCCCTTGTCCCGGCCTGGGTCCCGACCAACCCGTCGCTGCCCCGGCTCGACCTTCGGTCGCTGGCTCCTCCGGAGCCTCCGGTCCATCCCCTGTGGCAGACTTTGCGTGGGCCGGTCGGAAGTGGCTTACTGGGCTGTGGCATTGTGGGTTCCGCAACGGCTCTCGCCTTGATCATGGTCGCGGTGGGCGTCCAGATCTTGTCCAGCCAATGGGCACTGCGAAACCAGGAAAAGCGCATCGTCGAGCCGGCCCCCATCGTGGCGGAAGCTCCTCCGGCTCCCCTGGCTCCGAATGCCGCAGAGGTGACGGACATCGAGCAAGGCGACCCGGAAGAAAACGCACCAATGCCGACGAAAACCAACCCTAAGGCCATGCAAGAACCGGTTGAGATCCCGGTGAACGAAAAGCCTGAACCGACCCCTCCTCCTCCTCCAGCGCCCGTGGTACTGGACGTTCCCCTCGAAGACGTCCCGGTCGAAGCCCCCGAGCCAGAGCCGGTGGTTGAAGAAGTACCGGAACCCGAACCACCGGCCGTGACCTTGACCGAGGTTCGTCTCGCACCGGGCCATTCGCGGGGTGACGTGGAGTTGGTAGCGGGCGATGGCACGCACTACGCCGTGGACCCGAGCGTCGAGGTGGCGCCAGGGCGCTACGAACTCGTCGTGACCCTCGGCCCCCGCACCATCGACAATGGCGTGGTGATGGTCGGTACAAAACCCGCGGTGGTGGCATGCAGTCTCGCCGTCATTTGTCGCCTCAAATCGGATTACTGAACCATGCTGGCTCATGTTTTCGTCAGCCTCGCCATCGCCCGGCCATGCACCAACGACTCGCTTCTGGAGGCGGTGGATCGGGCCATCCTGACCGCGCTCGAACCCGACGCCGCGGCTGGCGCATTCGAGACGGCAGCGACCCGCGCCAATGCGGCACTCTCGTGTCTCGATGAACGCATTTCGCCCAATGCCGCCGCTCGCTATCACTTTCTGAATGCGATTCGAGGATTCATCAACGACGACACGGCACAGGTCGATGATTCTCTGTTCAGCGCGGTGGTTGCCTGGCCTAAGTTCGGTCTTGACCCAAATGTTTGGCCACTGGGACACCCGATCTGGGATGCGGTCGCGCAGGCCCGGCAACGGGGGGCCAAGCGTGACGCAAAACGCATTCCTGCGGTAGGTTGGCAGACCCGCCTTTATTTCGATGGAACCGCCCTTCCGCGACGCCAGGCTCCCGTTCGCCCCACCATTGTGCAACGCATGACCCGGCAAGAATGGACGACCTCCTACCTTCCCATGGGGTCTTCGATCGAGGATGTAGGGCTCGATTTGATGGATCGCGGGTTGCGTATCCACCTCGCCACCGGGGCCGCGGTAAGCGTGGGAGAACCGCTCGATGACGGCACCCGCGCTCAGCCGGCCGCGCAGGCCCTTGTTCCCCTGGAACTCGGGATTGGGCTGGATGGACGACGCAGTTGGATACGCGGTCAGGCTGCATTTGGGGCGCTGCTGTCGGGCCAGTTTTTGTACACCGGATTGGACGACGCGATCCGAGCCTCCCAAGTTGCGGGCACGTTGGCGCTCGCCGCGGGCACTCGAGTGAGCCGTCGTACGCGCGTGGGGGTTCTCGGAGGGGCGCAGTTGCCGAGTCGCGCCGTGGCGCGCCTCCTCATCGGCACCGACCTCGGACGCCGCGGGGTGATCGAACTTCGCCCAGGCGTGAACTTCACCACCGCGATGACCTTCGAACCCGCGATGGCACTCCTCGCGGGATTCATCATCCGATAGCGGGTCATTCGGAAGTTCGGAAGGTCAGTAAATACGGCGCGGCGGAGATGCCAAACGTATCCACGCCTGAAAGTTCAACCGCGTACGTCGTCGCTCGCTCGAGTTCGACATCCGCGAACGCGGTATTGCCATCGATTAGACCCGTGTTGGTGATGGGAAGCTCGGTTTCGGGTTCGTCCGGCAACCAGTCGACGACACTCATCGCTTTGCTGTACCGAACCACAACACGCGTGATGCTGTCCGGGTCGACGTCATCGGTGCCGGCCGGCGGCGTGGTTTCCACCACTGCCCCCTCAACACCATCGAGCACCGTCGTGTCCGATCCGGTGCTGAAGACAAAGGGGTAGGGAAGAGAAAAGCGACCTCGTTCGTCCTGAAAGGCGTTGTAGACCCCAAAGGGGTCGTTGAGCCACGCCAGGTAGGTCTCGTCCGGCTCGAGCTTCACGCCCAACGCACGATGCTCGGTGTCGGAGTCGAACCGTACCGAACCGATGGGAATGCCCTCTCCATCCACCGTGACCCATGCCCACGTGCTTGGGTTCATGGGTTTGCTAAACACAACCGTGAGTTCGTCGGTGGACACCGCGCCAACCCCCGAGCTTCCGGTTTCGGGAACCGTCGCAACCACCACCGGAGGGTACCGCTGCAACCGAACCGTGTTTCCCACAACCTCGGGCACCATCTCGGACGGCGCTTCATCGGCTCCCTCGTCCGAGCATCCCACCATCAAACTTGCCAAAACGACTGAAATCTGCACAAGCCCTCCTCCCGCACGGTACCTCAGGAGGAGGTTCCTGCGTTACCGCAGCGCGGCCAACACGAACAGGGTCGATGCACCCGCCGCGGCTAAGGTACGAAGGTGATTCCATGCAAGCCAGGGTCGGGCGTAGGCCCACCAGGCGTCCGCCGAGAGCGCGTTGGGATCCAGCGTGGCTAGCTGATCGTTCAGGGGGACGTTGCCGCCGATGGTCACGAGCACCATGCCGATGAGGTAAACCGCGGTTCCTCCCAACAGCCAGGGGTTCGCTGCCTCGGCGTGATGCCAGACATCGGCTCCGGCGAGCCCTGCCACGAACAGGCCCGTACCCATGAACACCCCAAGAAAGAGGGGGTTGATGACGGCGACGTTGATCGCCTGCATCGCCCGAACCGCCTCCGCCTGGGGCAGCTGGCCTAGCGCCTGCATCACCCCCGTCGAGAACACGTACGACATGCCCGAGGCCATGGCGGCGGCCACCGCGCCAATGATGATTCCTGCCTGCATCCATGTGAGCGTCATCTTGGTTCTCCTTCCGCTTTCCCTTGGAACAACTGAAAGATAAACCTTGCAACGGAGCCCGAAAATAGAGATGTGCGCATAGGATGTTTGCGCATGTGCAACGGACTAGCGGGTCAGGAAGAGGCGCACTTCGCGGTTCGTCAGCACCATCATGATGTCATCGAGCCCATCGCCGTCCACGTCTCCCCCACCCGCAACCTGCGCCGTTCGGCCGTCCTCCCCGCCGGGAATACGGATGTCGGCATCAGCGAGTTCGAGCGTGCCGGTCGCTACAGGCCCGTGCACCAGGTAGCCAGTGCCAAGATTTCCCGTGGCTCCGATCAGGATGTCGGCAAAGCCATCGCCGTTGACGTCACCCGCACCGGTGACCGCCCCGCCAGCTCGGTCCCCGGCGAATTCACCCAGCAACTTGGTGTCGCCCTGAAAGAAGTTGATCGTGCCGCTCAACGTCGCCGAACCGTACAAGAGGTAGGCCGTGCCCGTCGACGAATCATCTCCTTGATCCGTTCCCGAGGCGCCCACAAGAATGTCGGCAAACCCATCGCCATTGACGTCGCCCGCCGCCGCTACCGCCGAACCCGCAAAGTCAGAAGCCGCCTGCCCTACCAACTTGATGTCGGCGTCGGCCACGTCGAGGGTCCCCGACAGGTTTGGATCGCCGAACACGACGTAGGCGGCGCCAGCGCCGGACCCTCCTTCGTCGTTCCCCGAGGCTCCGATCAACAGATCATCAATGCCGTCTCCGTTGACGTCACCGAGCCCTGCCACAGGCGAAAGACCATCTGAGGCGGCTTCCCCAATGATCTTGAGGTTGGCATTGACAATGCCCAGCGTCCCGGAAAGAGAGTTTCCGCCGAACACCACATAGACCGCACCTGCGTTGGATCCTCCTTCGTCATGGCTACGCGCACCGATCACCAAGTCGTCAAACCCATCGGCGTTGAGGTCACCCGCCGCGGCAACGTTACTGCCCAGCCGATCGTCGGCAGCTTCGTTGAGAAACTGTACGTCGGCATCGACAAGATCGAGTGTCGCCGGCAACGAAGGCCCGCCGTAGACGAGGTAGGCCCCGCCGTCGCTGGAAGAGCCCTGTTCGCCAATCAGTAGATCGGCAAAGCCATCCCCGTTGACGTCGCCGGCCCCCGAAACCCTGTCGCCGGCCCGGTCGGATCGCTCTTCACCGAGCATCTTGACGTCAGCATCGGCGAGGTCGATTTCTCCCGGCATGGAAGCGGATCCAAATACCAAAAAGGCCGCCCCTGCACTCGAATCGACCTCGCTGTTTCCGGGATCACCAATCAGCAGATCGGCAAACCCATCTCCATTGACGTCACCCGGAATGGCGATCTGGAACGACGCAGAAAACCGCTGGGTAAGCGTCACTTCAGCGGTTTGTGGCAACCGTTGAACGGGTTGGGTACAGATGGCCGAACAACCATCGCCACCCAGGGCGTTGCCGTCTTCACAGTCCTCTCCGGCCAGGGTGTTGAGCGTGTCATCGCCACACACCACCGCCGAGCAGTCTGCATCGCAGGTCTCAGACTCCCCTGCATCGTCGCACGCCTCACCGGCGACCGGGTTGGTGCGACCATCGCCGCACTCAGCGAGCGTGCAGTCCGCATCACAGTTTGTGGAGTCGCCTCCGTCATCACAGATTTCGCCCGCAATGGGGTTGAACACACCGTCGCCACACTCCGGCAAGGTGCAATCATCGTCGCACACCGCCGACGGTCCTTCGTCATCGCACGCTTCACCGCTGCTCGCGTTCACCAGCCCATCACCACACAGGGGCAACGTGCAGTCGACGTTACAGTTTGCCGATTCCCCTGCATCGTCGCAGAACTCCCCGGCCGTAATGTTGAGGGAGCCGTCACCGCATGACGCAAGCGTGCAGTCGATATCGCATGTCGAGCTTTCGCCGCCATCGTCGCAGGCTTCCCCCTCGTCGATAACGCCATCTCCGCAGTTCTCGGGGATGCCGTCCGTCCCTCCACCATCGTCGGGCGAGACCGCCTCCCCACACGCGACCGTCGTGCACAGAAGCAGGACCATCCACCACTTGCTTTCCAAACCGCTCATGACCACTCCCGTTAGCATCTGCCATCGAGTAGCCAACCCCCCACCATGTTCAAACCTCGATTAATGCCGATTAAGCGTCGATGGCGCCTCCCAGGGCTGAACCATGGCTGACGACGGACCTGTACGGCATCTCGTTTGGTCCAACCCTAATTAAGTCGCGGTTAAGGGTCGGACGTTCTACTCCTGCTTCACGAGAAGAAAGGAGGACCTTGTCATGCGATTTGCGTTTGTCCATTTGGTCTTGGCTGGCCTCACGACGGCGTGCACGAACAACTCCGAAGTCTGTCCGCATGCACCGGACGCCGACACCGACGAAGACGGCCTCCTCGACTGTGAGGAGTTCGACTTCGGTACCGCCGTTCACCTCGCCGATAGCGACGGGGACGGATTTTCCGACTTCCAGGAAATCGTCGAATTCGGCTTTTCCCCTGAAAATAATAACTTCAAGTTCAATCCTCTCATCGCCGACGTACCGAAGATCGGGGTTGAAGTCACGAGCCCTCCCGAGATCGAGGCCTTCTTCACCTCGTCCATCGGTGAAGAGATCACCGAGACGATCGGAAACTCCGACACCTTCGGCGAGACGGTGAGCACCTCCAACACCTCTACGCAAAGCCATGCCGTCGAGTTCGGCATTTCTACTGGTGGTTCCGTCACCGTCGGGGCCAAGATTGGCTTCCCCAGCTTCGGCAGCTCGGTGGAGGCCACCGTGTTCTTCGAAACGTCGGTCGCCACGACCCAGGAATCCTCGTTTTCATTTAGCCGCGAACAGAGTCAGTCGAAGGAGCAGACGTTCTCGGAATCCCTAAGCAACGCCATCAGCGAGGAATCGACCTTCGACGGAGGGCGCCTCGCGGTCACCACCGAGATCTACAATGCTGGAGACATCAGCTTCACCCTCCAAAGCGTCATTCTGTCGGCCCTCATGACGACGCCGACCGAGCAGGAGATCTTGCGTCCGATCGGGAACTTGGACTTCGATTCGAGCGACGGCGACCTCGACCCCATCACCTTCGCGCCCGGACAGCGGATCGATCAGTTGATCTTTTCGAATGACCGCCTGGGCACGGGTACCATCCAGGCACTGTCGGAAGATGCCTCGAACCTCGACATTCGTATCACCGCGTACGAACTCGTCAATGAAAACGGCCAGGCCTTCAGCCACAACCAAACCGAGGTTCAGGCAAAGACGGCCACGATCCTCTTGGACTTTGGGCCAGGCCGGCCCATCGAGCGGTATTCCGTGTCGACCAACATCGACGAGTCCCGGCTGCGGATCAATGCCCGACAGGCGATGGCCGACATTCTGCGGGTGCCCTACACCATCAACGAAGCGGGCGAACTCGAATCGATCCGGGAGGTGGACCGCAACCAGACCATCGGTGGGTTCTGGGCAGTCATCCATCAGACGACCGACGGGGTCAATGACATCCTGGAGTTCTCCGGGCCCGACGATCCGCCGCTCGACTTCAACGAAATCTCGCTTCAGTCGGGCGACGTGCTGCATCTGATGTACTACGCAGACCGAGACTCCGACGGGCTTGGCGAGCGTGAAGAACTGGCCATCGGCTCAAACGAGAATAGCGCGGACACCGACGGTGACTCCATCCTCGACGCGATCGAGGTGCGTGAGCACAAGACCTCGCCCGTGGACCGAGACACCGACGATGACTGCATCGACGACGGCGTCGAGATCGGCTCCGGCACGGACCCCCGCGTCGCCGACTCAGGTCAGTCCTGCCCTGAGGCATAGCCAGAGGCCTTCGATGCGACAGAGCTGCGACATGGAGCGGTTCGTCGCTCATAAGCGCGTGAGGCGCCACAGCCGCTTGGACCCGCGTGGCGCCTCTTCAAAGGCCTCCGCGGCCTGCTCCCACGCTACGCGCAGGGAATCGGCCTCGGCGCGGAGTCGTCGCTCCCTGGCCTGCAATAGGAAGATGTCGCCCATCCGCAAAAGCATGGCATTGGACGGGGTGTCGCGGTCCGCGACCACCTCTCGGAGTTTTGCTTGAGCCTCGCGCAGCGCAGCCACGTCGTCTTGCTCAACAAGCAAGGCCATTTGAATCACGAGGGCCTCCGCTCGAGTCCCGAGGTTTGCCGCGGGCTGCTCCTCAGTCCGACGCAATGCGTCGCGAATTCGCGCCGCCGCGGCCTCCCGATCGCCCTGCGCCAAGCAAAGCTGAGCCTTGCGCAAGTCCCAAAAGCCATGCTGCGAGGGTTGCCGAGGATAGTCGGCCACCGCTGCGAGGGCTCGTTCGGCGTCGGACAGATTACCCATCTCGATGTGCAGGCTGGCTTCGAGCAGGCAGGCCGAAAACGCAACATTCGACGGCCCACGGCTTAACGCAAGGTCCGATGCCTCAACGACCAACCGAGCCGCCTCCTCGAGTTCCCCAAGGCCGAGCACCGTCTCGGCAAGCAAGCTCCGTAATGGAGGCTCGTAGTCTAGAATTCGATAATCTTGAACCAGGGCCAAGGCTTCGATCGCTCGATCGCGAGCCAACCGAAGATTTCCCTGCAAAATTCCCGTATTGATGGCCACCCACAACGCGCTGACCCGAAGCACGGGGAGGTCTGCATCCTGCGCGACCGACACCGCGGCCTGGGCGTATTGTTGAGCCGCTTCCAGCGAGCCTCGGCTGCCCTCCAAGTGGGCGAGCACTTGAAGGGCGGTCCCTCGCGCGAACGGGTCGTCCCCGGACTCCTCGAGCGCACGTTGCGCCGTGCTTGTTGCCACCTCCATCTCGGCCAATTCGCCCTCAAGACGCGCCCGCATGGCCAAGAGGCGTCCCCGATAGTGGGGAGCGGCATTCAACTGGTAATGCACAATGTCGAGGGCCGGTTGGGGCCGCTCCGCGTCGGCCAGACAGGCGGCCACGACCAGGGCCAGGAAGGCCGTCGCCTCGTCTTGCGGTTCGAGCCCCCGAAGGGCGTCCTGCAGTAGGGCCAAATCGCGGGCCGGTCGCCCAACCGAGAGTGCAACCGTGCCGAGGGCTGCCCCCAAGACCGCCGTATGGGCGGGTGCCCTCGCCTCAACGGCCTGTTGAAAGGCACTCCGCAGATTGCGCGCTTCCTGTTCCAGCTCCGTCATCGCAAACGCCCGCAACGGGCCATCGAAGCGCTCGTGCAACGGCGCGATCCGCTCGGCGAACCAGAACCGATGTCGCGTGCGGATTTCGTCGGTCGCAGGGGCGTGCCGGGTCACAAAGTCGCGCACCGACACCAACAGCGAAAACCTTGGTTCTACGGAATCCTCATCTTCACGTTGGACCATCCCTTGGTCCACCAAGGCCAGCAGTCGACCGGTGGGCTCTTCCCCCATGACGTGCTCGGCAGCGTCCACGCCGAAACTCCCCTCGAACACCGCACACGCACTCATGGCCTGCCGGTCGGCGGGGTCCAACCCCTGCCATGACCACGCCAGCGCGGCGTCAAGACTCTCCCACAGCGCATCGCCGCGCCGTCCCTGCAGCGCCTTGGCCCGGTCGCTCAGTTGGTCGACCAAGCGGTCGACCCCGAAGTGAGCCAGGCGACTCGCCGCGAGTTCGATGGCCAACGGCAGTCCATCGAGCTGTTCGACAGCGAGCGACTGCAGGCGCTCTCGGTCGTCCGGGGCATAGTTCCACCGCACTTGGCGTGCCCGAATCACCAAGAGGTCCGCCGCACTTGCGGGTCGGAGCGGCTTCAGCAAAAACCTCCGTTCGTGCGGAAGCGACAGAGGACGGCGAGACGTCACCACCACGCGAAGGCCCGTGTTCAGCGTCCGATCGTGAATTGCACGAAGGAGGATTTGAACCGGCTCAAGCACGTGCTCCGCGTTGTCGAGGATCAGGTCGAACCGCTGTTGCGACGCCCGATGCGCCAACACCAGCGCAAGCCATGGCGCAGCCCCCTCCGCCGCCGGCAAGTCTGCCTCCAAGGCGCGCGCAACAGCTTCCTCCACATCGCTGGCAGACCGGGTCCCCCGCAATTCAACGAAAGCCACCCGGTCATGGGTCACCGATCGGACGTATTCACGACACAGGCGGGTCTTCCCGACGCCCGCGGGGCCGTGGATGGTGACGAGGCCAGGCGTCGCCGTCCATTCCGCCAAGCCCGCCAGGTCGGTTTCGCGCCCGATGAAATCCGACCTCGGGGAGTCACGCTCCAGGGGAGCTTCTGCGGTTGCCGACTGCAGGCGGTACCCGGCTCCACGAATCGAGAGCAGCCACCTTGGCTTCGAAGGATCTTCTTCGATCTTCCGCCGCAAGCGCGCCACCGAGTGGTCCACCGCTCGGGTGACCGCACGCTCATGGTAGCCCCACACTTCGGTCAGCAGCGTCTTGCGTGAGACCGTCTCTCCGCGACGCGAAGCGAGGTAGGCCAGCAAATCGGCCTCGAGCTTGGAAATGCGCTCCTCACCGCTCGGTGACCTTACGCATTGCGCGCCAAGGTCTACCGAAAACGAGCCAAGATGCAGCAGACCAATGGGTTCCACGAATTCGAAGCTTAACGGACCATGGGACGGTCCGACGAGCGAGCCGTGCCAGATTCACAAAGATGGGGTTTTCACCTTCCTCTTCCACGGGACGTCCGAACGGACCACCGTGCCCAGATGCCGTGACCCGGCGCGCTGACAAAAGGAGTCCACGTGCTCGACAGGAGGTTCCCATGCACGAGACCGACAACGTGGTCCGCCGTCTTCAACGCCTCGAGGCCGCTCGCGCACGAGGCCGTCGACGGACCGTGATCGGTGGAGTCGTCCTTGCCGTTGCCACACCATGGGTCGCCCATGCGTTGGATGCCGTGCCCTACGCCTTTGTCGATGGTGACCCCATCGTCGCCGACGAAATCAATGCGAATTTCGACCATCACACGATGGCCATTACCGACCTCGAAGAAGACGTGGCGACTGCGGCTCAAACGGCAGGAGAAATCCGCACCCTCGAACAGGGACTCAACACCCTACGCCAAGACCTGATGGCCGTACAGCAGCAGATACAGATGCTGAGCGGACTTGCCCAAGACGTTGCGAACGTACAACAAGACGTCGCGAACGTCAGTGAGGTGCCACGTGATGCCGTGGTGTTCTTCAACACCGCCAGCTGTCCGATGGGATGGAGCGAAGTGGCCGCCACTCGAGGACGAACCATCGTCGGGTTGACCGGTTCAGGGGGTGCGTTGGCGGGCACGGTGGGCACCGCGCTTGGCGACCTCGAAGATCGGACCCATACCCACGTCGTCAACCCGGCATCGACCAACACTGCCTTTGACGGAGCCCACAGTCACCAATGGCTCCGCAATGGCAACGAGACGTGGAGCAGTAGCGGAGGTGTCGAGCCGTTGGGTCCCGCCCCCACTGGCAACCAAGCGACGTTCGTGGTGGCGCTTCCCGCAGACAGCCAGGCGGACTTTTACACCAGCGAAAGCGGTGCTCACGACCACTCGATCAACATCCCTGCGACCACTTCAACGACGGCCGCGACGTCAGACGTCATTCCGTACGTGCAGTACCTGGCCTGTCGGAAAGATCCATGAGAGCGCTACACATATTGCTGATGGGGCTGTTCATCGCGTGCAACGGCGACCTTGCTGACGTCGAGCCAACCCCCATTCCCTCGGTCGCATCCGGGACCGACACTGCAGACCCCGTCCAAAACTGCCCCCCGGGCGTTTTCGGACAAAGCACGTTTGGCAACGCCTGCTTCCAATAGGATGATTCGCAGCACCTCAAAGCCCGCCCGACAACGACCCCCGCGACGAGCCGCTCGGTAGGCCGCGACCACAGGCCTTTGCAAGCTGCGCCGAAACCGCGGATGCGTGTCTCTGAGTTCAGCGATGGTGACGCGAACCTTAAGGTAGCCGTGGGCAAGCGCCCAATCGAGCACCCGGCGCAGGGGCTTCGTTTCACGGTCGTAACGGCGTTTCTGGGCACGGCGGACCTCGAGCCGTGCCCGTCGCCGCCGTCGACGCATGCGCTCCCGTCGCACCCACCCATCACACCCCCGGCAGCGCTGAGGCAGGGGGCCTCGACGTCCTCGGCGCACAAGCGGTTGGCCACACTCCATGCAGCGGAGTGCCGTTCCAGTTCGTCGAAGTGCCATACGATGCCTCCGGACACCTCACTAGGACGTCGTGCAGAGGCCGTCCGTCGCACCTCTGTCGTAGGGTTGCTCTGGTGGCTCCTTGGGTCCGTCGAACGCGAGCCAACCACCCCTGAACAGTGATACGGTACCCCGCAAGAAAGCAAGGGGGTATCTGGTTGAAGACCATCTCGGTCGAGGCAGCTCGTCGCATCGCATTGGGAGCCCAAGGCTTGGCCACGAGCCCTCCCACGCGACGGCTCGACGTTCGACACTTTCGTCGTGCGATGCAAACGGTGGGGCTCCTGCAGCTCGATTCCGTCAACGTGTGTGCGCGAACTCACTACATGCCCTTCTACAGTCGACTTGGACCCTACGACCAAGCCGCACTGGATCGATGGCTCAACACCTCGGGGGAACACTTCGAATACTGGTGCCATGCGGCGGCCGTCTTGCCCGTTGACCGCTACCCTCTGTGGCGATGGAAGATGGCGGAGGCCCAACCTTGGAAACGCGCCCAGGCGCTGTTCGATGCGCACCCAGAACTCCTCGAGACCACGCGCCGCCAGGTCCAAGACCATGGCCCTCTCACGGTTCGAGACCTCGATATGCCTCGGGCCCGAAACAAACCATGGTGGGGTTACGGCCCCGGTAAGACCGCGTTAGAGGTCCTCTTTGCCGCCGGCGAAGTCAGTGCGTTGCGCACGAAGAATTTCGTACGGCTGTATGACCTCCCAAAACGAATGATCCCCCAAGACGTCTTAGCCGTCGGTACGATTCCCAAGCCGGAGGCCATGCGCACCCTGCTCACCGATGCCGTACGGCACCACGGCATTGGGACGGCAAACGACATCATCGATTACTTCCGCCTCCACGCCCCCACCGCACGACCGCTCCTCGCTGAGCTGGCCCAGACCGGCGTGATCGATGAGGTGGAGGTTCCCGGCTGGGCTGGACCCGTCTACGTCGATCCGAACGCGAGCCACCCTCGTCGCATCGAAGGAGCTACGCTCGTGAGCCCATTCGACCCCTTGGTGTGGTGCCGCGACCGTACCGAACGCCTGTTCGGCTTCCACTACCGGATCGAAATCTACGTGCCCAAAGCAAAACGGGTCTACGGCTACTACGTCCTTCCGTTCCTCATGGACGGCCGAATCGTGGCTCGCGTCGACGCGAAGGCCGACCGAAAGGCTGGCCAATTGCTGGTTCAATCGGCGTTCCATGAGGCGGGAGCAGACAACACCGAAGTGAGTCGACGTTTGGCGAGCGAACTCGAGCGCTTTGCCGCTTGGTTAGGGCTTACCGAGATCGTCATTGCGACGAAGGGCAACCTGGCCTCATCGCTACGCAACGCTTCGAGATGAGCCTTCGCGTGGTACATGTCGCGTCTTGGAGGACCCATGACCCGTTTGCTGCTCCTTGGTCTTGGATGGGCGTGCACCCCACAGGAAGCGCCACCCGCAGAGGTTGACCTCGCCCAGACGCTGAACGACTTCCTGGTTGGAGAGTTCGACTCCAGTGCTCAGGCCGACCGAAACCCTGAATACTTCTCGATTCAGCTGCTCACCTGTGAGGTCTCAGCTCCCGAACTCGGTGACCTGGTGGTGTATGTGGAACAAGCCGTGCTGGAAACTGCCGATCAACCTTATCGACAACGACTTTATGTGATTGAGGATGATGCGGAGGACCCGACGCGGGCGTTCACCAAGGTCTTCACGTTGAACGACGAAACAGCGGCCATCGGGCTCTGTGGTAGCGAAACGCGACCCACGTTCGCTCGCGCGGATGTTGAACTCCGTACCGGATGCGGGGTCGATGTGACGTGGAACGACAAGGAGCAAACGTTTAGCGGGGGTACCACCGGCCAGCGTTGCAGTAGCTCCCTGTCCGGCGCCAGTTACGCGACCTCTGAGGTGACGATTCGTGAGGATCGAGTTGATAGCTGGGACCGAGGCTATGACGAGTCGGGGACCCAGGTTTGGGGCGCGGTCGCGGGCCCTTACCGCTTTCGTCGGCGGTAGACCGCAGAAGTCGAAGCCGACGATCTCGATGCAACGGTGGACCTTAAAACCCAATCAGGTAGGGGCCAAGTACATCGGTGTGGGTTCGAGCCCACATCGCCGCGACAAACACCACCACACTCACCGCCAGACCCTGTGCCGCGTAGCCAACCATGTCGCGCTGGGGGATCTCGAGAAACTTCTCGATGATCCAGAGCACAAAGAACGTGCCGCCAATCTCGAGCAATTCGGAGATGCCGAACAACGACCCCACCGCAAGCGCGCCCATCCCCGCCAGCAACGTGACGCCGTTGAGGAGCCAGTAGCCTGGAAACTTCAGCCAACGCGAGGAAAGGAGTAGCAGGCCGATGTATCCGACGAAGCTCCCCATCCATAGGGCACCGGGCCGGAAGACCTCGACCGGGGGAAGCGCGGTGAGGCCCGCGATTTCAAGGACCACATAGGCCCCCAATACCGCAAAGGCGGCGGCCGTACCGCGTTCAACATCGGCTCTGTCCTTAAACCCGATGGCGACCATGAGAGGCGAAAACCACACCCCAAAGCCCAAGGTACACATTGCGGAAATCACGGCGAGGAATCCTACGACCGGAGTCTGGTAGGCGATGGCCACGACGGCACTCACCACAGTCAGCAAGCCAAAGTTCACGGGACCCGGATCGTCATCGTCGAGTCGCGCGCTCACGGTGAGCCCCGCCGCAAAGAGCAGACAGCCCGCGAGCGCGACAAAGGGTTGGATGCTGCGCGGCAGCCCTCCCGCGCCCAGCGTGAGGACCGTGGCTCCCCCATACAACAACGCGAGCCACCCCCACCGTGGAAGACGCATCGCGATGATCGACGCACAGATCACCCCTACCCCCGCCGCCAACACCATCAGCACGTGGGTCAGCGTGAGGAATCCTGCGGCCCGTTGCAGAGGCGTGAGTTGCCCCGCCGGGGACGACACCCTCTCCAGGTCCGGCCGCGCCACGGGCCTCCCTACATCCTGGCTCACCCGACCAAGCACCTGCTGCAGCCCTTCATGGGACTGGGCTTCGGTGATGATGTCCGACTCCGCCAGTTCTTCGAGAAACTCCGCCTGAACTCGAGCCTCATAGGGAATCGACAGGACGTCTGCCTCCAGTACGGACGTCGCGCACCCGAACCATCCCCACCACAACATCCATGCCATCGTACCTCCACTTCGCCACGTTGAACGGGCCAGGTCGACCAGAGATGGGCCTTGGATGAAATGGGGATGAACGAACCGCGAACCTGCGCCGAACTCGGATCACGATGCGGAGCGTGTGCCGAGGTCGGCGGGCCCAGTTCGCTCCCCGCCGAGCGTTCCCGGTGGGCCCAGCGCCTCACGGAAGAGGGCCTCATGAGCAGGGGGAGTGATCCAGATGGTCAGGCCAGTGGCGCGATCGTAGGTATAGGACCGCTCCGGTCGTGCCCATGAACCCGACGCCCCCGAGGTTGCCTTGCGCTTTGGTCTGTTCGTTACCGCACTCCTCCACGCTTGTGCCACAAAGGCGCCTCTTGAATCCGCTGCGCCTCCCAGTCCCCCCGATGTCAGCGGACCCTTCGACGCCATCACGGTGCTCGAGTTTGCTCCAGACGGGACGCTATTTCTCGGAGATTCCGGGACTGGCCAGATCCACGCCATGACCCCGACGATCTCCGACAATCCGATGGCCGAGGCCTGGTACAACCTCAAAGATATTCACGGCACGATTGCGGCCCGTCTCGGAACGACGAAAGCTCAGGTTCGCATCCGTGACCTCGCGATCCACCCACAGAACGCAGAGGCGTTCCTCGCCGTCGGCCGGATCGTGGGCGACGAGTACGCATCCGCGGTGGTTGCCGTCACTCAGGAAGGAAACGTTCGGCTCATCGACCTCTCGGACGGGGGCACGTCGGTGAGCATCCCCGGTGGTCCGGCGGACGGGCACGTGTTCTACGGCGAAGTCCCGGCTCGGGACTTGACGTTTACCGACCTCGAATACTACGACGGCATGCTGTATGCGGCGGGCTTGTCGAATGCGGACTTCGACTCGAGTCTGTACTCAATCCCGGTTCCCTTTGAGGGGTCGATGGTCAAAAGCACGGTTGAAATCTACCACGCTGTCCACGACCAGAACGAGACCCGGGCCCCTATCCGTACCATGAAGGTGGTCGAACTCAACGGCAGCCCTCATCTCGTCGGCGCCTATACCTGCACGCCCTTGGTCACCATTCCGGTGGCGGATTTGAAGGACGGCGCGCACGTCACGGGCAAGACGATTGCTGAACTTGGTTTTGGCAACACACCGGGCGACATGATGCTGTTCGAACAGGCCGCTCCGGGTCAGGAGCCCAGCCCGGTCCTGTTCCTGACCAACAAGAACCAAGCCTCCCAGGTCATTCCCATCGCAACCCTCGCCGAAGCCGCCAAGGGGGAGGGACTAACCACGCCTTCGGGGCTGCAGAAGGCCGCTTTGGGAGCCATGGACGCGCCGCTCACCTCGGTCATCGATGCCGATGACCAAAGTGCCAGCGTCATCGCAGTGGTCCGTCGTGACGACTACACGGGTCACATCGAGCTGCTTTCCTACCCCAAGGGGTCCTACCTACGGCTGTCGGAGTATGAAAGCGAGTACGAAATGCCAGGATATACCTATGGTGAGCCCCAGGCTGGCATGAAGGCCTTTCACAACCAGCAGAAGACGGCCGAAGGCCACGCGGCCCTCGTTAAGCCCTGATGACGCTTGCGACCCTCGGCTGGGTCTTGCTGCTCTCGTGCGGAAAGCACGCCCCGCCCTGCCACCTCATTTCGTTCGATGAACACCACGTCGTCGTCAAGACTCACGAGCCATTGGTGGTGACCGTAGCCGGAAACCTCACGCCCGTTCATGGGCGGGTGGTCCAGCGCAAGCACGAGGTACTTTTCCAGCCGACGTTCCGGTTCGCACCGCAGGTTCGCTATCAAATTGGCGGCCCCCGCTGCCGCCTAGAAGCGTCGCTTCCCGAGGTGTCGAGCGCTTCAGCCACCGTCACCTCGGTGCTCCCCGATGCCCCGACGCTGCCCGAGAATACCCTGCGCCTGTACGTGTACTTCTCGGCCCCAATGGTGGAGGGCTTTGGGCTCGACGCCATTCGGCTGCTCGATCGGACCGAGGGCGTCGAGGTCACGGGGGTGTTTTTCGATCCTCGCCACGAACTGTGGTCCTCCGACCACAGACGACTGACGCTCTTGTTCGATCCAGGCCGCGTGAAAACAGGATTGGCCGCCCATGAACGGCTCGGCCGAGCGTTGCAATCGGGGCACCAATACCAGCTTGAGATCCAAGGTGGTTGGCCCACGATCGAGGGCCAAACCCTCGGCGAACCCTCTTCGTTTGCGTTCACCGTCGGACCGGCCGTGCTTCAGGCCCTTGACGCCAGCACCTTCCGCGCATCCAAACCACCCGCGGGAACCCAGGACCCCTTAGTCGTGGATTTCGGACGGCCCGTTGACCACGTGTCGACCGGTCGATTCGTCCAGGTGCTGGGACCCGACGGTCACGTTGTGCCGGGGACATGGGCCTTACCGCCCGGCGCTCATCGAGCCCAGTTTCGCCCCCATGGCCCCTGGGTCCACGCGCCAAAGGCTTATCAACTTTGGTTCGACCACCGTTTCGAGGACGTCGCAGGAAACACCTTTGAAGCCGCGTTCGACCACGCTCAAGGGGCCATGGCCCCCGTCCACGAAGCAGGGCACCGCGTTGCCTTGGCCAACCTACTGCCCTTTCGCGAAGAGGTTCTCCCGTGATTGCCCTGGTCCTCGCTTTGACATCGATGGCGCGTGGGGATGACCCCTCACCGATCGACCGTGCGAAACGCAACTCGGCTACGCCAGACACCCAACCGACCGACATTCGAGTCGACGAACCCGAGACGGCGGCCCGACCCGGCCCACGAACCCTTCGCGCGGAGGAAGACTGGGGGCCATTTGGCGAATCGGGTGGAGCCCTCGAAGGCCAACGGCCCCTCGACCGACTCAAGTACCTGCCATTAGGCGCAGATGCTTACCTCACCCTCGGGGGGCAAGCCCGAATCGCGTACGAGCTGTACGTCAACGAGAACCTGGGCATCGTGCCCCAAGATGACTCTGGCTCGCTTGTCATCCGCCACATGGGCCATCTCAACCTTCGAATCAACGATCACTATCGCGTCTTTGCCCAATACAAGACCGCGGCAGAACTCGGCCGCGACACGGGCCCGTTGGCGGTGCAACAGAACGGCTTCGATGTGCACCAAGGCTTCATCGAGGCTGCAACAGGAACCCGCTCCTCGCCAATCCGGTTGGGGATGCGACTCGGACGTCAGGAACTGCGCTATGGTGCGGGGCGTATCGTCGATGTCCGCGATGGCACGGCCAACCGTCGGAGCTTCGACGCGGTCCGAGGACGGATCCGGGGACGCCGGTTCAACGTCGACGTGCTGGCCGCCCTCGAGGTGTCCCTCCAAAGCGGATCGTTTGATGATGGCGTTCCCGAAGACGGTTCGCCACGTACCCGCTTCTGGGGAGGGGTCGCGGAGTTCGCTCCGTCCGACGCCCGAGGGTTCGACGTGTACTATTTTGGGGTGGACCAAGACACGCTGGTCTATGCCGAAGGTTCAGGCGACGAACTCCGCCATAGCGTGGGCGCCCGCTTCTTCCAGACGTCAGGCCGAGTCCGTCCCGACATTGAGGCCATCGGGCAATGGGGCTCGTTTACGGCCGATGGCGTCGCCACTCCCCTGATGATCCGCAGCTATGCGATCGAGGGCCTCGTCTCCTTCCGCCTTTCTGAATCCGGATGGCGACCCGATTTGCAGGTGGGCACGGGCTACGTATCGGGTGACGGGCAGCGTGATGATGGCATCTTGGGCACGCACCGGGCCCCGTTCCCCAACCTGCGGTTTGCGGGGGCTACGAGCTTCATCGGGCCCGGAAACGGCTACGGCGCCAACGTCCGGTTTGTGGTGAGTCCCAATCGAAAGAGCCAATTGCAGCTGATCTACCGCGCCTTCTCGCGGGCGAGCGTCTCGGACTTTACGTATACGTCGTTCGGTGTGCCGCAGCGAGCTTCAGATAGCCAGGCTCGCTACGTGGGTTCCAGCATCTCCGCATTTGGTTTCATTGCGCCTCACCCCCTTGCATCGATCTATGCGACGATCGAATACTTCGAGCCCGGCGCATACCTGCGATCGGCCCCTCCCGCCGAACGCTCCTTGTTCGCCACGGTCGGAACGAAACTTGAGTTCTAACCTACTCGGGCGAGGATGAACCGTTGGCGGGCTGCAGGTTGAAGAGCTGCTGAACCGCGGGTCGCGCACCGTGCTTGAAGTAATCGATGGCAAAGTCCACAAACGCGCGCACGTGGGGTAGCAAGTTCCGATCTGGATAGGCAACGTAGCAGGTGACCTGGCGTCCCACACGATCGGGAAGCACCGACACCAACCGATCCTGTTCTCGGTAGTATTGGGTCATGGGTTCGGGCAGAAGCATAATCCCTACCCCTGATATGGCTGCGTGTAAGCCCATGACAAATTCCGTCACCACCACCGAAGCGTGAACGCCGACCGACCCTCCGTCGAGCAGCGGCCATTCGCGTTGCTCGAGGCCGGATTGGGGGTGGGAGAGGATGCACCGATGCGTCGCAAGCTCGTGGACCGCTTGGGGATGACCCTTGGCGTTCAGGTACGCGGGAGACGCCACGAGGGAGTACCGCTCGGACCAAATGGGTCGAGCCACTACCGTGTCGTCACGCAGCACGCCAATGCGCATGGCGACATCGAATCCCTCCGTCACCAGGTCGACCTGACGCGGCTCGCCAAACACCAGAATGTCGATTTCCGGGTAGGTGAGTGCAAACTTCACAAAGAAGTCCTGGAGCATCACCGTCGGGGGCACCGACACACGAAGCGGTCCCTGGGGCGTGTCCTGAAGTTGGCGCACCGCCCGCCAGGTGCTCGCGATTTCGAGCAAGGCGGCCCGCGCCCGAGACAGCAGAACGGAGCCCGCCGACGTCACCCCCAAGCCACGGGGAGAACGGTGCAGCAGCGGAACCCCCAACTCATCCTCGAGTTCGGCGAGACGTCGCGACAGTGTCGCCCGCGGGATCCCGAGCCGCGTGGCCGCGGCCGAGATGCTTCCGGCGTCGACCGCCGCAACGAATTCCTGGAGTCGGTCCGCGCTTGGCATGCGGCCGTCCTATCTCGGCTACGGTCGATGGATCTGTGCCAGCTCCGCGAGGTGCTCCAATTCGGCCTTCGCGGACGCCTCGTCGACCATCGTCCACCCAAGGGCCTGACCTGCGGCCTGCAACGCATCCCAGAGCTTGGCGGGGTTGGTGAGGTCCGAACTCTGTACGAATTCAAGGGCCTCGGGTGCGGGCTGCTCGGGATCCTTGAGCAACAACAACTGCACGTCACGACCCCGTCCCCAGGCCGCTCCCAGTTCAGCCCAACACCACTGGCTTTGGGCGCTCTTGGCGGTCCAGACACCAGCCACACAGCCACACGACGACAGCGCGCGTCGCAGTCGTTCGCGGTAATTGGCCCCGGGCTCAATCTCGTACCCCGGCGCTGACGTGCACAAAATGGCGCCGGCCGGTGGAGCAAAGGCCGTTTGGAGGGCGCGTACCCACTGCAGGGCAAGCGGGGCATCCGCGTGGGCGTGGCTCACGAAGTGCATCACGCGCGACGACTCATGCGCACGGCTTAGGTAGTCCAAAGCGGCATAAATCGCGCGATAGCCAACGTCATCGTAGCTCTTGGGCATGGGAAACGCGCCCCGCTGAAGCACGGTCCCCATCAGCTCAAAGTCTGTCTTGAAGTTCTGGGACAAGCACAGCAGGGGCAGGCCAAGCCGGTTCTTGCGGTTGGCGTCCAACAAATCGAGACCACGATTGTGACGGGCGCCGCGTCCCTGCGGCAGCGTGTAGTCGCCCCACCAAGACAAATCGATGATCGCAACGTCGTAATTCCAAGGCTCACCCAACTTTGCGAAGGCCTCGTCGAAGGTCCGCGCCAAGGTCACTTCAGCTCCGCGCGTCTTCTCGAGATAGTCGACCAAGCCGCTGAACCAACCGTGATCTTCGGCGAATGCCGTGTCGACATCTTTGTGCCGACGGCTCTCCTCCTGGCTAAACTCCCGAGCAATTTCAGCCTTGGTTCGGTCATTTTCTTCGGGCGTCGGCCAGGGTAGCTGGTCGTCGGCAAACAAGACCCTCATCGGAACTCCCGCTCGACCCGCAACGGGAGCCCCGCTCGCTCGTCCGTCACCGAAAGCCAAAGGGAGGTGCCTTCCACCGTGATGCAGAACCCGATCTGTGGAATCCCCGCTGGCGCGAGTTCAAAGCCCGCCGCCGCGAAACGCCCCAGGAAGGTCCCATCCTTTGCCATCATCCGGTTGCCCCGGTACAGGTCGATCGCGATGGTCGACTGTTCGTCAGAGCCCGTCGACATCACCTGCATGGCCTCCGCCGGTAGGGGCGTGCCAACCGCAAGCAAGGGCATGAGCACGCCGTTGTTGTCCAACCCGACGTTCTCGGCCAGCTGGGCCATCCCGATGGCTGCGGATTCGGACTCGATCAGGATGCGAGACTCAGACATGAAGGGCTCCGACGGTGATGGGCCTACGTCATTGCCTCCCCTGTAGCTGGATCGGGGCGGGCATGGATGGCGGTGGCCATGCCCCTGGTCGAGCGGACCCGCGTTCAGGCTGACTCGAGCCGACCTTCGGTTGTGCTGACCTGCACAGGTGCTGGCCTGCGGTTGTGCTGACCTGCACACGCGTGCTGGCCTTCGGCGCTGCGCGCCTGCAGGCCTACGCACGTCAGCTTACTGGCGTTTTAACGCCAGTAAGCTGATTAATGACAGCTAAAGAACGAAGCCAGCCCCGACATAAAGCACGTCGACGACACGTCGACGTTGAGCGCGACCGACGCAAAAGCCACCGCAGGGACAGCCAGGGCCAGGGTCGCGGCCACAATGGTGAGAGAACGCTTGGACATGAGGACCTCCAGCTCCCAGCGTACGATTGCTACGGCCTCGCGACGTGTCCCCATTTGTCGGGACGGCCCATCAGCCCGTCAACACGACGCGACGAACCAGATGTCGCTCTGGTGACCTCGCTCGTCGACCACCCGCACCCACCCTCGCCAAGTGACCCCCGTGGACGCGGCAAGAAGGTCCTTCTTGTTCCAACATGCGGGCAGATGCTTCGTGGGATCGATCTCGTAGACGGTCACCTCGGCCCCATGGCGTCAATGGGGACCCAGGCCCCCGAAGGCACCGCATTGGCCAACACCCGAACGTGACCATCCTTCGTTTCAAACGTGGCTAGGTTGGCGTTCTACGCTTGGTACCCGGTATGAACCCAATCTCCCTCCTTGCGGGGGATGGGCCTGGCATCGGCAAGCGTCCAGGTTCGGTAGCCCCGTCCGACCACGGGTCACGGCCCCACACCTGGATCTCCATCGACGCGGGATCGTCGAAGGCAAAGGAGATAGCATCGACCTCTGTATTGCCCTGACAAGTCTCGATCCGAGCCGACCCTGGACGGTCCCGACGGACCCCGATCAGGGCCCCCTGGCCCGACACCACCGCGTCAGTGGACCGATGTTCGTGCAACGCCGACCCCGGACTCGCCCTCACGGTGAGGACTGTATCGGATCGTGACGGTTGGAACACCGCACGAGGGTTCGAACCGCAAAAGCGGTGGCCACCAGAGGGTCATCCTCCTTTTGGTGCGGCAGTTCGTTTTGCCACGATCCATCGTCGCGCTGTCGGCGGCGGAGGTCGTGAGCGAGTGCTGCGCTCCAGCCTTTGGGGCCTCCGAACCGCGCAAACACCTGGGATGCTGCGCACTGGTAGTAGCCGCGCATCGCCCGTGCGAAGGGTTCGCGGTCCTCGGCGACGCCGGGGTTTCGGTCCGGAGTGTGGTGGCGCCGAAGCCACGTGAGGTCCGACTCAAACTCAGCCGGTTCCACCCCCAAGGCGGCCAACGCAAGCACCCCGTCGCAGGTCGCGGAGCCATACCCAGCTCCGTTACGGCCCTTGTTCAAATCTGGCGAAACAGGCGTGTAGACCATCCCGCCTCCTTCGGCGCGACATCGTTCGACAAAGGTCCGAGCCCATTGCAGCGTGGGATCGGGGGCAGCCACCCCCAACGCCACCAGGGCCTCGATCGCGCGTCGTGTCATGGACAGATCGACATGGCCAACGTTTGGGGGTCGCGGGGGCGCATTCCCAAAACCGAAGCCTCCCACCGCCGGATGATCGACGGACCACCCCGCATCGGGCCGAACCTGCTGGGCTCGCAAAAAGGCGACGAGAGGTTCGGGATCCCAGGGATGATCCGCCATCGCCCGGCCCATCAACGCGGCAGCGTAGGTGGGGTAGTCCACGCTTCCTTGACCGAGGCCCGCCCGCTGGGCCATCCATCGCCTGGCCCGCCCGACCGCCGCCGAAGCCTGGCCGGATTCGACAAGAGCCAGGGTGACCAGCGGCGTGAGCGAAGCGCCCTCAGCAAAGAACCCGTACGTCTGGCTCGGGAAATGGCCCTGCGGACTTTGCTGGTCGACCAACCAGGCCACCCCACGGGCAAGCGCATTGGGGGACGTCCACAAGCCGCACCCGCCAGTCGCCAGCACGAGGGCCCCACCGGCCCCCCATAGCAGTGAACGACGGCTCGAAAGGCTCACTTTTTCGCGAGACGCTTCTGGTGTTCGGCCCAGGGCCCCGCCGACAGGGTCATCACCGCCCCCGCACTCACAAACACAGGTGAGGTGATGCAGTGGTGACCCACCCAGGACCCGTTGGCGTTTTGGCTGCCCATCAGCGTCTTGTTGATGTTCTCGCTCCACTCAACCCAGGCCTGACCGCCTTCTTCGGCGAGGGTATCGGCGATCATGTTGTAGGAGAGGTTTTCTTCGCCTCCCACCGAGCCAAACCCGTTGATAACCCCTTGGTCATTCGCGGCCGTGGTCCCCTTTCCGCTGATCGCCTGGGCCTGCGATGCCTTCTCCTGGTTGCCCTCTCGATTGTGGCGATCCTTAGCCTTTTTCGCCGCTCGCGTGCTGGTCGCCACCGAATAGAGCTGGACGCCGGCCGACGCCGTGGCATCGAAGCCTTCTCCGTCCATGTTGGCAACCGCTTCATTGCGCGCTTGGGCCTTTTCGAGCACCTGATCGTCAACCTTACGATCCTGGGACTTGGCCACTTCAAGCGCCTCGGTGGCAATGCCCGACGAAAGCTGCGACGCCCATCCGCCTTGATCGAATCGACCATCGGCCTGCTGAGATTGTTGCACCTTGCTTAGGACGATGTCGTACGCCTTGCTCGCTCGCGCCTTCAGGGCCTTGTTGGGGAGGGTGCCTACGACCTGGCCGAGCATCTGGGCCGCGAGGTGGGTGTCGACCAACGGACCCAGCTTGTGCTGGGGCTGAGTGCCTTGGGGCGTGTTCAACCCTGGCCCTTCCGGCGCCGTTTCGATGGACTTGACGACAAACTCAATGCCCCGCAAGCGGGCTTGTAGGTGCCGGTCCGTATCGAGTGCATCGCGGGTCAAGGCCATGACCGTGTAGGCCGTGGTGGCCACGTCTGATGCGGCACTGCCCGCGTTTCGCGTTCCCATCGTGCCGGCCCCCCAACCCCCGTCACGACCCTGCACGGAGACCAGCCAATCCGCGCCAAGGCGTTGGGACTCCAGCGCATTCTTCGCCTGCGAAGGATGGGTCGCCGCAGCCAAGCCCGTCGACGTACGCCCGAAGATGTCGTCGGGAACCTCTTGGGCAAATGAAGTGGGGACGGCGATCAGGAGCACGAACAAGTGTCGAAGCACGATGGACCTCCTCGGGAATCGACAGCCCAACGGTCGGACGATTCGATCGCTTGCACCCCACCCTGGAATTCATCCAAACCAGAGGATTAGAAGCAACTTTGGCGCTATGCGTCGACGCGATCGGTTGCGGTCCGATACCTCAAGCCGGAGGTGCCCCCTGTCCCTGCTCGAACGTACGCCCAGAGAGATTGCCACCCTTCTCACCAGCGTGGGCGGCAAAGGTGCGGTTGTGCGAACCGTCGATGGCCTTGTGGGTTCGCATCCCGCGCTTGAAGAGCTGCGGGCCTTCGTCGAGACGGACGAACGAGATGCCCATGACCACGAAGGGGTCTACATCGCGGTGGGCCAGCGGACCGGGGCCCTGGTCGCGGCCTTTGTGCACTGGACGGATCGGGGCCAGGGCGCGGGAGGCGTCCGGCACTGGCGCTACGACACATTCGAGTCACTCGTTCGGGATGGGTTGCGTCTTTCGCGGGGCATGACCCGCAAGAATGCGCTGGCTGGGCTGTGGTGGGGCGGCGGGAAGGGCATTGTTGCGGCCACGAATCAGTCCTTGGATCCCGACTGGCGACGAGACGCCTACCGCGATTTTGGCGACTTCATGTCGTGGCTCCGCGGGGTCTACGTGACGGCCGAAGACGTAGGTACGACCGAGGCTGACATGCGAGCGGTATTCGAGCGCACCCGCCACACCACCTGCATCCCGACGGAGTTCGGCGGATCGGGCAACCCAAGTGAAGCCACCGCGAAGGGTGTCGTTTGCGCGATGGAAGGTGCGCTACACGAACTCGGCCGAGGCGAACTCGCGGCCAAGCGGATCGTGATGCAAGGCGCAGGCAATGTCGCGGCGTTCATGATGGGAGAACTCTTGAACCGCGGAGTGGCCTCCATCCTGGCGACGGACGTTTCCCAGGCCCGACTCGACACCGTCCGACAGCGGTTTGCAGATGGACGACTCACCCTGCGACAGGTCGGTCGCGACGACGTCTCGGTATTGGCAGAAGCCTGCGATGTCTTGGCGCCCAATGCGCTCGGTGGGGTGCTGAATCCGCAGACCATTCCAACCTTACAAACCGGCCTAATCTGCGGGGCCGCCAACAATCAACTGCTCGATGAGGCCAGGGACGCAGCATTGCTCGAGAAGCGAGGCATCGTCTACGTCCCGGACTTCCTCGCCAATCGAATGGGCATCGTGAATTGCGCCGATGAGGCATCGGGCACCCTGCCCAACGATCCCACGATACTGCGCCACCTCGGTCGCAAATGGGACAACGCGGTGTACGTCGTGACCCGTCGGGTGCTCGCACGCGCGCGGGAAGAGGCCGTCGGCACGGTGGCCGCAGCCGAAGCGCTCGCCGACGAGCTTGCGCGACGGCCGCATCCCATCTGGCCCGGTCGTGGAGTGGCCATCGCACAGAGCCTGCTCGCCGAGCTGTCGGCCTGACGTCCGATCCGTGTCCGATTCGGGCCTCGGGTCGAATGGCTACGGGATTGCGTTGGCGGATTCACGCTGTGTGCGGGCGTCTTCCCCGGGTCAGGTCGTGGTTGCGCATGCGCGCTGGCCGAAGGCGCCCGCCACCCGCCATCCAAGGCTCTATCTACCGCGACGTATTTAGGAGAAGACGTTCGACAGCGGCCGTGGCATCGTCGAGCCGAAGCGTGTTGAAAAACACCTCCGCCACGCGGCCTTGCCGGTCGAGGAGCACGGCGGTGGGCCGACCCGTCACCCGGTACCGTTCGGCGGTGGACCACTCGGAGTCGCGAAGGAGGCGATAGGGCAACCGACGTGCCTCGGCAAAGGCTCGCTGTTTGTCGACCGGCTCATCCGAGATGCCTACGATGGTCAGGCCTCGCGCGGAATAGGCTTCATGCAACGTGCGCAAATGGGGGATCGAAGCCACGCACGGCGCACACCACGTCGCCCAAAACTCGATCAGTACGACATCACCGCGGAGGTCGGCGAGCAAGACGGACGCACCCGTGGTGAAGTCGGTCACTGAAAGTTCGGGGGGAACATGACCCTTCACCTGATCGGCAATCGCACGAAGCGGTTTTGGTCGGGCCTCCAACTGCAGCTTTACGATCTTCGGTTGGGCCTGGTGCATCCGCATGATCTGCAGCCAAACCACCTCGCCGGCGGACAATGCGTCAAGGCGTTCGAGCAACTGGGCGGGGCTCGCCAAAGGCCGTCCGTCGAGGTGCGTCACAATGTCGCCCGCCCTTAACCCTGCTTGCTCGGCCGCTCCTCCGTCCCGCAGCTTGCGAATCATGGGGGCGGGGTCATCGATGCCCAGTTCAATGCCCTGCCAAGTGGGTCGGGCAAGCACACTCGCCCCGAGCGAACCACCTTCGGCATAGGTGTCCTGCCAAGGGTCGGAAGGTGGATCCGCCAAGGCGAACAGGGTTCCGATGATCCACATCATGGTGAACTCCTCGGTTCAATCGGCTCGTGTGCTTCCGTCGGCCATCACCTTCCAAACAAGGTCATCCGGCGTCTCGAACGCCTGGTCTTCGCCTGCCGATCGGAACGTGGCAAGCCGCACCCGCTCGGGCTTCGAGGTGCCAGCTGCGAGTTTCGCAAACGGTTCGGGATCTGCGGCAAACGCCAAGCGCAGGCTTCCCTGCCAAGGGTCCTTCAACGGCGCCACCGCCTCCGCGAGCTGGTCCTGCACCTTGGCAGGAGTCATGGGCTCGTCTCCCTCGGCCCCCTTCGTGGCCGCGATCCAAGCCGTATGCACGGCTTCAGCGACCGCCTCGGCCGTCGGACGGTAAGCCTCTCGAGCTTCCTCTTCCTTGGCCTCCCGCATGGGATTGGGACGCTGGTCATCGCCGCGTAGCCCCACCAAGTCGCGCTGAATCGTCTGGGGCCAGCGGTTGTTTTCCCGGTTGGTGTCCGCGATCTGGCCGTGGGTATCGATCTCGACAAAGGCAAGTTCCTTGTCGCTGATCACGACCCGACGAACCGCATGTTGATTGCGTCGCCAAATCTCGGCCGGCAGCGTCACGGCCTCTTCGGTGCCATCCGTATACACGAGACGAAGCGGCACGGGCATGACAAGGCCCCCACGGTTCTCCAACCGAATCGCGTAGAAGAACCCACTCTTTTCGAAGGTCTCGACCGCCTCCACCTCATGGTCTTCGAGCCGACGCTTGTACGCCTCCCACTTCCGGGTGTCTGCCGGCGTGAGGTCGAATTCGTCGTAGGTGTTGTAGAAGTCCAACAACTCCGGGAATCGGTCCGTGCGGAGCGGCGCATCGGCGTTGCGCTGGACGGTCAACGATTGCGCGAGCAACTCATCCCGCTGGAACCGATCAAAGGCCTTGGACCGTTCAGGCTCCCCGCGCAGAGCAAACTGCCGCACGTCGGTCACGGCAATGTCGACGTGGGCGGTGGTGTAGAACCAACCACGCCAAAACCAATCCAGATCGGTTCCCGAAGCATCCTCCATGGTCCGGAACAAGTCCTGGGGCTGGGGCCGCTTAAAGCGCCAACGATCCGCGTACGTGCGAAAGGCATGATCGAATCGCTCCCGGCCCAAAACCGTTTCACGAAGCACATTCAGGGCCGTAGCCGGCTTGGCGTACGCATTGTTGCCGAACTGGACCAAGGATTCGCTGTTGGTCATGATCGGCCGCTGGTTTTGGGAGGCCATGAATCCCGTGATGTTGCGGGGTTCGCCACGCCGTGAGGGGTACCCTTCTTCCCAGGATTGCTCTGTGAGGAACTGCACATACGTATTCAGGCCCTCGTCCATCCATGTCCACTGTCGCTCATCGGAGTTGATGAGCATGGGAAACCAGTTGTGGCCCACCTCATGGATGATGACGCTGATGAGACCGTACTTGGTCCGCTTCGTGTAGGTGCCGTCGTCTTCGGGACGCGGTCCATTGAAGCAGATCATGGGGTATTCCATGCCCCCAACCGGGCCGTTGACACTAATGGCAACGGGCCACGGGTAGGGCGTGGCGAACTGGGAGTAGACCTCGAGGGTGTGGGCCACGGCCTGGGTTGAGTACTTGCTCCAGAGGGGCTCCCCTTCTTGAGGGAAGTACGACATGGCCATGGTCGTGCGATTCGTGCCGGGAATGGACACCCCCCACGCATCCCACAGAAAGCTCGGCGAAGCCGCCCATGCCACATCGCGGACATCGTCAGCGGCAAACGTCCACGTTCGGGTGCCCTTGGGTTCCCGCTGCTCGTTGGCCGCGGCCTCCTCGGAGGTGATGATCATCACGGGTCGTTCGGCCGATCGAGCGCGGTTGAGGCGTTGCTGTTGGGTCCGCGAGAGCACGCCGCCGGGGTTGGTCAGTTCACCCGTTCCTGCCACCACAAAGGTATCGGGCACGGTGATGTTCATCGTATACCGACCGAATTCCAGCGTGAACTCTCCGCTTCCCACGAACGGCTTGTTCTGCCAGCCGTCGACATCGGTATACGCCGCCATGCGGGGGAACCACTGCGCGACCTCGTAGAGAGGATGCCCATCATCGAGGATCTCGACGCGGCTTCGCGCCCGGATCTGGTCAGGTACAATTTGGTGAGACCAATCGATGCCGAAGCGCACGGTCCCACCCGGCTTTAGAGGGCGGGGGAGGTCGATGCGCATCATCGTATCTACGATGGTGTGAGGCAGTGGCTTTCCTCCGGCATCCACGACCCGTCCCACCGTCATCCCACCGTCGAACTGACTGCGAGCATGGGCGCGGACCAACCACCACAACCCAACCTCCTCATCCAGGTTGGGCCCCGTCTCGGAAAGACGGCCGATGCTGTCGTTTCGAAATCGGTTCTGATCGAGCTGGACCCACAGGTAGGTGAGGCTGTGCGGACTCCGATTGCGGTAGGTGATGCGTTCGGATCCCGTGAGCACGTGCGTCTCCGGATCTAAGCTCACATCGATGACGTAATCCGCCTCGTTCTGCCAGTACGCGGGCCCCGGAGCTCCCGATGCCAGTCGAACCTCGTTGGGATCAGGCAACACTTCAGTGAGCTGACGGAAAGGGTCCTCTCCCGCATCGGGCGCTGCCGCATCCCGGATCTTGGCGGTACCGTGGCCATCCAGGTGTTGGTGGGTCGCATAGCCATCGTGATGCACATCGTGGGCTGCCGCCATCGGGGCGAGCAGCGCGGCGAAGAGCCAGAGAACGGAGGCTCGGAGTGCGGTCGTCAAGGAGTCGTCGTGCATGGGGTCCTCGAGAGGCCCCGCATCCTAACGTCTCGATCTGCCTACGGAGCCTCCTTGGACAACAGGCTGCGCAATCGTTCATGCACCCGGGTCACCAAGCCAGTCCAAACGATGGAGAGCCGGTCACACCAAGCGAAGCGTTTCCGTCGACGTGGATGCGCAACCCATCAGCGTTCCGGAGACCCAAAGCGCTAAGGGAGCCGTCGAGCAAGAGTGCAAGGCAATGGGGCATCTCGCCATCCGTTCCATCTACCCACGCAAGTACGCTACAAACCATCGTCCTTCCTTGATGGATCGAAGGGTACTGGTTCGCCTGTCACAGCGATCTCACAGTTCTGCTGTCACCGCGAAACTTCGCTGTTCCGCTCACTTCTGGCTCGGTCCAGCATGTGATGAAACAGATGGACGGCAGGATGCCCGAGGTCCTCGGCTGCGGCCCCCGCCGAAGCCAACAACCGCCAGATCCCCCCGAGTTGCCCAAGCTCTGCCCCCGATGACGCGACTCGGGCGCACACTTCAAGATCGTTGAAGGCTTCGCGATCCTGACCCACCGCGTGGTGCAATACGCATCGAAAGGCGCGGGTGCCCAACACCTCTAGCGGTCCAGCCCGAGACTCCGCGACGGCCACCGTCTCGTCCAGGATGACCAAGGCCTCCGCGGTGTCGCCAAGGAGGTAGGTCACCACTCCGCGATAGACGCCAACCATCACCAAGATGCCGGCTTCGGTCGAGGCTGAGCAATCGAGGGCCAGGCTGTCAAGCCCAATCCAGGCTTTGGACCACTCGTGCGTGCGCATGAGCGCCTCACAGCGCCCCAAGCGAACCATGAGCAGCGTATCGGGCGACCTCGTCGATTCGTAGCCGCTCTCCGCAAGATCAAGCCAGCGCTCCGCTTTCTCGATGTGACCAAGCTGAAGGTTCACGGTGGCAAGCCCCGTCACCGTCTCCACCCATCGATCCCCACGAGAAAACGTCTCTTCATGGGCATAGAGGGTTTCGAGCAGCTGCAGAGCCTCGTCCCGTCGCCCGTCGGCCAGCACCAACCGCCAAAGCAGGTTTCGCATTTGGTTTGCGAGGTACGCCGAACCGTGGCGCTCCGCGGTCATCAAGGCCACCCGTACCGCTCGTTCGGCCGCATCGCCACGGGCCTGCAACATCAAGACGGCCGCCTTGAAGAGGTAGGTCAGCACATGGGCGAGCGGGTTTCGAGGGGTCCGCTGGAGGGCTTCCTCAAGCAACCCCAATGCCTCCGTGTGGTGGCCTTGCCGCCACCAGCTCTTGGCGCGAATGCGCAGGACACTAAGCTGAATGGTCTCGTCCCCCGCTTCCTGTGCAAGCGACCAGGCCACATCAAGGTCCGATTCCACCTCGCTTGCTGCCTGCCCGACCAATATCCTGGCCTCAGCTCGGTTGACCAATGCAAGTGCGAGGTAGGTCTTAGGCCGGGCCCGAACCGCGATATCCGCCATCTCGCTGAAGCGTTTGAGGTCCGACCCCACCAGCAGACACTGCACATCGTTCGCGAGCCGAGCGCAGGAATCTGGAGCTCGATGACGTGCCAAAGCGTGGGCGGCATAAAGGTTCGGCAACTCGACGTGAAGGCGTTCAAGCGCCACGGCGGGCTCGGGGCCCCATCGATAGGCTTTCGCGCCCGTGTTGGTGAGCTGTGTATAGGTCTCGATGAACCGGTTGAGCAAGGGTTCGGTAGGCGGCCTGCGTTGTTCCAAGAAGGCGCGGAACGGACCGGGGACCCGATAACGGGAGTGCCCTGCACGCAGTTCGACATACAACCAACCCGCATCGACCAAGGCAAGGAGCTTGGTCGCAGCGTCGGAGTCTCCGAGGACCGATTCCGCCTCGGGCAGCGCAAAGTCCTTCGGGAAGACCGCGAGGCCGTCCAGCGTCTCCCGCAATGCCACACTCAATCGGGCCCAGCTTTGGTCGAATGCCTCTTCGAACGAAGGAAGTTTGGTCGACTGAAGGAGCGTCCTCTGGTCGGGCAGACGTTCGGCCAGCTCACGTACGCCGAGCACCTTGGCGCGTTGGGCCGCAGCCCGGATGGCCAGGGGGATCCCATCGAGCCACGCCATCAAGCGATCGAAGGCCGCCTCATCAACGTTTTCGAGTCCTACCTCTCGCAAGAAGAGTTCGCGTGAGGCCGGTAGCCCCAACGGTGGCACAAGCAGCTGCACACCGACTGCGCACGGCCACCGTACCCGCGAAGTCACGAGAAGGCGCGGACCATTCACAGGGTCCCAGCTCGTCTCGAGCCAATCCACAAACGTCTCGAGGTCGAGGTCAATGTCCTCGATGACGACAAGATCCGTCCCCCACGCGGATGAAGCCTCGGCGACGTGCTCTACGAGCGCGGTCTTGCCCATCCCAGAAGGGCCGACCAACGCCACCATCCGGTGCATCGACCACGCGTCCTGGACCTCCTGCAGGAGCCGACTACGCCCCAGCAATGACGTCGGCGGCGTCCCCGCCACGTGAGGGTCAAAACGATAGCCCGCCCCTGGCACGGTTTCGAGATGAACCGGATGCGAAGGATTGGGCTCGATCTTCGACCGCAGGCGATGGAGCGTGCTGTCGATGGTCCGCGATGACGAGTTCGCGGAATAGCCCCAAACCCGCCGAAGCAGCTCGCTGCGGGGCACAATGCGGCCGGCATGCCCATTGAGGTAGCCCAAGAGATCGACTTCGATCGGGGTCAGTCGGTAGGTTGTCGACACGGTGCGAACGGTTCTCGCTTCGAGATCGACGACGCGATCGGACAACGTGATCCGATCGTCTACGTCCGGTTTCGAGCGGGGTGCGGCCCCCTGCAGTCGAAACCCCACCCCTCGCACCGTGACCAACCACCGAGGCCTCTGACGATCGGCCTCGATCTTCCTTCGAATACGGCGAACGGCATGGTCGAGGGCTCGAGGCGGCGCGCCGTCCGGCCAAACCTGGCGTTCCAGATCGAACCGTTCCACCACCTCGCCCAGCTGGTGGGCGAGCACCGTGAGGATTCGCTGATCTGCCGAAGACAACGGCAGCGTTCGGTCTGGCCACACGACCTTCGCGTGGAGAAGGTCGACGACGCAGTGGCCCAAAGAAATGGTTTCCACGGCTTCGCACCCCGAAACAGCCGCAAGGCATGCGCGGCTTCCACATCCTGCCATAGCCGGACGTGCTCACCCCTGGTCTAAGGCGCGTACACTTCTCGCGTCATGAGGATGTCGTCATCCGTGAACGAAATCGTGTCACTTCCGTGGTCCCACCAGTCGCGAAGAATGCGCTGGCCATCTGCATCGTAGGTGTCTTCGACGAACAAAGGGCTGCGGTAGGCCGTTTGCGAGACATCGTCGGCGGTCAACCACTCACCGTCCGGCCCCGGGTCGCCGTAGGTCTCGATTCTAATCGGGTTCCCGTATTCGTCGCGCACGTAGACGAGCGCAAACGCATCGCCAACGATCTCGGCGAAACGGCGTTCATCTTCGCCGTGCACATACTCGGCCGACTCGAACGATGGAAGCTGGTCATCCCGTGTGCCATAGACCCCGTCGCGCCCAGCGTTGTGGAGTTCGTAAAACGTGAGTCGCGACAGCTCATCGTAGGCAAATACCTCGACATCGCCCGTCGGATCGTCCTCCGTCTGCCAGATCTGGTCGGGTCCTGGTGACGCGATCTGCAGCCTGAGTTCGTCACGCCCGGTTTCGTCTCGGACGTACCGAAATGCTCGATAGACCCGCCCTTCCGAATTCATCGTGGGTAGGTCGTCTAGGCCTGCCTCGGTCACCCACATCGTATCGACGAACCCGTTCGGCGTGAGGTTGAAGAAGGTCGTGGTTCCCCCGTAGGGATTCGAGGCCGAAAGCACATCCAGACCATCGATGCGAACTGGCGTTTCTCGGTAACCGTACTCGTACCGTTCGACAACGGTGAGTTCCTCTTTGCCCTCGGCATCCACGCTGAATTGATTGCGTTCTTGCAGGAGAAATCCGTC
>JBCCQY010000035.1:0-69931 GCA_039208735.1 Myxococcota bacterium | reverse complement strand
CTCCCCGAATCGTCGAGCCGCAAGTTGAACCCGAGATCTTGTCCATGACGTTGCCGCTGAACCCCGCTTGGGTGGTGGCACGTGATCCGGAAGGTCGCGAGTTGGTGGCGCGCTGGATCGTGCCCGGGTACCGCGGCGAACTTGAGACGTCGGTGCAGCCGGACGGGGAATTCACCATCTTCACCCTGTTCCTGCCCCGTCTGCCAGAGCTCGACGGTCAAACCGTGAGCGTCTTGGTTTTTGATACCGATCCGGACGATCCGCAGGCGACCCGCTTCGACTTCACGGTAGAGGTACCATGATCGCCGTCTATTCCCTGTTCATGCTGGTGAACGGCTGCGCGCTGAACAATGAGGCTTCACGGGCTGAGGATGCCGACGGGACCTCGGCGGCCGAAGACGCTTCCGATGCATTCACGCCAGGCGAGGGCCCGACCACCATCTGGGTCGATGTGTTCCCGACCAATACGTTGCTCGGTGAAACCCCGGATGACGGACTTCGCGCCCTTCCCAAGACTTCGCGCATGTTCGAAGTCGACAGCGTCGATGTGGAGGTCGGCCGAGTCCAGCTCGATGCCCCCATCCGGTTCACGGGGCGGGTCGAAGGGTTTCGGCTGAACCCCCAGATCAGCTCGTTGCCCGGTGAGTTCGTGGCTGTGCCTGCGACGGTGCAGCTCACCCTGCCGGGGACGGTTCAGGATTACACAGTAACCACCGACGAAAACGGAGAGTTTGGGGCCTGGGTAGGACCCCGGACGGTGTATGCACTCTCGGTCGTACCTGACGACGCATCGTTTCCCTCATTCGCCGACGTGCTGCCGCTGACGGACTCGGCGCGCGATTTGGAACTCACCCTGCCGATTGCCCCGCCGGTCTTTGGCCGAGTGGCGTCTGGTCTGGGACCCATCGAGAACGCTTCGGTATTCCTCATCGATGAAGAAGGGCGACACTCAGGGATCGCGTTTACCGATGAGGACGGCTGGTACACCGTTCGAGCGATGCCCGGAACCTACGACGTGGTGTGCGACGGGGGGCCCGCTTCCGCTCGAGATCCCCGGCCGGTCATTACCTACCGCGACATCGAGGTAGGTGAACTCGGGGCCCAGCGTGACTTCAACTACATCGACTCCCCGTCGGCGTTGGTGACGGGGCGAGTACTTAGCGAGGACGATGGCGTCGACATGGGCGGGGTCGAGGTTCGCTTCACCTCGGACCGCTTGACCGTGTATGCCGATGTGGAGGCCAGCTGGTCGTTTACTGCAAGACTGCAACAGAACAACGAGATCATCGCTCGAGTCATTCCTGGGATCTATGACATCGAGGTGATTCCTCCTGCGCTGGATGTCGATCCTGACGACGGACTCGATTTTGCGCTGCAGCCGTCCGCCACCCCGGTGCGGTTGTCGGAGGTAAGCCTCACGATGACCGAGAAGCCGTTGCCAGACATTGTTTTGACGAACTCGGAACTTGTTCTGGGAACCGTGGTGGACGAATCCGCCGCAGTGGTTGAAGCGGCCCGCGTCACGTGCACCGAGCAAGGCTTTGGTTCCCGCCAGTGGTCGGGTCTCACCGATGTTCTCGGATTGTTCGAGATGCAACTGCCCGCGGTTCCGGTGCGGTGTCGCATCACCCCACCCGGAACGAGCGGCCTTGCATCTGCCGACTTCGATTTCACACCAGTGACGGACGGTGACAACACACCATCGTTCACGCTTCCCGAAGGAATCGTGATCAGAGGTGAAGTTACCGGACCAACTGGCGAACCCGAGTCATTTGCCGCGATTACCATCCGTCGCGAAATCGATGACGCGATTCTTGCGACGGGTTTGACTAACGACGAAGGCCGTTACGCGATTCGTATCGCACCCTAGTTCGACGAAACGCGAGAACCCCTCGGCGACGGATCTTCTACTACTTACTTGTAGTAGCGAGCGATCCCGTCGTGCGAGGGGAGTGCTTCGTTCAGACCAGGTCGGCGACGTACTCGAGCGAGACGACGTGACCGAGGCCTGCAGCTTCCGCTTGTCGCGCAGCGTCCGAAATGGAGCCTGCAACAACCACACGCTGCTTGCGTGCTTCGCCGTTGCCGACCACCACTAACCATGCCGCCGAATGGACCCCGTTGGTCGCGCCGTTTGTCGGCACCGCCTGCACGGTCACGACGGCCGGCTCGGTTGCGGCCGGACGACCCGTGACCGCGCCAATACCGCGCTTCGTGCGGTAGTTGCGCACGGCGTTAACGGTCACGCCTGCCTTCATGGCCACCACTCGGTCGTGTTCCACACCAAGCAGATGGGCAAACGCGTCGATCTTCGACTTGCGGCCGCCTCCCTTGGTATTTCGGGGGCCGCTATAGCCCTTGATGCCTCGTTGGCGCCGATAGTTCGAGATCGTCTTCACGGCGACCCCTGCTTTTTCGGCGACCTCTTTGTCACGAACTTGTCCAAGCAAGTGACGGTACGGCTCGATCAACGCATCCTTACTGCCAGGACGCTGTTCGGTCGACGCACTTGCTTCACCCGGCTCGGGCGGAAGCTCGTCTGGAATTCGTGATTTACGTCGCGCCCGCGGCCCCGGAGGAGCGGGTCGACGCGTGATCCCCTCACGCTTGAACGCTGCAGAGATCGCACCCGGCGTGACCTTGAATTTTTCTGCCAGCTCGCGAAGGGACAGATCATCCTTCAGCTGGACCAGGTCCTGCCACCATTCATTCGTTTCGATTCGTCGCATGGCGTGGCTTCGCCTCTCCTCGACTGATGCCGTTTGCTAACAACCAATACAGTCAGTTTCCACACATTGACCAATCGGTTTCTGTGAGGCTACCTTCCGGAGGGTCGAAGAGAGCCTGGGCACGAGGTGCAGATGTTCATCATGGCGACGATCGGGATCGCCTTCGTCGACGCCGCGTTTGCGCAAGCGACGCCTCCGGAGACGGAACCCGCCCCTCCTTTGCCGCCGCCAGCTGTGCTGGAGCCGGTTCCAGAACTCGATCCAAGTTCCTTCGAACAGCAGCTGGCGATTGCCAAGTCCCGCTATTTTTCGGGGGAGACCGAGAAAGCTGCCTACCTCATGACGCTGTTGTGGGATCGCATGAAGCGCGGGGAGGATCCTGGTCCGAAGATGCGTGCAGAGACGCTCACCTACCTTGGAGAGATCCACTACAAGGCCAGCGCGTTGGTCGAGGCCGAAGAGGTCTTTCGTTGGTTGTTCGAAGAGGATCCGAATGCCGAAATCTCGCCTTTCCACCACCCTATGGAGGTGGTGACCTTCTTCAAGACCATCAAGGCGAAGGTCGAACTCGAGCGCCGGCAAGCGCTTTCCAGCCCGCCCAACCCTGGGGCCCCGCCGGTCTGGACGTTTATGCCGCTGGGAATTCCGCAGGCCACCCAAGGCCGCGGGGGCGCCGCGTTGGCGTTTGGCGGCCTCCAAGCTGCGTTGGTGGCCACCAACATCGCGTTGTACTTCCACTTGAGCAACGTGGATGTTGGTCCTGAGAACCATCCCAGAGGATGGACGAGCGATGAGCGCTCGCAGCGGGTTTCGCGCCTCACCTACGGAGTGCAATGGCCCGCGGCCACGCTGTTCTACGTGACCTGGACGTTGTCGGCACGAGACGGAGTGCGCCATTGGCGTCGGGGTGACGTCAAACGCGATCTTACGGTCATTCCGCTGGGCCCGCGCGCAACCCCGGGACTGACACTGACCCACCGGTTTGGCGGACGTCCTCGCCGATAGGCAACGCAGACCCTGGCGGCGTTGCGGGGTTATCGTGGCCTCGGAGATCGGCTGTGGCCGACCCCCGAGGATGCACGTGATGGCGTATTTCCGGTGCGAACACACCATCCAAAAAACCCGGCAGAACATCGTCATTCGAAAGGTGTTGACCTCGATTGGGCGGTCGGACGGCAATGACATCGTGCTTGACGACCCGATGGTCAAGCCGACCCACGCGAACCTCATGCGCCAGGGCGACACCTACACGGTGCAGCTGCTTTCGGGCGGTGAGCTTTATGTCAACGGTCAGCGTGTGCGATCGGCTCGATTGTCGCCTGGCGATCAGGTGCTGCTTGGGGCCTACCAGCTCACGTGGGGCGAAGGCGAACCTGAGGAGGAGGCCACCGAAGAGACGATGGGCCTCGATGCGGTTCAGGCCCTGGTCGAGCTTTCCGACTCGATGATGCGCGACACCGCCCCCGAACGACTCTTCGCCACGATGCTCAAGGGCCTCGTCTCGCTCACCAGTGCAGAAAAGGGCTTTGTCATTGTTTTGCAAGACGGGGGACGACACCTCGCCGCATCACACAATGTCGAAGACGAGAAACTCGACATCACGAAAGTGAGCGACTCGATCGTCAATCAGGTGGTTGAGAACCTGAAGCCGTTGTTGATTTCGGATGCCACCAAAGACTCGCGGTTCGGCCGGGCCAAGTCCGTCGTGGACCTTCGGTTGTCGTCGGTGATGTGTGTCCCTTTGATTTACCGGCGAGACTTGCTTGGGGTCATCTACCTGGCGAACGATTCGGTGACCGACCTGTTTACCGAGCGCGACCTACACCTTCTGCAGATCTTTGCCGCGCAGAGTTCGCTTGTGGTGTTTCACGCCCTGCAGCTCAACCAGTTGCGACTCGACAACCGCAACCTTCGGTCGCAACTTCAGGCCGCCTCACAAGGTGAGATGATCGGAACCTGCGCTCCGATGAAGAAGGTGTTTCAGGTCGTTCGGCGGGTGGCGCCCACGGATCTGTCGATCCTCATTCTCGGCGAGACCGGAACCGGCAAGGAACTGGTTGCCAAAGAGGCCCATAAATTGTCGGCACGGCACGACGAACCATTTGTGGCCATCAACTGCGGAGCGATTCCCGAGAATCTCCTCGAGTCGGAGCTGTTTGGCCACAAAAAGGGCAGCTTCACGGGAGCCGTGGCCGACAAGGTGGGCAAGGTAGAAGCCGCCACCGGCGGGACGCTTTTCCTCGACGAGATCGGCGAAATGCCGATGAACCTTCAGGTAAAGCTGCTGCGTGTGTTGCAGGAACGCGTCATCGAACGGGTGGGAGATCTTGATCCACGTCCGGTCGACATTCGGGTCGTGGCCGCGACCAACAAGAATCTTCAAGAACTCATTGAGTCGGCCAAATTCAGAGAAGATCTCTATTATCGGCTAAACGAGATCACGGTCACCCTGCCTCCGTTGCGCGACCGCGGCGAAGACATCGTGGTGCTAGGCCAGTACTTTCTCAACCAGTTTCGCGAACAATACGGCTCCAAGCCGCGTGGATTTACGAACCAGGCGTTGCTCGCGATGAAGAACTATTTTTGGCCCGGAAACGTCCGGGAACTCATCAATCGGATCAAGAAGGCGGTCATCATGAGTGATCGGGCCTTGTTGAACCCTGATGATCTGGGGCTCGAAGGCGGCCAACGGCGCGAGATCCAACCGCTGGCGGAGGCCGAAGAGACCTTCAAGCTGGACTACATCCGCAAGGCGCTCGACCTCAACAACTGGAACAAAGCGCAGACGGCCCGGGACCTGGGGGTCGATGCGCGAACCGTGTTCCGGTACATCGAGCGCTTCAAGGAACTCGACGGCTAGAGGTTCTCAAAGCATGTTTCGACGGCTTTTCGAAGCGAATTCAAGTCGCCGTCGTTGCGAATGATGCAGGTGGCGACGGCTTCCTTCTTCGCCATAGGCCATTGGCTGTTCACAATCGCACGGGCATCGGACTCCGAGACCCCATCTCGCGACATGACCCGGGCGACCTGCGTTTCCTCGTTGGCGCTCACGACCCACACGTGCGGATAGCGCCGGTAGCTGCCGGTTTCGACCATAAGGGCGGCTTCGACCACGGCCACCGGGGTGCCCTTTTCACGCTCCGCCTCAATCCACTTCAAGATGTGGGTTGCAATGAGGGGATGGGTGATCGCTTCAAGCGTGGCTTTCGCGTTGCTGTCGCGAACGATGCGCTGACGCATTGCGGCGCGATTCAACGTACCGTTCGCGGTCAGGACCTCCTGGCCGAACGCCTCGACAATTTGGCGCAACCCTTCCGAGCCCGGAGCGACGACCTCACGGGCCACCTGGTCGGCATCGATAACCGAGGCCCCGAGTTCATCGAGAATTCGGGCGACCGTGGATTTGCCAGTACCAATCCCGCCCGTGAGGCCCACGAGGTTCATGGCACGGTCACCAGGCTCCGCACCGGAACGTCGAGCTTGGAACGGCCATCGAGAAAGGCCAACTCGATCGGAAAGACACACCCCACCACCTGGCCGCCGAGCTTCCGGACCAGATCGATGGTGGCCTTGGCGGTGCCTCCCGTGGCCAACAGGTCGTCGACGATGAGTACACGCTGACCCGAAGTCACCGCGTCCACATGCATCTCGAGGGTTGCAGTGCCGTATTCGAGGTCGTAGGTCACGGCCTCGGTCTTGTGCGGCAGCTTACCTTCCTTTCTTGCAAGCGCGAATCCCGCGTTCAACGGACCCATCATGGCGGGGGCGAACAAGAATCCGCGGCTCTCCATGGCCACCAGCACATCGACCTCGCCCCAGCCGTCGCTCATCCATTGGATCATCTCTTGGTAGAGACCAGGATCGAGAAGCAAGGGGGTGATGTCCTTGAAGAGAATCCCTGGCTTTGGGAAGTCGGGGATGTCACGGATGCGGGCTTCGACCCGGGCAGCGAGATCGCTCATGGGGCACCTTCATGTTCAGGCTCGGCCCCAAGGCGTGCGATACCCAGCGTCATCACGAAGCCAAGTGCGATCAGGCACAGCGAACCGAGCACCTGAAGGGCCGAGGGGCGGAACCAGCGCGTTGGGTAGTCTTCGGCGTCCAGATCGGCAAGCACGGCATCGGTCACGACTTGACCCTTCCACACGGATCCCAATTCAGGAGGAAAACCCTCTTGAAAGGGCCACAGGCCGACCACTGCACCAACGAGAAGCCCCAGCAACACTCCAAGGGTGAGCGTTTCGTAGCGAGCGAGGAGCCAGCGCAAGGCGTGGCTGACGCCAACGATCCCCACCACTACGCCAACACCGACAGGGACGACGATCCCGAAGGTTGGGCCGAGCAGTGCGCCCACGTCCATCGCTTTCAGGCCCTCTTTGAACGCATCAATGCCGGCCAAGATGGGGACGTACATGCCCATGACGAGGAGCAGGTAGCCACCGGAGACCCCCGGTAGGATCATGGCTGACGCGCCGGCAATCCCCGCCACCCCAAACCACAGCGGGCCTGCGGCGGTCCCGGATGCGGTCGTGACGCCCTGCGACTGGACGATCCCAAGGGTGGCCATGCCCACGAATCCCAAGGCTGCCCCGACCCAGACGGAGCGGTCCCACGACGAGCCGATCAGTTTGGCAACCACGGGAACGCCGCCCAGCGTGAGGCCGATGAACCAGCTGTACATGATCCAGCGGTAGGCCACGACGAGGTCTTTGACGGTACCCGCGAGCAGCAAGATGGCGAGTCCGGCTGCGACCGTTACCGAGCCCAACACGATCAAGGACGGGATCCGGAACCGGAACGTCGTGACCTCGGCGATGCCCTCGATGAAGCGGGGGTAGACTCCGGCCGCCAGCAACATCGTGCCTCCGGAGATTCCAGGGACGAGGTTGGCAAGGCCCATCATGAGCCCCCCGAGCGCGCTCCGTAGCGCCAATGGCAACCAGGCGGTCGGGGACTCGGAATCAGTCGTCGGTCCAGGCACGAATGCGCTCCAGCTCGTGGGAATCGGTGATGTCGCAGGCGAGGGGGGTGGCGGTGGCCCAGCCGGCTTCGATAGCGGGGCCATCCGCGTCCTCGCCGCCTTCGAAATGCAAGTGTGGACCGCCGATCCACACGTAGTGCTTGCCCCTCGGATCGACCCTGCGGTCGACTTTGGGGGCGTAGACGCGATGACCTAATCGGCAGGCGCGAATGCCCTTCAGCTCGGCGAGCGGGCAGGCGGGGACATTGAGGTTCAGCACGGTGCGAGGCGGCATCGGTTGCTTCAGGATGGCCGCGAGGGAACGCATCAGCACCGCGGCCGCCGTCTCCCAGTACGGTCCTTCGCCGATTTGGCCACTTGCGAGCGAGACAGCGAGCGCCGGCAGGCCCTGCAGAGCCCCCTCCCTCGCTGCGGCAACGGTGCCGCTGTAGTGAACGTCGGAACCGAGATTGCTCCCTCGGTTGATGCCGCTGATCACGACGTCGGGAGGGCCCGGCAGCAAGCCATGGATGGCCAGATACACGCAGTCGGCCGGCGTTCCGGTCACGGAAAACATCCGCTCGTCCACCTCATCGACGCGCAGCGGATCATGCATCGAGAGGCTGTGGCTCTTTGCGGATTGTTCGAAGCGTGGCGCCACGACCCACACGTCGTAGTGGGCCGCACGGAGCGTCTCGGCCAGGAGCAGAAGGCCCGGCGATTCAATGCCGTCGTCATTCGAAACCAACAGGCGCACGGGGGCTCCTCGGACCAAGGGGCAACCGAGCGCACCCCCTCGTGTGGCTACGGTTTAACGGTGGCGGCTGCGGCGAACGACCCTGGGCGTGCGTCTGTGGGGCCTGTGAGGAGTTGCCGGTGCGGTGGTGGTTTGCAGTTGTGTTGGGGTGTTCGTCGCCCGCTCCCGCTCCCGTCGAGGCGCCGGTCGAACCCAACGCTCCGGTCATGGCGAAGGGCCGCAAGGCCACCCCCTCGGCCGGGCGACGGGGCCCCGATCCGCTGACGGTCACTCCCTACGGCACCGATCCGGCGCACCCTTGCCCGGATTGCGACCGTTGCAAGGTGTCCAAGGTGACAGCTTCGGCAACGCGAGACGCCCACGTCACCGAGACCTATGAGGCCGCCCATCTCATCGACGGCAACCCCTCCTCCGCATGGTGTGCCGAGACCGATGACGAGGGGAGGCTTCCTTCATTGACGTTTTCGGTGCCCGCAGGTTGCCGGATGCAAGGAATGCGCATCTTGGGCGGCCACTTTGGGGACCGGACACGGTTGCAGAAGAACGGTCGCGTCTCTGAGCTGTCGCTGACCGCGGGGCGCCTCCGGGGGGCAGCCGAGGTTGAGGATCCGGTAGGAATGAAGCCGAACCTAAGGCAAATGATCGACAAGCCCGCGGTGCTTTACGCAGGCTGGTCGGCGTACGCCATCGACACGCTGACCGTGCAACTTCGCCACATCCATGCGGGGTCAGTGCATCCAGGTGTCTGTTTATCGGAGCTTTCACCAATTTTATCTGGGACGCCGCTCGCGCCTTAGGCGATGGGGTAGATGTCCTTCAGTTCGCGGTACACGAGGGCCGACACATCGCGGATGACCTTGGCCCGCGACCGCGACCAACTGGTGAAGCTGCGAGCCCGACGCCGCTTCTCGATGATGCCCACCACGGTGTAAGGTAGGGGCGTGCGCCCCTGCCGAGAGGGCACCACGAGAATGCCGAAGTCGCCGCACAGGTGAGAGGTGGTGCCGGTCTTGTTGAGCACCTCGGTGGTCTGGGGAATTCCCGCGACATCGGTGGCGAGGCGGTCGCGGCCTGGAAGCGCCATCAAGCGGCGCAGCTCGCGCGAAAAAGGCAGTTCGTTGCGCCAGAGCGCGCGACAGAAGCGCACGTAGTCCCGCGCGGAGCTTCGGTTGCGATACGCCCGTCCGTACCGGGGAATCTTTTCGACGATCGAGGTTTCATGAAGCAAGTCGTCGTAGTTGCCGTGGAGCAACCGGTGGACGGAGCGTGGTCCTCCGATTTGGTCGATGACCCAGTTGGTGGCTGCGTTGCTTGAGCCCTGGATCATGGCTTCGAGGTTTCGTCGGCTTCGTGGGCCGTAAACGAAGCGTCCTTTCTTGACGAGATGGAAGAACGCGAGCGCGACGAACGGCTTCATCATGCTCGCCGATTGCAAAGGACGCTCGGCGTTGATGGCGACCCAGGTTCGGTTGTCGTGAAGCGTGTGGACATACCAGGAGGTGCGTTCGTCGGAGCTGATGACACCGCGCCGGCGCAGCTTCTGAACGTAGTCGTTGATCGAATCCCGAAGGGGCGTGTGCACCGCCCCCGGCAGCGCGTTGCCCGTCACCACGGGCGCACTCACCGGCTTTGCCGACGTGGGGGCTCGAGGGGCGGGCGTTTTCTTGGTGCGTGCCTTGGCCGAGGGCGAGGATGAAGGCTCGGTGACCGCGAGGGGAGACTTCTGGTTGCGGGGGGCTTCGGGCTCGACGCTTGACTGACCGGCCGCCACTTCTTCTTGCACCTTGGACGGTCGAGCGGCGTGCCTTTCATCGGCGAGGGGATCGGGCATGCCGCTTGAGAATCCCCACGACAGCGGTGCGTTGCGGTCTTCGATGGTGTCGACAGGGACGTCGGGGAGGGTGTTGGCGTACCGTTCCAGGGCGGAACGCAAGTCGCCCGGCGTGGCATACCGTCGTTCCACGACCTGCCAGGTGGTGGGGTTCGGGTGCTCGATGACCAATCGCTCGTGCACCCTACGCCCGAGTTCCCCTGCGATGCGGTTGTAGCGGGCTTGCGCGTCGTCCTCCGCGTCAAAGAGCCCGAACCGAACATGAAAGACGTGGTCGAACCCTTGGTCCTTGAGCATCGTGGCCAGCGTTTCACGTGCCCCAAACGCTTCGTGCAGGGCATGGTGATGGGCGCGTGCCATGCGTGCGGCCACGGTGGGGTCGGTGCCCTTGCGATCGTAGAGGAGGCCCCAATTGCCGGATCCCCCGCGGACCACCACGAGATCTGGTGCAACCTCATCGCCGAGGACATCGGCGACCAGTTCACGATAGTCGAGCACGGACTCGAGGTCTTTCGACCACAGGTAGCTGATGTCGTAGCTACCATCGTCGGCACGAGCGACGCGAGGAGCGATGAGGAGCGCGGCCGCCGAGGCAACCGAGGTGAGCAGTGTACGACGGGTGGTCACGTCGCCTCCTGACACGGTCGGGGGATGGGGAGACGGAATGGCAGACGCCTGGCGCCTCCTCTTCCTTCAACGGAGCACCAGCAAATTTCTGTAGTCCACCATCCTGTTGCTGCAAGTTGTCTTTCCGTCTCATGACGTTCAAATGCGGGCCCCCATGGGGACGATCCCCCGGATAGTCTCACCATTCGGCTGGAGACCCCACTAGAACCGACGAGCCCGTTTCGACCGGGCTTGCGAGGAGTCCTCCCCTGATGAGCGAGCCCGCACGACGTCTCGATGCGCCCGTCGCGAATGCGTATGTGAACCGTGAGCTGTCCTGGCTTGAGTTCAATCAACGCGTTCTCGAAGAGGCGTTGGATCAGGGAAATCCCCTGATCGAACGCCTGCGCTTCTTGACCATCTTCCACACCAACCTGGACGAGTTCTTCATGGTCCGGGTGAGCGGGTTGCAAAGCCAGGTTGCCGCGGGCGTGGAAGTGCTCTCCGTCGACGGCATGTCCCCCCGAGCCCAGCTGGACGCCATTCGACAGCGCGTACGACCCATGGTCGCGCAAGCCCAGCGATGCTTGCTAGACGATGTGCTGCCCGCTCTTGAACAGCACGGTGTCACGCTCGTGCACTACGATGGGCTGTCGAAGAGCGACAAGAAGTGGGCGGACGAGGTCTACCTGAGTCGGATCTACCCGATCCTCACGCCGCTCGCGGTCGGACCGACCCACCCCTTCCCCTTCATCAGCAACCTTTCGCTGAACCTGGCCATGCGGGTCCGGTCTCCCGATGATGGAGAGGAGCGCTTCGCGCGGGTCAAGGTGCCGCTCGCGAACTTGCCCCGACTCATTCCGGTAGGCGGCACGCCGCTTCAGCCGCCGGTCCGGTTGCTCTTCCTCGAAGACCTCATCGCAGCCAACCTAGGTTCGCTGTTTCCCGGGATGGAAATCGGGCGGCCTTGGCGCTTTCGGGTCACCCGAGACGCCGATCTTGAGATTCGGGAAGACGAAGCCGAAGATCTCATGTCGACGCTGCAAGAGGAATTGCGAAAGCGTCGATTCGGAAAGGCGGTTCGGCTTGAGATTGAGGAAGGCATGCCGGAAGACTTGGTCCGGCAGCTTCAGACGGGTCTTGCGCTGTCGGACGCCGATGTCATGCCGATGCCGGCGCCCTTGGCGGTTCCTCGGCTCTCCCAGTTGCTTTCCCTCGACCTGCCCGAACTGAAGTACCGGCCCTACACCCCGCGGCCCGTGCCCACCCTTGAGGGCACGAGCCTGTACGACGTGATTCGCCAGCGTGATGTGTTGGTGCATCATCCGTTCGAGAGTTTCGATCCGGTGGTCGAGTTCATCCAGCGTTCGGCGCGCGATGATCGGGTCGAAGCCATCAAGCAGACGCTCTACCGCACCAGCGGTGACTCTCCGATCATCCGCGCGCTTGAAGAGGCGGTCGAGCTGGGCAAGCAAGTTGCTGCGATCGTGGAGCTGAAGGCACGGTTCGACGAAGAAAACAACATCGTGTGGGCTCGGCGACTCGAAGAGGCCGGAGTGCACGTCATCTATGGTGTGCGGGGTCTCAAGACCCACTCGAAGCTCGCGATGGTGGTGCGGCGAGAAGGCACGGATCTCGTTCGTTACGCGCACATTGGTACCGGCAACTACAACCCAACCACCGCGCGGATCTACACCGACCTGGGGCTCTTCACGGCTCATCCCGACATCACCGCCGATGTGGCCGATGTGTTCAATCGCCTCACTGGCTTTGCCCGGCCCAACGGCTTTCGGCAGTTGTTGGTGGCGCCAAACCATATGAAGGATGCGCTGCTCGACCACATCGCCCGTGAGACAGCGGTGGCTCGTGAGGGCCGTCCGGCGCACATCATCGTGAAGTGCAATTCGGTCACGCATCCGGCCATGATCGACGCGCTTTACGATGCCAGTCGAGCCGGAGTGCGGGTCGATCTCATCGTACGAGGCATTTGCCGCCTGATTCCGGGCCGGCCTGGCATGTCCGACAACATTGCTGTTCGCTCCATTGTCGGGCGGTTCCTCGAGCACGATCGAGTGTTCTGGTTCCACAACGACGGAGAGTCGCGGGTCTACATCGGCTCAGCGGACTGGATGGAGCGCAACCTCGACCGGCGGGTGGAGGCCTTGGTGCCCATTCTCGATGAGGGCATTCGCAAGTGGATCCGCGAGGTGATGCTCCAGCGCTACCTCGACGACCAGGCGCGCTCGCGAACCATGACGCCTGAAGCGACCTACGTACGCATTCGACAAAGCGACACCGACATCGACGTTCACGAGCAGTTCATGGCCGACCGGGGGTGACCCTGTGATGCCAGCATTCCGACGCTGGTGGAGACGATCGCTGGGTCGCCCCCTTCGCGTCTACTTTCATCCGAGCTACCGGTGGCCGGTCCCCGTCGGCCACCTGTCGCCTACGATGTCGCCCCGTCGCGCGGAGGACGCCCTGACCTGGGCGCTGCATCTCGGGGTGGTCGACGGCCAGGAAGTTGCTGAGCCAAGAGAACTCGCCTTTTCCACTGCGGAACGGGTCCATACGCCGGACTACCTCGGCAAGCTCGATCAGCGCGACACCGTCGCGAGCATCGTGGGCACCGACCCCGAGACCACGACAGTCGGGGCCCTGCTTGAGACGTGGCGTCGGGCCGCCGGCGGAACCGTCGAGGCGGCTCAATGGGCGCTTGAGGCCGGTGGTCGGGCGGTCAACTTACTGGGAGGGTTCCATCATGCGGCCCCGTCGCGAGGGGCCGGGTTCTGCGCGCTGAACGACATTGCGATTGCCGTGGCCGAGGTTCGGGCGCAGGGCACGACGGGACCCATCGCCATCATTGACCTCGATGCCCATCCTCCGGATGGGATTGTCGAAGCGCTGCCCGACGATCCCGAGCTGACGGTCCTGTCGTTGTCCGTCGCGTCCGAATGGGCGGTGGAAAGCGGCGGCGTCACCACCGTCGTGGATGCCCGTGTACCCCCAGGAACCGACACCGTGCCCTACCTCGAAGCGGTTCGGGAGCTGCTCAAACGTCTTCCCGAGAAGCCCGTGTTGGCGTTCTACCTGGCGGGTGCAGATCCACTCGAGGGCGACCCCCTCGGCGGTTTGGCCGTCTCCGAAGAAGGGATGCGGGTTCGAGACCGGCGGGTGCTACGCATGCTGGGAGACGTGCCGACGGTCGTGCTGCCCGGTGGGGGGTACCGCATGGGTTCCTGGCGAGTCCATGCGGGCACCATCGCGGAGGTTGCGGGAGTCTCGTGGCCCATTGCTGCGTCGTACGACCCCGTAAAGCGGCGCACGCGTGAGATCATGCGGACCCTCGATCCCAGTCAGCTCAATGACGACGATCAGGATGTGCTCATCACCGAAGCGGAGCTGTTTGGGAACCTCTCGGTGGCCCCCCGACCGGTCGACCGGGTGCTCGGGTTCTACACCCGCCATGGGCTTGAATACGCACTGAATGCCTACGGGTACTGGCCCCTGCTCGAACGCATGGGGTTCGAAAGCCTCCGCATCGAGGTCACGCACGATCAAGGTCGTGACCACATTCGCATCACGGCTGAGGTCGAAGGCGAGGCCCAGCCACTCTTCGACCTCATCTGCAGAATTCGACGTCTGCGAACCTACCAGGTCCTCTTCATCGACTGGCTCGAGCTGCAGGATCCTCGCGTCACCTTCTCCTCCACCCGCCCTCGATTGCCGGGCCAGCAGCGGCCTGGACTGGGCCTGGGGGAAGAAACGACCCAGCTGCTCATTCGGGCGGGCGAGCGCCTAGGCTTGGACGGAGTGGCGTTTATTCCAGCATTTTACCACATCGCATGGATGGCTCGACGCCACTTCGTGGTGCTGGACCCCGAGCTGCGCGGGCGCTTTCGGGCGCTGGTCGAAGGGCTCCGGAATGTGCCCTTGGTGGAGGCTTCAGCTGCGCTCCATGAACAAGGATGGCCGATCATCGATGGCGATCCCTTGCGCTGGACGCCGACCGAGATGATGATTCCGGTCTCGGAGTTGGCCCGCGAGGCATTGCGATCCGAGGATCCTCAAGTCGAAGAGCTCCGAAAAGTCTGGCTCGAACGCATTCAACGGCCGGACTGAATCCGATGATCTCGTGGATTACAGATTCGGCTGCTTGATCGAATTCGATTCTGACTAATCAGTATTTATGAAGATTGGGCAAGGCGCCCTTGTCTGGCCTTGGCCGATTGTGTCAGTTTCGTTACGGAGGTCGGCTTCGTCGACCACGACGTGACACTCTCGCCCATCCAGGCGCCCCCCGCGGTCGCTTGACGTCCACCACCACCCGGAGAGCCCCCTTGGTGCTACGCGACGACACCTTCCAGCGCGTCTTTTCCCGGACGTACGCCTACAACATCCTGTTCGAGGATGCGGAAGTCGATGAGCAACACCTGGGCTTGAACCCTGAATCCCGCGTGTTGACGATCACCGGCGCCGGTTGCGGCGTCGCCGGGATGCTGTCCAAGCAGCCCCACTCGATCGACGCCGTCGACATCAACCGTCACCACCTCGCCATCACGGCGCTAAAGTGCGCGGCGGCCCAAAACATGAAGCACTACGACGACTTCTACGATCTGTTGGGTCGGGGTTGGTCGCATGACCCCCGCCACCAGATCGAGCCATTGACGCACTACATGCCCGCCTGGGCTGCGTCGTATTGGCGCCGCGGCTACAAGCGGTTTGCGAAGTCGTGGTACCAAACCGGCTTGACGGCACGCATGCTCGCGGCAGTTCGCAAGCGGGCTGGCATCGGCCTGTCTTGGACGCGCCGCATGTGTGCGTTGCCCGAAAAGGAGCGACTCGACCTCTTCTACGAGACCATCATGCAGGTTGACACCCCGCTTACGCGGTTTGTGCTTCAATCGCCCCTGCAGCTTGTGGCCCTCGGCATCAACTTCCAGCAGCGCGACCGTCTGCTCGAAACCGAGCAATCCACGATGGCCGACTTCTTCATCACGCACCTCTCGCGCGTGGTGCAGGACCCCGACCTTTGGAACAACTGGTTCTTCTGGTACGCCGCGGCGGGGTCGTTCAACCACGAGTCGCCGGACTGTGCACCCCCTTACCTCCGCAAGGACCGCTGGGAGCGCAGCGTGGAAGCCCCCACTCGGGTGCACTTCTACAACGGCAACTTCTTCGAGCGTATGGCGCAGGCCACGGAAAACACGTGGACGCACTACTCGCTTTGCGACGCCATCGACTGGATGCCTCTGCCCGTGCAGCAGAAGCTCTTTTCCGAGATTCGCCGCACCGCGCGTCCGGGAGCGGTTGTGCTGCTTCGTTCCGTGGAAGAGACCGACCCCGTCGAGGCGGCGGGTGCCGACAAGTTCCTGCGCAAGCTCGAATGCTCGGCCGAAGCCTCCCAGGCGGATCGCAGCCGCCAGTACCGACAAGTCAACTTCTACCGGTTGGAGGCTTGATGTCGCAGGTCGAAGAAGACCTCGCTTCGCACCGGAAGTTCCTCAATCGGAGCTACCGGTTCACCCGTCACGTCTACGACTTGTCCAGGAAGTACTACCTTTTTGGTCGCGACCAGGTCATCGACGAACTCGCCACCGAGAAGTGGAACACGCTCGTCGAGATCGGTCCCGGAACGGGTCGCAACCTCAAGAAGATCCTCCAGCGCCGCCCCACGGCCCAGTTGGGGGGCGTCGAGCCCTGCGACGAAATGCTCGAGCACGCCAAGACGCGTCTGCCCAAGGTCAAGATGCTCCAGGGTTTCGCGGAAACGGCGGAATACGGCGAGCTGTTGTCGCAGCCGATCGACCGGATCCTCTTCAGCTACTGCCTGTCGATGGTCACCGACGTCGGAGCGGCGCTCGACAATGCCTATGCGTCCTTGGCGCCGGGCGGAGAGGTCGTTGTTGTGGACTTTGCCGATCTTGAAGGACTTCCGCGGTTTGGAAGCTTCGGACTGCGCACTTGGCTCAAGTGGTTCCACGTGACCCCACTCGACCCACAGCCCATCCTCGACCGCGGGGGCAGCATCAAGTACGGACCCCGTCGCTACTACATCGTTGGGCGCATCACGAAGCCTATCGCCTAACGATTCGGATGAGTTCGCCAGGAACGACCTCGGTAACGCCGGGGCCTAGCACGGTGTCGGCCAGCGCGGTGTACTGCTCCAACATGCCCCGGTCGTGACCCCCGAGTGAGCGGATGGGGAACGTCGCGATCACAACGGGTGCATCGAGCTGGCGCACAAGCTGGGCGGCTGCGCCAGGCTGCTGTCGCTCGAGCGTGGGCAGGAGCTTGGCAAGGATGACCACGTCGGCCTCTGGCCAGTTCTGAGGCTGTCGAACATCGCCCGTTTCGAGGCAAACCTTGGGGTAATGCGCATCGAGAGCGCCCTGCAGCGCTGACGCGACTTCCGCGTCCAGGTCGATGCCCACGTAGTGAAGGTCAGCGGGCCAGCCGGACCAGGGCAAGGTCGCCGCGGCAATCCCGCATCCCAAATCGAGGAGACGGGGGTTCGGACCTGCGACACTTTGGACGCACCGCCAAAGGCCACCCGGATCCTCCAGCCGCTCGGCGGTGGACGCGTGAGCCGCGATGGCGTCGGTAAGGGCTTCCATGAACGCCGAGTCGGTCTCCGCGGCTGCTGCACGCGCCAGCGCCCCCATCAGTCGCTTGCGGTCCTCGACGAATGAGCCGAACGCCTGATGCAGCTTGCGCTTGGCGAACTTCAGGGCCGTCCGGTCGTGGGGCTGTCGCTCCGCCGCCAACGTGGCCGCCCACAGAAGGATGTCATCGCAAAGGTGACGGTATTTGCGACTTTTGCGCAGTTCGCTGACGAGCCGGTCGCGGTCAACCGCCATCGGCCAACGGCAACGGAGCCTCGGTCTCGGGGCCTTGCGGCGTCGAGATGCGGTCTTCGATCCGGCGAAGCGTGGCCACCAGTCGGTGCAAGAACGTGAGGTTGTGCAAGGTGGCGAGGGTTCCCGCGACGGGGTCTTCGGTGCGGAAGAGGTGGGCGAGGTAGCCCCTCGAGTAGTTCTGGCAAAGCGGACACGGGCAGGTTTCATCGATGGGGGTACGGTCCCGCCAGGCTTTGGGGGACGAGGCATCGAGGTATTCGAAGACATGGTCGCTGTGGTAGACCTCGTGCGGATCGTCGAGATCGACCAGCGGAACGTAGATCAGCCCCCGCCTCGCTTCGCGGGTGGGGGCGACAGAATCGAAGGTGTGCCATCCCGCACGCCAGGCCGCGAGCACGCTGTCAGGACGCCCGACGCCCAAGGCGTGGCGAGGCTTGTCAGGAGGGAGCAACTCCGCGACCAGGTACACCTCATCGACGAGGTGCTGGCCACCCTGATCGAAGGGAACGCCACCAAAGCCGTAGCCGTCGAAGCCGATGTCCACCATCTGCTCGACGCATTGGCGTCGCAAGGCCTCGCTTTGTCCGCCCTGAATGACGCCATACAGCAACGGACGGTCCTCGGGAGCGCGCCGCTCCAGCACCTGCTTGCACTGTTTGGCCCAGCGAACGGTCCGCTTGACCGAGCGCTCTTGGACCTCCAGAGCATCTTTGGGGTGGGTGCACTCGTCGAGGCAAAACGCAATGTCGGAGCCAAGCTTGAGCTGGGCTTGCATGGCCCGCTCGGGCGTATAGACCCGCCGGTTGCCCTTGGACGGTGTGGTGACGAACCCTTTGTCGTTGACCTTGCCTCGGCGCTCTCGGGCTAGCGACCACAGTTGGAACCCGCCGGAATCGGTGGCGATGGGGCGGTCAAAGCCCATGAACTCGTGCAAGCCACCCATCGAACCAATCGCATCGGCTCCTGGTCGTTCGGCCAGGTGGTAGGCGTTGGTCATGAGGACTTCGACCCCGGCTTCGTGAAGCCAGTGGCTCGGGACGTTGCGGATGGTGCCGCGCGTAGCGTCGGGAAGGAAGTTGGGGAGTCGAATCCTGCCGTGTCGGGTGTCCAGCCCCCGAATCCGCGCCAACTCCGCCTCCTTGTTGCGCCCGCGAAGTCCCTTCACGCACATCCGTCCCGTAACGCCCGGCCTCCAAAAAGATCCGACCCCGTCGCCGACGTCCAAGCTCAACGATGCGGCAGGGCTTGGCATCACATGTGCATCGCAGTTGGCTTGCTTTAGATTCGCGGTGTGCGTTAAACGCCCGCCGGACGCACTTGGGGGTGCAATGTCGGTTTTCGTGTGGATTTGGTCGGCCATCGCTTCCGCGAATGGGCCATTCGTACTGGATGGCACCCAACCCCACGAACTTCAGGTGCCTTTGGATTCGGCCCAATCCTGTGCCGTCTGCCACGGTGGGTACGAAGCAGCGACGTTCGATGCGTGGCGTGGCACACTGATGGCCAATGCTGTGGTCGACCCGGTCTTTCTTGCCGCACTGACGGTGGCCGAACAAGACTCCCCGGGTTCCGGCGAGTTCTGCCTGCGCTGCCACACGCCCAACGCCTGGCTCGAAGGACGATGTCTGCCGGGGGATGGATCGGCTCTCACCGCGTCCGACCTTGCTTCGGGGGTGTCCTGCGACGCGTGCCATCGCATGACGGAAGTCGATGGTGGCCTCTTCATCAGCAACGCCCAGTACACCTACGACAACGACCCCAGCAAACGCGGACTGCTGGGCTCGAATGACGCCACCCATGCCGTCACCTACGACCCGCTGCAAGCGAGCAGCGACCTGTGTGGCGTGTGTCACGAGGTCAGCAATCCCGCGCTCGACGACTTTCCCATCGAGTTGACGTGGACCGAATGGTCTCAGAGCGCCTTCGTTCAAGAGGGCGTTCACTGCCAGGATTGCCACATGAAGGTGGTGAAGGGCTATGCGGCGAGCAACTCGGGACTGGAGCCGCGCACGCTGCACGAGCACCGCTTCGTTGGTGGCAACGCATGGGTCCCTGAGGTGTTGGCTGCGACGGCAACCGATCCAGACCGCGCAGCGTCGTTGCGCGAGACCGCGGCGGCGGCACGGGAGCTGCACCACGAAGCGGCCACCATCACGATTATGCCTGTGGGTACGCCCATGGAGGGCCAGCGCACGGAATGGATCGTCGCGGTCGAGAACCGAACCGGCCACAAGCTGCCCTCGGGCTACCCCGAAGGCCGTCGGGCGTGGCTTGAGGTGACGATCGACGACGCGGCCGGCAACCGCCTCCTCCACTCGGGTGCCTACGACCTCGACACGGCGGAGCTGCAGGTCGACGATCAGTTGCGCACCTACCAGGCGCTGTTGGGGTCGAACGGTGTGCAGAGCTACCACATGGTGACCCAGGACCAGCTGCTTGAAGACACCCGAATCCCTCCGCGGGGGTTCCGGCCCTCGTCGGCCACTGAGCCCGTCGGCCGTACCTATGCGACACGACCCGATGGAACGCTCTCCCACATTGACGACGCGCCCTACGTGATTCAGATGCCCGAAGGCGCGACAGGGCCGGTCACCGTGACGGCGACCCTCTGGTACCAGACCACGACCAAGGACTTCGTGACGTTTCTACGGGATGTCAACGTCACCGACGACCGTGGCACGGTGTTGTACGACCTTTGGGAGACCTACGATCGCTGTCCTCCCGATGAGGTCGCGCGAGCGGAGGCGACCTTTGAGGTGCTGCCACGTCCCATCGACGTTGTGGATCCGGTGGTGCCCAACCCGGGTTGTGGGTGTGACCAGGGGACGCCGATCGCACTGTGGCTGGGGCTCCTCGGCTTGTTCGCGACCGGGCGACGATCGACGCCAAAACGCAAAAAGACCCGTTGAGGAAGGTCCCCAACGGGTCTTGAAGTGATCGGGGTGACTGGATTCGAACCAGCGACCACCAGACCCCCAGTCTGGTGCGCTACCAGGCTGCGCTACACCCCGATGAACCTGCACGGCGTAACCGTAGCGCTCCGGAGCGGCAAGGCAGGGAACGTCGCGGACCAGAACTGTCCGGATCGGAAGGTACCTGGCGGACATGATCTTCGTCGTGTTCGGACGGTCCCGGGCGCGCCGGGTGGCGGCCATTCAGCAGCTTGCGATGGCCCAAGAGCCCGCTGGCGTGCGGCCGGGCTGGTTGGTGGTCGTGGACGCTCCCCAGCGCCCATCCGACTGGGTGCGTGCTCTTGAGGGGACTACGCAGGGGGCGATCCTCCCCGAGACCTGGGCGGCCGATGCCCTTGCGGCCTTTCTTTGGCGTCGTTTCGGAGACGGCCGACCCTGGCTTGGGAGGACCGCTCGGGAGTTGGCGGCGCGACGCTGGCTCCGTGACCATGCCCACGCCTACCCAAGCCTGGCTCGGATCCGGCAGGGGCCCGAGCTGGCCCGGCACCTGGCTTCGGTCGACGATGCCTTGGGCCAACAGCGCGTCGTTCAAATGGGCGACAGCGAGCTTGACACCATCGTCAAGGCACTGCGGCAAAGCCATCCTGCGGCCTTCGTGCGCCCCGCCGAGGCCACGGTACGGCTGATGGAACGGCTCGAATCGCCGTCGCCAGCCCTTCGGCGTTGGCTTGCGGCACGGCCTGTGCTCGTGCTGGACGACCTTCTTCAGCCCACCCCGTTGCGGGGGGCTTGGCTTGTGAGCCTCGCGCGGGCCGCCTCTGATGCCGGATCGACGGTTGTCGTGACATTGGCGTCGGGTCGGGACCACGGTGGGCGTGAGGCTGGCGTGTTGCTGGGCTGGGATACGGCCGACGAAGCCTTGCGAGAAGCATCTCGGGTCGTCGCCGCGCAGGCCCCGGTTCGACAGGCCCTGTTTGGCTTGGTCGAGAGCGGAGAACTCGAGGTCATCTGTCAGACCCCGGATGGAGGCATGGCCATTGAGCCGTGGACCGAGCCCGGACCACCGGGCCCCCGCGATCTCGCCGATGCCTACGCCGATGGCCAACCCGTGCCCATCGTGAGCCCGGTTCAGGCCCAGCGATGGCTGGGCGAGGGTCGGGTCACGTTGCTGCGGTGCTCCGATCCCGAAGATGAAGCCACCGAGGCCGCCCGGGCCATTCAACATGCGCTCCTCGATGGCATCGAGCCGGCCCAGGTCGTGCTCGCGGTCGCCGACCTCGCGAGGCAACGGGCGGTCGTGGAGGAGACGCTCACCGCGCATGGGGTGCCCTTCACCGTTCCGCGCCCGCTCATCGAAACGCCGCTTGGGCAGATCGTCTTGCGCCTGTTGGATGTGGGACGTCCCGATCCCGATCCCGACCGCTTGTGCGCCTTGGCCGATGCGGTGCGGGTTCCCCTTCCGCTCGACCCTCGGCGGCTTCGTCGGTGGCTCTTGCGGGCGGGTCTTCAACCCGGAGCCGTCGAAACATGGCGTCCGGGGCTCACTCGATGGCTGACCCGCAATCGCATGCAGACCGGTGGCGATCCTGACGATCCCGAAGGTCCGCTGTCGATCAGTTTCGGGGGCCTCAAGGCCTTGCATGACGCAGCCATGGCCATCGCGGCGGATGGCCGGCCTCACCGCCTGGGGCGCGCGCTCCTTGCCACGCTCGAACGCCTTGGGGCGTTCACCAGCGACGATGTCGATCGCATGCAGGTCCAAGCTGCCGTGGTGCGCACGATCGAGACCTTCGCTACGGACCTCGCCACCATCGATCCGGGCCCCTGGCCCCTCGAAGAGATCCACGAACACATCCGTGACCGATTCGAGCGCACCCGGGTTCCTGGCCACGCCGATGCCGTGGCTCGCGTCGAAGTCATCGATGCGAGCGAAGCGATCGGGCGTCAGGCGAAGCTCCTTTGGATCATGGGATTGTCACGCGGACATTTCCCCGATCGCCCCCCGGTGGCCTTTCTCGTACAGCCGAGCTGGCGTCGCCGTTTGGCGCGCGATCCGGTCACCCGGGCGCGCCATGGCTTCGCCGGGTGGTTGCGCGATACTATCGATCCTGTGCAGGCCGAGGTGGGGGGCCGCATTGGACGACTCGTATTGTCGTGGCCCCTGACCCGGGGAGGCCGTGCGGTGCCTCCGTCGGCCGTGCTGGCGGACCTTCTCGATCTCCCCACGTCCGACGGGCAGCTCGAATCCATCGCGGTGACGACGCCGGAGCGGGCCGCTCGGCGGAGGGCCGATGGTCCGGCCAGCGTCGTCGACACCTTGGATCGCGCGGCCGCCGAGGCGATGGCGCGGTCGGGTGACGACACCCCTTGGCGTGACGCCTTGCCTCCTTCGGTCCAGGATGACTTCGAGGTGGCCCTACGTGTCGAGCGAGCGCGTCAGGGGCCATGGGGTCCTTACGACGGGATGTTGGCGTCGCCCCCGCGTGCCCCCCGTACCCTGTCGGTGACGGCACTCGAGGGCTACCTCAAGTGTCCCCAACGGTACTGGTTCGATCGGGTTCTGCGGCTGTCTCCCCCCGATGCGTGGGCTCCCGAACTCGAGCCTCGACGCAAGGGCACTGCGCTCCACAGCATTCTTGAGCAGTTCTTCGAGCGTCGGGGACTGCGGCCGGTCACGGGCGGGGATCGAGAGGCCCTTGGGCGAGATTTGCACGCGGTGGCCTGTGAAGTACTCGATGAGATCGAGCGGCAGGGGGGCTTTGATCCAGCCTACCAGGCCTACGCCCGGCAACGATGGCTCGCTGGGCTCATTGACGATGCTCCGGCGGGAATCCTCAAAGCCTGGTTGGACCTTGAGATCGACGCTGACGATGGCCGCCGCCCGGTCGCCGTCGAGGCGCCGTTCGATGATCTCGAGGTCGGACCGGTGCGCATTCGAGGGGTGTTGGACCGTCTCGATCGGCTGCCCGACGGAAGCTTGATCGTCACCGACTACAAAACCGGCACCCCGCCGACGCGGGGGTCCGTAGCCGAAGGCCGATCGTTGCAGCCCTACGCCTACGCCGAAGCGGCGTCGCGCAAGTTCCCCGATGCGCCGGTCGCCTCCACGTTCCTTTCCCTGGCGCGTCCCGATCGCATCGCACGCAGCGGTTGGGTGGGGGATCCCGGGGTGCTTGACCAAGCGTGTGGACCAGGAGAACGCAGGTTCGCGTTGCCGGTCGATGCTCGGGAGCGGCGACAGGTCCTCCAATGGGCCGGTGATCAGGCCCGAGGGCTGTTGGCGGGCACGTTTGTGCCGACGCGGATTGGCCCGGTAAAGGCGGGTTGCCGCACGTGTCCGCATGCTCGGTCGTGTCGGGTCGACCATGCGCGACAGGCGGAACGGGTGGCCGCAGAGGAAGCGGCAGCAGCTCAGGGCTCGGGAGGCGAGTCGTGAGGGTTGCGCTGCGTGGGCTGCAGCCCCATCTCGATCTCGACGATCCCGAACTTCGCTTGACCCCCGAGCAGCGTGCAGCCATCGAGACGCGTTCCGAGACGGTCCTGACCGCGGGCGCGGGCGCAGGCAAGACCCACACCTTGTCGCTGCGCTACGTCTCCCTGTTGCTCGATCTCGCGATTTTGGGACGTCACGACATCGAAGCGGTGCTTGTGCTGACGTTCACCGAGAAGGCCGCCGAAGAGATGGCCCATCGGTGCCACCAACGGTTGTTGGCGTTGGTTCGTGCAGTGGCGCGGGTCCGGGCGGAACTCAACGAACGGGATCCGCATGGCAAAGCGGGTACCGAGTTGCTGTTGCACGTCCAGCACATGGCAGATCGCTTCGATCGGGCTCGTATCGGGACCTTTCACGGGTTCTGTGCTTCGATCCTAAGAGAGTTTCCTGGTCAAACCGACACCCCGCCGGGGGCGCGCATCCTTGAAGATGCGGAGTCGCGCCGCATGCGGCGTGAGGCGCTCGAAGCCGCACTCGAATCCCTGGTCTCGGAAGAACCGCACGTGCTGCGACCGCTCCTCGATGCATTTGGGAGTCGCCACCGGCTGGTCGATGCGGGCGAGCGGGCCCTGCAGAAGCGGGGCGTCATCGATGAGACCATGGAGGCCCACGCCCACGGTGAAATCACCCTTGCCCAACAACTCGCCGCGGCCGAGCCCAGTCCGTCCGATGCGGCGACCTGGATTCGTGGCGTAGGTCATCCCGCTCTGGTGGCGTTGTCGCGGTTGACCGCGCCGTCGGGAGGGGGGCCGTTCGTCCAACGTCAGCTCCTGCCCTTCCTGGACCGGTTCACGGCTCCCGCAGATGATGCAGACCCCCTGCGCATCTACGAGGTCTACCGCGAAGTCCTCGACCTGCTGATGTCCGACACGGGTAAGCTGCGCACGCTGACGCATCCATCGGTGCTTGCGCCGCAGGCGAAGTGGCCGGGTCAGCGACGCTACACCCTCGCCAAACGCGCGACCCAAGCCCTGGTCGAACGGTTGGTGGACTGGCCGGAGCGGGCCCTGGCCTCGCGGCGGCTCCCCACGCCCGCGGACCGCGCCCTGCTCGAAGCCCTCGAACCGTTCTCCCGATGGATTTTACAGACCGAAGCACGCCTCGCCACGATCATGAACACCGAGCGGGTGCTCACGTTCGAGGAACTTCAGTTGCGGGCCATCCGGGGGGTGCAACGCGACGACACGCTTCGCGAGTTCCTTTGGGCACGGCACACCGCGATCATGGTCGACGAGTTTCAAGACACCGACGAGCTGCAGTGGTCGCTCGTGCTCGCATTGGGGCGTCGCCATCACGATGTCCCCGAGGGACGCCTGTTCCTGGTCGGAGACGTCAAACAAGCGATCTATGGGTTTCGGGGAGGCGACGTCACCGTGTTTCGGCGGGCGGCCACAGAACTCGGGGTCACGCCACTTCGTTTGCCCGACAACTTTCGGAGTAAGCCCGAACTCATCGGTTGGTTCAACGAGGCTTTCCCGCACGTACTGGGTACGGATCCCACCTCGCCCCACGATGCGCCGTATGAGGCGATCCGAGCTGGCCGGACGGACCCAGGGGGGCGCGTGACGTTGATGCGCGGCGAACCTGAGATGCTTGGGGCCGGATGGCAGGCGGAAACCGTGGCGCGTCTCATTGCCATCGAGTTGCTTGCGCCGGACTCGCCGTACGTCGACATCGATGCCTTCCCCGCGCCCCCGATCGCCATCTTGCTGCGGGCTCGAACACGACAAGCCGAATTTGAAACCGCTCTTCGGCGTCACCACGTCCCATTCGTCGTGGCCGAGGGGGTGGGGTTTTGGGGTCGCCAAGAGGTGATCGACATCGTGAACACGGTGAGCGCCGTCGTCCACGCGGATGCGGCATCGATGGTCGCCACCCTGCGAGCTCCCTGGATGGGTCTAGAAGATCAGGCCATCCAGCGCGTGGCCGACGCGAGCCGCGGACCGGATCGCGACGCGCGGACCGGTTTGGCGGAGTTTGTCCGAGGTCCGTGCCCCCAAGGGGATGCTTCGGTCCAACGAGCCCATCGCCTCCTTCAAGCCCTCGATCAATGGCGTCACCGCTGTTCGTCGGCGGACTTCGTGGCCCACGTGGCCCAAGTGTACGCACCGGCGCGCGCCATCGCTGACCCTTCGGGCCAAGCCGAAGCCAACGCCCAGCGACTGGTCCAACTCGTCAATGGCTGGTCCGAGCCGCGTCTCGAAGAGGTCGCGGATCGATTGCTCGCCGAGGTTGAGGCAGGGCCCCGCGAGTCGGAGGCGTCGATCGTACCGGCCGCGGCGCGGGTCGTGATGTGCACGGTTCATGCGTCGAAGGGACTCGAGTTTGAAGTCGTGATCGTTCCGGAACTTGAGCGCCGGGCGCAAAGTGCTCCTGAAACCTTGCTGGTTCGACGTCCCGAGAACCGTGCACGTTGGCGACTGGCGAGTCAGGTGCTCGATCCTTCGGCCCCGGTCCAAACGCAGGTGAAGCCCGGGTTGTACGCCACTCTCGACCAGGTCCGGCGCTCGGAGGAAGATGCGGAGGAGCGGCGGCTCCTGTACGTGGCGGCGACGCGGGCGCGGGACCATCTCGTGTTGGTGGGGCGCACCTCGAATCCTCCGGCGCCGGGCGCTCGCGCAAGTTGGATGCAGCTTGTCGAGGGGCACACGCCGTTCGAAACCGAGCGTCGCGATGCCCAGCTCCTGCTGCAAAAAGCCACGCCACCGGCTCCCCCCGGACCCCTGCTCGACCCGCCGGCTTCGGTGACGCGAAGGAGGCTGCGAGGCGTGCCCCGGGTCCGTCGGCTCGAGGTTGCCGCGAGCACCTTGGATCGGTTCGTGCAGTGTCCAGCTTGGTGGTTTCGCGATCATCGCTTTGGTCCGGTCGCACCAAGCCAGGAGTCTGAAATCGGCAAGATGATCGGAAGGCTTCGAGGGCAAGCGATCCACGAGGCCATCGAGGATCGCTTCGCGGTCGATGCTGAGGCCTTGGCCAAACGCATGGCGACCGAGGCGAGGGTGGCGGGGGCCGAGGACCCCGCCATCGATCGTGCGATTGAACAGTTTGCCCAACACCTTGCGAGCTGTGGTCAGGACCCCACCTTGGGGCGCGCCTTGGAGGCTGAGGGTCACGATGAGCTGCCCATCCGCGCCGAGCACGAGGGGGTGGTGCTCCTGGGTCGGGTGGATCGCGTCTGGCGCGATGACGATGGCTGGGTCGTGATCGATTTCAAGTCGACGACGTTGGGTGGACGAGCCGCCCGGCCAGTGGCCGCCGAGCACACCCATCAGCTGCTCGCCTACGCGTGGGCCCTGTCGGGGGGGTTGGATGGCCCGGTGGTCCGTGGGGATGTGTTGCTCACCGAGCGTGGCACGACGGTCTCGCTCGGTCCCTGGACCGAGGCCGACCGGGCCACGGTTCCCGCGTTGCTCGAGGAACTCGCTCGGGTCGCAGATGGCGACTGGCCCCAGATCGAGGCGCACGCGACCGCGACCGAGCGCCCTTGTGAACAGTGTCCTCACCACCGTCGGGGGTGCCGCGGACGGCCGTGGTAGAACGCGGCATGCCGATCATCGACGCATGGATTCAGCATCCAACCCCTCGAATGCTCCGTGACTCCATCTTCGACTCGCTGCGGCGATGGAGTGGAGGTCAGCTGCCCGATGCCGTTCCGGTGGCCATGACGTTGGCCGCGCTCAAGGCCGCGAAGGTGGATCGCGCCTTGGTGTGTGCGTGGTCGAGCCCGCGAGGACCGTTGGTGACGAACGACGAGGTGGCGGCCGTCGTTGCGGAAGCACCCGACCAGCTGGTTGGTGTGGCGGCGGTCGATTTATCGAAGCCCATGGATGCGGTGCGTGAACTTCGACGCTGCGTGAGGGAACTCGGGTTCCGGGCGCTTCGCATTCTACCGTGGCTCTGGCAACTCCCGCCTGACGACCGCCGTTACTACCCGCTGTACGCAGAATGCATCGAACTGGGCATTCCGTTTTGTCTGCAGGTGGGTCACGCGGGGCCCTTGATGCCCTCGGAGCCCGGTCGCCCGATTCCCTACCTCGACCATGTGGCTTGCGAATTCCCCGAACTCATCATCGTGGGCGGCCACATCGGCTATCCGTGGACCGAAGAGATGATCGCGCTCGCGACGAAGTACCCGAACGTTCACATCGACACCTCAGCCTACAAACCTCGGCGCTACCCCGCATCGCTGGTGAACTACCTTCGGGGTCACGGACGCAACAAAGTACTGTTCGGAAGCAACTACCCGATGATCCTGCCGCAGGATTGCTTGGCCCAGGTCGACGAACTTGGTTTGGACTCTGGCGCGAAGGCGGCCTTTCTGTACGACAACGCGGCTCGGGTGTTTGGTCTGTAGTCAGCGCCCCACGTCGTCCCAGTGGGGATAGTCGGACCGCAGCTTCGAAAAGCCGAAGTGGGCCTCGACCCAATCGATCAGTTCGGGGGTGAGCGACAAATCGCGGGACTGGTCGGGGTCTGAGAGGTCAAAGACCTCATGCGCTCCATCTGGCGCGTACAGCTCGAGCTTTCGCGGCAGGCGCAACGCGACGAAGTCGGCTCCCAGGCCATCGTAGTGGTTGGAGTACCGGGCTCCCCGTTCGGTGGCGTACACGACGTCGAAGGCGTCGGCCATCTGGCGCGCGGCCTCCTGGGTCGCTTCCCAGCCATCGGGATGTCGCCATTGGATGTCGACGGGTGCCCAGGTTTTGGCACGGTCGAGCCGCCGAATCGTCGACGCCACACAACTCGCGCCCTTGCACTTGCGCAGCTCATGGGCGCCCCACATCAGGTAGCCTCGTTCGCGATAGCGAAGGAACGACGTGAGGTATACCGTTCCACCCTGCAGCTCGAGCTGCTTGACCAGCGAAGCGATGCGGGAGGCAAACCCGGACTCTGGGCGCTTTTCGGCCAAGGTGGCGTACATCTTGGCCTCCTCGGTCGGATTTCGAAATCGCATCGTCCATTCCGGCCCGAGCAGCGCGCCGTCTTCGGCGGGTTGGAAGGAGTCTTGGGGCGGCGGTTCGTCCACCGCAACCTCGTCGGCCCGGTAGGGGTAGACCCGGGGGCGATTGCGAAAAATCTCGCTTGGATGCAGAAAGAGCCCAATGCTTCGCGCGCGCCCCGAACCGACCGAGAAGGGCTCGCCTTTGCGACCTTGTTCGCCGGCATGCAGCACATCGTCGATGAACAACAGGAAGTCTTCGAGGTCCAGCGCCTGACCCAGCTGCTCTCGAGCCGCGCGCAGCAGCGGTTCCTCGGTCGGCGTGGTGCCCAGGGCCTTAAGCCAAGCCCCATTGATGGATTCGCCCGCAAGAGTGATGGTCCAATCTGCCATCTTCTCGGCGGCTTCCCGCAGCATGGCCCGACGGTCATCGGTTGGCGTCAACACCTGCCATTGTCGATCGGCCGAAATGGGCTGTAGAGGGTCGACTTTAGCGGGGTCCTGGGCGAGTCCGGCCTGCAGGAAGAGCAGCGAGAGGAAGGACATGGCGGCAAGGTAATCGATGGATGGCGGAGAGCCGTTCGACGTCCCCTGGGGGACGGTTAGAGGAGCGCGGAGGAGGGCTCGTGTTGGGGTGGATCCTTTGGATATTTGCGCTGCAAGCTGGGTTTGCTGCAGACGAGATCGTGATTGAGCGTCCGGCCGACATTGTCCCGCTGCTTCCTCCGCCCGATGCGACCCAGTGGGACGCGTCGAAGGTCGTGGAAGCGATTCGGGTGAGTGCCTACTCCTTCACGCCGTCCGATGTGTACGATCTTGTCGATCGACAGGCGCCGGCACGGGTTGTGGAGGCCGTCGCCCAGCGCGCCGGGGAGCCGTACGACCCGACTTGGCGGCCGATCGACGCCATCGCGGCCGAGGCCCGCCAAGGTCAAACGGGCGAGACCCTCAAGCTCGATGCGGCGACGATAGGTCGGCTCTTCACGACGTTGGAAGGTCTGCAGAAGGAGGTCGACCGGGCTCGGCGTTCGGTCGCGCCGTTGGCTCCGCGGGGGTCCGGCGAAACTGCGCGCCTCTACGAACGTCGAGCACGGCGCCATGCCATCGACGTCGTACGAGCTGTGGGGCCGGCACAGGGACGCATCGAGGCCACCACGTTCGAGGTTGTGCTGCCGGTCGCCCAAGAGACCCGTGGAGGCTGCAAACGTCCGGTGGCGCTGGCCGACCTGTCGGCGATGCCCTTTTCTACGTTCCGAGCGGGTATGGGCGTGCTGCACCGCGTCAACGAGGTGTCGGTCACCTCGTCGACCATCGAACATGCTGAGTTCAGCGTCAACAACGGGTTTCGCTTCGAGATTTGGGGTCGCTGCGGCGAAGTCGCCGAGGAAGCTCGAATCGTCATGCGACGTACCCATGACGGACAATGGTCCGGGCGTGGAGACATGTGAGCCGTCGAACTCCTTCGCTGACGTGGCCAGGTGAACGCCCGGGGCCCGATTTTGCACTTGTGCTGCTACTTACAGGGCTCGCGTTCTTGATCCTCCGCTGTGCGTGGGTCAGCGATGATGCCTTCATCACGCTGCGAACCCTCGACAACTTCGTCCAAGGCTACGGGCTGCGGTACAACCCAGCCGAACGCGTTCAGGCGTTTACCCATCCGCTTTGGCTCGCGTGGCTTGCCCTTCCCTACGCCATCACGCGTGAGGCTTGGCTCACCACCATGGCCGTCGGAGGGCTCACCACGCTCGCTGCCGCCACGGGCCTGGCCTTTGGGGTGGCCCGCGACCGGATCAGCGGTGCGGTAGCGATCATCGGACTGGCCAGCTCGAAGGCGTTCATCGACTACACGACGTCGGGGCTTGAGGGCCCGTTGCTGTGGCTCCTGCTTATGTTATTCGTCGCGGAGCTGTACCGGGATGAGGGGCCACGGTTGTTCGTCCTGGTGGTCGTGAGTTCCCTCGTTGCACTCACCCGGCTCGACGCCATTTTGTTCGTGATTCCGGGGCTTGCGTTGGTTGTCGTTCCGTTGGCTCGACAACGGGATTGGGGTGAGCTTGCGGTGGCTCAACTCGGCTGGTTGGGCCTCGTCGCGTGGCATGGGTTTTCGCTGGTCTACTACGGCTCATTGGTGCCCAACACCGCGTGGGCGAAGCTAGGATCCGGCATTTCGTCTGCCGAATTGATGTCTCAGGCACCGTTTTACTACGAGTGGACCGCCATCAACGACCCCACGACCTTGCCCTTGGTGGGCCTTGGGGTGTTGCTGGGAGCCCTCCACCGCGACCTGCGTGGAATGGCCGTGGGAGCTGGGGTTGCCCTGTACCTGCTCTACATCGTTCGGATTGGAGGCGACTTCATGGGCGGTCGTTTCTTTGCAACCCCCTTGTTTGTCTCAGCCCTTCTCATCGCTCGCTACCCCGTCGCTCGGGGCTGGTCTGCCTTCATGGCGTTTGCGATTCTCGGTTTGTCATTGTCGTCTCGGTACTCCCCGATTCGCAGCGGTCCCAAGTACAAGCGCGCCAAAGTACGGCATGGCGTGGTTGATGAGCGCGGTTTCTACTGGCGTGGAACCGGTTTGTGGGCGGTCAATCGCGAATCTCTCGAGCCCAGTCACCTGTTTGCGCGGCAGGGGCGGGCCCGTCGTGAAAAGGGCCCCGGGGTGGTCAACAAGGCCGTAATCGGCATGTTTGGGTACTACGCGGGGCCCGAAGTCCACATTGTCGATCGCATGGCGCTTGCCGACCCGGTGCTGGCACGCTTGCCCATCGATGAGCAGCGGGTCTGGCGCATCGGTCACTTCGAGCGCCGGGTTCCCGATGGCTATCTCGCGCGGCGTAGTGGTCTTGATACGCCGGTTAAGCCCGACTCTGTTGACGCGTTGGTCGGCCTCGTCGACACCGTGACGCGAACCCCTTCGTTGTTCGATTCAGACCGGATCGATGCCATCTGGAAACTCCATGACGGCACGGTGGGCGAACTCGTCGACGATGCCGCGATTCACTATCCGCAAGTCACGTGGGTGGCGCCGGATACCGGCCGAGCCGAGGTTGACGACCGGGGGGTCGGCATGCGTTTTTACGACGACTTCCAAGGCAAGGTTCGCTTCGAACTCTCCAAGGGCATTCGGTGGCGACTTGTCGCCCGGAATGGTCGGCGGGTGGTTCTCGATCGAACGTTGTGGGGAGACACCGTGACCGAACGGCTACCCAAGATCGACAAGCTCATCATTTACGCGATGGGCGCGGGTTCGGTGGGATGGTCGTTGGAGCCGAAGAAGGTGAAGAAGGCGGAGCCTGAGCCGGAGTAGGCCCTTGGTTCGGTCGAGCCGTTGGCGGCAGCGTCACCTGGAAGGGGCTCGGCGGAGGGGCGACCACTGAAATGGGCCGCTCTTCCGAAGCGATCGCGTCCAACGGCAGTCGCTGAACGGGGCGAGAGCCCGGTTCTGCGGGAGAGGGACGGGTCTCGGCATGCTCGCGGTAGCGGTCGGTGAGCCAGTAGCCGCCCCGTAGGACCAACGCGTCCTCGCGACGGCGAATTGCGGGGCGGGTGGTGTCGGCTCGGAGTCCTCGGTCGAGATGGGCCATGAGATGAAACCGATGTCCCGCATCGTGAAAGAAGCGGCCTTGCCAAATGCGTGCGAGGCGGGCTCGGGATGCCTTGAGGGGCACCACCAGCAAGACATCGGTGGGCTGGTCGAGGGTCTGGATGGCGTCGCGAAGGGCGAGGGTTGCCGCCGTTCCGTAGCTGCGGTCGCGCTGGGCCTTTGTGTTCATGCCGAACCGCAGCACGGGGCCATGGATCATGGCGAGCAGCCCCAACAGGAGGGCGGGGGCGGCAAACGACCACCTCACCCGCCGATTCGAGGCCCGAGCCGCATGGATGAACGCGACACCGAGGAGCAGGCCATACGGCGGGAGCATCCAGTAGGCTTGACGCCAGAACCAGGTTTGGGACAGCACGATGATGGTCATCGAACCGCCCAGCCAGGCCATCGCCAGCCCGACGCTGCGAGCGGCGGGGTCTTCTCGGTGGATGACCGCGCGAACCATCATCCAACTCAAAAAGGCCACGCCGACCAACAGGATCGGAAGGTGAAGGATCGTGTCGCCGAGAAAGCCACGTCCGCCCACGCCGTGAGGGTGAAGCAGGTACGACAGACAGGCGTAAAAGATGCGCAGGGGCTGCCAGTCGGAAAGCTCTTGCCAGGCCGGGCGTCCGCTCGCGTTGACGAACGCAAAGTACCGGCGGTGGTAGCCCCCTGAGAGAGAGCCAAGGACGGTGTAGCGAAGCCCGATGGCCACCGCCGTGACGCCCAACGTGGGCAGGTAGCCGACAAGTCCACGTCGAATGTGGGGGCCTGGGGGGTCGCTCGACCAGGCGAGATGGAGTCCCACCATAGGCAGCAGCGGAACCAGCACATAGGCCGATTCGTTCGACAGGACGGCCAGCCCCATGAGGGCGGCGGCCGCCCCAAAGCCGAGCCAGCCGATGCGGGTCGACGCGAGCACGGCGGAGCCGAAGGTGAGTACGCTCCCCAGACCGAAGCACAGCGACAGCAGGTAGCTGCGACGTGCGGAATAGGGCACGACCTCTTCGGCCGCGGGATGACCCAAGACCACCATCACCATGACGAACACGCCCAGCAGGGTGGCGCGATCGAGGCGGTGCGGCGGTCGCGGGGCCATCCACTGGCGCGCGGTGAGGGCCACCAGCACGCTCGACAAGCCATGCAGCAACAGGTCGAGGCCTCGGTAGCCCCACGCTGCGTAGCCGGTCGTCCAGTGGTTCACGACGTAGCTGAACGCAGCTACGGGGCGGTAGCCCACGAAGTGCTTGCGGTTGGTCACGCCTTCCCACCAACCGCCCGAATCGATGGAGGCCCAGGCGATCCACTTGCTGGCATCGGCTCCCCAGGGAAGCCAAAAGACAATGGGCAGGAACGGCAAGACGCCGGCAACCAAGGCGACGGCGATTAAACCGAGGCGCCAGGTGCGAGCGGGGACTTCGGCGGAGGGGTCGGAAATCACGGGCGAGGGCTCCGGCGCGGCTCGGTCGCCGTAGCCCTGCGCGGCGGTGGGAGCACCCAGATCGTCCCGTCGACCAGCGCCCATGGAGTGGCTTGGTCCCGCAGAAACCGACCTTCAGGATGCCAGGGCAGTCCGTACGGGTCGCCCGTGGCCAGCACCGCCGCCCGTGCGCCCCAGGTGAAGGGAGCAACCAGACCGTCGCCGGGTTCAAAGGCCCGCAGGACGGCCATGATCTGGGCCTGCTCGGTACGAATCCGTTCAGCCCGGGTCTGGGTTTCGAAGAACGCCCACACCAACAGCCAGCTCACGGCACCAACCCGGGCCACCCGTCCGAGGGGCGTGAGGCTCGGTTCGATGAGGGCCGTGGTGGTTGTGGCAATGGCCACGAGCACGCCCGCAGGCACATCGGCCGGGGCGAAGAGCAACGGCAGGGCGAAAAGGAGGGGACGGCCGACGCGGTGCCACCGCCCGGTCAAGACGACGAGCCACGGAATCGTCGCCACCCAGGTTCCGAAGTTGCGGCCAATGAGGAAGGAGCGGGGCTCCAACACGCCCCGGGGACCTGTCCACCAGCTTCCTCCTGAAATTACCGTGAGCAGCCCCACGGCCATGACTCCCTCCGCCAACGGAGCCAGCGCACGTCGTTCGGAAGCCACCCAAGGCAAGGCAAGCAACGCGGTGGGCGAAACCGCCACGGCCAGGGCGGCACACCCCGGAACGCCTGCGGCCGAAGCCATGACGAGGGCCATCCAAGGCACATCCACTTCGGCGAACGGCGCCCAGGGCAACACCACCGCAGCCGCCGCGAGACCCAACGTGCGTCGATCTCCCTGGTGGAGCCTTGTCGCAGCCGTGATCAGCACCACGGCGGCGACCAGGTTCACGAGATCGAGCCAGATGGGGAGGGTGTGACCCGCCAGCGGGGCAAGGAGCGTGGCCAGCGCGGTGTAACCAAGGTGGACGGTTCGGTCTGCCAAATCCGCCGTCCAGCCTTGGGCGCAATAGGCCGCGATGTCGCCATTGAGGAACCCTGAGCCGAGCAAGGGCGCTCCCAGGCCAACCACGATGCAGGCACTGGCCCAGGTCCCTACGCGAACCATGCCGGGCCGATCTGCCGAAGGGCCTCGTAGGTGACGATCGAGACCGCATTACCAAGGTTTAACGAGCGGATAGGGCCAGGTTTCATCGGTAGTCGGTACGCCTCACCGCGGGACAGCACGTCGGCGGGCAAGCCCTTGGTCTCACAGCCAAACACAAAGACGTCGCCGGCCTCGAAGCGGCCGTCGTAGACCGACGCCGTCGCCTTGGCGCTGAACAGGTGGACGCGCCGGCCATAGGCCCAGTCCCAGAACGCAGCGGTGGAGGCATGCTCGGTCAGGGCCACATGGCGCCAGTAGTCTAGCCCCGCGCGGCGGACCGCCTTCTCGTCGGTCGAGAAGCCGAGCGGGGGCACGAGGTGCAGGGAGGCTCCAACGCCTACACACAGACGACCGACATTGCCGGTGTTGGGTGGAATCTCGGGTTGGTAAAGCACGATGTGAAAGACCTCGGACACGATCATCTCCGGTGAACGACCGCTTATGTCGCGACACGAGGCTATCTTCATCCGCGGGGAGCGATGACCGACGCGGTGCCCAACAAGATCGGACCCTACACGCCGCAGCAGCTGCTTGCGATGGGGGCGCACGCCCAGGTGTGGCTGGCGAACGGGCCAGGGGGTGAGGTCGCGTTGAAGGTGGCGCGTATGCCCGGGGCGCGGGCGTCGCTCAAACGGGAGGCCTCGGTGCTCGCCGAGGCGAGGCATCCCCACCTCGCGCGGCTCGTTCAGTCGAGCAACGACGGGTCGTGGATTGCCCTTGAATGTGTTCGAGGGACGACCATCGATCTGTGGTCGCGCGATCGAGGGCTTCACCATGTGGTGCAGGCGGCGAGTCAGGTGTTGTCTGCGCTCGAGCACCTGCACTCTCTGGGTATCGTTCACGGCGACCTCAAGCCCTCAAACGTCATGGTGGACCACGACGATCGGGTTCGTCTCATCGACCTCGGGGTCGCGAGCCGTGCGGGCGAATCGGTCGACGGATTTCGGGGCACACTCGGCTATGCGGCGCCCGAGCTGCTTTCGGGCCGTGCGCCGGCCCCCGCAACGGACCTCTATGGATTGGGAGCCCTGCTCTACACTTGTCTTACGAGCCGGACGCCGTTTGTCGCGCCCGATCCGGCGGCCCTGACGTACCTGCCCCTCGTCAGTCTGCCCGCACCGCCCTCCGCGTTTCGACCGGACCTCCCTGCGGCCTTGAACCAGTTGCTGCTCGCGCTCCTGGCCCGCGACCCGGCCCGCCGGCCCAGCGATCTCGATCGAATCCGGCAGACCCTCGAACGCGGGTCATCGGGGGAGCCTGCCGTGGCCCTGGTCGGCATGCTCGAAGAGCGTGAGGTGCTGCGGCGGGCGGTGGTGGGGGCGGCCGACGGTGAGCCAAGGGTCGTCGTGGTGTATGGCGCTCCGGGCTCTGGTCGGCGCACGCTTATCGCCGAGGCGGCCGAACACGCGCGTCGGGAAGGGTTGCCCTACATTCGGGTGACCCCAAACCTGCGGTCCGAGGTCATGCGAAGCACGACGCCGCCCGTCGTGGCCGGTCGGGCCAGTCATCGGGTGTCGACCCAGGTCGCGCAAGAGATGTTGGCCCAGCAAAAGCCAGGGTTGCTTTTGCTCCATGCGGATAGGCCGGTGCCGGCTCTCGTCGATGCTGGGGCCATCCAGGTCACCCCCGCACCGCTGAGTCTTCGGGATGCCCAGCAGCTTGTCGACTTTTTGGGGGGGGACGAAGCCCAGGTCGAAGTCTGGTGGCGTGAAGCCATGGGGTCTCCCGCGGCTCTCTTGGGTCGCATCCGGGCCTACCGTCGTTCACGTGGGTTGACGCCTACGGGCATCCCCGAGCTTTCGCGAGACGCGGTGCGCATTCTCGACACGATCCGGGAGGCTCCGGGTCAGCGACTCGCGGTCACCTCGCTCGCGGAGCAACTCAACATGGGAGAGCACCTCTTGCTCGATCACTGCGACGTGCTGTTTGCCGAGCAGCTTGTGCAGGCCGAAGAGGACGGTGTCGTCTTGGCATTGGCGTCTCCTCGCCGAGCGACTTGACGCCCACGTCGGGTTGCGTTCGCGTCATGACTCGCGTAGACATTGACCTCGCCGGATCCCCGGCCGCGCCGTTCCACGCTACGGAGCGGCCTTCATCGTGAGGCGCCCCTTGGCCAACACCGAACTGTCCGGACCGGCCTCCAACGAGCCTGCGGAGCGGGCGACGGGGTTGTTCCACCCCCGCCCTCGGTCCCAAGTCCTCCAGGATCTGACCAACCGGTCACGGCGTCGCCTGGAGACCCTCGACCACAAAACCCTCGAGACCTACCTCGAAGACGCGTTGTACGCCGAACGGAAGCGTCTTCGGAAGGCCAAAGACGCTCCGGAACGGCATCATCTCGACGCGTTGGCCAAAGCGTTGGTTCACAATGACCGTGACCGGCAAATCGAGGCAGGCTTAGGCCTCGTGAGCACTTGGGCGGACGAAATCCACGGGCGCTTTTCGCCAGGGGTCTACCGGCTCGCCACGCGCGCGATGCCGCGCATGTTGTCGATGCTCCTATCGAGTCGACCGGACCGCCTGCGCAACTGGGATCTTTCGCCTCACGCGCGGCTTGCCGTCCGCGGCGATGTGGATCTGCTGCGCACGCTATCGCGCGAAGCCACGTTGGTGCTTTGCCCTACGCACGTGTCGAACCTCGACAGTCCCTTGATCGGTCTTGCGCTGTACCTCGCGGGTTTGCCGCCCTTCGTGTACGGCGCCGGTCTCAACCTGTTCGACAACGCGATGGTGGGCTGGTGGATGCACCGCCTCGGCGCCTATACCGTCGACCGCACAAAGAAGGCCCTGCTCTACAAGGATGTCCTGAAAGACTACTCGATCCGAGCGATCACCACGCGGCACCACTCCCTGTTCTTCCCTGGGGGAACGCGCTGTCGGTCGGGAGAGATCGAAGCCAAGCTCAAGAAAGGCCTGCTTGGCACGGCCATTGTGGGATGGCAGGAAATGCTTCAGACGGGCCGCGCCGATGGGGACGTCTACGTGGTTCCCCTCACGTTGAGCTACACGTTGGTCCTCGAGGCCGCGACGCTCATCGAAGACCATCTCGCGGACGCCGGAAAGCAGCGCTACATCATCACCGACGACGAGTTTGCGAAGCCGAGCCGGCTTGCGGCCTTCTTCGGCCGGGTCCTCGACCTGGATTCCGCGATTGTGGCGCACTTCGGCCAACCGATGGACGTGTTGGGCAACCCGGTGAGTTCCGACCCCAACGAGCGTCGCGAGCAAGCCAAGGAACGTGCGCGCTACGTGTGCGACGCCCAAGGCAACGTCGAGTGGGATCCCCAGCGTGACCGTATCTACACCGACCGCCTGGCGGGCAAGCTCGTCGAGTCGTTCGTCGAAAACGCGGATGTGCTGGCGACTCACGCCGCGGCCTACGCGGCGTGGACCTGTCTTGAAGAGGAGGTCGGCACACGCGATCCGTTCCGCTTGGTGAGGGTGCCTTTGGGACGGCGTCGCTTTCCACGTGGGCGTGTCATGCAGGCGCTCGAGACCACCCTTTCGCGGGTGCACGATGGGGTTCGGGAAGGCCGTTGGGGGCAAGCGTTGCCGGCGACGGCGGAGGGGTTGCTCGAGGTCGCGCTCGACCGGTTCGGTCGCTACCACCGCAGCCGGGCGCTGAAGATCGAGGGCAGCGACGTGGTCATTCAAGACCCGAAGCTGTGTTTGTACTACCGCAATCGCCTCGAGTTCATCGATCGACCGCATGGCTCACCGCTCGCGATGCTCCAAGATGGTTCGTCGGGAGGGGCGAAATGAAGGTCGGGATTCTTGGAGGAGGACGTTGGGGACAAGCGCTGGCTCGCCTGGTCATGGCGGCGGGCCACGAGCCCTTCATCGCGTACCGTCAGGAGCGGCCGCCCCACATCTTGCCGAGCACCGATGACCCCCCACAGGTCACTGCGGCGTGCGAACTCATCATCGTGGCAACGAGTGCCGACGAGGTTCGGAACGCCATTGGACTCGCAAAACCAGGGCCGCGCCACCGGGTGGTGGTGGCGGGTCGTGGACTGGAGCCACGCAGTTCGCAGTGGCTTACCGATGTCGTCCTCGAGACCAGCCCCGTGCTTCGGGTGGGTGCCCTGGCCGGTCCTGCTCCGGTCGACGAGATCCTCAACGGAGGGCTGTGTGCAGGCGTGGTGGCCAGCGAGTTCGCCGAAGTGCGCGAATTGGCGACGCAGGCACTGCACTCTCCTCGGTATCGCCTGTACGGCTCCCCCGACCTTGTGGGCGTGCAGCTCGCTGGCGCAATGGTGCCGGTGCTTGCGACGCTCACGGGGGTAGCCAAGGGGCTCCAAGGAGCCGGGGTTGGCGTTCATGCGATGGTCTTGGCGCGTGGCTTGGAAGAAGCGAGTCGCCTGGCCCGGGCGATGGGGGCCAATCCCATGACCTTCACCGGATTGGCCGGCGTGGGCGACCTCGTGGCCGCGCAGGCCCAACCGGGACATCCCAACTACGACGCGGGGGTGGCCTTGACGCAAGGCGACCGGGAGCATGGCCCGGTGGCCATTGCCAAAGCGTTGCGGCGCCTTGCGGCGTTTCGCAAGGTCGAGATGCCGCTGACCGAAGCGCTCTGTGCGATCTACGGCGGGCTCGAACCGATCGAGGCGGTTCAGCAACTCATGGCGCGCCCCGCCACCACCGAACACCACGATTAGGCCATGGGCACCTTTTCTTTGAAGCCCGTCGCCACGGTCTTCTTCACGCGGGGGCGGCCACAGATCCGGCAATTGCCCGGTTCCATATAGATGCCGTAGTGACCGGGGATCTCGCAAACCCAAGCTTCGGTCTCGAGCACTTCGGCGTTGGCGCGCTCGATGATCTTGCCCGTCGGGGTCTGGACGAGATCCCAATTGCGACTTTCGGTTTCTGCCATGTTGTCCTCACCGATGATGCGGCATTGCAGGATGGAGCCCTGCGTTCATGGGCTTCCTAACCGCCGCCAGATGCGGCGATGGATAGGACGGCGTTCGCGAACTCGGTCGGAACCTCCTCCTGAAGGAAGTGTCCGGCCTGCGTTTCGGTGACCTCGGCATGTGGCCACGTCTTCGCGTGCCGAGCGAATCCCCGGCCGAGGATGGGGTCGCGATGGCCCCACACGATGGCCGCAGGCCCATCGTAGGACTGCACCCAGCTGCCGATGCGGTCGAGGTAAGGCAGGCTTGGGTGGGCATCATGGGACGGCACCATTCTCGGAAGCCCGAGGAGCGCAGCGCGGTCGGCGATCTTTCGGAAAGGAAACCAGTACGCTCGACGCTCGAGCAGGCCGATCGATGCCGGGTCTCCTTGGGCGCGACCAAGGATCGGTAGCGGAAAGCCCAATCCTCGAAACGCGAGGTCGGAGATCCCCGGCAGATTGCTGAAGCGATGAAACGAGGTCGTTCGGATGGGACGTCGTGGCGAAAGCACGCCTGTATTGCCGATCACGACGCCATGGAGCCGTCCCTCCGACTGCAGGTGGGCCGCCACCCCCATGCCGATGGGTCCTCCCCAATCCTGGCCCACCACCACCACCCGGTCGAGTTCGAGGGCATCAACGAGGGAGACCAGTGCATGAAGGTGGCGCTCTGGTGTGTGCCAGCTCACGTTCCGTGGCTTGTCGGACAGCCCGCAGCCGATCAGATCGGGCGCAATGACGCGGTGATTCGTGAGGCGCCGAATGACCTTTCGCCACAAAAAACTCCACGTCGGATTTCCGTGGAACAAGACGATCGTGGGCCCGGGCTCCGAAGCAGGGCCTGTATCGGCCACATGCATCCGATGATCGTCGAGGTCGACCAAGTAGCGTGGGAACGGAAAGGCGATGTTCAGCTCGGTGGGGAGCTCGGGCGCCGTGAGTCTCATGAAGCTCATGGCGCGAGTCTACGCTATACGTGCGGCGCCGTTGTTGTGCCCGCGCATTCGGAAGTTCGGGTATGCTTGCCAGCCATCGGACGGGCCCCTCGATTCGGCACGTCCTGCTCGAAGCGGAGGTCATTCTGCTCGCGTCCCTGGTTCTCGTCACCACCGCCGTCGCCGGAGCGCCGGCCCAAGTGGCTTCGATTCCTGGCGCCAACCTCCAGCGCCCCAGCTGGTCTGCGGATGGCTCGAAGCTTTCCTTCGAAGCAAATTTCTTCGAAGAGAAACGCATCGAGCTGTACGTGGGCACGCCGTTCGAAGGGGCGTTCGAACGGATTCAGGCCACCAAGCGCGCGGCCAGTTCCATCACGGAGGGCTTTCGGCGTTCCACCGGGGGTCAGGTGGCCCACGAACTCACATGGGCTCCCACATCCGTCGGGGCTGACCTGTACATGTTCTCGGCCAGCAATGAGGGGTTCGACTACGACCTCTACTTGGCCGGAGGCACGCCTGTAGCGGCGAATCCCGGGGCTGACGGGGGGGCCGCTTGGTCCCCCGATGGCAGCTCGATCGTCTTCACCTCGGCCCGGACTGGCGAGGGCGACCTGTACCTCATCGACACGTCGACCATCGAGGCGGACCCACGCCGGTTGACGTCCATGCCCGGCAGCAGCGAGCTGTACGTGACGTGGTCGAACGATGGCAAGACGTTGGCGTTCGTGGCCCACACGAAGTCGGGTGACAACATTTGGTTGCTCCCATCGGTGGGATCGAAGCCGGCCCGGCTCACGAGCTGGCGGGGCAACCAGATCCGCCCCCGATTCTCTCCCACCTCTTCGAAGCTTGCGTTTTACGCGAACCATGAAAAGCCGGGACGTTTCGACCTGTACGTGGTCGAGGTCGGCAGTTCGCCCAAGGTGTTGGTGCGTGGGGTCTACCCCGACGCCCAAGGCCCCGCATGGACGCCAGATGGTCGCCACATCGTCTACGTGGCGGATGACGATGATGCCTACGATCCGGTCCGCGCCGTCGACGTGGCTCGTCAGAGTGTACGCACCCTGCAGACCGGAACGGTGGGCAACACCGACCTCGCCATCACCGTTCGCGATGGGCAACTTTGGCTTTCCGTCGTGGCCCAAGGCCGAGACAACGATGAGGTGCGCAACTTCAAGCGGCTGTTCATTTGGCGGACGTCGCCGCTCTGAAGAGCCCGTCGGACCTCGCATGCTCTGGCAGCACCGGCGCGACCCACCCCCTGGGTGCCCCCTGCATGGTGAGCGCAAAGCGCTCGTCGCAGACCACCGTGGTGCCATCGGGCACCTCTTCCCAGAGGTTCTCCGCTCCGATGGGTTCGGATGCCACAATCAGGTGGTTCACGGATTGATCGACCGGTCGGCGGGCGAGCAAACACACCTTGTTGGCGGCCGGGCAGGTGTCTGCGTCGGGGCAGTGCCGCTTCTGGGTCGACAAGAACATTGGCATGCCCGCACGGTGGGCTACGAAGGTCCGCCCATCAGTCAGCAGCACGTTCAAAATGGGCCGGTCGAGTTGTTGGACGCGTGCCTCTGCATCCAGCTCGTAAAGGACGTCCCGAACGACTTGGCCGACCACCGGCGCGTCCTTCGGATCATGGGTCGCCCGGTCGATGCCCGCCCGACGAAGTGCAGTCAAGAGCACGAAGAACAAGTGTTCGCTGTCCGTGTCGCCCATGACATGGGACCGAAGGTCCGGGTCGATGCGGTCACGTAGATGCGCGGCTCGGTCCTCGAAGCCGAAGATGGTGCCATTGTGAGCGAACAACCACCGCCCAAAGCGAAACGGATGGGCGTTGAGGGAGTCGATACACCCCACGGTGGCCTTGCGAACGTGCACCACGAAGGTGTGCGAGGTGAGGCGTTCGCATGCGCTTTTGAAACGCGGACAGTCGTGCGCTGATCTTGCGGACTTGACGACATAGGCGTCATCGCCCTTGACGTAGCCAATGCCCCAACCGTGGGGATGCCGAATCGATTGGGTCGCAAGCGCATTTTCGGCGGCGACGAGCGACCGATGGGCTCGCGACGGAACGGCGCTCCGAAATCCAAAGATCCTGCACACGGGCCCTCCAGCCTCCTCGTCGGTGCGTTCAACGGCAGCGCATAGTCTGCCTCGGCACGCGTACGCCGGCCAGGCAGGTAACGGACATGCGCCCAGCACGGTATGCAGCGTTAGACGTAGGGACGGAAGCAACCATGCTGAACGTGGGCATCTTCGAGCTGCTCCTCATCGCAGGCATCGCTTTGATGGTGGTGGGGCCCGAGCAACTCCCCAAGCTCTTTCGGAGTGCGGGACGTTGGTATGGACAGGCACGACGAGCTGCCGATGAACTACGGCGGGCCTTCGTGCTCGAGGCCGACCGCCAAGATGCGGCTGAACGCTATCGCTTGCTCCAGGAGCGACGGCAGAAACGAGCCGAGGCCCAGACCACCCAATTCCAGCCCGAGACCGTCCCTCAGCTTCCCGAAGACGACCCGGAAGCTCCGGCTCCCGCGGTCGCCAGTGAGCCTGAAGAGCCTGTGGTGGATGTCAACGCCGACCCTCCGGATGCGCCGCACCCCACGCGGCCTGTGCCCCCACCGGTGGTCAACGACAGCACGGGTGAGGCCGACGTCGTCCCCGGCGAGGAGGAGAGCCGGTGAGCGACCCCAGCCCCGAACAGCCCTTAGACGAGGTCGACGAGCATCGGATGCCGCTCATCGAGCACCTCCGCGAATTGCGGAATCGGCTTGTGGTGAGCGTTGGGGCGTTGATTGCGGCCATCATTGTGTCGTCGATCTTCGCCAACGAGATCATCGCGTTCATCCGTGCCCCGGTCGACGCAGCGATTGCCGAGCACAATGGTACGATGGCCATCCTCGGACCCTTTGAAGGGATGTACGCCTGGCTTTATGCGGCCCTGTTGGGGGGGGCGGTTCTTTCGAGCCCCGTTATCCTTGGCCAGATCTGGGGTTTCGTGGCGCCAGGTCTCTACAAGACGGAACGGCGCGTGGTTGTTCCGCTCACGCTCGCCTCAACGGTTCTCTTCGTGCTCGGGGCGGGCTTCGCCTACCGGGCCATCTTCCCGCTGGCGTTTCCGTTCATGTTCTCGGTCGTGCAAGACGTCGAACCCATGATCTCGCTTCAGCTCTACATCAATTCCGTCGTGAAGATGATGCTTGCGTTCGGCGTGTGTTTTCAGCTGCCGGTGGCGAGTTTCTTCCTGGCTCGAATGGGGCTTATCGACGCGAAAGACATGCTCTTCTACTTCCGCTACGCGGTGGTGGGCGTGTTCATTCTCGCAGCGCTCATCACGCCCCCTGACCCATTGACCCAGACGTTGCTCGCGATTCCCCTCGTCGCGCTTTACGGCGTGGGCATCGTGGTCGCGGCTGCGTTTTCGACGAAGCAGCGCGAAGATGACGGTGGCATTTCGTGGTCGGCGCATGTGGACAGCATATCGGCCTTGTTTGCGGCTTACGGACTCATCAGCGGGGTCTTGGTGGCCGCACTGGCGGTGTTGCTCGTAGGGGCGGAGTCGCAGTCCATCGATGCGCCATGGGCACGCCTGGATCAGTTCGAACAGCTGGGCGGTTGGGGCTTCGCCATCCTGGTGGTGGCGATTTCGGCCATGGTGACGTCGGTTCCGGCCTTGATCTTGGGCCCTGCGCTTCGCCGCCGTCGTCCGTGGGCGCGCAACGTGGCGCTCGTGGTTGCGGCTTGCGCCCTGTTCAACGTGCCCCTGGGAACGATGGTCGGGATCTATGCCGCTGTGGTGTTGCTTGACGATGATGTCAAACGGGCCTTTCAGCCAAGCTGAAGCCCGCGCCGGGTGGCCTCCGCCATCCATGCCTCGTAGGTTCCGCGGGTGAAGTGCACGAAGCGGACGTGGTCAAGAGGCCAGGTCCGCTCGGTGGCGACTTCCAAGGCGATTTGAGCTGCCTCGGCGGCGGGGTACCCAAATGCCCCGCAGCTGATGGCGGGAAAGGCAAGGGTCTCGAGTTCGTGCTCGACCGCGAGCTGCAGGGAGTTGCGATGTGCATTCGCGAGCAACGTCGCGGGGTCATCATTGAGCCGGTAAACCGGACCGACGGTGTGGATGACATAGCGGGCGGGAAGGTCGAAGCCCTCGGTAAGGCGAGCTTCTCCGGTTGGGCAGCGCACCCCGAGGTCGTCCTTGGGTAGCGCGCGACATGCGGCCAGTAGGCGGTGGCCGGCCTTCTGGTGGATGGCTCCGTCCACGCCTCCTCCGCCAAGCAACGCCGGGTTCGCCGCGTTGACGATGGCGTCGTCAGCTACCTCGGTCAAGTCGCCGGTCTCGATGTGGATGCGCATGATCTCTCCTGACGGGTCATATGCAGCGAGCATGACGAACCTCGCCGATGACGAAAGCGTACAGTGGGTCTTTGGATACGGCTCGCTGGTGTTTCGACCTGCGTTCCCGTCCACCGAGCAGCACCTGGGCCGTCTCGATGGCTGGCAGCGCCGCTTTTGGCAGGGCTCGATCGACCACCGCGGGATTCCCGGGGCCCCCGGTCGAGTTGCGACGCTTGTGGAGGACCCCTCGCAACATGTATACGGCATGACCTATCGGTTGCCAGAGAGGGAACGCACCTCGATCTTGGCCGCGTTGGACTTCCGCTAGAAGGGTGGGTACTCCCGAGCGATTCTTCCGGTCCATCTCGCCCACCGGAGCGTACAGGCCCTTGTGTACTGGGCCGATTCGAGCAATCCGCAGTACCTGGGTCCGGCCTCGCTAGAGGAGATGGCTCGGCAGATTGCGAAAAGCCATGGCCCCAGCGGGCCTAATGCAGACTACGTTCTTCAACTCGAGTCTGCTTTGGTCACAATGGGCGTTCCCGATCCCGACCTTAACGAACTCGCTCACGCCGTGCGCATCGAGGTCCAGGGTACCTCGGGGTTGTGAGCGGATAGTAAACTCGGCTAAACTCCGTGCTGCAATCGGGGGTGATGTGATCCGTTGGGTCTGGGCAATCGTTGCGGCGTGCACGATACCCGTCGAAATCGGCTCGAATCTTGACGCACCGCGCTGGGTCGGGGAGCTTCAAGATGTCGATGGGGACGGGCTCGTTGGCGAAGAAGACTGCAACGACTTGGACCCGAATGTCGGAGTCACCATGCCCGAAGTCTGTGATGGTCGGGACAACGACTGTGACGGGCAAGAAGACGAAGGCGCGGTGTGCCGGGTCATCGAGGAGTTCGAACTCCGCGGCAACCTAGATGTGCTCTTTGTGGTCGATGCGAGCCCGGCGGCTTCCGAGATTCGGGAGGGATTCCTCGACGAGCTTCCCGCCATCGTGACCGCCCTTTACCGCGACGATCTCAACACGCAGTTTGCATTGATTGGTGCCAACGGTACCGGTGAAGCCGTTCCCTGGGGCGATTCCTATGGTCGGCCCTTCCTGCGCAGCTGGCAGACCACTCCCGCCGAAGCCGTGGCGTGGATGGCCCAAGGCTTGCGAGGGTTACCGGCGAATTTGCCGCCTCGTGCGCTGGATGTGACGCGCGGTGCCGTCGAGTACGCGGCGGCGGGTCACGAGACCTTTAATCGTCCTCGCACGCGGCTTCTCGTTGTGTACGTGACTCCCGAGAGTGACGAGTCGAACCTCGGAAGTTCGGCTCTTGCCGAGATGCTCGACGAGACCGAGGATGCCAACTGGGCCGCCCACGGCATCTTGTCGGTGTGGGGGTCGGACTGCACACCGAAGAGCGAAGATGGCGACGCTTCGATCGAGCTTTCACAGTTGCTCGAGTTCGTGCGCAACCATGGCATGGTATTCGAGCCGTGCTCGTTGGATTGGAGCCGGTTGGTCACCGACTTGACGGGCTCCTTCACGGAGCGCACGAGTCCACAGGTGTTCGCGCTGGGTCACCGGGTCCAAAACGGCACCCTCACTGTCTACTTGGACGGGACGCCCTTGCCGCCTTCTCGGTTTGTTGCTCTGGGCCGCACCTTGACCTTCACAGAGCCCTTCGATTCGGGTGGCGTCCTACGTCTCGAGTACGACCTGGCGCCATGACCTTCACGGCCGTGAACGACGGAAGTTGACGCGGCCCACAGCGCTTGTCGTGTCATGCTGAGTACTGTGACGGCGCAGCAAGGAGGCCATATGTCGACACGCACCCCTCGAGGTTGGATCTTCACGCTTGGCCTGGCCGCTCTTGCGGTCCTTGGCGCCCTCGCGGCGCGGGCAGCGACGGTTCGAGTCGCGGCAGACGATGACGTTAGCGCCGATGCGGATTCTTGTTTCCGTTACGGCCGCGTCGAGTGCTGCATCAAGGACGACTGATCGACCGTGTTAAGGCGCGCCTTCTGGAGGCACGCGCGTGGCCGAGAAACTCCTCGCAGTCCAAGGACTGCGAACCTACTTCCATACCGATGCGGGCACGGTCAAGGCGGTCGACGATGTGTCGTTCGACCTCGAAAAAGGCCAGACGCTCGGTGTGGTTGGTGAGTCCGGGTCGGGCAAGTCCGTCACCTCGCTCACCATCATGCGATTGCTGCCAGACCGTGCGGCCGAAATTGCGGGTGGAACGGTAAGCTTTCTGGGACGAGATCTGACCCAGGTGTCGCGCCACGACATGACCGACGTTCGTGGCAAACAGATCGCGATGATCTTCCAGGAACCGATGACGTCGCTCAACCCGGTGCAGCGGGTCGGTGATCAGGTCGCGGAGGCCATCGTCCAGCATCAGTCGGTTTCCTACGAGGAAGCCATTCAGCGGACGATCGGACTCTTCGAGGAAGTGGGCATTCCCGACCCCCCCCAGCGCATCCGAAGCTACCCCCACGAGATGTCGGGAGGGCAGAAACAGCGCGTCATGATTGCCATGGCGCTGTCCTGCAATCCACAACTGCTCATCGCCGACGAGCCAACGACCGCGTTGGATGTGACGATCCAAGCCCAGATCCTGGAGCTGCTGCGCAAGCTGCGCGACGAACGGAAGATGTCGATTCTGTTCATCACGCACGACCTGGGGGTCATCGCCGAAATCGCCGACCATGTCGCGGTGATGTTTCGCGGCAAGCTCGTCGAGTACGGGCCAGTCTTGCAGATTTTCAGTGAGCCCCAGCACCCCTACACGAAAGGGTTGCTCGCGTGTCGGCCTCGACTCGACACCCCGTACCGCCTGTTGCCGACCGTCGACGACTTCCTCGAAACCCAGCAGGTGAACGGCGAGATTCAGATCTCCGAGCGGGAACTGACCCCGGAGCGAGAACGGACCCTACGAGAAGGGTGGCGAGCCAAGCTCCTCAACGTCGATGGCGAGCCGATCGTGTCGGTGCGGGGCCTCAAGGTCGACTTTCCACTGACCACCGATTGGCTGGGCCGTCCCACGTCCTTCGTTCATGCGGTACGAGGGATTGACTTTGACGTTTGGCCTGGTCAGACGCTCGGGTTGGTCGGTGAGTCTGGCTGCGGCAAGACCACCACGGGCCGAGCTCTTCTAAGGCTCATCGAGCCTACCGCGGGCACCATTCGCATTCGCAATCGTGTGCGGGGGGCCCACGTCGCGGGGGGCCCCATCGAAGATGGCCGCGAGACGATGGTCATGAGTGAGCTTCAGCGTTCCCAGCTCAAGCAGATCCGACGGAACTTTCAGATCATCTTCCAGGACCCCTACGGCTCGCTGAACCCCCGTCTCACCGTTGAGCAAGCGATCACGGAGCCAATGCTGGTGCATGGCATTGGCGCCAACGGGGGAGAGCGAAGGGACCGAGCGGCTCAGCTGCTCGAAGAGGTCGACCTGCGCACGGAGTACCTGCAGCGCTATCCCCACGAGTTCTCGGGCGGTCAACGGCAACGCATCTGCATCGCCCGCACGCTGGCCGTCGAGCCCGAGTTCATCGTATGCGACGAGTCCGTGAGCGCGCTCGATGTGTCGGTGCAGGCTCAGGTCCTGAACCTCCTGAAGGAACTCCAGGAACGGCATGGGCTCACCTACATCTTCATTAGCCATGACTTGTCCGTCGTGAAGTTCATGAGCGACGTGATGTGCGTGATGAAGGATGGCTTGATCGTGGAGTCGGGCCCCGTCGACGAGATTTACGCCAATCCCCAAGATGCGTATACCGAGGCCCTCATTCGCGCGATTCCGACCGATGACCTCGATGCTATTCGGACAAGACAAGCCGCAAGAGCCGAACAAGCGGCCCCGTAGTCGCATGCGCCGCGGGATCGGAGAGAGCCCCGTCTTTGGAACGGCGCAGCCATGGGGATCGCGGATTTAGCGTTCGATGTTCTCCAAGCTTAGGGCTGAACTTTCGGTTTGTCCTGACAGGATTTGGCTCAGCCGGTCAAGAACTGGCCTTGACAGCGGCTAGCTTGGTTTTGTCCATGGAGGCGTGCGTGTGGGAAGCCACCGAACGTTGGCTGACCGATCGCATCCGGCGGCCCGCGCAATGGGGCCAACGGGTGCTGGTCCTCGCGCGCACGCGAGCCACCGTCTCGCTCGTTCGGCGATGGGCAGCCCTTCACGATGGAGTGGCGGGGCTTGACGTGGCCACGCCGTCGTCGCTCGCCACCCAGGTCATCCAACCTCGCGTCCTCGAACTCGATCGAGAGGACCCTGAACCGCCGGCCGTGAGCATGCCCGAACAGGTCGCCATCGCCGCGAGGATCGGCGACCGACCTGGTCTTGCAGAGGTCGCCCGACGATGGGTTCGCTACTACCGTCTGGCCGTCGCGGCGGGCACTCAACCCAAGGCGCCAGACTGGTTGGTTGAGCTTGCGGCCACGGGGTGGGGCGAAGATCCCGATGAACGCTCCTATCTGGGGTTGCTCGAAGCGGCCCGACACTCGCGCTCCGATCACGGCGTTCAGCTTGGCGAGATGGCGTGGGACCGCGTGGTGGCGTTGGGCTACGGCGTGCCCCCAACGGTCATCGAGCCTTGGGAACGTGCGTTGCTCGATGCGGTGGGAGCCGAACGGCCTGAAAAGGTCACCGCGCCCGAGATGATGCTGCGCAGCCTCACGGTGCCAGATGTGGCCGCCGAAGCCCGCGTCGCCGTCACCTATGCCCACCAAGATCCGGAGGGCACCCTGATTTTGGTGTCATCGGAAGGCACCGCGCGCCGGGTCCGAGATGCATTGCGGCGGTCCGGACTGGGGTGCGCATGGCGCGACCGGCTCGAACTGCGCACCCACGAACTGGCGTCGGTGGTGGCCCGATGTGCACCTTGGTTTCAGACCATCGATCCGTGGGTGCAGGTGGGTGATCTGGCGGCCGTCTTTGGCCAGCTGGCATTGAACACGGCGTTGCATCCCGCGGCCGAAGCCCTGCTCGACCGTCGCCTCGACCACGGCGGTTTCGTTCGGCCCGAGGCGCAGCTCTCACGACGCGGTGTGGTGCAGGTTCTCGAAGATGCTCGCCTGCTAGAAGCCCCGCTTTCGCGCTGGATCTCGCGCATGGCGGAACTGCAGGTCCCGCGGAGCGACGGGCCCTCCGACCGGCGACGTGCGGCCCGTGCGGCGGCCGTCGAGGTACGACTGCAGATCCTACAAGCGACGCTCGCCGGCGAGCCGCTCGATGAGGCGTTCAGCGACGAGCCGCTCGACTTCGACGAAGATGACTTCGACGCCATTGTCGCAGAGTTGCTGGGCGACGAATCCCTGCAGATCGCGCGTGGCCAAACCCTGGGCGCCATCCGGGCATTCCTCGTCGCGTGCCGGGTCGATATCGCCGAAGATCCGGTAGCTCGTGCGATTCTTGCGGCTCTTGGTCGCCGGGCGGATTGGGATGCGTCGCCCGTGCATGTGGCCCACGCGTTGCGCGGCTCTGTCGATCCGGGCGTCTTGCCGCAAGGGGTCGACGTCATGACCTACCCCGATTGGGATGGGCGGCCGGCGCGTCAGGTGTTGCTACTCGACGTGCACGACAAGGGGATTGCCCGTCGGCCTACGCCCGATCCCTTGCTCGAAGACCGCGACCTCGAGGCGATGGGTGCACTGACGGGATCGGGTTGGGTCGCTCACCAACTGGCCCAAGCCCGACGGGCGGCGGCGCAAGCCGAGACCGTGTTGGCGATTGTCAGTGAGCGCGATGCGGATGGTCGCGAGGTCGTGGCGCCGATCCGGCTTGAACGAATTCCTATGATCGACCCACCCGAGGTGCCCAGCTACGGCACCCTGCTCGAAGGGCTGCCCGAGTCGCGGGCCATGGGCGGCCTCGTTCGGGGGCTGGGGCGGCCGGTCAAGCCCGAGCATCCCGACCCCATCCTCTCTCACCTCGCCGTTCAAGCGACCGTAGAGTGGTACCGCGATGGTCGGGGGCCCCGGGATCTGACGTCGCTTCCGCCGAGCCCGGCTCGCCGGGTGGCCACCCTCGAAGATTGGCTCGTCGCCGAACCGGAAGCTCCGAGCTGGGCGCTGCCCTACCTCGGGCATGCTTCCGAAGTGCCGGCCGCATGGTGCCCGCCAGGTCCTCACTCTGCGACGGGGCTCCTGACCGACACGGCGCATTGCCTCTACCGTGCCTTTGCCAGCCACGTGCTGGACCTCAAGCCGCTTGCCGCGGTCACCGAAGACCTCGATCCTAAAGAGGTCGGTCAGGCGGTCCACGATGCCTTGCAGCGGGCGAGCCGTGGGGTCCAGTGGCGAGCAAGCGACGAGGAGCGCGACGACGCGATGGCCCATTTGGTGCGGTCGCTTTCCCACGAGACCCAAGATGCGTTCGATCAAGCCGTCGAACGGTTTGGCGCCCTTTCCGAGGCTCGCGATGCCTCGGCGCGAGGTCGACTTGACCGTTGGAATCGCCATTGGCCGTCGTTTGCAGCGTCTCGGCTTGGAAAGCCGCCGAACGTAGCGCGTGACAAGCAGCGCAACGAGTTTGTAGGCCAGGTTCGGGAACACCCTGCGTTTCGGAAGGCCGTGCGTACGATTCGGCGCATCGCTCCTGCGGCCGAGCAAGTCACGGACTGGATGCTCGTACGGTGGTTGCTCGAAGTCCTCGCCTCTCCTGCACAGGCCTTCCTTCACCTGTCACCTGACTTGCAGCGATCTGCTGGGTCTCACCGGCAATTGCCCCACAGCATGCTCGTCGACATCCAAGACATCGTTGAACACCCCGATGTTGAGGCCTTGCGCACGGTGCATCGCAACCTTCACTGGCGTCAGACCGCGCGCAATTCTCCGGTCGTCGCAGTGGCGGCCGAGGTGCCGTTCGGTCTCGACACGGCGGAGCCGGCCATCGTGATGGACGCAGATGGCAAGCCTATCGGTGAGATGTCACTGGGCCCGGTCCACCTGCCGTTGGGCCGCGAGACGATGCCCGTTCGGGGCCGTATCGACCGCATCATGGTCATGGACACCCCTCACGGCACGCTTCTCGAGATCACCGACTACAAGACGGGCCGGCCCCCTCCGGGTTGGAAATTCCGTCAGGTACTGCATCAGCTTTCGGATCCGCAGCTCTTGGTCTATGCGTTGGTGCTGCAACAGATCCGCGAGCGACCCGATGTGCCCGCTCCATTCCGCGGCGCACGCATCGCCGCGGTGTCCTGGGACCACGTCCGGAACACGTTCCAGGAACCCGAGCGGCGCTGGCGTCTCGAAGTTCCGGACACCGACTTGTTGGTCGACACCGCGGTGCTCGACCGGGCCCGTGAGACGATCGGACACCTCGTGGATCGAGGTCGAAGCGGGCGATGGTCGTTGCGCCCCCGTTCCGAGACGTGCCCTTCGCTCTCCTCCTTTGGGCACAACCACTGCCCCTACGCAGGGGCGTGCCGGTTGCGCGGACTTCCGCCCACGAACGGGGAGGAAAAGCGTGGCTGATCTCGACGTCACCGTGGTACGGGCGGCCGCGGGGTGCGGCAAGACCACCGACCTTGCCAGGCGGTACCTGGGCTACCTCAAGGCTGGGTTTGGCGTCCAGGAAACCATTGCCATTACCTTCACGCGTCGCGCTGCGGCGGAGCTTCAGGAACGGGTTTCGTTGGCCCTGCGCGCGGCCGGTCAAGGTCCCGCGGCCGAAAAGGCTCGGGCGCGACTCGGGGGTTCCTGGTCGCTGTACGAGTCCGCGGCGCCCCGCGACCCGGAAGTGTTGGCCACCGCACTGGAGCAGATTCCGGATGCGCCGATCGGCACGACCGATGGGTTCATTCAGCGCTTGCTCACCGAGTTCGCGTTGGACGTGGCCCTCCCCGTTCCCAACGACGAGCCGGTGCTCCTAGATGTGCCGATTGCCCCTAGTGAAGGGCTGGTTCGCGCGTTGGACCGTTCGGCTCGCCGGGTTTTAGACCCGCCTGACGGCGGCATCGACCCGCGCGTCGAGCAGCTCCTCGAACACCTTTCGCTCGACGAGATCCGCGCTGCCATTACGCGACGAAGCCCCTACGATGATCTACGGCCCGCTCCCGCGACGGAGATCTTGCTTGATCTAGCCGAGGACATCGCGCGCATCTGTCTTCGTCACGACCTGGTGGCGATGTTTGGGCCCCCCGACCCCACCCGGGTCGACGACTGGGTTGAGGCGCTCAACCCGCGCACCAACATTGCAGGGAAGTGGGCGGTCCCCAAAGTGGCGGAGTGGTTGGCCTCGAGCGCTCCGCTCGACGAAGTGCCGTTCGAGCTTGTCGGTTGGCTGGTGGGGCTGAACCTCCAAAGCCAGGCTCGAAAGAACCTCCAGCGCGACTTGCAGACCACAGAGCGCGACTTGGGGATGGGGAGACTGTCACTCTGGGACATCGTCTTGGCCTTGCAGTACCCTTTCGATGCAGAGGGGCATGTCCAACTTGCCGATCGCATTCGCGACACGCTGCATACCCTTCGCCAGGAGGTCATTGCAGAGGGGCTCAAACACGCAGCGCGAAGCGGTGAATTGGGTCACGACGAGCTGCTCGAATCGGCCGTGGCGCTCTGCAAGAACCCTCCTCCCCGGCTCTGCAATCGGTTTCGGGCCCTGCTCGTGGACGAAGTGCAAGACGCCAACCCCGGGCAGTTACGTCTGTATCGAGCTTTGGCGTCGCTTCCTGGCGATCATCCGATTGCTTCCTACTTTGTGGGCGACGTACGCCAGTCGATTTACCTGTTCCGGAACGCCGAGCCCCAAGGCCTGCTCGAGTTTGAGCGAGAAAGCTTGAAGAGCGGCCGAAAGCCCATCGAACTGGGCACGAACTTTCGCAGTGCGCCCCAGCTCGTTCAGGCCCAACGCGACCTGTTTGCCGCGATCGACGAGCCCATGCGCATCCGACGTTGGAATCCTCCCCCCTCACTCGAGAACCTGAAGTTCCACGAAGGAAACGCCAAACTCCATCTCGATCCCGATGTTCACAAGCCACCCGACCCGGTTTGGCTCATCCACGGCAAAGAGATCAACGCCGCAGAGGCGGATCGTCGGGCCCTGTTCACCTTCCTCGCACGCGTTCGTGCGGCTTGGGAGCGCGAAGCGGGCGCCCACGACGAGACCGCGGTGGTGCTCACCGCAACATGGCGAGAAGCCCAAGCCGCCTGTCGGCAGCTCCGGCGGTGGGCCGGACGGGACGACATTGCGTTTGTGGATGGAGGGAGCGGGTGGACCGCTTCTCGGGTGGGCACCGACGTGGCGATGCTGCTGCGCGCACTTCGAGATCCGACCGATGACGTTGCATGGTTGGGGGTTCTGAAGCACCCGGCGGTGGCGCTCACCGACGGTGCCTTGGCACGGATTCGCTCGGGAGAGGGACTCGTCTCCTATGGGCCAGAGGGGCCGGAGCCGGCGCCGGATCGCTGTCGGGTGCTCGGGTGGGTGATCGACGCGGATGCGCTTGGGCCGCCACATGACACGGTGGATCGAGGGGTCTTCGCCAGGGTCCGCAATCCGCTCCGTCATGCCCGTGACACGCTTGGGCGGCGAGGCACGGCAGAGTTGCTCGATGGCCTCATCACCGAGTTGCATTGGCGAACGGTCCTTGCCGCAGGCCCAGGTGGCGCGGACGACATCGCCCAGCTGGAGGTGCTGCTCGATTGGGTGCGCCGTCAGGACCAAGAAGGCGTGCCGCCCGAGTGGATCATCGAGCGGCTGCAAGATCCGAAGGCCGAGTTGCCCCATGTGCATTTGAGTCGGTCGGGCCAGCACATCCTGTGCACCACGACGTTTCAATCGAAGGGCCTCGCCTGGGACCACGTGTGTTGCTTGGGGTTGGGGCGGGTCGCGGGGGCGGTCCGGGGCCATCAGCCGGCGTGGATGAGCCTGAACGGTCGGAGGGTCCGCCTCGAAGGCGTTCACTTCGATCCCTACGGGGGCATTACGCCGTTCCTCGATCCGCTCGGTCGACTGGCCCGCCGGCTCCATCAACATCGCCAAGGCGAAGAGAGCGCACGGCTTGCCTATGTGGCCCTGACGCGGGCCCGTCGTTCGGTGACGCTTGGGCTTCCCACCAAAGGCAAACCACGCGATGTGGACGTATCCACGCTGATTCGCGACGCCTGGCTCGCCCCTTCGTTTCGCGGAGAAGGGGTCTCCAAGATCAGTGTGGGCCCGCTGCATGCCAACGAAGAGATGCCCACGGGCTGGGCCGCGGTCGATCCGGACGTCGAAGCGCTTTGGGTCCCTCCGCTGATTGCGCCTGGGTGGCTCGAACGTTCGCCCTCCTCGATTGGAGCACATCTTTCGGCACGTGAACGGTTCGACCACGCCCGAGAGACGGTCAAGCGCATTCGCGCCGCGAAGGGGCTGCACACCGGTCGAGGAGACATCGCGCCGCCGGGACAGGACCCCCGCACCGGGCGTCCCGTGCCCGGGCATCCCTTGGCCGGCGTTCGGCCCAGCGATTGGGGCGAGATTGCCCACGGCTGGCTCGCGCGATGGGGGTTTCGCGGCAACGTCGACCCCTCTGCGGTGTCTCGCTACCTGGGCGAAGCGTGGGGCCGACCCGATGCCATGGCGCGAGATTGGGTGCTCGCCATTTGCGAACGGCTTCGGTCCGTGAAGGGCCCCATGTGGGACCTGGTCACCGACCGACGCGTCACGCTTTACTTCGAGTTGCCCTTAGTTGGTGTCGGAACTCAACTTGGGCACGATGTCCTCCTCACCGGCCGCGCTGACCTCGTCGTCGAGCATCCCGACTCGGGGCTTACGATCGTCGACTTCAAAGCCGGTTCTCGCTCACCCACGGATTACACCGACGTCATCGATGCCGGTGGCCTCAAGACCTACGCTCCCCAACTTGACGCCTACGCGGAAGCGTTCGAGCGCATGGGCCGGCCCGTTCGGGCGGTGGCCCTGTGGTTCGTGCGCAGTGGCACCTCGCTTCAATGGGCCCCCTCGACCTAGACCGGACAGTTTTCGGTCTCCCTCCTGCCTAGATTCTATACGAGCTCCCTGCTCCCCTCCTCATGCGAATTCTTCACACCAGCGACTGGCACCTCGGTCGGACCCTCCATGGGTACTCCCGCGCCGACGAGCACGAAGCCTTCCTTCAGGAAGTCGTCGAGCTGTGCGCCGACGTGGATCTGGTGATCCTCTCGGGTGATGTCTTCGAGACCGCAAATCCCCCTATCGAGGCAGAGGAGCTCTTCTTCGACACCCTGGCGCGACTTGGCGATGGTGGCCGCCGGGCGGTTGTGGTCATCGCGGGCAATCATGATTCGCCCGACCGGCTGGCGGCGGCTCAGCCCCTCTCGGCCCGGCACGGGGTGTGGGTGTTCGGTCGCCCAGGTGATGAACTCGAACCCCTTGCGGTGCCTGCCAAAGATGCGGCGCGCGTCGCCATGGATCCTTTGGGACCCTCGGCCATTGCACTGCGCTGGCCCGATGGCCGCCGCGCCAACATTGCCGCCTTGCCTTACCCTTCCGAGGCCCGCCTTCGCCGCCTTCTTGCGGCGCCCACCGGCGACCACGACCGCCAACGGGCCTACAGCCGGTGGGTGGGCCAAGCCTTTGCAAAGCTCGAGCAGGACTTTGACCCGGGTGCGGTCAACCTGGCCACCGCCCACCTCGCGGTTCGGAGCTGCATGCCTCGACCATCGGAGCGTGTATTGGTCGGGGGCGCCTACCAAATCGATGCGGGTGACCTTCCGCGTAAGGCGCACTACACCGCCCTTGGTCACCTCCATTTCCCTCAGCTTGTCGAAGATGCGCCGGGGCTGGCGCGCTACGCCGGGGCGCCCCTTGCCATGCGGTTCTCCGAGAGAGATGATCCGCGAGTGCATACGATTGTTGAGGCGCATCCTGGTCAGCCGGCGTCGGTTGAACTCCTCCCCGTTTCGGCGGGGCGTCCCCTCGTGTTGTGGGAGGCGGCCTCGCTCTCCGAAGTGCAGCGAAGCGTGCAAAACGGCCGGTACGAGAACGCGTTCATCGACCTTATCGTCGACGTGTCGCGACACCTCACCCACGCCCAACTCGCGTCGCTCAAGCGGCTTCCTCGCGATTTTGTGAGGATTACGCCTAGACTTCCACAGGCGACGGCGACCGAGAGTGCCGATCCCATCGAACGTCGCGATCTGCCGGTCGACGTGCTGTTTCGCGAGTTTTATCGCCAACAGACGGGTGCGGAACCCGATCAGGGCCTCGTTGAACTCTTCCTCGAGCTGGCCGATGGCCCAGAGGCCGAGGAACGCCCGAGTCCCGCCAAGAAGCGAGCGGGGTAGCTCACGTGCGTCCGACCAAACTTGTGGTCGCGGGGCTGCACTCTTACCGCGACCCGGTCACCGTCGACTTCGAAGAACTTGGCCGACACGGGCTGTTTGGCATCTTTGGGCCCATTGGCAGTGGCAAATCCACGCTGTTGGACGCCATGACGCTGGCCCTGTTTGGGCTGGTGGATCGGGTGGTCACACGGTCCCGACAAGGCCTGATTCATCTGGGCAGCCAACGTTGCGAGGTGAAGCTGCAATTCACCATCGACTCTCGTGAACGGCAGCAACACTACGAAGTCCAGCGCGCCTACCGACTGAAGGACAAGACCGCCCAGCGCACGTTGTCCCGCCTCGTCGAGTACACCCCGACAGGACCTGCGGTCATCGCGGACAAAGAGCGAGATGTAAACGAGGCGGTCATTGAGTTGATCGGCCTGGGTCCTGAAGACTTCATGCGTGCGGTGGTGCTGCCGCAGGGCAAGTTTCTCGAACTGCTCCATCTCAAAGGCAGCGAACGCCGGCAGATGCTGCAACGGATCTTTCGTTTGCACGCCTATGGGGGACGCCTTCGCCGCCAGATCGCTGCCCGCCAGCAACAGACGGATCAGCAGCTCGCCGCGGTACGTGGTGAGCTGCGGGGGCTTGGCGACGCGAGCGATGAGGCGCTCAAGTTGGCAAAGGAGCGGGCAAAGGAGGCCCAACGGGTTCGCCTTGAAGCCCAAGCGCAGCGTACCCGCCAGCAGCAGATCATCGAACAAACGCGGCGGTTGCGTGAAGAGCACGCGCGGCTCGCCGAAGCCCGAGCCGAATTGGCGGCCCATCAACGGGACGAAGCTGCGATCCGAACCCTCGAGGTCCAGCTCGCGTCCGCCAAAGCGCTGGAGCCGCTCACCGTCCCGGTGGAACGTTGGACGGAAGCTCGTCGCGAGCACCAATTGGCGGAGGCCGAACACACGACAGCCTCGGCCGAGGCGGTGCAGAGCGAGACCCTGTGGACACGCGCCCGCGATGGCCACCAAGCGACCCTTCGCGACGATGCAACGCAGCGTGCTCCTTTGCAGCAACGCCTGCGAGAACTCGACGCACTGCAGTCGCTGCTCGACGAACGCGCCACCATCGACCGCGAGCTGACGGAGGTGGCCACGCAGCGTAGCGAGCAGGAAGCCGTGATCGTCGACGCCGAGGCCGCTTGGCAGGATGCGGATGCGCAAGTCTCCGAGATCGACGACAAACGGAAGGTCGTGCGCCGACACCTCCGCCGTCGCCGCGTGAAGCCCGAGGAGCGAGAGCGCGCTCAAGTGGCCGCGGACGCAGCAGATCAGCTCGACCGAGCCGGTGCCGAAGAGCGTGCCGCCCGTGCGGCAGTTCTGGCGCTAAGGGAGCGGGTCAAGGAGGCGGAGGTCGCAAGTGCCGCGGCCGAGGCGCTCGCCCAGGCGGCCGTTCAGGCGCTTGACGAGGCCGATGGAGAGGTGGGTCGTCTCGAGGCAGAGGGCGCTCCTGACCTCGATCCGCTCGACGTGCGGCGTCGCTTGGCTCAACATGACGCCGTTGAAATGGCCCGACAACGCGCCCAAGATCGCTACGACGAAGCCACCTCGCGCGTTGAACGCCTTCGGCGAACCCTCGAAGTCGCCGTGCGCGACGCGGATGAAGCCCAGTCCGCCGCCCAGGCCGAGGCGGCCGAACTCCCTGGGCAACTCGCAGCCACCCTGGCCCCCGAGACCGCTTGCCCGGTGTGTGGGAGTCTTGACCACCCCGCTCCTGCGACGGTGCCCGAAGGACCTGCAGGGGCCGCCCAGGCTGCCCATGAGCGGGCATTGGCCACCCGGGCCAGCGCGGAGGCGGCGCACGGAGGAGCGAAGCGAGAGCTGGCCGCGGCGGCCAAAGCGCTCGACGCCGCGTCCACCCGGCTCGAAGGGTTGGGGACGCCCGATGACGCCGTGACGGTGTTGGCCATCCATGAAGCCTGGCATTTATCGCATCGCAGCGCCCTGGCCCGCCGCCAGATCGCCGATCTCGCGGTGGCCAGGGCCGACGGCCCCCTGCAAACGGCAACGCTCCGTCAGGCCGATCTGCAAGAAGCACTCGATGCGGCAGAGCAACGCCTCGAGGCGGCACGTCAAGGCGAAGCCGCGGCCTGGGAAGCGTTCCATGCGAGCCGAGGGGACCTGACGATCTTCGATGTGCGCAACGCGCTCATCGCCATTGCGAGCCGCGATCGCGAGGCCGAGGCCCTCCAGCGGGACCTCGATGAACTCGATCTGGCCTGGCTCACCGCCGTGCAGCGGCGCGATGCCAAGCAAGCGGATCGAGAACAAGCCCGCACGCTACAGCTTCGCCTCGAAGAGCGGCACACGTTGCTCGAGACCCGCCGCGAAGGGCTCAAGCAGCCTCCAGACGACTTGACGGCGACGCGCACCCGTTTGAATGGACAGCTAAGCGCGCTTGACGTGGCGGCCCAACAAGCCGCACAGCAGCTCGATGCGGCCACCAGTCAGCATCGCGAAGCGGAACAGCGTCTGGCGACGGCGAAGGGGCGCCTTGACGCTGCGCAACGCGCGCTACGGACGGCCCGATCGGACGTGTTCGTAGTCATTCGAACGTCGTTGGCCTGGCCCGACGACCTTGGCGAACCGCCGGACGAGGCGGCAGCGGCGATCGATGAGAGCCTTCAGCAAGCCGTCGACCATTGGTTTGGGTCAGGCCGAGACCTTGCGGATCCCGAGGCTGTGGCGGTGCGGGTCCGCGCGTACCGGGATGCCGAGGTTGCATTGACCGCGAAGCTTGCGGCGCTCGATGACGGCACGGTTCCTGACCCTGAAGCGCTCTCCGACGCGACCTTCAATGCGCTGGTGGCCGCGGCGGAAGCGCATCAGTCCACCCTCGATCAGGCCATCGAAGAGGCGGTAGCGGCGCAGCAAGCCGTCGAGACGATGACGGCGCGCATTCCTCGGGTGCAGACCTTGGATCAGCAGCTCACAAAAGCCGAGGCCGAGGCGGCTCAACTTGGCGCGTTGGCCGCCGTCTTGCGGGGCGACCGATTCGTCGAGTACGTTGCGACCGACCACCTAAGCGAGCTGGCGGCGCGGGCGAGCGACCATCTTGGAGCATTGACCGACGGTCGTTACGCCTTGAAACTCGATGACGACACGGGGTTTGAGATTGTCGACCACCACGGTGGAGGAGCCGTGCGACCCGTTCACACACTGTCCGGCGGGGAGTCGTTTCTGACCGCACTTTCGCTTGCGTTGGCGCTCTCGACCCAGGTTCAAGCACGTTCCGCTCGTCCTTTGGGCTTCTTTTTCCTCGACGAGGGCTTTGGGACGCTCGACCCTGAAGCGCTCGATCGTGTGTTGTCGTCGATCGAGCATCTTCGCGACAGCAATCGCGTCATTGGACTCATCAGCCACGTCCCCGCGGTACGAGAGCGCGTGCCCCGCTACCTTTGGGTGCATCGCTCCGATGACTCTGCAGGCTCTGCGGTCGAAATGCACGACAACTGATCGTCAGCTGCGGTGCCGCTGCTCCACGAGTTCACGTGCCCGTCGCATGATGGGTCGAAGGCTTGAATGGGTGACCACGCGGCACGCCTCCTCGGGCGTGAACCAACGGACGTCGCGAATGCCCTCGGCCGTCGCCGGCCGGAAGGGGGCCGCAATTTCGCTGCACGGCTCGAGCAGGTACAGGTAGATGGTCTTGAGTCGGGGCAGGCCCCCGGGAGCCATGAAGCCATAACGAACGTGGCCCACAAGGCATCGGACCTTCAGGTCGCAGGTGAGGCCCATTTCTTCCTGGACTTCGCGAACGCCGGCCCATTCGGGCGGCTCACCAGGCTCGAGCTTGCCTTTCGCCACTTCCCATGTCACGCCACTGCGTCGGGTCACCCGAATGAGGGCCATGCGGGGTCGGCCGTCATCGCCCAACCGCACCGGAATGCCCCCCGCCGAGAGCTGTTCGGCGAAGGCAGGCTGAAGGTTCAACACGTCCTGGATGGACAACGAGCGCGCGAGGTACAGCCCGCTGCGCTTTGAACGCTGAAGCCGAAGCTTCTTTCTGCGATTTCGTGCCGTATCGACGTACAACACCCGAGGGGTTCCCCCCATGCGGTGGGCTGCTCGCCAAGCCTGACTCTCGTCATCCGACATGAACACCGGACGCCCGCCAGGTAGTCGCACACACCCCTGATCGAGGTAGCGGTTGACCTGGGCCTGTGTGCATGCGTGGTAGACGATGTCGGGCGCAACCGCCCGTTCACGGGCCCGAACACGCCCATCTTGAAGGTCGAAACGGCGATGACGCCGTGCAATCCGCAAGAGGTCCTTGGGCGCAAGCTCAAGGTCCAGTCGATTTCCCACGATGCGTGCAGCATCGGCGACAGCAACAAAGCCACGTGGGTCCGTCTCGACTTCGCGAGACCTCAACACCCGGGTGAGGGTCTGGGCGATTCGGTCATGTTCCGACGCCACGATCCTCCCTCCACCATCTTCCTACTGTAGCACCTACCGTGCCTGCAGGGTGTCCGACAAGGTCAGTCGGTTACTGCACTCTTTCGTCTGCTACGGCCGGACCGGGTTCTCGGCGAAACGCGCGAACGCTTATATCGTCTTGCTTGTCGAACCCAAAGCGGGGCCCCGCGGAGGACCTGACGAGGTCCGCGGGATACCGGAGTCGGGAAGCGGAGGTGTGGTGGAGGTCTACCTAAGGGGCAGCAGCCCCGGTGCGACCACAGCAGGGATCATGCTCCTGACACGTGCTCGTCAGCTTGGATATCGAATGGATGTCCATGTGGTGGGCGACCCGGACGACATCGTCCCGATCACCGGCCCCGCCGTGTGCTACGCGCCGGTCCTCGCGAGTTGTGGGGTGGGGCGAGAGGCCGGAAGCGGAGCGACCGTGGTAGTGCCGGGTCCTCCGGGCCGTCCTGTCATGGTGACGGTCCATCCTCATGGGGTCAGTGGTTGGTTCTTTGTCGATCGCAGCGGCAACGGACACCATCCGGGCACCCAAGCCTTCGTTCGTCTCGCCCGAGACCCTCGACCCAAAGCACGCGAGCTGGGTCGTGAGATGCGACGGGCGATGGAAGCGCTTGGGATGTCGACGGATCCTGCGATTCTGGATGTCCTGTTTGGCGCGGATGTGGCCCCTCTGACGCGATTGGCGGTGGCGTTGCGAGCGGGCCGTGCGCTTTCGGGCGGTCGAGGACAACCGATCACGCGGTTCACCACGGGCTCGATCGATGCGGATCCGTTGCCTTTGGCCTTTGACGACGAAGCGAGAGCCCGGCTGGAAGACCCCCAAGGGATGCGCGCGATTCTCGACGGTCTGTCTACGGCGATTCGCGATCGAGCAGAGACCGTGGTCGGCTTGGCCCGTGAACTCGCCGCTGAAGATGGTGGCCGAGATTTGGTGCTCATGCATCACATCGCAGAGCTGGCCTCCCATCTCGTGTTGTTGCCGCCCAACTCCATCCTGCCCCCGCTGGGGGCGGCCGAAGACAGCGTGGCGACGGGCCTTCGTTCCGCGTTGGCCGCCGAGGGCGATGGCGATGCGAATCGGCAATTGATCTCGGTGTTTCGCTTTCTTGGGGGGCGATTCACCGAGTCGGCGTCCCATTCCTTTGAGGTCTGTGATGCACCTGCACCCAAACAGCACATTGCACGATGGCAATGGTTCTGTGCGCAGGTTCGGCAGGGGCGAAAGCGTGCCGATGCACTGTGGCCGCAGATCGTGGATCCGCCGAGCTGACGAGGGTTCCGCTAGTGGATCATTTCTGACGTTGGCGTTTGTGGTTCAAACTGGACTTTCAAGCGAGCCCGGCGCCCGAGCGACCACCATCGCCCCAGTCCGTTGGGAAGTGCATCGCCTCGCCGAGCCGTGAGGATCTGTTCGGGCGCCTCGGACTCCTCCTCCTCGTCCATGCCCAAGAATCGCTGCCACATCCACCAGTCACAGTCTGGCGCTTCGAGGAACGCAAGGGCGATCGGAGTTGCCCGGGACTTGGTGTTGCGAGTTTGAAGGTTCAGCTGAAGCGTCCCTGCAATCCCGACGGCTAACGCGGGACCTGCATTGGCGGGGTGGCTGCGAGTCAATCCCGCCATGAACCGCATCACATCGGGGCCTGCCTTCGCGAAGGGGCGAGGGTCGATCAACTCGATGCGCTGGGCCCGCACCACGACTGCGACCCAGGCGACTCGTTCGGGCGCCGCCAGCCCTCGCACGATCGGCAGTAAGGTCTCGCCTTCGAGCAACGCATCGCCCGAAGTCTGCCGTTCGATCATGCGAACGCGACCGGTGGTCACAGGGGAGCCCCAATGTCAGACCGCAGCTGGCTTCCCTCAAACCGCCAACCTTCGATGGCCGCATAAGCCCGTTCGCGGGCGGTGGTGAGGTCGTTCGCGGTGGCGGTCACGCCAAGCACCCGCCCCCCGTTGGTACGCAGCACGCCTGCATCGTCACGGCGAGCCCCCGCGAGGAATACCTGAACGTGCTCCTGGGCGTCCGGCTCGGGAATCTCTACGCCTTTCGTCGAGGTCTCGGGATAGCCCGCGCTCGCCAACACGACACAGACCGCCACTTCGTTGGCGAAACGTGGTGGGACCGCGGGAAGTTGTCCCGCCGCAGCGCCGTGAAGATAGGGCAGCACGTCGTCGGCCCACAAGGTCATCAACGGCTGGCACTCAGGGTCGCCGAACCGGACGTTGAATTCGAGGAGGGCAGGGCCGTCCTTGGTCAGCATGAACCCGCCGTACAACACACCATGAAACGGTGTGCCCCGGCGAGCAAGCTCCGCGATCACCTTGGCGTGAACCTCTTCGACCAGCGAAGTGGTTTCGGACTCCGTGAGGCGGTCGGATGGCGCCACCGCGCCCATGCCGCCCGTATTGGGACCGCGATTGCCGTCGAGCAGCGCTTTATGGTCGTGTGCGGCGGGCAGCGGCATCGCCCGCGTGCCGTCGCACAACGCAAAGACGCTCACCTCTGGACCCTCGATCCGATCCTCGAGCACCAGCCGTCGAGCGGCGTCACCAAACCGATCCATGGCATCCAGCGCCTGATGAGCTTCTTCGGGGGTTCGACATACGATGACCCCCTTGCCCGCGGCCAGACCGTCCGCCTTTACGACAACATCGCCACGGTCGCATCGTGCTCGAGCGGCCGTCATCTGGGTTGGGTCTGACCGGTCGACGATGAGGGCTTGGGGGGTTTGCACCCCAGCGGCCGCACAAACCTCTTTCGTGAAGGCTTTGCTGGTCTCAAGCGCCGCCGCCGCGCGGCCGGGCCCAAACGCAGCGATACCCGCTTCTCGGCAGCGATCGGCCAGTCCGTCCGCGAGGGGGGCCTCCGGACCGATGACCATCAGATCGGCGTTCATCGCTTGGGCGAGGGCGAGGGGCTCTTGTGGTTCGTCCGGCACGATGGCCAAGGCAGGCCAACCGGGATGAGGAGCGGTGACATAGAGCGCCTCGAGCGTCGGCGAACGCGCGATGGCAGCGGCGAGGGCGGTCTCACGACCCCCCGATCCCACGAGGACGACGCGCATGGCTGCCTCTCAGTGTCGGAAGTGACGGGTGCCGGTGAAGACCATCGCGATGTTCGCCGCATCGGCAGCGGCGATGACCTCGTCGTCCCGGATCGATCCACCGGGCTGGATGATCGCGGTGATGCCCGCTTCCGCCGCTCCCTGAATGCCGTCGGCAAACGGGAAGAACGCATCAGAGGCGAGCGCCGATCCAGCGACCTCTCGCGTGGCCTTGCGAATGGCAAGGTGAACGGAATCGACGCGGCTCATTTGGCCAGCCCCAACCCCGTTCAAGGCCATGCCTGTCGCCGTGGGGCGGGCCAACACGATCGCGTTGGATTTCACGCCTCGACAGGAGGCCCACGCAAACCTGAGGGCGGCTTCCTCGTCGGGCGTAGGCGCACGCTTGGTCTTTACATCGAACGCGAAGCTTGCGTGGATGTCCCAATCCTGGATGAGCCAACCCCCTTGAATGCGACGCGCATCTCGACCCACCGGACCCCGGCGGGCCCAGTCGGCTGGTAGCTCGATGACCCGAAGCTTCTCCCGCGGTTTCAGCCGTTCGAGTGCGTCCTCGTCGAACCCTGGGGCCACAAGCACCTCGAAGAAGGTCCGGGATTGCCGCAGTCGCTGAACCGTGGGTCCATCCACCGGGCGGTTGAAGGCCACAATTCCCCCGAACGCCGAGATTGGGTCGCCGGCCAGGGCGTCGTCGAAGGCTTGTGGAAGATCGGGAGCCGTCGCACAACCCGCGGGATTCATGTGCTTGATGATCGCGCAAGCCGGATCGTCATGCTCAAAGACCACCCGGATCGCCCCATCGAGATCCGCGAGGTTGTTGAACGAAAGCGCTTTGCCCTGATGCTGGATCAGTTCACCCAATGTGCGACCGTCTCGGCCCGGATCCGCGTAGAACGCCGCTTGCTGATGCGGGTTCTCTCCGTATCGGAGCACCGCTTTTCGCCGAAGGCCCAGCGTGTGTTCGCTCGGAAAGTCCGAACGCTTGTCGGAAGCCTTGGCCAGCCAGTCCGCGATCACCGCATCGTAGCGAGAGGTGTGCTGGAACGCTTTTAGGGCGAGGGTTCGTCGCAGTTCGAGCGAAACCCCAGCTCCCCTCAACGCCTCGATCAGTTGGGGATAGTCGCTTGGATCCACCACTACGGTGACCGATTGATGGTTCTTGGCCGCGGCCCGAACCATGGAGGGTCCGCCGATGTCGATCGTCTCGATCGCCTGTTCGGTCGTGGCTCCTGCCGCGACGGTTGACTCGAACGGGTAAAGGTTGCAGACCACCACATCGATCCATGGAATGTCGTGGCTCGCGGCCTCCTCGGCGTGCCGCTCCCGATCGCCAAGGATGCCCCCATGAATTCGCGGATGCAGAGTCTTGACTCGACCGTTCATCATTTCGGCTGCGCCGGTGTGTTCACTGACGTCGCGAACATCGAGGCCCGCCTCGCGAAGGACCTTCGCGGTTCCGCCCGTAGAAAGCAAGGTGTAGCCAGCCGTGACCAGGGCACGACCCAGGTCGGGCAGGCCCGTCTTGTCAGACGTGGAGAGCAGGGCGAACGGGGACGACATCGACACTCCGAGAGGCTTCGTGCTCACACCGTGCGTGAGTGCTTGCGGGGACGAGTCCCGAGGCGTAACCCGCGAGACCGTCGCGTCGAACCGGCGGCAAGCGGGCTCCTGCAATCGTCGCGGTCCTTGGACAAACGCTGGTCTTGCACGCTGGTTGGGGGAGGGCTAGTCCGGCACTGCCCGCTCCCCTTGCTCGGTCGAGCCGCTGCCCGTCGCTGACCGACATTGACGTCGTCAGGCTGTTTCGACTACTGTCGCCCCTCCCCCCGGGCCTTCGAGAGAAACGATGCTTCTCCCCAAAAAGGTCGGTTCCTTCACATTGATGCGACGCTTGGACGGAGGCCGAAACTCCGAGGCATACGTCGCAATCCTCGAAGAGCCAGCCGGTAAGCAGGTCGTCGCCCGAAGGGTTGCACCGGCCATCGCGCGAGACCCTTCCCAGCGCGCCTTCATCGAATCCCGAGTTCGCGACCTCATGACGGTGCGCCACCCGTCGTTGGTGCCCGTGCTCGATGCGGTTGCGACGGACACGGACTTGTGGGTCCTCGAAGAGTGGTCGGAATCGGTCAGCCTTCGAACGGTGATCAAGCGGGCCTCCCGCGAAAAACTCACCATGCCCCACAACGTCTTCCTCAATGTGGCGACGCAGATTTGCAATGGCCTTGAGGCGTTGCATGGCCGACGTGCGGCCACGACCGGCGCAGAACACATCCTGCACTTGGCGTTGTCGCCGGAGGCGGTTCGGATCGACCCCTCAGGGCGGGTGCAGCTCGGTCGGTTTGGGTTGACCCGTTCGCCGATCCCCAATTCGGGGTCTTCGACGAATCAAGACGTCAGCGACATCGTGCGGTATCTTTCGCCGGAACAAACTCAGCCCGATCCAAGGCTTTCGCCAGCGTCCGACATTTTCTCGCTCGGTATCGTGCTGTACGAGCTGCTTGTGCTGAAGGCCATGTTTGAGGCGGAAGGTACCTTGCAGATCATCCAGCAGATCCGTCGGGCCGAGGTCACGACGCAGCTGCTCGAAGTCAAGGAGGCGTTGCCGGGCCTCGATCGCGTCCTGTTCCGTGCGCTTTCCCTCAATCCGCGCCACCGCTACCAGCGGGCCTTCGTCTTGCGGGAAGACCTTCGAGGCCTGATGGCCGGGTTTTCCTTTGCCGACATCGATGAAGTGTCACGGGCGTTCTTCGGCCCAGTGTTTGTCGAAGATGACCGACTGTCCGATGACTTTGGCGAGAGTACTCCCACCCACGTGGGCCCATTGCCCGAGGTCAAAAAGCGACCGGACTTGAGGCCCAAGACGTTCGCGCCGGAGTTCGACGAAGAACCGCCCCCGCGTCCGCCGAAGCCCCCCGAGGAGCGGCTGTCAGCTCGGGCGACCCCGCGCCCTGCGCCCCAGGCTCCGAACCGGACGCCACCAAAGTCTGCGCCCGTTCAGCGGGCCCCGACCCCCCGGCCAACCCCCGCGAAGCGCGCTGCTCCGGCGGCTCCTCCGGCATCTCGATCGGTCCCGCAGCCTCCGGCCCGTTCGGCCCGACCCGCTCCCCCGCGCATGGCCCCGCCGCTGCAATCCGCCGTTGCCGAAGACGAAGAGCCCACCATTGGGCCGGGGTCGTTGACCCTCGAAACGCTCAAGGAGCAGCTGTCGTTCGACGACGTCCATCGTCGCCCGCTCGATGACGATGAGCGATTGTTGTTCGAGAACAGCGACACCCATGTGGGTCGCGATGATGAGCGTGGCGATGATGCGCCAACCGAGTTTGCTCGGGTGGTTCGGGACGACGCAGGGGGCTTCGTCGTCGAAAACGGTTTAGGCGCGCCGGTGGTGTCCCCGGAGCCGGCTTGGTCAGGAGAGCCTTCGTTTACCAACGGAGAAGACGCGGCCGACCCCGACAGTTGGAATCCTCGGGCCGATGTCGAGCCCAACGTCGACTGGAAGGACCGACCCGCGTGGCGTGGCGGACCGGGTCCGCTCGACCAAGGCTTGGGCGAAACCCAAGATCCGGTCACGATGACCACCCGCGGGCATACCGGCGAATCGCCTGGGTTCCGCGACAGCGCCTTCAACAACCCGCTGGGCACGACCGACTTCGAGAACTTCGTCGACGAAGATGAAGTCGATACGCGTGAACACGCTGCTACCTTGTGGGAGCGTGAGGGAACGGATGAAGAGCCGGCCGACGACCCGGCGACCGCTTGGAAGCCGGGCTTGGCGCTGGAAGACAGCATCCGCGTTTTCGACGACCCCACCTTCGATGCAGGGGTTGATGCGGGTTTTGACGGTGTTGAAGAGGTCAATGACGACGCCACCATGAACTTGCCGCGGGCCGCCGAGCTTCCCTCCGGTGGGTTCGGCAACGATCCCGCGCCGCTCGGTCGGTCGGCGCCTCCTTTGCCGCCCCGTGACTTTGCTGCGACCGACGATCCCCAAGATCGTACGATGGAAGCCCGCTCTCCATTGCCCGAGCTTCCACCGCGGTCGATGTCGCGTTCGCCCTCATCGGCGTTTCCCATTGACCCAGCGGTTCCGTCGAGCCCTCCCAACGGCCGCGGAGGGACGCTCGTTCCTCCCAGCTTCGACGAGCGTCCAAGCGGGTTTGAACCGGCCCCGGTCCCCATCGGGAATCCAGCCATGCAGGAGCCCACGGCGCAGCTACGGGACTTCAGCCCTCGCGAAGCGCCTGGCCCGTCACGCGAAGACATTTTGCGGGGTCGCCTGGTCTCGGACGATGTCGAAGACGAAGATGCAGAAGCCGGAATCAGCTGGCGCGTGGTGTTCGCTGCCGTCGCGGTGATGGGCTTCATTGGCGCCGTCTCGGTCGTGGGCATCGTGGTTTACGTGGCCCAGCAGCCCTTCGCACAGGAACTGTTCGCGGTAGGAGCGCCTCACGGAGACAACGAAGCGTTCGAAGTGGTCGAGCGCTTTGATGATCCGCCCGAGGAAGCCGAGCCCGCGCCCGAAGAAGCGGAGCCCGAAGCGGCCGCCGAAGACGAAGAGGTAGAAGTCGAGGCGAAGCTCGCCGAGATTGCCGCTGAAGCTGTGGTGAAGACGGAACTCGACCCCAGCCAGACCTTCGAGGGCATGAAGGAACTCGACCCCGAGCCGGTACCGGCGCCTGCACCGCCTCCCCCACCGCCGCCG
>JBCCQY010000034.1:0-69935 GCA_039208735.1 Myxococcota bacterium | reverse complement strand
TGCTCATGCAAAATAATCCACCAGTGGAAAGTCAGTTGGACAAAATTTCTGCAAGTTCTGAGAATTGTCTTTTTGAGATATGAAGCTATCGTAACGCTTGACAACCCTTATTGCCAAGCGTGTTCCTTGTCTTTGCTTGTTCGGCAGGATTTGCAGTCCGTGAATTCACGGACTGGTGAACACGACGTGAACTGGTTCCTTGACAGAATCTGGAGGAACCGTTGCACGGCGAGGCCAATCCCATGGACTATCGAAGCTATCTAAGGAAGATCCTTCAATTACGAGGGCTAAAACAAATCGACTTTGCCCAGATGCTCAACATGTCCCCAGCCTGGTTGAGTCAAATCCTGAATGGTCGTCGTAAACTCGACCCTGCTTTGGCGGAAAAGATCGTAGAGTCACTCTCCCTCAACGAGCGAGCGAGGCTCGAGTTCCTCTCGCTTGTCGAGCACGAGGTCGGCAACTCAAAGCTCATTCGAGGTCGGGCGAAGCAGCTTCTCACCGGCATGCAAAAGCCCGAAGCGGGGGGCGTCACCACGCCAGAGTTTCAACAGCAACTCGGGACTTGGCATGTCGGAGCGATCCTCGAACTGGCCCGCTGTGAAGAATACGTACCGGATCCAGACCGAGTTGCGGCCACCCTTCGACCCCGCATCACGGCCCAGCAAGCCAAGGAGGCGATGGATTGCCTTCGAGAAAATGGATATTTTGATGAGGACTACCGTCTGATTCGTGAACAAGATGCGGGCACGAAGCGACAGGTGGACAAAGGGCGACAGTCCGAGGTGGTTGCGCAATATCATCGAGTGAGTTTCGATTTGGCCCAGCGGGCACTCATGAGCGTCCCAGAGACCGACCGACTCATCCTAGGTGGAACCCTTGCATTGGCCGAAGAGGACTTTCGAGAATTGAGAACCCGATTCGAGGAGTTTGTCGTGCCAACGCTTCTTGCGTCGGCTCGAAACCCCCCGAATCGGGTTTATCAGGTGACTACTGCTCTATTTCCGGTCTCTCTCTATTCGGATGCGGTTGCCGATCCGAGATCTTTTACAGACGAACGTCCCTGATTCGACTCAGTCGATGTGAAGGACAGGCCCCTGGGGCACCACGCCGGAGATCACCGTGTACGACAGCGCCTTCGGAAGGTCACTGGCGGTGACGTTGAACTCCGAGCGGTCGATGGCGACCTTGTACGAGCCATACGCGTTTGAGCCGGAGATATAGACCGTTGTACCCTGCGGAACCATCTTCATGCCACAGAGACTTGAGTGGATCGAACTATAGCCGAATCCAGTGACAAGATCAGCGGAGAAGTCGGTGGTCTGGACCTCCACGGCTCCCGTGCAAGACGTGAAGATGATGTCGTCGACGGTGACGGGTCCAATCTGGGCCCCGGGCATGGCGACGGACAGCGTGCCTGGGTTGCCCATGAAGACAAGGGCCAAAGCCACTCCCGGCGATGCAAGCGTCGCGATGCCGAGTGCCAGCGCCGACAGCGCTTTGAGAGAATTGCGAAGGTCCCGGGCGTAACCCGTGGGCATACCGATCATGGAGCTGCTCCTTGCAACTTGAAGGCGGGCAATTCCGCTTTCCACTTGCAAGGTGCTCGTTTGTGATCCGATTCAATCGGGTTTGGGGGGGCAAAGAGGGGGCAGGAACGTCCAGGAGCGAGGCTTTATGAAGCAGGAGGCTCCAGAACGGTGAGCGCCTCGGTCAACGTGTCGAGTCGCCAGGCCCACACGTCGCCGTCAACCGAGCCAACGACAAGGCGGTTCCCATCCTCCGAAAGCGAAAGTCTGGACCAGGGAATCTCGCTGCGACCTATGGCGAGGCTCTGGCCAAACAGACCATCCCAGATCACAATTTCAGTAGAACTTCCTCGAAGAATCGCAGCGACTCGGCGCGTCTCGACACTACAGGCGATGGCCACCACAGGTGCGTTGACGTCGGGAAGGCCCGCACAGATCTTTCCTCCGGAACGGAGATCCCACGTTTGAACTGCAGCATGACGCGCGCTCTGTATGCCGACCGCGAGCCGCGTGCCCGAGGGGTCAACGGCCAGCGCAGTGACTTGTCCGGTGTCGAGTTGCTTGGGTTCGGATGTCGGCCGCCAATAATGGATATGACCCGACTGCATTGCAGAAACGAGCCCCTTCCCCACAACAAGCCCACGGTCGGTGGGCTGTACGCCGTCAATGACCGTGAGCGGCCGTCCCGATGACGTCGACCAAACGACCACCCGCTCATCCGAACGTGCGGCCACCCAGCCATCGCCCATTCCGAGTTGTTCAACATCCAGGGCGGTAGGTTCAACGATGGAGCGGTCCACGACGCCCGATGTTGGATGCTCCACCCGAAGCTCGAGCGTGCGACCCTCCGCAACCGAAGAACGGTGGTAGGCACTGACGAGCCGCGGTCCGGGTCCGACGGTGACCGCACGGGGCAACGGCACGGACCACGCGCGTTGGAACGGCTCCTTTCCGGCGCAGGCCACGTGCCGGGCCGTATGCAGGTAGGTCCGACCTGTGGGGTGGATCGATGCTCCCCGGACCGGCTCGTCCACCGCAAGTTCCTGGATCCGCGATCCGTCTGGAGCAAAGCAAACGACGCCGCTGGAAGTGACGACGACATCGCCACGCTCTTGAGCGGCAACTCGAAGTACGGACCCAGCGACGCGGACGGTGGACCCATCAAAGACCCGTGACCATGTCGCCCACCGGATACCGTTGGCCCCCCAGTCTACGTCCAAGACGGGACGGCGGGCCTGGGCTACTCGGAAGCCGTTCTGGCCCCTCCGATCGAACCGATGCACACCGCTCTTCGCGGTACCCACGACGAGTTCTTGGCCGGTGGGCGACCATGCCACGGCGCGTCCGATAGACGGCATGGCCACGACCTGGGGCGCCGGTCCAACGAGATGTAGGGACTGCCCCACGATCGCGAGAGAGTCCCCGAATAAGGCGGCATCCCACACGCCTGAAGCGACCTGGTGGCGTAGATGAAGTACCCCTCCAGGAACTCCATAGATGCGAACTGTGCCATCGGTGCATGCCAACACCACGGCGCGTCCGTCATTCGACCAGCGGAGCGTTCGGGCGCGACCTTCGAACGGAAATCGGTCATGCTCCTCACCAGTGTTCACATCGCGGATCACAACGTTCTGCTGCTCGATAAGGGCGAGCCGCTCACCACAAAGGTCAAGATTCGGCCCGCCGTCACCCGTCCACCGCATTTGACCAGTGTTGTCGAGAACCGTGACTTGGTGAGCTTGGCTCACGAACGCGACCGTCGAGTCGTTGACCTTCAAACCGATCACCGAGGTCGCACAAGGAAACCGCCATTGTGGACGTCCGTTGGACGCGCCAACCACCCCATTCCGGTGTCCCGTCACCTGCAACGCCCCATGCCAAGCGGCGCTGGTGATGGTGGGAAGCCCGAGTCGGATTCCCTTTGTCATGCGAGTACGGTACCATGGTCGGAAGGGGGCAACCTGGGTAAGATTCGTCGCGCATCGAAGACTCTGCGGCGAAATCGTCGTGACGACCGTAACGATCCCGAGTCCCTGCGACGCCAGGGACGTGATTCACAGCGGCAGCGCACGATGGACCGCGCGGGGGTCACCTACTACGAAGTGGGCGCTCCGTTGTCGATCAGCGACACGGCCTACACCCAGGGCACGGTGCGGGTACCACGAGCTACGACGCTGGCGCAGACGCAGCGAGAGACTCGCGAAGAAGATCCTGACTACATTGCGGAGCGACACTACAGCCCACTTGGGATGCCTCGAACTTCTGAGGCCTGGGCCATTCAGGACGCGATTGACCAAGGGGCCCTGCACCGCACCTACATCTATCGGATGATTGCGACGATGCCGGTGACGCGGCAGCAAGCGCTCGCAAATGAACTTGTGGGCCATCATCCTACCTGGCCCGGGTTGGTCCAGGCGGTGGACGGAACGCTTTCGGACGTAGCTCAAGGGCAGGCCTTCCCTTCGCTCGATCATCGCTCCTTCACCGCGTTTGCCGAAGCGATTCAGGGGACCAATGCCGCTCTTGGCTTTTACTCGCAGGATTTGATCAGTCGTCGCGAGGCGTCGCTTTACCGTGAGGGAGACACCTACGCCGCCTTTCAAGAAGGCATCGTTGATGCGTACATGGCCCAAGCCTCCGCCGCACAGGAGTGTGGCGCCATGCTGTTCGACCTGTTGCCCACCGCAACGGACCTTCCGACGCGGCTGTCTCAGTTGTTTGGACCTGACGAGTTCCGTCCCACGCACGATGTACACAAGATCCGCTATTCGTCGGTTGCGGTCGCAGAACAATTGCGGAACCAAGGGCAACAAACGTTCGGGTTGGCGGTGCCTTACGCCAATTCGGTTGAGAACATCGTGGCGCCTAGGAACTTCGGAGTTCCCACCGACGGTTCAGCGCACCTCCATCGGTATTCGCAAGCCCTTGATCCGTCGGTCACCAGCGTAGCGAGTGGCTACTCGCAGGGTGGAGCGGCGGTGTTGGACTACGCCCTCGATCGGCGCGGGGTCTATCCTGACCGAACCCAGCTCGACTATGCCCTTGCGCTTGCACCGATGGGCGGTGCGGATGCACGTGGCGCCCACGGCGTTCATGCAGGTCTTGTGGGCAACACCCAGCTGTTGTCCATTGCTCACGAAGCTGACCCGGCGCGGTTCATCCACACGGGCGGGGGTCTTGTGGACCTGCGAGAGAACAGTGGGGATTTCGTGGAGTCCGCCTTGGACTTTACCCGCCCCGATGGCCATCCCGACAAGCGAGGGTACGGCGAGCTGCATTCTGGCTACCGGGCCAACGACCCACAAGCAGGCACCTACGGGTATCCAAGCTCGCGGTTCCTTGAGTGGACCGACGCGCTCTTCCAAGGGGACTACGCTCGGCAGGGCTACACGCGAATGCGCGACTGGAACTACGACGAACGACCGCTCGAACTTCGTGAAGAAGCCGAGCGGGTCCGGCAGCAGGTCCTTGAAGAGAAAGCCCAAGAACGTGAACGCCGTCGTCGGCGCCAGCGGCTGCGTCGATTGCGCGGAGGCTGATTAGCCCTCGAAGGGGGCACGGGTTCGGCCGTTGCGGCCCCAAAGGTCAGCACGACGCTGCCTACCTTGCGGTTTGAGTCGACGCGACGGTGGGCGGTCACGCCCTCACGCCACGGCATCCGCTGGTCGATTACCGTCGTCCAGACCCCCGCCTCGAGCCACGCCACCAATTGGGCGAGGTGGTCTGCGGACTCGTTGGCGGGCCCTACGACAATTCGCTGACGGCCCGTCAGGTTCGCCACGGCGGCCGCCCACATTTGCGGGAGACCGGCCGCAACAAGGCCTACCCGGCCCGTGGGGGTGGTGACCGAGCGACATTGCCGGACTGTGGCCTCGCCGACGGTGTCGATCACCACGTCCCAGCGTTCCTCAAGCTCAAACAGATCCGTCGTGCGGTAGTCGATGACACGTTCCGCTCCGATCGACCTCACCCGATCGGCGTTTGCGCTGCTGCACACCCCGGTCACCCGTGCTCCAAGCAACCGTGCGACCTGAATGCACGCCGTCCCGACGGCTCCCGAGGCTCCAATGACGAGCACCCGTTCACCAGGACGCACGTGGGTCCGGTCCTTGAGGAACGTGAGGGCGGTAGTGCCGCCGAAGGGCAGCGTGACGGCATCTTCGAACGAAAGCTCGTCCGGTAGCTTCACCGCACAGTGATCCGCCGCGATGACGCAGCGCTCGGCGTGGGCCCCCAGGCGGTCGCCGGTCATCGCCACGATTCGGTCGCCGACCGTGAACGCCGTCACATCTCGCCCGACCGCTTCGACTACGCCGGCCAAATCCACGCCAAGCACCGGACGACGCGGCGCGGACCAGCCGAACATGAGCCGCCCAAGTAGGTTCATGCCGGGAGGAAACCGCGCCGCTCGGATTCGTGCATCGCCCGAATTCACGGTGGTCGCCCGGACCCTGACGAGGATTTCCCTTGGCCCTGCCTTCGGCTCGGCCATCGCGACGATCTCGACCACCTCGGGAGCCCCGTACCTGGGTACGACCAGCGCATTCATCACCAACCTCCTGGGGTCTCTGCGGAGCCCGCTTGGATATGAAACGTAGGTCTCCGTGCGGATGGAAGGAAGAAGCAGGGATGTTCGTGGGGCGTGCAAGAATGCACACATGGATTGGGATGACCTCCGCTACGTGCTCGCGCTCACCCGTGCTCCAACGTTGGCCCGGGCCGCCAAGGAGCTTGGGGTCACCCACACGACGGTGGGGCGACGACTTCGCCGCATCGCGTCCACCCTCGGCGTGCGCTTGTTCGATCGGACGCCCGAGGGGCTCGTGCCGACCGTAGCGGGACGAGACCTCTCCGAGGTCGCGGAGCAGATCGAGGGAGATGTGCACGCGGCCGAAGGGCGGATGCTCGGTCGCGACACCCGACTGGATGGTCCGCTTCGGGTCTCCACCATGGATCTGTTCTTCTGCAACCTCCACGATGCCTTCGCTTCCTTCGTGGAGCGCTACCCCGAGGTGGATCTGGCGGTCGACACCTCGCTCGACCGCGTCTCACTCACCCGTCGCGAGGCCGATGTGGTCCTGCGGCTTACGAACCAGCCGCCCGAGTACCTCGTGGGTCGAAAGGTCGGCCGTATGCAGTTCGCCGTCTACGCAGCGGACGCCTTGGTCGCGAGGGTCGGCGAAGAGGCTCCTCTGGAGGCCTATCCGTGGCTCGGATGGGGTGAAGGTCCTGCCGCAGCCTGGCTCGATCGTTGGCTCGAGACCCACGCCCCCGGCGGGGAGTACGTACTGCGACTCGACGAGAACGCGCGGGCCCGGGAATGCGCGTTGCGGGCGGGCACTGGCGTCGGTCTGTTTGCGTGTATTGAAGGAGACGCCTGGCCCGGCGTTCGACGAATCAGTGCCATCTTCGAGGAGCATGCTCACGACGTCTGGCTACTTACCCTGCGGGAGCTTCGCAGCACGACCCGAGTGCGTGCCTTCATGGACCACATGGCTGAGGCGTTTACGCATGCGGCGCCCCGCCTCGCGGGTGTCGGCCGTAGCGAGTAGAGCGGCGACGCTCATCAACCGCCGACCCCTAGCCGGGCATGCGACGGCCGGGGTGGTACCACGTCGCGGGGACGTCCCCGTTCAGGTGACCGAGCGAAACCGAGATGGATGGACGGATGGCCACCACCTGATGCCACCAACCCACTGGTAAGAACACCGCATCTCCTGGTTCAAGCGTCGTTGTTCGCCAGTGCACCGGGTCGTTTGGCGGAGCGGAATCCGGCTTGAAGCGATTGAACACGCCCTGCGCCGAGTCCAGCAGGGTCGGCTCGAGCGGGCTCGCGATCCAAATCTGTTTTTGGCCTTCGACCTGGACCAGCCATGCGCTGTTCTGATCGTGGTGAAGCGGGGTTCGGGTCCCCGCCGGCCCAATCCACAGGCGGGCCCCGGGATCGGTCTTGCAACCTGGCAGGCGGCCGATTTCGTCCTTGAGGACCGCCAATCCGGGCTCGTCAAGCAGGTCGTTGCGGCCGACGGCGTAGAGATCGTCTCCCGTGGTTTCGAGGCACTGCTCAAGAAGCTCGGCAAAGCGAATCCGCGTGCGCAGCGTCTCCCGCTTGAGCCACCATTGGGCATGATCGGAACGACCCCGCAACACCTCGACTTCGACCTCCCCCACTCGTTCAGCGAGCCCCCGATGCGTCCATTCGAGCGCCGGCCAATTCCGAGCGCCCTGGCGAAAGACGACCGGCCGATGAGCCGAACGGTAGCCCAGCTCGAAGGTGGTGTCGTCGAGTGAGTCGACCTCCCAACCGGCTTGCGCATGGGCGCGGACCAAGCGGGCCGCCTGCTCGACGCCCGCCGATCGGCCCATGACCCGCCGGGCCGCCTCCAGTGCGGCAGAGCCGTCCAGGGCGTTGACCTCGGCTCGGGCGCGATCCGGGGGCACTCCTTCGGATTCCAGCACCGCCCATAAATCGCGAGGCGGCGCTCCGCGAAGCAGGTTCTCGGCAATCCACGTCGCCCAATGAGGGTCGAGCTGGGTGTCGTCAGACGGTGCGTCGGACAAGCGGGGGCCTCGAAGGTGGGGGCGACAGCGACGCAGGAACGGCCCGAGCCTGGCCGGTGTCACTGGTATCCGGAGGCGGCATGGGCGCTTCGCTCGTGTCGTTTGTATCGGGAGGTGGCATTGGGGCAATCTCGCTCGTGTCGACCGGAGGCGCCATTGGAGCGATGATGGGGCCAGGGCAACCCACGGCTGAGCTGGCCACAAGCAACAACGTAGGCAAATGGGCGGGTTTCATATTCGGATTGTAGTCCAGGGATGCGTCAGCCGCGCGAACCGTTGCGGCTGCCGGCCTGACGCCTGAAAAAGCCCTATTGCACCAGGCTTAGGTCCCAGGTCGGTCCAGTCGTGCAACACCCATCCTTGCCTTGGTCCACCCGACCCGGGCACCAGTCCTCGTCGCCTGCGTTGTTGGGAGGCCCATTCCCGCACTGCACATCGTTGTACACAGGATTGCCATCGGCCCCTGGCCCAGGTCCAATCGCCTCACAGATCTGGCGAACCGTGCGGGGCCCCACCGGCGTGTCGACCATCACGTCACCGATGTCGTGGTCGTATGTCGTGTCGCAGTAGCAGCGTCCGTCAACCGAATAGCTATCGGACCAACCCGGTCCCGGCGCCCGCTCCACATCGTCGAGGTCGCAGGGCGGTTTTGTGTTGGTCATCGGGGTTCCGGTCATCCCGGTGGGGGCGGGGTCCGACGAGTCCTTCGGAGCGTTCGTTTCGGGTTCGGTCGACGTCTTCGGAGGAGTACTCGGGGAAGACGTGGTTGCCAACTCCGTCAATGGTGAATCGCACGCGAACAGCACCAACCAAATCATGGAAACCTCGGAGATGTTGCCGGCTTCGACTCTAACGTGGTGTCGATTGCGTCTGAGCGGTAGACCCGTGCGCAGGGCTGCTCTATCCTCCGGGCATGCGCTGTCTTCTCCTCGTCTTCGTGTCCTGTGCCGTCCCCATCGACCAAGGAGATGTCACTCCGTGGACCGACGCCACGTGTGACCACCTGTTCGGGATGCCCGGCAAAAATACTGGACTCACCACCGATGCCTGCAAGTCGGAGGTGACGGCGGGTGACGCCACTTGGGCGGTGCCCGACTACACCCCTGACGACCTCGCCGCGTTGCGTGCATGGACGTTGGACAATCCTGCGAATGCCCTGACGGTGGATCCCTACACCGAGCCTGCGAAGTGGTCCCTGGATGAAGGGGGCGTCTGTGGGTTGACTGTGCTCGACGCAGACGAACTGACCTATCGCCTGGAATCCTTCGCGAGTCAGGAGGCGGCTTGGGAGGAAGGGGCAAGGGTCACGCACGGCGGACCCTGTGGAATGTGCTCTTCGCTCGAGGATTTGGCTGTCTACATCGAGCAGCAGGACCTGACAACCCCCGTGCGTCAGTGTGGCCTCGAAAGCTTCGGCGGAGATCCGCTGGACTCGGTTCCGTGCCTGAAGGAGCTCGGCTTTACCGATCGGTGCGCCGAGATCTGGGCCTACAACACGGCCCACACGGGCCAAGTCTGTCTCGAGACGTGTATCAGCCTGCTGAATGCCCCGTACCATGACGAAGATGGTGCTCCGAACGCTTGTATCCAGTGTGACGAGGACAACAGCGGCCCGGTGTTCAAGGCCGTCTCGGGACGCACGCGGCGCAACTCCGGATTGCCCACCTCGCTTTGCCGACCGTGCGACAAGGTCTGGCGTATCGATCACCGAATTACGGACTGAGCGAGCTTCGAACTGGGATGCGGTTACGCCCCGCGTAACGCTGCGCCAGCGTCGCATACAGAAGGATATGACTCGCGAACGTAGAGGAGTGGCGCCATGAGGAACTTGGTCGGACAGGGCTTGGCCGTCGCAATCGTGCTGATCGCGATTGCGATTGGGAGCCGTTGGTACGACGGTGCCATCGCGGGACCTCCGGTGGCTGACGAAGTCAAGGTCGACGCGTCAAAAACCTACCCCAAGCCATCGGATGCGGAGATCCGAAAGCGCCTTACCGAACTGCAGTACCGGGTGACGCAGCAGGACGGAACCGAACGTCCGTTCTCAAACGAGTTTTGGAACAACAAGCGACCCGGAATCTACGTTGACATCGTGAGCGGTGAGCCGCTCTTCTCGTCGACGCACAAATTCAAGAGCGGGACGGGTTGGCCGAGCTTCTACAAGCCGTTGGTGCGCCGGCATGTCGTTGAGAAGCGCGACACGACGCACTTCATGGTGCGGACCGAAGTCCGGTCGAAGCACGGGGACAGTCACCTGGGCCATGTGTTCAACGATGGCCCCGCGCCGACCGGTCTTCGCTACTGCATCAATTCGGCGTCCTTGCGCTTCATCCCTGTCGAGGAGCTAGAAGCGAAGGGGTATGGCGAATTCCGTTCATTGTTCAAGGACGCTCAGCCTTGACCCTTCAGGGTTGAGGGCCTGCACCATGCCGCGAATGGCCTCCGCAAGGTGCAGAGGGGCTTCGGCGGGCCCCATGTGCCCGCCTTCATGATGGTGAATCGGGTGGCCGGCCGTCGACGCCAACGCACGCACCTGATCGTTGCCCGCGTAGTCGTCGACCCCCGCGTGCAAGGTCACGGGAACCTTAAGCCCGGCGAGAAGGTCGATGGCATCCTCGGGCTCGAGGAGCACCCGCTGTAGGGTGGACCGCGCTCCACGGCGCCCGAGACGCTTCAGGGTCGACGCAGTCGTGTCGAGGACCTCGGGATGAGTTCGTTGGTATTCATGGCCATACATCGACCGGGCCGCGATTCGCCCGTACGAGCCGAGCGGAAACCCAGCCCACAGCAGAAGCTGCTGGGCCCTGAAGCCGAGCCGGCTGGTTCCCGAATTGCGCCGCAGCGGCGTGTTTGTCAGCACGAGTCCAGCGAGAACATCCGGCTTGGCGGCAGCAAGTCGCAGGCCGAGCATGCCTCCCCAGGAATGGCCGGCCAAGACGACCGGGTGGCGCGCACGGGCACGAATTAGCTCGGCCAGATCGTCGACCTGGTCCATCAACGAAGGCATCTCACGGTCAAGGGCGGCTTCGCCGTGACCTGGGGCATCGAGTCGCACGACGTCGAGCCCATGTAGGGCGGGCAACACCGGATCCCACAGTCGGTGGTCGGTGAAGACCCCGTGCAGCAACCACACCTGTGGAGCGCCCGAGGAGCCGGGATCTGAGACGGCACTACGATGCACGGTGAACAGGGAGTCGGGCATTGCTTTCCTCCAGGATCGGCTTCGCATCCACCTTCGGTAGCGAAATCATCGGTGTTGACATTAAGGGGTTGAGGCTCGTGCGTCAACACCGTTGACTTTGCGGCTGGTCGACGGATGGCCTCGGAGCGCTTAGCTGAACCGTGAATCCATGACGGCGGGAGCAACCATGCGTTTTCTCCTCCACATCCTCGACTGCCTCTGAGGCGCATTCATCGGGCCTGACGATCGGGTTTGGCCCGCCGCCCGAGCTTTCGGATGACCAAGCTTCGACTTGGTCCTTCGCCCGAGGACTTCATGGCTACACATCGTCGGCAGCGCCGCTGTCGTGTCCGAACGGCGTCGGGCATTCACGCCCGTCGCATCGCCGCTTTGAATCGCGCCCGTCAAGAGGCGCAACAAACCCGTCTTGCGTTGCGCACCACGCGTTTAGCATGGAGGTATCTGGTGGAGGGGCTGAGTTTCCATCATGAGGCGGTCTCGCTCATGCCTCACCTGCACCGACTGGATCGTTGGGCGCTCGTGGATGCCACCGTGCTTGGCGTGAGACGTGCGTTGCCACTGTTGGAGGACGTGGGCGATGCGCCGATTCGACTCGCCCACGAGGCTCTGACTGACCTTCGTCGAGCTCGAGCGGTCGCTACGCCGCGTTTGGCCTTTCAATGGTACCGCCGGCTCTCGCTCGGCTGGGGCGCCGAGGTGCCGATTCCGCAGCGTCTTGCCTGGCGCGCGGTTCGGAGCGTCTGTGTTGCCGGTTGGCGAGGTACCACGGGCGTGACAGGGGTGAGCAATGCCGCAGCGGCGCTCGCCGCGAACCGATGTCGCCACCTTGAGCTTGGCTCACGGGACTGGCGTGAGGCCACGTTGGAGGCCTATGCCGCCCAGTGTCGTAAAACGTGGCGAATGATCCTTGGCGCGCCCGGCCCCGCCTACCGGCCCATGCCAGCGCTGATCCTCACCGCTCCGCCTGCCGATGCCGTTGCTTGGGACGCGGTCGCAGATGTGCCTAGGGCCACGTTCGGGCGGCTCGTCGAGGTGGCGCGGCGGAATCCTGACTTGCGGCTCGACGACACTGTGGCCTCGGCGGTGGCGATTCGACGGGCGCTGCGGGAACTCCCATGACCGTTGGGCCCATTTGTTGGCCGGGTGGGTACGACGAAACCCTCCACCTGATTTAAAAGTGGCGCCATGCCAACCATCATCGCAAGCCTCTTCATCGCCCTCGTGCTGTCCACGACGGCGTACTCGAAACCCACGGATCAGGAGGAGAACTCGAGCCCATTTGATGGCCTGAGCGTCCGTGCACTCGGGCCCGCATTCCCATCCGGCCGGGTCGCTGACTTTGCCGTGCACCGAGAGCGACCTCATCGGTACTTTGCTGCGGTTGCGTCCGGCGGGCTCTGGTTGACCGAAGACAATGGAAACACCTGGCAACCTCTTTTCGATGGCGAGGCGAGCTTCGCCACTGGGGTCGTGGAGATCGATCCCAGCAATCCCCAAGTGGTGTGGGTAGGAACCGGCGAGAACAACGCACAACGCAGCGTCGCCTATGGTGATGGGGTCTACCGCTCCACCGACGGGGGAAAGAGCTGGCGCAACATGGGCCTGCAGGATTCTGCCCACATCGGCGACATCGTCATTGACCCGTCTGACTCCGACACCGTCTATGTCGCCGCCCAGGGCCCCCTCTGGAACAGTGGTGGCGAACGGGGCCTCTACAAGACCACCGACGGCGGTGAACGTTGGCAGCGCGTACTCGCGATCGACGCCGACACGGGCGCTAACGAGATCGTCCTCCACCCCACGCGCCCGAACGAACTCCTCGTCTCTACCTACCAGCGTCGCCGGCACCTTTGGACGCTGCTGAATGGCGGGCCGGGCAGCGGGATTCACAAGTCCATCGATGGCGGGCAGACCTGGACTCAGATCACCTCTGGACTCCCCTCGGTCGAGATGGGCCGCATCGGGCTCGCCTCGGCCCCCAGCGCTCCGAATGTGGTGTACGCCATCATCGAGGTCGAACCTCTCGAGGGCAAGGCCGAAGAGAAGGGCGGTGCCGGGGTGTATCGGTCCGATGATTTCGGCGAATCGTGGAACAAGGTCAGCGACTACCGAACCTCGAGTCCCCAGTACTACAACGAGCTGGTCATCGATCCGACCGACGAGGATCGAGTCTACGTACTCGATACCTTCACCCACGTCTCGATCGATGGCGGACAGACGTTTTCACGCCTCGGGTCGGAACACAAACACGTCGATGACCACGCACTGTGGATTGACCCCAACCATCCTGGCCATTTGCGGATGGGCTGTGACGGCGGAATCTACGAGTCGTTCGACTATGGGGAGCGATGGAGTCACCTCGATGCGCTGCCTATCGTCCAATTCTACCGGATTGCGGCTGACAACGATGCGCCGTTCTACAACGTGTGCGGCGGGACGCAGGACAACAACAGCCTTTGCGGGCCTTCCCAAACGACGTTCGAGGAAGGAATCACCAACGAAGACTGGACCATCGTCGTCGGAGGGGACGGCTACGAGCCGCAGATCGATCCCACCGATGCCAACGTGATTTACGCCCAGTACCAATACGGCGGTCTCGCTCGCTACGACCGCACCACGGGTGAGTTGGTCTACATTGCCCCGCAGCCGCCCAGCGGCGCCCCCCAATACCGATGGAATTGGAACAGCCCGCTCCTCATCAGTCCTCACGACTCCAATCGCTTGTACTACGGCGCCGAGCGTCTCTTTCGAAGCGACGACCGTGGCAGCAGCTGGACCGTGGTGAGCCCCGATCTCACACGCCAAATCGACCGGAATGCCCTGAAGGTCATGGGTCGCGTGTGGAGCGTCGATGCGGTGGCCAAGAACGACTCGACCTCTTTTTGGGGCTCGCTCATCGGAATCGCCGAGAGCCCGTTGAAAGAGGGGCTCATTTACGTCAGCACGGATGATGGGTTGATTCAGGTCACGCGTAATGGCGGTGAGAGTTGGCGTAAGACCCGGTCGTTCCCGGGTGTGCCAGACCTCGCCTACGTCGAGGATATCGAAGCCTCGCTTCACGACGTGAACGTGGCCTACGCCGTGATCGACAACCATAAGAAGGGAGACCACAAGCCCTATGTGCTTCGAAGCAGCAACCAAGGGCGAAGCTGGCGTCTCATCTCCGGTGACCTCCCGTTGCGCGGAGCGGTTCACGCCATCGTCGAAGATCACGTCGACCCTGACCTGCTGTTCGTCGGCACGGAGTTCGGGGTCTACTTCACGCAGGACCGAGGCAAACACTGGGTTCCGTTGAAGGGCGGGCTGCCCACCATCAGCGTTCGGGATCTCGAGATCCAACGTCGGGAAAGCGATCTGCTGGTAGGGACGTTCGGTCGTGGGATTTACGTACTGGACGACTTCAGCCCCTTGCGGACATCGGCTGAGTCGCTCGAAGAGAGGGAGGCTACCCTCTTTGCAGCGAAGGATGCCTGGCAGTACGTGCCTCGTCAGAAGTTCGGCGGCGGCGAAAAGGGGAGTCGGGGCGCGGATTACTACCAGGTTGACAACCCGCCCCACGGCGCGGTCTTCACGTATTACCTGCGCGATGGCTACGAGACCCTGCGCAAACAGCGGCGCGATGCCGAACGCGAGCGTCTGGGCGATGGCGACGACAATCCCTACCCGAGTTGGGAGGCGCTACGTCGTGAAGACCGGGAGGAAGCGCCCAGCGTCGTGCTCGTGGTGGAGGACAGCGAGGGTCGAGTGGTTCGGCGGCTGACCGCCCCGGCGGCCCCGGGCATGCACCGCGTTGCCTGGGACCTTCGGTATCCGAGTCGCGAGCCCGTATCGCTTGAGGCGCCCGAGTTTCGGCCCCCGTGGTGGGAGGCGCCAAAGGGACCTCTGGTGCTCCCCGGCACGTATCGCGTGACGCTCGCGAAGCGGGTTGATGGCAAGCTCACCACCCTCGGGAAGGGAGCGTCCTTCGAGGTGCGACCTCTGCCCGTGGAGAGTCCGCTCGTGACCGACGATCGTGCGGGATTGCTCGCGTTCCAAAACGAGACCGCCGCGTTGAGTCGGGCGGTATCCGGGGCTGGACGCTCCATGGGTGAACTCCACTCTCGGATTGACCATCTCAAGGCGGCCTTTGAACGAACGCCCGAACTCTCCGAGCCTCTCCGCGACCGACTGAGCGCGCTAGAGGCGGTGCTTGAAGATCTCGACGTGGTCATGACGGGCGACTGGACCTTGGCGGGCCGCAACGAGCCTGCGCCATGGTCGATCCGGGCTCGGGTCGGCAGCATCGTGGGGGGGCACTGGAGCAGCCTGGCCGCGCCGACGGGTACGCACCGAGAAGCCTACGCGATCGCATCGGCGGAGTTCGAAAAGGTGCTTCCACAGCTGAGGCGCCTGGAGGATGACCTGACCGCCCTCGAGCAAGAGGTCGAGCAGAGCGGAGCCCCCTGGACGCCGGGCCGGCTTCCGAGCTGGGAACCTCGCTAACGCGTTGACGGAGTGCGGGTGGCCACCGAGAGCAACACATGCCGACGGGGGCCAGGCTGGATGCCGCTCGGTGAACGAGAGGAAAGGTAGACCGCGTCGGTCAGGTTTTTGACCGTCAACGCGATGGACAGGCCCGATGAGCGATGTTGCCAAGCGACTCGCCCATCGGCCACCCACCGCTCCGGAATCCGTCCGAGGAGCCCATCCGCGGTGGCCTGAACGGCGTTGCCGCGGTCGGCGAACATCGCGCCCACGTACTGGGTTCGGAGCTGAGCCCCCCAGCCGCGGGGGTGCCAGGCGCCGACCGCGACCGTCAGCTGGGCGGCAGGCGCGTAGGGAAGCGCATTGCCGAGTTGCTCGCGACCCCATCCGTCGCCGAGTCGCGTTCGCAGCAGGGTCCCGCTTACGTTCACGGGCACTTCGAGGGTCGACTTGAGCGCTCGTCCCACATCGAGCCACAGACCGAATTCGCCACCGGTATGAGTGCTTTCTCCGCTGTTCACACCGAGTTGTGCGTCGGCGAGTGCCGACTCGGTGGGCGGGATCACCTGGCGCCGAAAGTCGAGATGGAAGGCTGCGAGTTCTGCACGAATCCAGGCTCGGCTTTCGATGCGGATGCCCACTTCACTGTTGATGGACACCTCGGCGTCGAGCGCAACGGGGCGGCCATCGTCGTCCAAGGTGTCTCGGGTTCTCGGCGGCGAGAAACCGCGGTGGACCCCCGCAAAGAACACGATGTCTTTGATGGGTTCAAACCTGCCACCCAGCCCAGGCAGTGGCACGATTAGGTCCAGGTTGGCAACCCGATTTTCGGGCAAGTCCCCCTCGTTGTTTCGAAGACGGGTGTTGACGAATCGCATGGCTTCGAGCCGGATGCCGGGGGCGAGGCTGAAGATTCCATCCCTTGATTGCAGCGAGAGCAATCCCCACGTCGCACCGGCAGTGGTGGACCGGCGCTCGGCCCGTCCCAAGTCACCAACGCCTTGGGTGACGTCTTCGAGTTCGAAAATGCGTTCCTCGATGGACTCCAGATGCGTGCGCGCTCCGACCTCGAACCGGTGCCCCGGCTTTCCGGGGTGGGCCTCGAATTGAGTGCGGGTCTCGAACCCGAGAACCTGAAACGACCGGCTTCGGGTGCGGCCTCGCTCCTCGAGGAACACGGCGGACCCGTCGTCTGGACAGTCGAACGCACACGGCGTTCCGGTCGGGCCCACGACCCACTCGTAGTCCCCGCCCTCGTCCATTCGGTCAAAGCCTTGCCGTCGCCAGTCGCGGCCGACCTGGTGGCTATAGATCGTACTCACGACCGTCCAGTGTGGCTGTGCCAGCTTGTGGCGGACCATGCCCCCGATGCGGTCGGCGACGAAACGGTCGTGGCGAGCCAAGACGAGAAGGGGATCTGCGGCGAACTGCGGGGTGGTCAATCCCAAGTACGTCGCCCGGCTGTCTTCGTGGTAGGCCTGCAGCTTGACCACCAAGGAGTGTCGGTCGTCGAGGGCGAGGTCGAGACGTGCGTTAACGTCCGTGCGAGAGACATCCTGGCGTCGATCGCCCCTAAGTTCGAGGTGGCTCACGTCGAGGCGGTAGCCGACCTGGCCGACGGTGTTTCCGACCGAGCCGATTCCTTGTACGTGCCCCCAGGTTCCACCTCGAACCTCGGCATGCCACCGGAGGGTCTCGGGTGCGGAGTGGGTGAGGTAGTTCACGACCCCCCCAACCGTCTGCGGGCCGTACTGGATGCTTCCCGCCCCCTTGATCACCTCGATGCGTCGGAGTCGATCGACGACAGGGGTGACGTAGAGCGCGGGCTCGCCGTAGGGGGCGAGGGTGACTGGGACCCCGTCTTCCAGGATCGTGACCTTGCTGCTTCGGTCAGGAAGAAGGCCTCGGATGCCAATGTTCTGTCGCAGCCCCGACATTTCCTCCACATTGACGAACACGCCAGGAGCCAACGACAGTGCTTCGGTGGTCGACATTGGCGCCATCCTGTCCAGATCAGACTCGGTGATCACCGACGTCGTGCCTGCCATATTGGACAGATCGCGAAGATGTTGGCCGTCGACGATGATCTCAGGTAGGTCTTCGTCGGGTTCCGTTGACCCCTCAGCGGCTGAAGGGTCGGTCGATTGTCCAAGTGCCGACGCGATCACAGCGTTGATGAGCATGGTGGGACCTCGATCGAACGCGGATCGGCTCGGCGGTCGCGGTTCTCACGACGCGCTGACGTAGCCCATGACGTTGCGTGGAGCGAGGCGTTCAGGGTCGTTGGGTTGGACTCAGCGCGATGCCCGTCGCAACAACAGGGTCCAATCCACATCATCAAGATCGAAGAGGCAAACGAGCGATTGGTCTGAACGGTTCCAAGTGCCTTCAATGCCGATGGGCCTGTCGTCCGGCCCAAAGGTACCAACAAGGGAAAACCGATTTTCGAGGTCGGTGATCCCAATCGCCCGGATCGTGCCGGACGGGCCCTCACCGGTAAACTCAATGTCCAGCAGGGTTTCGCCGTCTCGATCGATTTCGAGGATGCCGCTTGCAGTGCTTCGCTGGTTGAGGGTGGAGACGTTGATCGCCTGCCAGTCGCCAACGACTTCTCGATAGGCGGTGAGCGTGAATAGCCAAGGAATCACCTGTGCAGTCAACCTGACCTCCATCGGCCAGCTCTGTTACGTCACGCTTTAAGATGTGCAATGTTTATCGCGAAATAAATTTCGTCCTTTGATGATTAATTAGGATGAGGCTTCAGTATTCTGTTGGTTTACACCACCGAAGTGCCCCCTACGGTAGGCACGAAGGTTCAAGGAACGAACGCGAACCTCCCCCCGCTGGACTCGGGCTCGTGGGAGGTGTCGTGGCACCGGACCGGTGAACAGAACCACGTCGTGGCTCAGTCCCATCGCATCGAGGAACACCTCGACGCCGGCCGTCAAGGTCGGCAAAATAGCTAGCCTCGACCTTGGAAAGTCCGAGTGCTTCCACCAACCGCCGACCCTCAATCAGATCCGGCCGCAAACTTGGTGAACGCTGCCTGGTCCCCGCTGCGGCGAGGTGGGTGGCCGGCGATGGCGCTTGGCTTGGTCATTCCGCTCCGTGAGGTCTAAAGATAAGGGGAACGCTGGCAATCACGATGCCACCGCCCCCTGGCGGCGCGAAACGTAGGCGGCTGAAGCGCTCCACAACGCACTCCTGAACTACCTCGTCGTCGAGCGTGCCAGCTTTGCGAGTCGCCTTGCTCACCGAGCCATCGCTGGCCACCGTGACCTTCACGATGACGGTGCCTTTCAGCTCGGGGGCTTCCTTCAGCCGGGGTGTGAAGCAGGCTTCGAGTTCCGCAAGTTCACGTTCGAGGGTCGCATTCAGCGATGCTCGTTCCAGCTTGCCGAGGACGGTCGAATCGCCCAATTGCACGAGCCCTCCTGGGCTCTTGGGGCCTCGCCAGTGACGCCGTTCAGGTGGGCGCTTCACGCCGATGAGGCCACCGATGGCTAGGCTAGGTTCGGCGCGATCCGCTTTGGCCGGGGGGACCTCCCAAGCGATGATCGGGTTTCCCGGTTCCGTTCCCGGGAGATTGACCCAACGCTCCCCCTTGCTCAGCCGCTCCTCGAGTTGGTGGGTCTCGGACTGGACGGCCAGCGCCGCATTCGAGGCAAAACGCATGGCTACGATGTGATCTCTAGGCATCGTGATGGTGGCTCTCCCGTCGGAGAACTCCGCTCTGGTCGTTTGCTGGAGTGCAATCTGGACGCTCGACTCGCAGGGCTCAAGGTCGAGGACGAGAACTCGATCCCCCGTCCTTTCGTCGCGCTGCACCGTTGGGGCCCGGTTCTCGATGGGGCCATCGCCACATCGAAGCACCACCATGCGAAGTTGGGCAGCGGGAGAAAGCGCCAAGCGGTACCGGCCGCCGTGCTTGGCAAGGCGCTTCGATGGCTCAAAGTGTTGCTCAATCCCCATTTCGACTCGAGGTGCCCATTCCGCAGGGCGGCGCTCTGGTGGGGTTTCGATCCGAGCGTCAACCTTGGCTCTCGTAAGAGGCACCTGCTTGTTCTTGGTCTCGAGGGTAGGCGCCTGCCCATAGGCGAGGACCGTCATTGCTATCCATGCCACCACGCGGCCCCCTCATTGTGCCAAGGATGCCCTGTCGAGCTTAGGGGTTCCATCGTTATTCTGGTTAAGAGGGTTTCTCGCTGATGAACGGTGCGAAGGATAAAGTGCGATGTCCGACGATCCCGCGGCCGAGTTGACCGAGGCGCTGAGGTTGTGGCGGCGCACGCGCGACCCACGGCTCGAGCGCATCATCGCGGAACTCGGAAGAATCGCCAGCGAGCCGGTAGCACTGCTGCCTCCAGGGTCATTGAAGGCTCACACGGCCTGGATCGCACACGCAATGTCGGGACGGGACACGCAGGTCGAGGCGCTGCTCGAGACCCTGTGTTCTTCCCGAGTTGAGGAGGCGGTGGAGCGCCTTGATGTGCTCTGGCAACGTGGTGCAGACCCTCGCATCGTTGCCGCGGCCCAAAGGTGGGTCGAACGGCCTCCCTACGCCAAGCATCGGGAACGTTTCGAAGCGCTCGTCGAGCGTGTGCTTCGAGAGGGGCTTCCCCATGGAACGAACCTAGCCGAGGTGGCTGCTCGGAGGTTCGGGCCTGTGGTTGGACCACGGGCGAAGCTAGCCCGCCAGATCATGGCGATTCGAAGCGAAGCAGTTGCTCCGACTGCGTTGCCGCCCGACGCCGAGGCCCAGGTCGTAGCCTGGGGACGCCGGTTCGATGACGCAAACCCTATGGAAGCGGTCCTGATTGACGCGATTGTCGCGAATCCCAATGAAGACGAGCCGCGTGAGGTGCTCGCCGATCTCTGGATCCAGCAGGGGAATCCACGAGGGGCATTCACACGTCGTCAGCTTCAAGGCAGGTGGACCTACGAGAACCACCGGTTGGTCCTACGGCACGGCAAAGACTGGTTCGGAGCAACGCTGGTCGCTTCGACCCGTCACCTAAGACCCTGTCGAGGATTTCTCGACACCTTGACCATCGAGCGGTTGACTTATCTGGAAGCGTTGGTCGATTCGCCAGCATTACGGACGGTGCGACGGTTGCACCTTCCGCCAGCGGCCTTTGGCGGACCGAGGATGCGAGACTTCCTCACGAGTTCGAACCTTCCGAACCTTCGGAGTTTGGGTTCATTCAGCGTGCACGACCGGCACTGGATTGCCGAGGCATGTCCGCAGCTTGAAGCAATCCAGGTTGATTGCACTTTCGGGTGGTTGGACGATGACCGCACCCTGTCGGATGCGCAGGACCTGTTTCCTAGGTTGAGAAGGATTGAACTGACTATCTCGCCGACCGACGTTCATCAGGTGGCCGCGGTGAAGAGCCAGGAACTGTGCCTGTGGATTCGCCACCGGGGAGACCCAAACGGAAGGGTAGACCAGGCCATCCTGAAGCGGATGCTGGAGGTCATGTCACCCGAGGTCGAGCGTGTGTTTTTCTTCGTGTCAGCCTGGGAGCCACGAGAAGACGGTGTGTGGCTTGTGAAGACAGACCAGGGCTTCGGAATTGATCTGGCGAGGCCACCGGCGGTTGCGGTGTATCAACACTGGCATTCGCCGACGCGGACCTCCCTCCCGCTCCTCGCGCAGCTTGACCATCTCCCGCTCCTCTCTGGGTTGGGCGAAGGCGCTGGTTACCACTTGGGTATTCCCGGGGAGGTCAAGGGGCTTCGCACGCTGGATCGGCTTCCGCGTGCGCCCGTGGTGCTGACATTGCAGGACGAGGACGTCGATGCGGTGCGCCGCGCGCCAATCGAGGTTGTGGAACTCACTCACGTCACGTCGCGTGGTCTGGCCGCGCTTGCAGACAATCCCCATGTGCAACATCTCGTCCTAAGAGGGTTCCCCTTCTCGCCAAGAAGGCTCGAAGTTCACCGTACGTCCGAGGGGTTTTTTCGGCTGATCCGCGGTTCGGCGACTGCGCTGGCAAGTTGGACCCCCGCTCTTCGTCGGCTTGGGGAAGATTTTCGGTACGAACTCACCGAAAACGATGACCCAACGGTGGCTGAGAAGCTGAAGGCCGTCCTAGGCGACGCGCTTCGCGAGGTCTCGGCGCGTGCCTAGTGGAGGTCCCCCCCAATCATGGGGAAGGACGTGATGAGACGCGAGCGGTAGGGCACTGCGACAAGCCAAGGAGGGCTCATGTCACGATGGTGCGTCCTGTTGCTCGGTGGATGCCTCGGAGGAGGAGGAGATTCGAGCGTTTCCGATGAAGTCTCCTTGAGGTTGGACGGCGAGACGTGGACCGTGAACTCGGCGGGCGCTTGCACCGTCGATTCGATCAAATTCGCAAGTGCTGCTTGCATCTTGACGGAACCGGTCGGCTTGCCCATGTTCAGCGGCACCTTGACGATGGCTGACGAAGATGCGGTGATGGACCTGCTGGAATCCGAGTCCGTTACCGATATTCCGGCAGGTGGAGCGTTCCTTTGGCAAATCAGCGAGGAGGATGAGGAACGGATCATCGGCGGAGAGGGAGATCCGCACTGCCGCGTGGATGCACGCTACCTGGCCACCGACGTCGAACTCCTGGGATCCGTCGACCGGTACCGTATCGAGTTCGAATGCCCGCAAATCCCTTGGTTCGAACGGCCAGGCCCAAACGGGACCTCCGAGTTGGCAGGCTCGTTCGAAGCCCAAGTGCGCACTTTGATCCCGGCGTTCTGACCAAGAAGGCACTGAAATGGCAAGCCATCGTGGATCTGGACCCTGGGACCGTTCGGCTTTCTGGGGTCTACGTGCTTGCGCGCCAGGTCGACCTTGACGCGGGAAGCCGTCCGAAGCCATCTGGCGATCCCGTCTAACGATCGATGTCGGCAGGCGGTTGGAGCCACGCCTCGGGTGGGATGACTCGTCCCACGGTGTTGGCGAGACGCAGGATGTACATTGCATCCGGGTTGCGTTCTGCCATGGGATACTCACACATCCACTGTATGGCTTCGTCGAGTTCCAGTGTCGCGCGCTTAGGGTCGTTGCGTTGGACTGCGAGAAGACCTCGAAAGGTCGCCACACCCGTCTTCTCGAGCGGCATCACGGCATGTTCAGCGGTGAAGTCAAGGTGGGTCTGGGCGACGTCGAGTTCCCCAACGTCTAGCGCTACCTTGGCAACCTGGAACGCTGCGGAGGCTACGACCCGTGCGTGCGGGTCTTCCTCGGCCATTCGTAAGGCACTTAGGGCTTCTGTTTTCGCTTCCGAGAGCCGGCCCGCAGCATGATGCCAGGCACTCTTTCGGAGGGCGAGAGAGCACCGCCGCCCAATGCCGAGTGGCCCTTCGATACCGCACAATCCAGCCAGCTCTTCGAGGGCCGATTCAGCGCCTGCAAGGTCGTCCTTGGCGATCTGCACACTGAAGAGGAGGCTAATGGCTCGAAAGAGCAGGTTTTCCCTTCGGGCGCGGCGGGCAAAGTGGGCGGCTTCGCGTGCGAGCTCCGCAGCCTGATCGAGATCTCCGACCCGGTAGCTGCTGAATCCATGAGCGACACGGAAGTACTCGGCAAAACCTGTTGTCGTCTGACCTGCCGAAAGGAGCGTTCGCGCGCGTTCAAGATACTCGATCGCTTCGTGCTCTCGGTTCTGTTCCGAGCGTATGAGGCCCTGAATCGCCAGCGCGTAGCCCAAGGCTCTGTCCGAAAGGTGGTCCGACGCGGCGAACGCCCGCTCCAACCACTTCGAAGCCTCCTCGAGGTGGCGTTGCCGTAGTTCAAACCACGCAATCTCCGCATAGATGGCGGCCAGCGCCGTAGATTTGCCGGACGCGTCCAGCATGTCGAGCGCCCTGGTGTAGAGCGCTTTGCTTACCGAGCTGCCGGTCAGTGCGCTGCTGGTGTTTTGCGCCAAATGGGCAAGGAGGCTGGCCCCTTCGACCGGGAACGCATCCAATGGCTCGGGCAGGTCCTGAACGAGTCGGTTGAGATGCAGCATGGCATGCGCGAACGTGTCCGCGCGGACCAGCGTGGTGCGCAATAGAATGGCCAACCGTGGGTGGGCGTTCGTCCCGCGGGCCCAGGCCTCTGCGGCTACGGCCTCGGTCCACACCTCCCCGAGTCTCGCGCGCGAGAGTTCGTCGCCGATGTGACGGTTGGGCCGGCCGAACTGGGCGAAGCGTTCCGCATGACGTTGCTGCACGGCTTCTCGAGCGTCGAATTGTCGTAGATGGTCTAGGGCGAAGGCCCGAATGCTCACCAGCATACGAATCGTGCCGTGACGAAGGCCGGGGCTTAGCCACGAGGCTGCAAGCAGCCGTTCGATCAAGTCGATCGTGGGTACGTCGCTCAATTCGAGCACCCACTCGGCGTCCTCGAGGGTGAAGGAGCCGACGAAAACGGCGAGCTGAATTGCCGCGCGACGTTCGTTGGGGCGCAACAAGTCCCATGACGTCTCGAGGGCTCCCCGCAACGAGGCGCGTCGTGGGGGCACGTCGGGTCGGGTTGTGCGCAGCCAAGCAAATCGAGCCGACATGCGTTCCAACATTTCCCTTGCCGACAGCAACCCCACCCGTGCCGCAGCGAGTTCGATCGCCAAAGGGAGTCCGTCCAGGCTCGCGACAAGCTGCTCGACGGCCTGTAGATCGCTCGGGACAAGGTCGGACCCGGCGATGGACGTCTGGGCACGCTGAAGGAACAACCGGACCGCTTCGCTTTCGGGCCCTTCGGTCGCCAGCGGTTCGACACGAACCACCCGCTCACCCACAACGCCGAGGCCCTCGCGAGAGGTGGCGAGACAGCGCAGGGACGGGGCCTCGACGAGCCACTGACTCAGCGTGTTCGCGACGTTGGAGCGGCGAACCTCGCAGTTATCGACCAGCAAGACGTGGTTGGGGTGGCCGCGGAGGAACTGAAGCACCCGATCGAATACCGTTTCGGGGGTCGCGACCAAAGCGAGGGTGCGGGCCAACGTGAACGCAAGGTCTTCGTCTGCCTGAGCGACATCCACCACCGTGACCACGACCTCAGGGTCCCGCACGAGTGCGCGTGCTGTCCACTCGAGGGCGAGTCTGGTCTTTCCTACACCCGCGGGCCCTACCAACGTCACCAGCCGATGTGCGTCTACGTGACCTTTGAGGTCCTCCAGCGCTTTGGTGCGTCCAATGAGCAGGTCGGAAGGCGTGAGGACGTTGCACCTTGGGCGGGGATGGATGGTTCCGACCCGCGCAGGCCGTTCCCTGAGCCACACCAATGCGTCACGTGCAGTGCGTTGCGGTTCGGTGACCAGCCAATCGACAAGGTCGTGCAGGGTCGACGAATCGACCGAGTATCGCGCGAACCATCGGACGACGTTCCGTACGTCTGCGGTCGGATCGGGACCCGAATCGGCATTCAAGCGCGCCAGGATGCTCGGACCCCACCCCCCGAGCCAGCTCTGGCCGCTGCGGTGGACGAGCAGGGTTTCGGCGGTGATGTGGCCATGGTGCCAGCCGCTCGCTTGCATCGCAGCGAGCGCTTCCAGGGTCGACTCGGTCATCAATTGGGCGTCCGCTTCCGCCAGGGGGCCTTCGGCGGCCACGTGGTCCGGCAGCGGGACACCGATGACGCGAGCCCATACGAGATACCAGCGTGAATCGAGGCGACCGCTGGTGATGAGGGAGACGACGTTTGCGGCAGCCGTGGATCGGAACGTTTCGATCACGTCGTTCAACCGTGTCTGAAACTCGTTTGGGTCTACATCACGGTCCACCGCAGGGACGAAGGTTTCGAGGATCCGCTGACGGCCTGCGACCTCATCAAGCAGCAAGTATCGTTCGCCCAGCGGGCCGCTCCGGAGTGGGCGGACCACTCGCCAGGCATGGTCCAACGCCAACCCGGCGGGAAGCGATGCTGCGTGAGCCCGGCGTTGTGCCACACGATCGACGACCTGCTGCAGGACCCCAGGGAGTGGAGGATCATAGGATTCGAATGGGGCAAGCGCTCTGGCCAACCGGTCCTCCGCGACAACTGCAGGTCCGCCATTCTTACACGTTAGGCCTCCGACCGAGGCAACCGCAGCGCGAAGCAAGACCCCCGCTGCAGTTCGCTGGTGACCACCAAGGTGCCACCCAGCAGCTCGGCCAGCTTCTGTGACACCGCAAGTCCAAGCCCGGTGCCACCAACCTGCTTGGTGATGGTGGCGTCGGTCCGTTCAAAAGGCTCAAACACATGAACGAGGTTTTCTGGCGCGATTCCTACTCCGGTATCGCGGACCTCGATGGTCACAGCGTGCGGATTGGTGTGCGCAGAAACGGTGACGGAGCCCTGTCGGGTGTACTTAATGGCGTTCCCGATCAGATTGATCAGAATTTGCCTGACCTTATGTGGATCGGTGGTCAACCTTTCCATCGGCTTGGCCGCAAGTTCGAGGACCAGACCCCCACGTTTCGCAAGCGGGCGAAGCGACAACACGATTTGATCAAGCAATCCAACAATATCTGTGGGCTGCAGCTGAAGCGGCACGACTTCCGCCTCGATCTTGGTGAGATCCAAGATGGCATCGATCACGTTGAGGAGGTGTCGCCCTGCGTCTTCGACGCGTTGTAGGTCCTTGTCGACGTCCTGGAGCGGCGTACTGAGGTCGTCTTCGCGAATGAGTTCCACGTAGCCAAGGATGGCGTTGAGAGGCGTCCGTAGCTCATGAGACATGTTTGCGAGGAAGCGACTCTTTGCGAGATTTGCGCTCTCGGTGGCGACCAGGGCTTCTTCCAGGTCGCCCAGCATCACTCGCGCGGGCCAGGCAAAGGCAATGCCCGTGAAGAGGCAGATGATGAGGATCGAAAAGCCAAACACCGGATCGAGCCCCTGACTCCAGCTAAGCCAGAGGAGCGTACCCCCGAATGCGACGAGGCCGAAGGCCATCCACGCACGGGCTTGCCGCCAGGTACCAAGTGCGAGCATGCCGTTCTGCAGAATCCCAAGACTCAGCGTGGCCAGCGTCAGAATGACGGTTTGTAGGCCATCGGGAGCCTTTCCGTCATAGAGCGACAGCACCCCGACAGGAACCACGGTCCATCCGATGAACGTCAAGGTTTGCGCGACTTGGGGGCGCCCATTTACAGCAAACAGCAGGGCGATCCCGTATACGGAGGCGATGAAGACCAGCAAGGCAATGATCGCCACGGCGGTGGAGCCAAGCTCGGGGTTGAATGCGTTCGGCAATGGCGTTGGGATGGCGAGCAGCGACGCCACAAGCAGGACTCGCAGAACCACAATGAGTCGCCGATGTCGCACTTCCTCGGATCGAAGGTCCTGGTGTCGGATGGGCCGCGCCACGTTGCCTCCGGGCGCCCGGCCAGGCGCCGCAGCACCATAGGCAGTTCGCCGCACGCCTTCGCTTAGGGGCCATGTCCCAATTGGACCGAAGAGCCGTAATGGAGAGCGAAGGGCGCCAAACCGGGCATCGGAATTTCCGATGCTGGCCATTGACGAGATCCCCTCTTGGCGCAGGACCTTCCCACGCGGAGCGGACGATTTGGTTCACCCGTCTCAGCCCCCCTCGGCCTGACTTAGGGGGCCAGGCCAGTGTCGAGCGCGTGTTCTCCAACTTGTCGTTCTGCGAAGTTCCAGGCGCGCCGAAGGGACTTCGGAATCTGCTCGAGGGCGGCTCGGTTACGAGCGGCCACCCATGCTTCGCCTCCTCCTCTGTAGCGGGCGATGAGCATGATGAGATCGCGACCTTCGTATAGCCGCATGCGCCCGAACCAGAAGTCTGCGGCCCAGGTGCTCTCCACCAATGCTTCGCGCAGCGCACGCGCGAAGTCAGGGGCGTCACCTGTCCAAGGCTCACTCGGTCCGCTGGCGTTGAACCAGCCGAGCCCGTCGAGCCGTTTCCATCGGGTACGACGATCCTTGGGCAGGTGCTGGAAGCGCGGACGATAGACGGTGCGTGGATTGTGCATGCGCACCAGCCAAGTCGGATCGATCGAGGCCGCTGCTGCGTCGCGTGACGCCTTGAGTGCGGGAACGGCTGGGTCGAAGGGATCCGCCTCAAGGACCCGCAGCGCCCCGATCAAGTAGTCTGCTCGTGGGTCTCCCCGATCGAGAAGCCAGTCAGCGTAGATGCGAAGCGGTATAAGGTGGTTTGGAGCGGCCGTGATGGCGTCACACATCGCCTCTTCTTCGTCCCTCATGCCCCCTCCACAATGGCGCTTTGCCCTATGAATGTGGGGAGAGCAAATCTTGGCCATCAACGATGCGGATGATCGGATGGACCGGACCCAACTCGTCGTGATCGGTAGCGGAGCCGCCGGGCTGATGGCCGCGTTGGCCGCCGCGCCCCGAGCCGAGGTCGTGCTCGTGACCGATCGTGCGGTTGGGCGTTCCAACACCGCGATGGCGCAGGGAGGCCTGCAACTCCCTCTGACGACTCCGACATCGCTCGCAGCCTTCGTGGACGACATGCTTGAATCGGCGCGGGTCCCGGTGAATGAGGCTCGGGTGCGGTCGTTTGCCGGTTCGGTTCCACAGACGGTCGCGCAGCTCGTCTCGTGGGGCCTCCAACTGCAGCGGGATGAACAGGGCGAGCCAGTGAGGCGCATTGCGGGTGGAATGCGGGCGCCCCGGGTCGTCAACACCACCACACTCATCGGGCCGGCCATCATCAAACTGCTGCGTCGACGATTGGCCTGCAGTTCTGTGACGGTGCTCGGGAATTGCAGCGTTGAGCGAATTCAGCCGGTCAGCCAGGGACTGCGTGTCGAATTGGCAGGGCAGGCCGCCATCGAGGCGTCACGAGTCGTGTGTTGCAGCGGTGGTCGGTCCTACCAAGAGGCGCTGCGGCGCGGTCACCCCACTTCCAACCCGGTGAACCAGAACCATACGCTATACGACGAGCTGGTTTCGTTGGGACTTCCGCGGGTGGAGCCCGACGCCTACCAGTACCATCCCTTCGGCCTGGTCCGATCGTTGAAGAGTGGTGTCGGAACCTGCGTACCCGAGAGCATCAATGGGTTTTCGGTACGGTTGCTGGACCGGCATGGCATCGAACTCGGGCCCATTCGGCAAGATCGCTACGCTCTGACTCGCCGGATGCTGGAGGCCAACGAGGCAGGGCGCGCGCTACAGGCGCCCGATGGCCATCCCGGGTTTCGGCTCACGCTTTCCGAGTTGCCCCGATCCACCCTTATCGATGTGTTTCCAAAACTCCACGGCCGGTTGAAGGCGTGGGGAAGTGTCGGTGAGGATGTACTGGTCTTTCCCTTCTTGCACTACCAACTGGGCGGCTTTGAGGTCGATCCGGATGGCCGTTCGGGGGTGCCAGGCCTGTGGCTCGCCGGCGAGATGGTCGGGGGCATTCATGGACGAAACCGATTGATGGGCAACGGCCTGACCGACAGCCTTGTCCATGGCCGCCGGGCGGGCTTGGCGGCTTGTCAGCACCCATGAGGCCATGTCGGACGACGGTTGCGCTACATTCCGCCCATGACGCCATCGCCACACTTGTTTGCATGGTTCTGCGTGCTCTTCGCGGGCTGCGGTCCGTCGATCCGCGTACTGACCTCATCAGCCACTGAGGCTCCGCTGTGGTCGACCCTGAAGCCCAACGAACTCGTGTATGTCGACGTGACCCAGGCCATCGATCCCGACGACAACCCATGCGCGGATGTGGCGTTTGGCCCATTCGACGTACGACGTACAGGGTTCGACGTGCGCAACAGGGATCCGCACCAGTTGGTGTTGGTTCATTCAGGTGATGTGGAACGATTTCCCTTCAACGTGGTGAGTTGCGAGTATGTCCCTGGTGAACCGACCATGAGCGTTCTTCGAGTCCGAGGCTTCTACGTCGTGGTCGAATTCTCGATTCCAACGGCCTTGGAACACCATCTGCGGCCCATCGAGGTCGACATTGGCAAGGCCACGCGCATCGTCCGAGATTCCGGAGGTGACGGCTGACGTGGGCGGCCTCTGGATTGATTGCCATTTCTGGCAATGTGCGACTCTCGACCCCATCTCGTCCGTTTATCCAGAGCCATGAGCGGTCGACACTAAAGAATCCTCGCAGCGGCGGAGGAACTGGGTGTCGACGGGTGCCGAAGCCTTAGGAGCCAGGAGCTGCGAACGGCAGGGCGAACACACGGAGTGGCAACTTGGGAGGCTCACAGCTCTCCCACCCGCCCGTCCACGCGGGTGGCTCTTCTTCAATTCGGTGCAAGAGTGTGGTCGTCGGTGGCGTACAGACTCCCTCAGGAGTGAAGCATGCCCTCTTCCAAAGACATTGCATTCTTCCAAGATCTCTATGACGAGGATTTGGTGTTCGCTGCACGAGGCCCGGCGGGCGCTGACGGGTTCTTCCTCGCCTGGCTTGACGACGACGAGGGAGGCTGGGAACACCTCATCCGAGACAGTCCCCGGTGGGACCGCTTCCATCAGCTGGTGTTCCGAGCCCATCGGGCCGTTCCCTTCGAGGCATCGCAGCTGCCCGCTGAACTTCGTACGGTTCCTCCGACACCGTCGGGGCCTTGGCCCGCGGCCCGTAGCTATCTGGTGGCGGACCGAGCCCTGCCCGTTTCTGAGGCCTTGCGGGCCCGAGCCCCGCTCGAGGTCCAGGTCGTGCTCCACGAGGACCTCTATGAGACGCGCCTCGGCGATGGACGATTCCACTACCTCGACAGTGTGCATTTCGACCCCGTCGCGGCGGCCAGCCGAGCCGCGGCGCTTTCAGGACCTTGGTCGGCCGCGCACCAACGAGTGGTCCGCATCGAGGTGGACGATGAGGGAGCTACCTTCCCGAACTACCCGGTCGAGCCCTGGGATCAACACCACGCTGAACAAGTGTTAGCGGCGGTCGAGGCGCTGCTCGACTCAACAAATGGGCCGTCAGGGTGACGGTTCAAGGACCGTCACGACAAGGGAGGTTGGATTTCCTTTGGTGTCAACGACGAGAATGTCTGTTGTCCCCGCCTTTTTCCCTCTGATTCCAAACCGGCTTCCCAACTTGGCCGATGGTCGAGTTCCGCTCGTCTCCGAATCCGTCACCCGTACCACTTCTGCAATCTCTGCATTGACCACGGAAACCGTGCGCACCGGGCCTTCCCACCCCACGGCCTCTTGCTCACCCACCTGCAGCGTAATGGGGAAGAGGGTTACGGCGCTCGCGATGCCCCCGTCTTCCAGGCTTGGTCTCGTCTCTGCATTTTCGGCTTTTCTGATCTGGGGCTTGTTGCCTTTGTTCTGGAAGCAGCTGTCCCATGTGGCTGCGATCGATGTCATTGCGTACCGCATCATCTGGACGACGATCTTTGCGGGAGTCGTCTTAGCCGCTACCCGTCAGCTTCACTCGGTCGCAAACCTCTTCACCGATCGCCGACGCTTTGCCTTTACGCTGGCTGCGAGCTTCTTCATTTCTCTCAATGGCCTCACCTTCGTGTGGGGGGTGACCCATGACCGGGTCTCTGAAGTCAGCCTCGGCTACTACATCAATCCGCTGCTCAATGCCTTGCTTGGCGCGGTGGTGTTGAAAGAGCGCACGACGCCAATGCAGACCATCGCCATTGCGATTGCCCTTTTGGGGGTCAGTGTGCCGCTCTATGCGGTCGGAGCACTGCCCTGGGTTTCACTTGTACTTGCGATGTGTTTCGGCATGTATGGCCTCATTCGAAAGCTTTCGCCAGCCGAGGCGTTGCCCGGATTGTGTGGAGAAATGCTGCTTGCCACCCCCATCGCTTTGGGGTGGCTTGCTCTTCGGCCGCCTGCGCCGTTCGACGCCTTTATCAACCAGGGAATCGGAACCTCGGCCCTTCTGATCCTCTCGGGGATCGCCACGGCGGTACCCTTGGTTCTGTTCGCGTTTGGCGCACGGCGGATTCCGTACACGACGGTTGGCCTGCTGATGTACACTACGCCGACACTCCAACTCCTGTTGGCGGTTGCGGTCTATGACGAACCCTTCACCTGGACACAGGGGCTAACCTTTGGACTGATCTGGCTAGCGATCGCGTTGTATGCATGGGGGAGTCGTTCCCGTTCGCCCGTCGAATGACCCGGCATGCGCTCATTCCATGATCTCTTCGTAGTAGTCCTGGTCGCTGAGGTCAGCATCCGGAAACAGTGCACCAAGGTTGTCGACGACGTCTTCGGAGAGTTGGTTCCCGGATAGGTCGAAGGCCTTGAGGTGGCCAAATGCGTCGGGGTCAGCGAAGAGGGGCGCCACTCCTTCTTCGTCGATCTCGCAATTCGCCACAGACAGAACGTCCAGTTGGGGGAGAATGGGGTGCTCCACGATCTCACCGAGGAACCTAGGCCGTGCGTATCGCTGCAACGTCAGGGAGCGCAGCGAGGTAAATCGCAAGGGCACGACCCTTAGCGTCGAAAACGGACCCTTGAAGTCTGGAAGGTCCAGTACCAATTGTTCGAGGTTGGACATGGGGTGTTTGAGCGCTTCGAGCCACACCGTCCCTGGATCGACTCTGGCTTCAAGACTCACCAGTTGGGCCAGTACGTCGAAATCAAAGTCCGAAACAACGGCATCGCGGATGTGAAGCCGTTCGAGGTTGGGCAGCGCCTGTGCTAATCCCTGCAATGAACCGGTCGGTCCGGCGCGATCCAGCGGATCGCGCGGATGTCCAATGCGCAATTCCTTTAACCAAGGATGAGGGCCCCGTTTGACAAGGACCCGCATCACATGGGACCAATCCACCGGCGCGTCGGTGTGGCGGCTCGGGCTCCCGAAGGCAAGGCGTCGCAGGGCCACGCCTGCGGGCTGGTCGAGCAGCACGTCCAGGAGTTCCTCGAGCGGAGGAGAGGTTCCATTCGCTCTTGCCAACGTTGCTTCGATGAGGAAGCCGCCAAACCAATCCTCGTGCAACAAACAAGGTGCAAAACCAGGTTCAGTCGACGGGGTTTGCTCGTTAGCTGGCTCGCTAGCCCTCGCCACGAGCGCCGCTAGACCCTTCTGCGTGCCCGACGGTCGTTCGGGCACGGCAGCCTCAACCCCGAACGGACCGAGCAACTCCGCACGATGGGCCCGAATCTGCTCTAGTGTCAGAGAGTCGCCGAGCTGTGCGTTCAAGAGTGGACCGCGAATATCACCTCTTCCAGCTAAGAGATCTGCCAGTACCCGCCATTGGTCAGGCGTGGGGTGCTTTGCAATTTGGGCCAGAAATGCTTGTGGATTCATGACCGGCCTCTAGCCCCAAACTGAGCCAGAAATCGTCCCAAGGTGCGGGATAGGGCAGATTTTCAACCCAGGGTTGAAAGTGTTTCATCATACGGTTCCGTTGGCCTCGGCTCCCGCGGACCTAGCTTCAAGAGGTCAATGCAAAGGACCCTCGACATGTCTGCCAACGCGCTCCTAAAAGCCCGCGCTCTCGACCTTCCCTCTCGCGAGGCCATGCTCCGCCGGGCGCCGTCCGTGTCTCGATTCTGGAACGAAAACCGAGTGTTGCTGGCCGAGGCGTGGGAGCAGTGGGAAAAGCAGTCGGGCGCACCGACCCTCCCGCCTCCGTTGACCCTGCTCGACCCGAAACTGGCGAGCGCCCTTGAGAACGCATGGCAAGATCCCTCCCATGAGGAAGGCGTTCGCGCGTTGTGGGCGAAACGCTGTCCCGGCGTGTTCGTCGCCCCGTTCTTTGACCCCGAGCGCCTAAGCGCGCTCCGCGACTACCTGGACCAGGTGGCCGACGCCAACATCCCTCTGCGACCGCCTTACGGGATTGCGCTCAACCGGGGTGGCGCGATGCTGGATCGGCGCTCGGAGGGCTATCTCGCGGCCCCAGCTTTCCAGGACCTCTACGCGGCCTTGATCCACCATGCCATGCGGCCGATCGCCCGCTTGCTGTTTCCCGAGGTCTTCGGCTACGACTCGCAGACCTTCGGCTTCTCGATCCGCTACGAGCCCAACACCGACGCTTCGCTCCAGCCCCATACTGACGCGTCCTCGGTGACGTTGAACGTCAACGTGAACCTTCCGGATGAACGGTACGAAGGGTCACAAGTCGACTTCTTCGACCCCACAATGCGTCAGGTCACCCCTCTGATCTTCGAGCCTGGTGTCGCCGCCATGCATCGGGGCACCGTCCCTCATGCAACGCACCCCATCACCCAAGGAAGCCGCTCCAACTTGGTGCTGTGGCTCTACGGAGATTCCGGCCAGATGCCCCCGCGCGGTGCGGTCGAACCACGAGATGCTCAGGAACGCTGGACATCGATGCCGGATGCGACGGGAAGCTTCGCACCGTTCTAAGGGGTGTTCCGGTCGCGAGCTAACGGCGGCGGGTATGGGCGAACCCATCCTTGCCCCGCCCAACGCTTATTCAAGGCCCAAGCCGTCTACAACGCTATCGCAGCGTATATGACGCCAATCATCGACCCCACCAGGAGCGGAACAGCGCCGCCAAGCGCCGATATCCCCAGAAGGAGCATGCGAACGGCGACGGGCCCTCGAAGTATCGCATCCAGCACAAACAAGATCACACCAACCAGCCAAGCTATGAGGGCCCCCGCGCCGCCCCACACGAGCCATTGGAGCCCGTCCTGACCGGCGCCGGGAGCTGCGCCAGCGCCGAAGCTCAGAAGTGCGGTCCCCAAGAGGGCCGTGGGAGCCACCACCGCAAGCCAGACGTTTGCTCCCAAGCATAAAACCACCAATGCCAGGGCCTGTAGACCTCCCACGATGAATCGTTCGGATTCCACCACGATCACCTCCGGTCCGAAGCTAGGCCGCCGGTGTCAACCCGCGATGAATGAAACACGGACCTTGTGTGGACGCCGTCTCAGTCGGCTGCCGTGTAGCCCCTTGCTAGAGTTTCCTCGTCCCGGAGACTCCTATGTCGGCCCCGCGCACCCTCCGTCCAGTTCGCACCGCATTCCTCTTCCCGCGCATCGTCGCCACGCTGGTGTTCGCTGTCGTCGTCACCCTCGGCTTCGTAATTGGAAGCATGGCCTCTGATGTATCAGCACTACTGCTCGCCATTCCCTTGGTGTGGCTGATGGTGCTCCCCATGTTCTACGGCGCGTACGTCGCCTACACGAAAGAGCGCTACGAGCTGCATCCCGACCACCTTGTTGCGATACACGGGGGGCTGTTCTCGGATGGGCGCACCGAACTCGATGTGCGCAACATCACGCATGTGCGCATTCGCCTCCCCTGGCTCCGGTATCAGCTCTTCCGCATCGGAGAAGTGCGGGTCGAATCCGCCGGGAGCGCTGGCGCCGAAATCACGTTCGAGGCCATCACTGAGCCAATCCAGGTCTACGAAGAAGTTCGATCCCTCATGCAGGCCAACGGCTATCGGCTGACGCGCTCAGAGACCCTTCACCAAGAGTCTCCGACCATCATCGGCGCTGCCACTGACGTGGTGCAGACGGCCCTGGGGGTGGCGGTCACCCTCGCGTTCTTTCTTAGCGGGCTGATTTCCGTGCTGATCGAGGCAGCACCGACGTTGATTGGAGGGCTGGGCCTGGTTCTCGCCGCCGGATCTGCCATCTTGTCTCTCGGCGGCCTCGTGGTGCGCTACCTCGATCTCACGCGGCGAACCTACACCGTCTACGACGATACCGTGGAGTATACCGAGGGTTTCCTCACCCGAGACAATGCCTTCATCCCGTTCGAAAACATCGCCGACGCGAGCACCCAGCGGACATTCGTCGACCAGCTCCTCGGATTGTACGACGTCCGTGTGAGCTGCCAGGGTAGCGGAAGCGAGATCTTGTTTCGCAAGCTCTCTCGCGGGCCTGAACTCAAAGCGGCGATTGCGACGCTCGTGTCAGAGGCCCAACACCTGCCCAAGATCACGGCACGAGCGCCCAAGGCCCGCGCTGACGTCCCAGGAGAGCCTCGCCGTGTTGCGCCCGCAGCTCCGGTGGTGGCCCCAGAAGATGTGTGGACGGCCGACCTCCAGATGAATTTCCCTCGTCTGTTGGTCGGTCTCCTGCCCGCGCTGCTCATCTTTCCGGTGTTCTTGATCGGTGCCGTGTCCGTCTTCATCCGCGCGTCCCGCACCACGTATCGCATCGGGCCCAACTCGATGGCAAGCGACTACAGCTTCGTGGGCGCAAGCCAACAGACCTTCGCCTACGACAAGGTCACCGGCGTGCAGGTTTCTCGAACGCCGTTCGATGATTGGATGGGCACGCTCACGGTGGCCATCTGGTCCATTGGGGCCCCAAGGCCTCTTGTGCTTGAGGCGATCAACGCTCACGAACTCAACCTGCCGGCGTTGCTGCGTCAGTGCGGTATTCCAGCGGGAGACCCGGTTCAGGGCCGACTTGGTCAATCCTTTAGTCTCATCACGTGGCTCATCCAGAATGTGGTTCTCGTGAGTTTGATGCTCATCGTCATCCTGCTTTGTGTGATCGTCGCCATCACGTCCGAGCCACTGGCTCTGCTCGCCGCGCTGCCCTGGGTTGTCATCCTCGTTCTTTCTGCCGTGATCACCGCCTGGCGGGTGCAGCGGCAGGACGTCACGTTTCACGACGCCCACCTGGAGGTAAAGACCGGCATCGTCTTCCGTAGCCACACCTACGCGCGCTACGACGACATCAAGAAGGTCGAGACGGTCGCCGTTCCATTCACCGACCAAGGCCGGTTCTCGGTCTACGTGGCGGGCGAGCAGCAGATGCCGACGGGCCAGGGAGGCTCGGTGAAGCGTCCCTACATCGTCAGCGGAGCCTACATCGAGGACATCGCCGCCAGGGTCGACGCGATGGATGCCCTCCTCCTCGGGAAGATCGGAGCGGACGCCATCCTCGGCACCCATGCACAAGACGATGACGTGCTGCAGATCGCTCGCCCCTCGCCGGCAAACACGGTTGTGCCGCTGGGCCTCGTCGGAATCCTGTTCTTCCCAATCCTCTTTGGCTTGCCCTTTGCCTGGTGGAGCGTGGTCGTGCGGCGCTATGCGATTGAGTCGGATCGGGTGGTCCGTCGGGATGGGATTCTATTCCGGCGCGCCACCTCGGTGCTCTGCAACCGCATTGACTCCCTCCAAAAGAACCAAGGTGCGCTTGGGAAGATTTTTGGGAACGGCAACGTGACGCTTATGACGGCTGGGAGCAGCGCACCGGACTTACAGATCGCCCATGTGCCAGAATTCAGCTCGGTCTACGACACGATTCGCGCGAACTACGGTGGGTGAACGATGAGGCTTGCTATGGGGCGCCGTGTCTACCGTAGGGTGATGGGCGCTTGTTCACGACTTGCGACCGCGCGCAGGTTTGGCGGCGGATGACCGCCTCGAGGGAAGAATTCGATCCTTCGATGGGCCTGCCCCAGAGCCAGGCGTCGAAGTGACTTGTTTTCGTACGAGCCAGGCAGAGTCGTCGAGAGCCAGGCCTTCAGCTCGCCGCCCACAGGGAAGCGGCGCTACGATGACGCATGCGGTCTTTGCTTGCCCTGGTGGCGCCGAAGGGGCTGCCCTATGATGATCCGATCGACGCCGGCGTGCTGCCGTCGTTCACGATGCAGTGCGATTGGCCCCCTTCGCAACGTTACCGTTTACGATTTTCCACCTTTGGGTTGGGTTACCCCTTCTTGCTTTGACCCAGTGGCTCGGCCTTTTGCCGCTCTTGTTGGCCGAGCGCTGGTTGCGGCAAGGTCGGCTTGCATTTGCCGCCCATGCCCTTTGTGCTTCGGTCTATGTGACGGTGACGTCGACCGCCTACGTCACTGGTGGTCACCTCGGTCCATCGCTTTTGTGGCTAAGCACGTTGGCCTGGGCGGTGACGCTGACACGCGGCTTGCGTGGCGGATTGTCGTGGCTGATCGTGCTCGCGTTGACCTGGATCGCCTTCACCGTCGCCGCCCCGCTCGAGGTTCCGGTGGCGCTCGGTCCCTACCTGGCTCCCCTCGAGGTCCTGTCGAACCTCGCCCTCATCGTGCTTATCGGTGGGCTCGCGATCGGCTCGGTCTACATCGCCGATGAACTCACGGCGAACGTAAGCGAGGCGGAGACGGCGGCTCAACGGGCCAACGAAGCAAAGGATGCGTTTCTCGCGATGATGTCGCACCAGCTTCGCACGCCGCTAACCACGGTTGTCGGCTACACCGAAGTGTTGGCGGAGGAGTCGGGGGATGCGGGACGGGCCCGAGAGGCCGACCTTGCCGACCTCGATCGGATTCGACTCGCCTCGCAGGGACTCCTTGCCATCCTCAACGACATCCTCGATGTGGCTCAACTCGGGTCCGGCGAGGTGGTGATGAGTCCGGGGCCCATTGAATTGGACGGACTCGAAGGCGAACTTCGAGCGACTGTCGAGCCACTCGCCAAGCGTCGTGGCAATCGCTTTGTCGTGGAATTCGAGCCGCTGCCTTATGTGCCGTTGCTCGATGAAGGACGCATCCGGCAGGTGCTCATCAACCTCCTTGGCAACGCGTGCAAATTCACCGAAAACGATAGCATCACGCTGCGATTGATGGCTTTGCCCGAAGGATGGCTCCGGTTCGAGGTCGAGGACACCGGAATTGGGATGACCGAAGAGCAACAGCGACGCGTGTTTCACGGGTTTGAACAGGCTACCGAAGACACCGCGAAGCACTATGGCGGTACCGGACTTGGCCTCGCCATCTGCGATCGGCTCGTGCGAGCGATGGGCGGACGGATCGCGGTAGATTCGGAGCCTAGTCGCGGAACGAGGTTCTTCTTCGAGATCCCAGGTGGAGTCGAAGCGTCGACCCAGGCGGGGGCTGCGTGAGGCCATCGGGAGGGCAGGCTGTTGAACAGCGGAGGGCGAGCTTCGTTCAGACCTTTGGGCTCCTCGCGACGGTATTGTCAGTCGTGCTCGCCGGTGGGCAAATGGCGAGAGGGCGTTGGGATCTGGCCCTCATCAACGGACTAGCCGCCGCCTTGTGCGTTGGAGCGCCCGTGCTGGTGTGGTTTGGCAGGGTTGCCGTCGCTGCGGTGTGGCTGACCGCCGTGAGTGGCGTCGCGACGGTGTTCGGAGTGCTTGAAAGCGGGCTCGCGGGTTCCACGACGGTGTACGTGGCTCTTGTACCCGTCGTTGGGGCGCTGGCCGGAGGAGCACGGCTCGGCGCCCTAAGCCTCGGGTTGGTCATGGTCACGACGACGCTAATCGGATGGTTCCTCGACGCTCCCCTCGGTGGAGCCCAGAGCAGTGTTGGAATGAGCCTCACCGGCGCGCTGTTCGTTGCGCTGGTCGCTGTCTGCAGCTTCAACCTCGCGAAGAGTCGCTTGCTTGCCAACTGCTCTCACGATCTGCGTACACCCCTGAATGCGGTCCTTGGCTACGCCGATCTGCTTCGCGACGAAGCCGAAGATGCCGGTGCCGTGGATGAGGTTGCCGATCTCGATCGCATCGAGCATGCGGCACGCCGGCTACTTGGGCGGGTCAATCGGGTCTTGGATTTGGCACGGATCGAGGCGGAACGCGTGACCCTGGCCCCGAGGGTGGTGGTGTTGAACGATGAGGTGACCTCCGCGGCGATCGACGCGGGTACTTCAGTTGCGAGCACGATCCACCCCGGAATGTCGGCGACGCTCGATGTCGACGTGCTCCGTCTACTTGTCGTCTCCCTGGTCGAGAGTTCGGACAGGAAGGGGGTCACGCTGGCTGCCAGTCAGCCCCGTTCGGGTTGGCTGCGTCTTGAGGCACCGACGTCCCTCGACACCCCTACCGCAGACATCGCGGGTACGGTGGTGGAGCGCCTTGCGGAGCGTCTTGGCGGCGTGAGCGCAGAGGAGTCTGGAATGCGTTGGGTCGAGGTGCCGGTCGCGTGATCCATCGGGTCTGGGTGGAATACATTGAACCCACGACCTTCAATGGGCCAGTGGTCCGGGGACGCCTATGAACGCACTGCTCGACTGGCTAAGAGGTCCGCGGTTCGACGACCCTGAACTCAACGAACGCGCGGCGGTCATCAACTTCACGCTCGTATTGGGACTGGGCTTCCTCTCACTATTGTCTGTTCTCTACCTGACCACGCCGCAGCTTCGGATGGCGACCCTGACCCTGTTGCCGGTGTTCGTGATCCTGCTTGCGTCCAAGGCGCTGTTGCATCGGGGTGCGGTGGGAGCCGCGGCATGGCTTCCGGTAGGAACGCTCGTGCTGGCCGTCACTCCGCTAAGCTTCATGGCCGGTGGATACGACCTTGGTTTGCCCCCGATCTTCGTTCTTTTCGCCCTGATGGGCGCGTTGATGCTCGGCCGCAACGTCGGGTTGTTCTTGACCGGATGGGCCATCGCCGTTCAACTTGCGGTCTATGGGTTGGGTTCGAGCGATGAATGGTTCATCCTTGATGCGGACCCCTTCACCATTCTTGTGGCAGTGACAATCGCCCAGACCTCCATGATCGGTTTTGTCGTGAGCTGGGTGGTCGGCCGGCTTCGGGATGAGGCGGCCCGAGCTCGACAGCAAGCAAAGTCGCTAGCTGAAAATCAGATACTCCTCGAACAGTCCGTCCGGGAGGCCGATGCGGCAAGTCAGGCCAAAAGCCGTTTTCTGGCCACGATGTCGCATGAGCTTCGTACACCACTCAACGCGATTCTCGGCTATTCGGAGCTGTTGCTCGAGGATCTCGCCTCGACAGCCGAGCACGAAGATGTCGAACGAATCCACCGGTCAGGCACGCACCTGTTGTCGTTGGTGAACGACGTCCTTGACATGTCGAAAATCGAAGCCGGACAGATGCATCTTGACCTTGAACTGGTCGACGTACCCGGCCTCATCCAGGAGTCCATACAGACCATTCGCCCGGTGGCGACAGAACGAAACACGACCATCCACGTCGACGTAGATTCAACGCTGCCCCTGCTGTGGCTCGACCGGCGGAAAGTGCGCCAAATCCTGCTGAACCTTCTTTCGAACGCCGCTAAGTTCACCGAGAATGGGCGAATCGTCGTCAAGGTCGACAACGCAGGCGGCCGGCTTGGAATTGCCATTTCCGACACCGGCATTGGTATTCCATCGGACCAGATCGATCGTCTGTTCCGTCCCTTTGAGCAAGCCGACAACTCGAGTCGACGTCGACATGGGGGTACGGGCCTTGGTCTGACGATCTCGCGTCACTTTGCCAAGATGATGCAGGGCGGAATTGATGTTTCGTCAACGCTGGGTGAGGGGTCGACGTTCCGAGTTTGGATTCCGGATCTCTCAGACATCGCCCATGCAACGTCGCTGCAACGTCCTCGGGTGGCCGCGAGCCGCTAGCGCCCCCGTCCGGAAGACCCCGACAGGTTCCCGTCACGGTCGCGACGTGTGATTCGCCACGCGGCGTTGACCACGCCCGCCAGAGTGCAGAAGATGCGTCGTCTAGAACCTGGGGTTGCGCTTTCGGTGAAGTTCTGTTGCGAGGGCTGGGCATGTCAACGTCGGGGGTGACATGCGTTTGGGATGGGGACTGCTGTTGTTGGTGGGCTGTGGACCCGAGCCAGGAGAACGCGATTTCAATGGGGCCAGCGTCGCTGTGCTTGTTCCGTGTTCCTTTCCATTGCCCAACTTCGAGATTGATGCGCTCTTCGGTATCATCCAAGCGAACCGGGTTTCGTGCGGAAGCGAGTTCAACCCGTTCAGTTCGCCACCGGAGGAACACGAGTGCGACTTCTGGCGCAAAGGAGTTGAGGAGAGGGATGGGACGTGCCCCGGAGGCCTCACAAACTCGCGCTCGGACATCATCGTTTTTCACCATCTGGGGTGGAACGGGCTCGACGATCTGGAAGGGCAACTTGCATTCGACCTTGAGGTCTTCCCTTGCAACGGGCGTCGCAATGCAGCCAACATTGAACCCGTTCCGATCGACGGCACGATCCAGTTCGTCGAAGACCAGGGTGAATCCGTCTTGCTCAACGTCGAGACGGAGGTGCTGACGGACTCGGTCACCGCGCGATACTGTCGCTAGTCGAGGGTCAGAACGCTCTGCATGTAGAAGTTCGTCAGCGTTTGCGGGCATTGCCTAAGTAGCCAAGCCTTATGGCCAACCGGCTGTGGAGCCTACACGATGAACCGATGGTTTTCGCGAGTCGCACTGTTTTCGGTCCTTGTTGCTTGCCAAGGCGACGTCACGTTCGGCGATGATGCAGAGCAAGCCCAAGTGCCGGCCGCCCGACCGCCCGAGGTCATTTCCCAAACCGATACGATCACTCAGGTCACGACGCCTGCGGTCGACATCCTATTCGTCATCGACAACAGTTGCTCGATGGACAACAATCAGGCGCAACTGAGCGAGAACTTTCCGACTTTCATGGAGTTCTTTGAGGGTTCGGGCCTGGACTACCATATTGGCGCGGTCTCTACGGATGTGGACAACTCGGTCGAAGCCGGAATCCTAAGGGAGTCGGAAGGACTCCGCTTCATCACGCCGAACGTCCCAGATGCGTCGCTGGTCTTCAACGGAATGGCTCGGCTGGGAACTAGCGGCTCAGGAATCGAGCAGGGGCTTGCATCGAGCTACACGATGCTCGAACTCAAACGGGATGCCCCACAGAACGAAGGGTTCTACCGAGATGATGCCTCGCTGCATGTCGTGACCATCAGCGATGAGAACGATCAGACGCCAGACAGCCTGATTTCGCTAGGCGAATACATACGGTGGTACGACGGATTAAAGTCATCGCTGGACGAGCGAAGTTTCTCATCTATCGTCTGTTTTCCGAACTGCGTCGTTTACATCACCGAGTCGCCCGGTACTCGCTACCTTGAAGTCACCGATCAGATCGGCGGGGTTGAGGCCGATATCCAGAACGAAGCATGGGCCTCGGTCCTCGAGCGGCTCGGCATCCAGGCTTCGGGGTTGAAGAGGGAGTACTTCCTTTCGCAGACGCCTGTGGCCGACACCATCGAGGTCGTCGTGCTCCGCGACACCGGCGCACCACAGCCGACAAAGATTGGCTTCGATCGAGCCGTTTTCGACGAAAGCGAACCTCCTGTATTGATCTCTGGGGAATGGACTTACGACGAGACTCGCAACTCCATCACCTTCCAAAACTTCCTCCCCGATCCCCTCGACCGCATCCAGGTCACGTACACGTTGCTGTCAGCGACTCAGGGTTCTGTAGAGGTCGAGCCCAAGTAGTCTGGCTTGGGAGTTCCCCGTCGTTGGGTATTGGTTTGGCGGTAGGTGAGGCACGGCCTCCCACCGCATCGTCCTAACGACCTTGAAGCGAGCGATACGGCCCTTCTTGGGCTCTGTATCGGCCGGTAGGGTCTACGATCTTCGACGCACTGTGCGGGAAGCCAGTGTCGAGATCGCGTCTGAGCATTGCCGAAGTGGCTAGCTAGGAGCCGTTACTGGAGCGGTTCTTAGAACTGTCTGCAAAAAGTCATGTTCATTCTGCAAAATTCATGAAAATTTTCCGCGTTGGCTCAGGATTGATTATCCGTACAATAGGGCCAAATTCCTAGGCTTGCTCGCATTATTATATAGGGGATAGCTATAATATGTGGATTCCATCTTCGCGCTCGTGCCCTCCGCCGAGCGACAGGCCATGAAGGAGCCAAGCAGCCGAACCACCCAGATTGCCGCTCCGCTAAGAGCGGCGGATACGATTGCGCGATGGCTCGAAGACCGAGGAATCACCAGAGTGTATGGGATTCCCGGAGGGGCCATCAGTCCATTTTTCGATGCACTCAACGACTGTTCGCTCGAACTCGTCGAGTGCCAACATGAGGGAATGGCGGGGCACCTCGCGGCCGGCGAGGCGCTCGCAACCCGGCGACCAGGGGTCCTCGCGGTCACGAGTGGCCCTGGCATCCTGAACGCCATCACTCCCATCGCAGCCGCCAAGGAAGACGAAATCCCCCTTCTGGTTCTGGTGGGCGAAGTTCGTTCAGAATGGTCGGGGAAAGGGGCTCTTCAGGACGGAGGGCCCCAGGGATTGAACATTGGGCAGATCTTGCAACCCTTGACTCGATTCCAGGCGGCGCTGGATGAGCCGGGGTCGGTCGTGGAGCTGATGGAAAGCGCCTGGCAAGCAGCGATGACCTATCCGCAGGGCCCCGCGGTGATTCGTTTGCCGGTCGATCAAGCTTTGGCGAGGCTGCAACTGCCCGACCATTCCGCACTGCCGCCTCCTCCACAACCCGTGATGCCCGACCAGGCCGCGATTGAGGAGGCAGCCCAACACCTCCGTGAGGCCAAACGGGGCGCCATCATCGCGGGGCTCGGCGCCCAGGTTCGCGAACTGGGGCCCGAATTGTCGAGGCTTGCGGCCCAGCTCAAGATGCCAATCTTGACGGATATCGAGGCTCGATCCTTGTTCGCGCCCGACGACCCAATGGTCTTGGGTGCGCTGGGGATTGGGCAGACCGAGAAGGTTTCGCGTTACCTCGCCGAGCCCATCGACGTGCTTTTGACGGTTGGCGTGCGCCTCGACGACACGAGCACGGCAGGCTTCACACTGACGGCGAACTCGGATTGCACACGAATCCAAATGGACCATGATCCAGTTCGTATCGGCCGAGCCTTTGCCGTTGATGTTGCGATCGTCGGTGACCTTGCCCTGGCCTGCGAGCATCTCGTGGAGGCGTGTGGGCGGCGACAGGAAGCAGGCCCTTCCCAGCCTATCGTAGTGCCTACTCCCCCTTTCGATCCTCGGGTGGTGGTGGAGGTCTTCGAGAAACGTTGGCCCGCCAACACTCGATTTCTGTCCGACATCGGCAATCACTTGTTGTTCTCTGCGGCCATGAAGACGCCTCCGGGAGGCTTTCAAGTGCGCATCGGGCTTGGGGGCATGGGAGCTTCGGTGGGCCGGGCCATGGGCATGGCGGCCGAAGTTGGGGGTGTTCTCCCGATCGTCTGCATCTGCGGCGATGGCACGATGCTCATGGTGGGCAACGAACTGGCTACCGCGGTCCGCTACCGAGTACCCCTGGTGCTCGCGGTTTTCGATGACGGTGGTTGGGGCATGGTGAACCATGGAATGAAGGAAAGCTACGGCCGATCTGCGCATGGAGACCGTGCGGATGTCTCGTTGGTCGACTTCGCGAGGGCTATGGGGGCCCAAGCCATCGACGTGATGGCGTTGTCCGATCTCGAGCCCCCCGACCGCCTGGATGGGCCGCTCGTGCTTCGGATTCCCATCGACCCCACAGTGCGGCCGACCAATCCACGGGCGGCCGGTTTCAAGGGAAAGAACAATGCCAAAGGACGGTAATGGCGTCGGGATTCGCTCGCTGGGCGCTTGTCTACCCAAGACGGTTCGATCGAATGCCTGGTGGATCGAAAACGGATTTCCCGTCACTCCAAGCGGGGTCATCAACGAGAGCCATTCGCGGGTAGCCAACGATCGAGCTTCGCCAGCATGGCGGGCCGCCAGTCGCTGGACCGACGATCCGTTCCGAGGGGCAAAGGAGCGACGCGCGATCGATGAGGATCACGAAGCGAGCGACCTCGAGGTCGCAGCGTGCACCCAAGCCCTTGAGGGGCTGCAGGGAGAACCCTCTGAAGTTCAGACACTGCTCGGCTACAGCACCGTCTCAGATGATGCGGGGCTCGGCAACCACGGCCTCGTCGCGCACCGGCTGCCATCCCTCGGGCAACCATTGAGCGCCATGACGGTGGCCGCAAGCTGCGCAAGCTTCGTCCCCCAGTTCATCCACGCCAGTCGTCTGTGCACAGACGGTCGTTCCGCGCTTTTGTTCCAGTCGAGCGCGACATCGCGCATCATCGACTACACGGACCCCACGTCGACCCAGCTGGGTGATGCGGCGGTGGCCCAGGTAGTCGGGCCCGTCGAGGAGGGGCTTGGCTTCGTCGATGGGTTGCAACTGACGAAGGGGGGACTCCGCGAGGGCATCGTGCTGGCGGCAACCGATGGGCGGCGCCGGTGGTATGAGTCGGGCGCTCCCGAAAGCCGCATGGTCATTCAGGCCCGTGACCCGCGTTTGGCGGTGCAGATGGGTACTTCGGGCCCAAACTACGCCGCTGAAGCGTGTCATGCGCTGTTGGAGCGCAATCAGCTCACCACCGACGACGTTGACTTCTTCATTTGTGCCCAGGCGGGGGTGTGGTTTGGCGAAGCGTGTGCGGCGGTCATCGGCATCGACGACCGTCGCATCGTGCCCGCTGAAGAACACTTTCAACGGTTCGCTCACACGCTGTCCGCCAGTGCGCCACTGAACCTCTGGGTAGCGTGGTCGTCGGGTCGTCTGAAGAAGGGAGACCTTGTGCTCATCTACATCCCTGGCGCCGGCTTCACCCAGGCGGCGGCCTTGTTGCGGTGGAGCATGAACCCTCCCGAAGCGCCGTTCCCCTTCGTTGAGTTGTAGGGGCATGCAACCACCACCCATCGCGATCATCGGTGCGGGCCTGCGGCTTCCGGGCGGCGTCGTGGACTTGCAGAGCTACTGGAAGCTTCTCGTCGATGGGGTCGACGCGATCGGCGAGGTTCCAGAGGGGCGATGGGACGTTCATGCCTGGCCCGAGGCCCCGACCCGGGGCGGATTCCTGCAGGATATTGACCAGTTTGATGCGGCGTTCTACGGCATTTCGCCCCGCGAGGCCGTCGATATGGACCCCGCTCAGCGGCTCCTTTTGGACGTCGCCTGGGAGGCGCTCGAGTCGTCGGGGACGGCACCCGACCAGCTCGCGAACCGGCCTGTCGGAGTGTACGTCGGAGTTGGGCTTTCGGACTATGGGCGACGGCACTTTCTGTCTTCGGATTCGGACCGGATCACTCCATACGCGGGCACGGGCGCGTTTCTCTCGGTGGCGGCGGGGCGCGTTGCATACCTGCTGGGGCTGACCGGCCCGGCGATGTCCTTGGACACGGCATGCTCCTCTTCGCTGGTGGCATTGCACACGGCGGTGACCGCGCTTCGGGCCGGCGAAGTTGAGTCGGCGTTGGCCGGTGGCGTGAACCTCGTGCTCTCCCCGGTGCCCGGACTGTACTTTCATCGGCTGGGGGTCTTGGCAAACGATGGTCGTTGCAAGACCTTTTCCGCCCATGCCGACGGGTACGGGCGCGGCGAGGGCGCGGTCATGTTGCACCTGATGCGCCTGTCGGACGCCCTCGACAAAGGCCATGAGCCCTGGGCGGTGATCTTGGGCAGCGCGCTCAATCACGACGGGCGGTCGAACGGCCTCACGGCTCCCTCGGCGCGTGCCCAAACCCAGGTCATTCGGTCTGCGTTGCGGGTGGCGAATGTGGATGCAGACCAAGTGGGATTGGTCGAGGCGCACGGGACAGGAACGCCCCTTGGCGATCCCATCGAGATTGCCGCTCTCCGCGAGGTGTTCAATGCTCGCGCCGATGGCCGGCCGGTATGGTTGGGTTCCGTCAAGGCGAACGTCGGGCATGTGGAAGCAGCGGCGGGCATCACGGGATTGCTCAAGGCTGCCCTGGCGATTCGCTATGCCACGATTCCCCCACAGCGGAACGCCGAGCCTCTCAATCCACGAATTCGGCTCGAGGGGTCCGCCCTGCGGATTCCAACGTCCGCCCTGGATTGGTCCGACGATCGACGAATCGCCGGGGTCAGCTCCTTCGGACTCTCGGGCACGAATGCCCATGTGGTGTTGGGACGTGCGCCGTCGATGCCTCCGTTTCCTCACGACGCCGGTCCGGTGCTGTTCACCCTCTCTGCAGGAGATCGCGATGCGGCCAGTCGGACGGCGGTGGCGTGGGCGGAGGCATTAGACGACGATGCGTTGGCGGATGCCGCTTTTGTGTCCCAAGCGGGGCGCGCGAAGCTTCGGCATGGGGTTGCGGTCGTCGCGACGACGGCCGCGGAAGCCCGAGAACGGCTGCGGGGAGACACGACGACCGGGGTGGCTCGCACCGAGCGACGAACACCGGCTGGGCTGGCCTTCCTGTTTTCGGGCCAGGGCTCCCAGTACGTCGGCATGGGCGCAGGACTGCGGGCCAGTAACGAGTCCTTTGCGAGGGCCCACGACCAGGTTCTCGACGCCGTCGACTCGCATCTGGGCGAATCGTTGCTCGCTCGAATCGGCACCGAGGACGTGCATCGCACCCGTTACACCCAGCCCGCGTTGTTCGCGCTGCAGGTGGCGCTCGCTTCGTGGTGGCACGAGCGAGGCGTCGAGCCCGATGCGGTCATCGGGCATTCGGTGGGAGAGATCGCGGCGGCGCATGTCGCGGGGATGTTGTCGCTCGATGATGCAGCCAAACTGGTTGTGGAGCGAGGGCGACAGATGGGGGAGCTGCCGCTCGGCGGAGCCATGGCCGTCCTCTTTGCCGAGGCTTCGCTGGTCGGGGCGATTTGCGAACGCGTGGATGGCGTCACCATTGCTGCGGTCAACGCGCCCCACGAAACCGTGATTTCGGGAGAGGAGGTTGCCGTTCAAGCCGTCGTGGAGCGTTTCACGACCAGCGGCATCGGCACCCGCTCCCTTCAGGTGGAGCGAGCCTTCCACAGTCCCTTGATGGGACCGGCGCTATCGGGGCTCGCTAAGGTCGCGGAGTCCCTGTCGTTTCACAAGCCAGATGTACCCATGGTTTCGACGGTCGATTCCACATTGACCGCCGAGGTGATGGCGACCCCTGCGTACTGGGTACGGCAGGCTCGAGAGCCGGTGCGGTTCGCGGATGCGGTCAACCAGGCCGTTGCGGACGATTGCGACGGCTTCCTCGAGATCGGGCCCCGATCGGTCCTCGCAGAGTTGGCGAGGAGGAACGGTGTTCGGACGTCCTGTGTGGCATCGCTGGACCGTGCGGTGGATGAACCCTCCGCGCTCCTGCTCGCCTTCGGGCGTCTACGGCTCTCGGGCATCGACCTCGATCACCTGGGCGCGGGCCGTCGGATCGCCATGCCGCCTACCCAACGGTCCACCGAGCGGTTTTGGGTGCCTGAAGTGTCGCAAGAAGCGCGGCAAACGTCGATCCTCCGGGTCGCATGGCATCCCACGTCGCTAGCCGCGCCTCACCGGGATCTTGAGGGACCGTGGGTGGTGCTGGGCGACCCCGCGATCGCCGATGCTCTGGTCGCTCGAGGGGCCACGGTGCATTCCGAGATGGTCGAGCACGCGATGGGCGTGATCGTTGCGCCAACGGGAAGTTTGGCCGAGGCCATTGTTCCCCTGGCTGTCCATGCGATTCGCGACTTGCCTGCGGCCGCCGAGGTGTGGTTCGTAACGCGGGACGCTCAGGAGCCCGACACCGCGGTTCTGAGGGGACTGTGGCGAACCCTTGTTAGCGAGCAGCCCCTACGTCGTGGTGGGTGCATCGAACTAGACGCGGCACCAGACCGATTGTTGAGCGTCCTCGAAGCGGGCCTCGACGACGATGTGATCCGCGTTGGCACGGATCGGATCGAAGTGGCCCGGCTCTTGCCGCAGGACGTCGCGTCGGCCTCCTGGTCTCCACCCGATGGCGCAATCCTGATCACAGGGGCGTTTGGGGCACTCGGCGGAGCCATGGCGCGGCGGCTTGCCTCACGAGGCGCCCGTCATCTCGTCCTGGCGTCGCGTCGCGGGGGGGACCACGAGCGGGCGGCGGAGCTGGTTCGGGACCTTGAGGAGGAGGGCTGCAACGTCACCGTTCGTGCCATGGACGTTGCCGAGGAGGTCGCGCTTTCGTCCCTCATCGAGGACCTCGACGAGCCCATCGTAGGGGCGGTTCATTGTGCAGGCGTCACCGCAGATACCGCCCTCCAACACCTCTCCGAGGCTCAGATCGAAACGGTACTTCGGTCGAAAGTTGCCGGGACTCGTGCGCTTCACCGGTCGCTCCCCGACTTGCAGTTCCTCGTTTTGTTCGGCTCGATCGCAGGATGGTTGGGGAACCCCGGTCAAGGGGCCTACGCAGCGGCGAATGCGTTCCTGGATGCCTTTGCGCAATGGCGCCAGCGGCAGGGGTTGCCCACAACCCTCATTGCATGGGGGCCTTGGGCGGGCGATGGACTGGCCGATCGCGTCCCGCCAAGCATCCGCAGAGAATGGGAAGCCTCGGGCATCCAGGCGCTTTCGCCCGCCGTTGGGGTGGACGTGTTTGAGCGCTGCCTCGCTGCCGGATCGGGAGCCTGGGTGGTTGCGCCCTTCGACTGGGCGGCGTTTCGCGCGTCTCGGCCGGGGGTACGCCTGGTTGCTCGTCTTGCGGGGGTGTCGACCCAGGAACCCTCGCCATTGGCGTCGGCGGTCGACGTGCCGCTTGATGAGGTCGTTGAGCGTACCGTACACGAGGTGCTTGGTCGTTCGTCGACCGATCCGCTCGATCGGAGCACCAGCTTCTTCGAGGTCGGGATGGACAGCATCATGGCGATGGAGCTTCGCGAGCGGCTTGCCGGTCACCTCGGTGTGGTCTTGCCTCCTACCTTGGCGTTCGACCACCCCACGATGGACGCCCTTCAAGCCTTTGTCTTGGAGCACGCTCACCAAGCGCAGCATCTCAGGGACACTCGGCGGTAGGCGTTTCTACGCAGGAGCAACTGCGCGCAGGCGACCATCACCCGCGCGGTACACTGCTCCGAAATGTTGGAGCCCGGGTTCGTGGCGCTGCGCCTTTCAATGTTGGGGGAGCTGGTCGTAGAGCGTGACGGCGCCGCGGTGGCGCTGCCTCGTTCCAAGAAGATGCGGGCGATGCTTGCCTACCTCGTCCTCACCGGCCGCGAGCACCGGCGCGAACGCCTCTGCACGCTGCTTTGGGATGTGGCTGACGATCCCAGAGCTGCGCTGCGATGGGTGTTGTCGCGACTGCGCAAGGTGGTGGACGAGCCGGACCTCCCGAGGGTCCAGGCGTCGCGCACGTCGGTATCCTTCAACGTCGAGGGGATGGAGATCGACGTGCTGGCCGTCCGGGCCCTTGTCGCGGACGGCATTGGGGACTTGCCCAGCTCGGACCTCGCCGAACTCACGCAACAACTCAAACCCGAATTGCTCGAAGGATTGGAGTTCGAAGACTTCGATACCTTCCAAGCGTGGCTGCTCGCAGAGCGGGAGGCCTTGGCTACGCTACGGGTGGAGGCGCTCGAGGAACTCGTCGCTCGGCACCCCCATGAACCCGAAACACGCTTGCCATGGTTACGCGAACTGGTCGCCGCCCGCGCGCTCGACGAGGCACTGCGCGCAGACCTCGTCCGGGCGTTGGTGGCGTTGGACCGCTATCGAGAGGCCAAGCAGCAGGTTCAAGCCGGAAAACGTGCTCTCGAGGACGTGGGGCGCCGTTCGTCAGGGGCTTTAGGAGCGGCGCTTCGAAGCGTGCCGGAGCCCGCCCCCGAACCCGCCCCAGCGGTCTTCGTTCCAGCCGACCCACGGCCTCCTCCTTCGTCGGTGGGGCCCCCGCGTGCCCGAACGCGGTTTGTGGGCCGCGAAGCGCTGCGGAAGCAGCTGGTTGAGGTGTTGCAGCCCCGAACTCTCGTCGTCCTTCTGGGTCCGTCGGGGGTCGGGAAGACGCGCCTGGCCGCTGAGGTCGCCGCCCAATGGGACCGGTGTGTGTGGTGCGACCTCATGACCGCACGCACCGCCGACGAAATGGTCGAGCGGGTGGCCCGGGTGTTCCACGCCAGTGTGCCCACCCGGCTCGATCGAATGGCAGCCCTCGGACGAGCCTGGAGTCAGCGAGGTGGATTGCTGGTTCTCGACAATCTCGAGCAGATCGAAGGCCATGAGCCCTTGCTCGAAGCGCTGTGGCAAGCGGGCCCCGAGGCTCCCTTGTTGGTGACCACGCAACGCCGCACCGGGCTCGTGGGCGAACGCGTTGTCGAGGTCCCCCCATTGGCCGCGGAAGAAGCTCGAGAACTTTTCGTACAACGGGCTACGGCCATCCATGGCACCTTTGCGACCGACGAGACCACCTTGGAGGCCCTGGTCGAACGGCTCGACCGGCTGCCGTTAGCGCTGGAGCTGGCCGCGGCCCGCACGCGGCTTATGGGCACCTCCCAGCTGTTGACCGCACTCGAGCGTCCTCGGTCGCCGACGGGCAAGGGGCGACACGCGAGCATCGAAGATGCCGTGGCGTGGTCTTGGGGGTTGTTGTCGGAGCCGGCGAAGGCCGCACTGGTGCAGCTCTCGGTGTTTTCAGGGTCCTTCGACCTCGATGCGGCACTCGCGGTGGTCGACGTGCCGGGCGACGCCATCGAGGTCATCCAATTGCTTCGAGACCAGAGCCTGCTCCATGCCGAGACCCCAGGCGAGGCTCCAGACACCGTCCTGCTCAGATTGACGCATTCGGTGAGGTCCTGGGCGTCGGCCCAACGCGAAAAGCACGATCCTTCTGGCCTCGCGGCCGAACGCCACGCTGACTGGGTCGTTGAGCACGTGAAGCAGCGGATCCCGTTCTATCCACCTGAACAATTGAGACAGCTGCGACGGATTCGACCCGAACTCGAGCGGGCCGCCGAGTGGGCGGTTCAGGCCCGGAATGCGGAGCAGGCGCTCTGGTTGTTGATGGGGGTGGCGGACTTGGCGTGGTCGTGGGGGCCTCCGTCGGCGGTCCCGGAACTGGCGAGCCAGGTTCTCAACCTTTTCGACGACGACGAAGCGGGCCAGGCCCGGACCCGGGTGCTTCGAGGGGCTTTTGTACGGCGGCTTGGGGATCGTGACGCTGCGCTCGCGGACCTCGAGTGGGCCGAGGCGGCGGCGGAACGGACCGCAGACCCCGAAGCCTCCTTGGAGGTCGTGAGCGAACGGTACCGTTGGGCGTTTGAGCGAGGCGAGTACACGAATGCCGCTCGGTACGCACGCCGAGCTTACGATGCGCTCGTCGATTCCAACCGCGCGTCGCTCCGGTTGTCATGGCGCGCCAAGATGCTGATGAACGAGGGCCGTTCGGATGCCCCTGCGGCCTGGCGAATGGCCATTGCCGCCGCTCACCGACAGGGCGATGTGCTCAAGGAGTGCCACGGGCACCTCTCGCTCGCTGACCTTTGCCGGCGCTCCGGTGAACCCATGACCGCGCGTCCTCACTTGGAAGCGGCGGTGCGACTGGCACAACAGGGGCAAGATCTGTCAGCAATCGCACGTGCCCATCACGGGCTGATGCTCCTACTCCAAGAGCGGGACTCGGCCGCCGCCTTTGATCACAGTGTTGAGGCGGTCGAGGGCTGGGAACGCATGGACTCCCAACGCCGCGCCGCGAGTGCGTGCCTCGGCGCTTGCCTGACGGCGCCTGACCGGGCCACCGCCGAGACGTTGGGCAAGCGGGCGCTCCAGATCGGGCTTGAGCGTGCCGACGACGGACTCATCGCGCAGGCTTACTTGGCTCTGGGACGTCGCGCCGAATCCCACGTCGCCATCGGCTACCTTCGTGCGGCCATGGAGATCGTTCGGCAGCATCCCTTGGGCAGTGTGGCGGTATCGGTCTATGTGGCGCTCGCCGAGCGGTACCTCGCCGATGGGCGCATCGCCCAAGCCGAGGCGGCGCTGGCCGAGGTGGCCGAGGTGCCGGGCGAGTTGCCGCTCCTGGAGCTGGAACGGGCGATCACCCAGGCCTGGGCTCGTCGCCTCGAGGGAGATGCGGTCGACTCCGCCGAGATTGATGCGCAGATGGAAGCCTTGGCCGTCCCTCCCGAAAGCCGACTGGGACGACTACGCACCGCCGCGTTCACCTCTGACGAGCGCCGCCACAGATGACGACTTGGAACGACAGGGTCTTCGCTATCGGTGGCTTGGTCGTGGTTCAACCACCGTCGCCCCGATGGGGGAAAGGGTGCGTGCGAGGCGAAACCCTGTCTCACTGTCGTGCCACCCCACCGGCAACGCCGCTCGAACACTCACCTGCAGAATGTGGGATTGAGCATAGAAGCTGCCCCCCCGTAAGGTGCGCCAAGCGCTGTGCTTGGCAGTGAAGTCGCCGACGAAGTCGCTCTCAGTCCATTCGAGAACATTGCCGGACAGGTCGTAGAGCCCGTGGACGTTGGGTCTTAGCTGGCCAACAAGATGGGACCTCATGTTGGAGTTGTCGATGTACCAGGCTGCCGTTTCGAGGTCCGCCACATCGTCTCCCATGATGAAGCGCTGTCCTGGGCTGACGCCAGCCGCCGTGCTCCATTCGGCATCGGTCGGCAAGCGATAGCCGAGTGACTCGGGGACTCGACTCGCCCCAATCCGCTCACAGCGCCCTAGATGCGGACCGTGGCCGTTGACGTAGGCGGGTTCAAGGGCCGGTGTTTCGACGGCTTCTACCGCGGTCCACAGGTTCGCGAAACGCACGGCGTGACACCACGACACGTTGTCGACGGGCCGTGTGGGGGCTCGGTAGAGGGACGGGTCCCGTGGCAAGCCATATCGGTCGGGCACCACCTCTTCTGCAGCATCCCAGACCGCGGTCCAGAGTTCTTGAGTGATCTCGGTCTTGGTGAGCACGAAGGGCCGCGCCGGCGGCTCGACCACGATCTCTTGATCGGCATCGCAAGGAACGTAGGGCTTCGGGCATCCAATCGAGCACGGTTCGCCACAATCCATCCCATCGAGTGGCGCGGACCACAGGGTCTTCGTGAGGGTGTCGATCGCCGCTGGGACAGGGGGCCGCGGCAGGACCCATACGGTGACGGCAAGGCCCCCCACGAGGAGCGGGATGGCGATGTTCCATGGACCGTGTGGGCTGTCTGCCACTCGCCGCAGCATGTCCCCGAAGAACCGAAACGGCCCACGAAAGGCGAGGCGGTTCACCAGGCCCAACGCCAAAAGCGTAGTGTGAATCAGTGTTGGAAGGACTCCGGTCACCAGCCCCGCCAAAGCCGAGAGGACGATGGCGGACATGGGGTCCTTAAGCGCTGCGGCGAGGTTGTATTCGCCCTGAAAGAGGCTTTCGACCACGGACGCGACCAGCTGTAGCCAGGCGCCTGGCACCGCCTCGTACACCTCAACAACTTCCTGGTTGGCATGAAGGATGGCCAGCGATGCCACGAGCACAAACAACACGTCGACGAGGAGAACGACGATGAATCGTCGGGTCGTCGGCCGAGCGAGTGCGAATCGCAACAACCATCGGGTCCACGCCAGGGAAAGGAAGTCGAGAATGACGTTGGCCAGCGCGATCTGCCAGCTGAATAACCACGCGCGATACAAATGACGCCGCCAGATGCCCACGGCCTCGGTCAAGTCCGTACCAACCGCAAAACTGACCTCGTAGGCCCGAATCGGCCACACGAACAAGATTGGCGCAATGATGGTGAGGCTCAACAGAGCGGAGCGGCTGAAGGCCTGCCAGGACACGATGCGAGGTCCGAACACCCATTGGATGAAGCGCTCCGCCGTGGACAGTAAGGCGGTCACGTCGGCCTGGTCGATCCAACGTCCCAATTCGTACATCGCGCCGACCCGCAACAAGCGAGTCGATTGACGCATCAGCTGCAAAATGGCGACGACCGAAGGGATCAGCACCGCCACTGTGGCCGCGACCCAGGCTGCAGTGGGCAGAGACGGACGCTGCAGCATCACGAGCCCATTTACGACCCCGATCCCGAGCGCCACTGCAACGGGTGCGGTGATGCGGCCCGGACGACCCGTCAGTCCTGCGGGTAGAGGGGAGCCGTCGAGCGATTCGCCGGTTGCGAACCGTTGTGGTCCATCGCGGTGTGATTGAACCTCACGAGCCAGCCGAAGGCCTTGGTCGACGCGGGGATCTCGACGTGCGGCCACCGACCAGAAGACGAGGACCGCGCTGCTCGACACTAGGGAGGCCTGATCCAGGTTCGAGAGCGTCATCGTCGGCGCTTGCGGGAACGTGTAGTTCATGTCCACACCGAGATCCTGAAGTCGATGGACTTCACGGCTCACCGAAAACCGATCCGCGAACGCAGCGAGAACGAAGATGGACCCGTCGGTGGGAGCCCCCGAAGGAGTTACCGTTGTGCCAGAGAGGGGGGCCGTTTTAGGCGCCTGGGTGGTGTGTTCGCGCCATTGCGAGACGATTCGCCCTACTGTTCCATCGGCGAGCCGGAGCCCAGGGGCCCACCCGTCAAGGTGTTGACGCACACGGGCGACGGTCTTCCGTCGCAGCGCAATGTCGGCGACGAGCCAGCATCTCAGCCACTCATCCCAAGGTTCCGGGATCCGGCTCACCTCGACCGCCCCCGAGAGGATCTGGCGGTCGAGATCCGCGGGGGAGGGGCCGGGAAATGGCCTTTCGCCAACCAACATTTCGTAGACCATCACCCCTGCCGACCAGAGATCGGCCGCCGAGCTGACTCGCGCGTCGCCGCGGCAGACTTCGGGAGCGGCATAGGCGTGGGTGGCGCGAAAAGCGCGGGAGCCGGACTTTGGCTCGTCGCCCGCAATCGAAATGCCAAAATCGGCCATCCGAAGCCGAACGTCTTGATCGACGAAATCGAGCAGTACGTTCGAAGGCTTGACGTCGCGGTGCACGATGCCTGCGTCGTGAATGGCGGCCAGACTGCGAAGCAGCGTTTGGGTCACGAGGGCCACCTCGTCGGGGGGGACCGGACCCTCGGCAACGATCGCCTCGAGGGAGCAGCCATCGACGTACGGCATGACCAGTGCCAGTCCACCTTGGACCTCGAGCACATCGCGCACGGGGACGACGAAACGGTCATCGAGCGTCGCCTGGAGACGGCCTTCCTGTAGGGCTCGACGCCGGTGTCGACCTTCAAGACCGTAAGGGACTTTGAGCGCGTGCCAGGTCTTCAACTGAGCATGTTGAGCGAGGTAGACGACACCACCACCACCTCGGCCCAGCTGACCACGGATTCGGTAGGGGCCGACGGCCTGTTCGATCTCGAGAAGAGCGGGGTTTCGCAGCATCACAGGCGCAGGATAGCTGCGACCTGCAGCCTCGTCTTAGGAAAGTCCGGTCTCACGAATTGGACCTTACGGAAACTTGATGGATTCCAAGCCGTAGCTGTCTGCGCCCGTATTCACCTCGGACCTCGAGGAGCGAACGCGAGGCAGGCGCCGCGTCTTCGAGCTGCGCGCGGGCTCGGAAGGTCTGCACGTAAAGCTGTTGGGCAGATAGGCCGAGTCGTCGGCGCAGCAGGTTGGTGTCTACCCACCCCCGTTCGGATTCCGCTAAGTCCGAGTTCGCATCTGCCACTCGAGCTTCGGCAAGTTCCAGCAATAGGTGCGTGTGGCGCCGGACCCGGAGTTCGCGGCGGTCGCGGACCGAGATCAGGCAGCTTCTCAGGATCTCGTCGCCGTTGGCGCTAATGACCAGTTCGAGGGCGACAGGGGGAGCCTCGTTGGCCTCGGCGGTTCGTTGTGAACCGCCCACGAGGCTCTTCGGCAGGTGGAGACGGAAGCGCTGCCTATCCAGCTCAACGATCTGGTTGTCGACGAGGCCAACTCGGTCCTCGCCCGCCTGAAGAAACCACTGGTCGCCGATCGATACCACCACACCCCAGGGACGTTGCTCGTTGGGGAGTACCAGGACGCGGTCCTTTGTGACGTGCAGCCGATCTTCGGCGTCCGTTGCCGCGGGGCCGGGCGGACTGAGGTCGAGCCAAGTCCAAACCTCATCGGGAGTGCCCACTTGGACAGAGAGCCCCACGTTCTCCACGGGATGACGGCGTCCTGGAGGGATGGGTACACCCGCGAGCAGCGTGGCGTTGGTGGTCAAGTGCGGCTTGATGAACCACCCGGTGTCGTCGTGGAGGAGCAACAGGTGGTTCCCGGACACCCTGGAATCCGAAAGGACGAGGTCGCAGGACGGATAGCGCCCGATGAGCGTGTATGCGCCGACGCTGACGGTACGCCCGTCGCGGGAGCGTCTCAGCACAGCCATGGTTGTGCCTTAGCAATGTGGCGACGCCCCGTCCACGGGGGCCAAGGCCCTCCACTCAGCGGCGGCAGCGACCACTCGGTGGCAATCCAAAGCCCCAAGCAAACGAACAAGCGATGGCGGGTGGGCCGGTCGACCCATTTGCGGCGCGGCACTCGATGACCAACTTGGGAGTTCAACGTGGATCACTTCGTCAATCTCTTCTTTGGGACGCTGTTTGCCGTGGCTGGTGTGATCACGACGTACGGGCTTGCCGTCGCCTGGTAGGCGATAGGTAGCTTCAAAACTGATAACGGTCACACTCGGGGACGAGGAATCCCGTCCTCCACTCCTCGGCGCTCGGCCTGTGATTGACAAAAGATACCGGAGATACACGATCATCCGGACATGCTCGTGAACGAGGAGCGTCGTGGTAGACTCTTGGCCCAGAACGGTGCATATGGGGCAATAGGGGTTGGCAAGGATGAAAAATCTCGTTGGTATCTTGATGATGACACTTGGCGCCTGTGACGCCCTGGAGGAACTCGTCGCCGGTGAGGCGCCGCCGGTTGAAGTAGCCCCCCCTACTGTGGTTCCTGTGACAACTTCCTCGGAAGAGGCTCGCGCATCGTTCGAGGCTGGCATGGTGGCGCTCGACAACATTCGCGGTGCGGAAGCCATCTTCGATTTTGATCAAGCCCTTGAACTCGATCCGGGCTTCGTGCGTGCAAAGGCGATGCTCGGCAGTCTGAAACCTGGGAACGAGGGATTGGCCCTCCTGGTCGAGGCCAACGAGGCGGCAGGGGAGCTGCCTGAGGCGGAGCGCATCTTGATCCAATCGATGTTGGCCAACGCCAAGGGTCGCCAGGCGGAGAGCATCGAGCTGCTCGAGAGGGTCGCGGAGCTCGCTCCGAAAGACTGGCGGGTGCAGATGCAGCTCGGCAATGTCGCATTCTTTCAAGACGACTACGACGCAGCTCTAAACTACCTTCAGAAGGCGACCGAACTGTCGCCCGACGCGGGCCCCGCCTGGAACATGCTGGGCTATACGCGGGCCCAGCTTGGCGATTTCGACGGCGCGGTCGCCAGTTTCGATAGGTACATCGGGTTGGCTCCCAACGAGGCGAACCCGCACGACTCCAAGGGCGAAATCCTCCTCGAGGCGGGTCGTTTTGCAGACTCGGAGGCAGCCTTCACCGAGTCAACCAAGGTGGATCAAAGCTTTTTTGTGGGTTGGTTCGGGATCGCTCAAACCCGTTTTCTTCGGGGTGACTGGGAAGGCGGAATGGCGGCGATCGACAAGGGGCATCAAGCTGCGACGACGGCTCTCGACAAAAGCACCGCCCACACCGCGAAAGCATGGGCGTTGGCGGCCCAAGGCGATCGCGCAGGAGCAGAGGCAACCCTGGCGGAGGCCGGCCAACAAGCCAAGGCGCAGGGCTTGAACAGCACGTACGCCTTTGCCGCCTTGACCCGGGGACGCATTCTGCTGAGTGTCGAGGCTTGGTCAGACGCGGCGAAGGCCTTCGACGAAGCCCTGGCCCGCCTCAAGGCCGTTGGTCTCCAAGGTGGGTTTGCGGAGGAGCTACGCGACCAGGCCGCATTGGGTAAGGCCCATGCGGCAGCGCGACGGGGCAACGTTGAGGAGGCGCGCGAAACGCTTCATGCGATTACGGACAAGCTCGTCGCGCGACCAGGCCTGAAGAACGACATCGCGCACCTGCACGGCGTGCTGGATATCGCGGTCGGCGACATTCAACCCGGCATCTTCATGCTAGAGACGTGCCCTGAGGTCGCGTTTCGTTGCCGCCACGATCTTGCGAAAGCGCAGGCCGCCGCGGGTCAAGACGACGCCGCCAACGCCACGCTCGCAAAGATCAAGGGGCACCCCTTTCGCGAAGCCGCGTTCCTGCCCGTGTGGGTGGCGGCCGGCGTCGGGTCCGAAGCACTGGAATAGCTTCGGGACGTTCCTCCGCATGGTGTGACTGCAATGGAGATCACCGCTGGCCTTCGGCGCTGTTTTCAGGTGTTGATGCGAAGGCTGGTGGACTTCGTCTCTGTCAAGATCACGCCGTTAGTCGCGATGGTCTTCGACAAACCGGTAGGTTTCCGAGCCTCCCGGCACGCTCACCAGGTGTTCGAAGAGTACGATCTGGCGGGCACTTGCAGCGATCTTGCGGTACGGCCAATCCGCGTAAGCGTACCATTCGAGGCTCGCCCCCGAATCCTTCACGTATAGGTAGCCGGCCTCGTCGCAGAGCATGGTTGCTTCAAGGCAAACCGAAACCCGATAGAGGCGGTCATTTCCGCCGATCGAGGCGGGAAGCGTGTGGGTGGCATAGGCGGGGAGTCCAAAGGAATCGTAGCGGTCGGCCGTATTGGGGACCGTGACCTCAGATTCGATGGCCAGTTCAAAGTCGCCTGTGGGCCATGGCGTAGATGCCCAGTGCCAGTACTCGGAATGGGGCAAGTACCCGTCATCGGGCGTGGACAATGTGACGCGAACTCCGCCGAGAGGCCCCTCGCCGTTTCGAATCTCGTATTGGGCAAGGCCCCAGTTGACCTTTCCGAAGAAGGCCCCGATGCCAAGTGCTTGGGCATGAGCGCTCTCGGCGAGCAGCCATGCTATGATCATCATGTAATACCTCCTTAATCGGTCACGAGCGCATGCTCGAGCACACGGAATGTTTCGTCGGTTTCGGGCACCTGGACCAGATGCTCGAAACGAATCACGGACTCAGGACTCCCCACGATGCGGTCATGGGGCCAATCCTGGTTGGCGAGCCAGGTGGTGTGTTCACCGCCATTCTCAATGAATGCAAAGCCGACGGGCATACATTCGCTGTTGGTGCACACCGAAACGGCATAGAGCCGATCGGCGACTGAAACGATCGCAGATGCACCGAAAATAGCGGCTATGCCTACCATATTGAGGCCGAACGACTCCGATGGATAGGCCATGGCGTGGGGCGATGGCGAGGTGGCGCCAGGGACCAACGAAAAGTTCGAGTTTGGCCATGGGTCGTGGTGCCACTCCCAGACTTCAAACCCGGCTAGCGTGGCGATGCCTTGGCCGATCGTGCTTGTGAAGCCAAGCCTGGCCCCACTTGCGTCTTGGATTGTGTAGGGACCCTCATCGAGAGCACCTGCAAAGGCCACGGACAGGAACAATCCAATCATTGCACCTCCAGGGAACCGCAAGGTCGGTTCCATGAGCTTTGATTAGCTGGTTACTAGGGCAGATTTTGTCCGGATATTGAACGTGTGTTCTCCATCGTATGGAGACCTGCATGCGGACCTCATTCGAAGCCGCAGTCCCTCAGTAGGCTGTTGTGACTCAATCGCAAATCCAACTGCAAGCTACTGCAAGCCTCGTCGCCGCAGGAGACCGACTTCAGAAAGTACGACTGTCATCACGTGACGATGCTGGGGTGCCAAAAAAGCAATCTGGCTCTTGTCTTCGTCGGTTTCGTGACACGGTGACCCTGACCTGAATCTCAAAGGAGAGCGCAAGTGTGTACTGGATTGTTGTTCATCGTCTCATCGCTCGGCAGCGCGTTTGGACAAGACGTTGCCGCCTCGAATCCTCCGGAGCCGCCGGAGTGCGAGCAATTCGTACTCGGTAGCTGCACGGATCCCCAGCCCATGGAGACCAATGGCGGCGTGGCACGATGCCATGGCTTCGAGACCACCTTGTCCTACGAGCCCGATGAAAATGGAGATTGCCAGCTGACAGGTATCCAGCAATCCAACGGCTGGGTCTTGGACATCCCTTTGGGAGGCTGCAATACTTCCAGCGAGCGAGAAATCGACGATGGTGATGGTTGTCCCGATGCTGTCGTCAACTCGATGCAGGTTGTGTCTCCGTCCACATGGTGCTGTTCGAGTTGCGACGTGGGTGTGTACGAAACCCGTGTGGTCCTCAATGGAATAGACCAAAGCGAATGGGAGTGGGAGTGTGTCCTCGTCGGAACGATTCGTGAGGATGTCTGCTTCCCGGGGGATTGTACGCCAGACTCTCCCTTCATCTCCGACATCCTCAATGAAGTTCCCGAGATCGGCGTGTTCGTAGGGCCGAGTGTGCAGAAGTTGGCCCTGTTGGCCCTCAAACATCGGCTCAAGAACAGTGCTGGCTCATCGGACGAAGACACGTCGGAAGATGATGACGAAAGCGACACCGAGCCGGCGAATTAGAGCAAACTCGTTTGTTGGAATACCGCTGACCTTCAGCGCCACGCGCCTGCAGGCCCACGCGGTCCGCTTTCGTCGCCTCGGTTCCCTTGTTGGGATCGCTTAGCCCCTCTTCTGATCGTCTTGGTGTTGCGTCCCGTTTGCTCATAAGACCGTCGATGCCTTCATGTCAGGTTGCCCGTTGCGAATAGGGTGTAGGGTCAGCCTCCCAAGGCTGGAGGGCGGGTGAACGAGAAACATCGCCGGGTGCTGCTGGTCGGCAGTCTGCCGTTCGAGAACGAAGAAACGGCCATGACGAAGGCTCTGGAGGTGGTCGGAGACCGCCTCGTGATGGCTCTTCCCGACGGAGAGATCGGGGAACACTCCGAGGCGTACCCGCTCGGAGAGCGAGCCGCCTGGGTCCAGGTCATCATCGACCGTTGCATGAGAGACGAGGCCGCATTTCGCGTAATTCGTGAGGGGGAACGTGGCGAAAGTGGCTTCCCCACGGGCTATGACAAAGGGCCCCGCCTTGCTCCGCGACATGCTCCTTCGGCGCTTTTCGAGCACCTTGACTTTGGTTGGCTAGACGCATTCCGTAAGAACTACCCGGTGTTCAAACGGCTACGGGAAGCTCACAACCTGCCGAATCTAAAACTCCAAGTGGGGCTTCCCACGGGAATCGGCATGACCTTCGCGATGATGTCACCGGTGAATGCGCTTCGGTACGCTCCGACCTTCGACCGACGCATGGCATTTGAGGCCAATGCGATCCTTGACGAAGCGGACGAGGGCGACATCGCCTTTCAGCTCGAGGTCCCAGGCAATCTTGCCTTGGCCTATCAGCTGCCCGATTTGCTTCATGGATTTCCTGCGGGCGGGGTGGTGCGCCTGTTGCGTCAAGTGCGGCCAGCGGTACCCTTTGGCGTCCATTTGTGCTTTGGCGATCTGAACAACGAGGCCCTCATCAAGGCTGGCAGCATCCGCAAGGCGGTGAGCTTTGCCAATGCCCTTCTCGCAAGATGGCCCGATACCTACGAACTTCGCTACCTCCACATTCCGCTGGCTGAAGCCGCCACACCACCGCCGCTGGATCCGGACTTTTACAAGCCGCTCGCCAAGCTCGCGATGCCCGAGGGAGTACGGCTCGTTGCGGGCTTTGTGCACCCCGAACTCGACGATGATGACCACGACACCTTGCTTTCGATCGTAGAGCAGCACCGTGGTCACGCCGTAGATGTGGCGTGCTCGTGCGGCATGGGCCGAATGTCGGCGACCACCGCGGAGCGCCTTCTCGAGCTTTCGAGTCGTCTGACTCGTCCAAACGCCTGATCGTGGAGACCATTCATGCAGCCACTGCGACAGGCGAGTCTTGACGACGCCCCGCATCTGCCCGATATGGAGGCCCTTGATGTGGAGCGGCGTAGCCAGACGGCCAAACTCATCGCCCTCACCGAGATCTGCGCCGCCACCCCTCAGGCGGTCATTCTGTCCTTCGTCGACGCACGGCCCGTCGCGATCATTGTCGGACTCATCGCGGGTTGGGGCCTAACCATCGCGGCGAGCCACGTTGGCTACCGCACCCTCGCCAGGGTCCTCCTGTTCACCGTCAACCTGTTTGGGTACGTCGCGCTTGGCTTCCTCCTCGGTGTTCCATCTGGCTTTCATACCATTGCCTTCATCTTTCCTCCGATGGTGTTGCTCCTGGTTCGTCCGTCAGAACGGTGGTTCTTCTGGAGCGGATTGGTCGTCCCTGGGCTGCTGTACTTTCTGGTGACCCTTGGAAGTCCCATCGAGCCCATCGACTTGGGTGCGTTGACGCAGACGACCTACCTTTCGATGAGCGTGTCCGCGTTTGCCGTTATCGCCACGATGCTGTTTGCAGCTGCACAAATGTCAAAGGCGACCATTGACATGCTCTCCGAGCTGGTCCAGCTGGTGGTAAAGGAACGCGATGCCCGACTCGAGGCTGACAACGCGAAAAGTGCCTTTCTTGCTAATATGTCGCATGAGTTGCGAACACCTCTCAATGCCATCATCGGCTACGCGCAATTGCTGCAAGAGGACCTTGAGTCCGACGAGCCGATTCGACTCGACATCGAGCGCATTCAGCTGGCGGGCTCCCACCTTCTTGCGTTGGTCAACGACGTTCTCGATCTCTCGAAAATCGAGGCCGGTAAGCTCGATCTGCGTATCGAAAGGCTCGACCTCGTTCCGTTGTTCGACGAGGTCTGCGCATTGCTCGAAGGATTAGCCTTGAGGCGCCACAACTCGCTCGATGTGTACATCGATCCGAAGGCTCGTTTTCTTCCGGGTGATCCCGAACGTCTCAAACAGGTGTTGGTCAATCTTGCTGGCAATGCCATCAAGTTTACCGAGCGTGGCGTCGTGAGACTGTCAGCGGACCTCAGGGCCCAGGAAGTGGTCATCGTCGTTCAGGACGACGGTATCGGGATGCACGAAGACGACTTGCAGAGGGTCTTCGAGGCCTTCGAGCAAGCCGACAAGTCCACTACCCGCGTCTACGGTGGCACGGGGCTGGGCCTCACCCTGTGTCGTGAACTGACTCGCCTCATGGGCGGGCGGATGGAAGTCAAATCGACCCTCGGAGAAGGTTCGACGTTTTCCGTACACCTGCCGAGCGCGGTTCCGAAGCAAGCCGCCGACAACGAAGCCGTACGTCCCAGACCTCGCTCGTGGAACCCCAAGACGTCGAGCGCTTAGCGGTTTGGCGGCCTGCTTGGAGGTCGTCGTCGCCGGATCCGCCATTGTCCATTACGAGGGCTCGTAGAGGCGTTGGACGGACGGGTGTGGCAAAGGGCTGAGGACGACAACGCCAGTCTGAGGCTCGTGACCTGGCTTGCGCCGAGCATTCCGTTGGCGTTCTACGAGCGGATTGGTCGGGTGTTAGCGAAGGCCCTCAAGCGGCCGGTCGAGGTCGCCTCCCGCACCAACCGATCGGGGCCGACCCCCGAGGACGACCCGTTTGCTCGCGGTGAGGCAGATGTGGGCTTCATCTGCGCGCCATCCTACCTCTCGCTGCGGGCGCAGCCGAGTCGGAGCATCGTGGGTTTGGGGGTTGCGCCTCTGTTTGACGACTCTCGTAACGCTGGTCAGCCCGTTTACTATGCCACGGTGGTGGTCCGCCGGGACCATCCCGCCAAGTCGATCTCCGACCTGCATGGTGGCTGCTTCGGCTACAACGATCCCGTCTCCTTGAGCGGCTGGTGGGGGATGGCATCGGCGCTGGCCTCCCTCGGCACCTCTCCGAGCCGCTTTTTCGGCCGCGTCCGATTGACCGGTTCGCATGCAGGCTCGATCGAGGCGCTCGTCCGTAAGACGGTCGATGCGATCACGATCGACAGTACGTTGCTTACGCTCGCGGCCGTTGGTGCCAGCCCTCGGCTGCCGGCAGACGTTCGCGTGCTGACATCCATCGGACCGTTCCCGATTCAACCGATCGTGGTTCGAGCCGGTGTTGCGCGGACCACCCGTGCGATCATCCGGGACGCGCTCCGTGCCCAGGGACCTTGGCCTTCGATGGGGTTGGTGGGGTTTGTCCCCCAACCTGACGCCGTCATCGCGCACCTGAGTCTCGGTGACCTTGAGCCCGCTCCTCCAGAACATGTCGCTTCAGCGCGAGAAGCGCTGGACGACTGGCTGGTCTGACCCATCGAGGGAGGGAAGGAGCCGCTCGACCGTCACGGTGCCCGTCTCGATGTCTCCGTCGAGCTGAAGGGCTTCGAGCGTTCCTTCGAAGGCATAGGCGAAGTCCGTCAGCTGGGTAAAGGGAGAGAAGTTCGTGGCCACGCCAGCGGCTCCGTCGGGGCCGAGCACGAACCCGAAGCTGCGCAGGTAGGAGCCACGGTCTTCGCCTGAATCGAAGGCGAAGTCGAGGCTGGACCATCCAACCAGCGGGGCGTTCGTCTCGAGGGGCGATGGCGCGACCTCGGGCTGTGCAGCGGGCTCCCTTCGTCCCCCCGGGCCTATCGGGTAGGTCGCGCTCGAGTTCACCACCTCGGTAGACACGTCGTCGACACCGGCGAGGAGGAGCACGTCGACCTCCACGGTCACCACGGAGCGACTCACTACGTCGTCGATGCAGGCTCGCTCGGGCTCCAACGTGGGGCCGGCATCGAACCGTGCCGTGACTTCGACGATTCCTTTGTCCGACGGCTCGTCGATGGTGATCGCGTCGATCGCGAGGGTGAAGCGACGGGGGTGCCAGCCGTACTCCGGGCGATAGCAGGCGGGCTCGTCGCCCGACAACGGATGGTCCGTGTTGACGGTGAAGCCCGCGAGAAGTGCTACGACCTCGCCTTCGGGAATCCTGGGGAGCGCGATGTCGAACTGGCCGGTGGCGCCTCCTTGGGGAACCTCCAGCGTCACGGTCCCGAGCCCCATCACCACCTCATCGCTGACCACGCGCCCCCACCCGATTTGAGCAAACGACACGTCCTCGAACGGAAACTCTTGGCACGTGGACGGGTCACACGTGTCGTCGAGATCGGCGGGAGTGTTGGTGGTGGAGGTCCCACCCACCACCGCCAGCTCGACGTCCTCGCCAGCGAAGCCAAAGCGCAGGGCCGAGACGCGATGGTTGAACAAATCCCAGTCAAAGTAGGCAGACTGCAACCACGATGCCTCCTGCAATGGCTCGTCCGCAGGTGCGCATCCCGCGAATATCCACGCAGATCCCATGGCGACTCCCAAGAACTGACGCACGTGACCTCCCAAGGCTTTGCTGGAGGTATGGGCGCGGTGACTTTCGGTCCGCTTAATCCTGGATTAATCGCAGTTCGTTCCGCGAAAGCGAAGGTCCTGCGTAGACTCGAACCTCACCCTGGGTGTTCCGATAGGTCCGTATGCGCGTTGAGACACCAATCCAAGTCCCGTTCACGGAACCTCCTGGTCTTCGGGCCGAGAGGGACGACGCTCCAGCGTTGAACAGCCCCTCAACGAGGGATGTGGTTCAGTTGTCCGACGCCAATGCCATTGAGCCCGTTGAACTTGGACCCTCCTACGCCCAACTATGGGAAGAAGCTCGCCAGTCCTTGCTGCGCGACCCGATCGGGGCCTCGCCAGGCGAGGATCAGGCCCCAGGTCCTCGCGAGCTGTCTGACGAAGACCAAGCGGTGGTCGACGAACTGCGCGCGAGGGACGCCGAGGTTCGCGCCCACGAGGCCGCGCATGCTGCAATTGGCGGAGGCGTCCCCACCTTTGTCTATCAGAGGGGTCCGGACGGCAGGCAGTATGCGGTGGGTGGTGAGGTGGTGGTCAAGATGGGCGGTGGCTCGACTGCACAGGGGACCATCGACCGAATGCAACGCGTGCGCGCAGCGGCCCTGGCCCCGGGCAATCCCTCAGCGCAAGACATGGCCGTGGCCGCAGAAGCCACCCAACGGGCAGCCGCAGCTCGGATGCGCATGAACAAGGCTCAGACGGCCGAGGCCGTTCGCAGATCCGAGCCGCAGATCGCATCGGGTGAGCGGCGGCGCGCGGCTTCTGCGTTCGAAGCCCAGCAACGACTGGCGGTGCGAGAGGACCATCCGCACCAGATCGCCTAGTCCTTTAGGGGGCTTCGCTGATGCAGGTAGGAGGAAACAGCAACGTGCAGGTAAGGTCGTAGTTGGCGTGGCCACAGGACTCCACCGAGGTGAAGGTCACCGTCGCTCCAGCGACGTAATAGACCCAACCGCGGTCCTGGCCTCCCCCACCCGTCACGATGGTGTCCGGCTGGTAGAGGTCGAACCCATCACACAGCGTGTCGTCACCGGATCCGCCGAACATCTCGTCATTCCCCGTTCCCGAGTTCACCTGGTCATGCCCAGGCCCGCCTTCGATCACATCGTCGCCGGGCCCCCCTCGCAGCTCGTCGTCGCCGATCTGCCCGTAGATGACGTCGTCACTGCCCGAACCAAAGATCTTGTCCTTGCCGTCTCCACCGTACAAGGTGTCGTCGTGCGGACCTCCATCGATGATGTCCGGCCCACCGTCACCATAGATGGTGTCTTCGCCTTCGCCACCGTTCAAGACGTCGTGGTTGGGTCCACCATAGATGGTGTCCGCTCCCTTTCCTCCATCGACTTCATCATCGCCAACTCCGCCATAAAGGAAGTCCGCGTAATCTGAGCCGGTGATCACGTCATTGCCGTGATTGCCCCACGCCTGGCAGTTTTGGTTGTTGCCACAATCAATGGTGTCATCGTGATCGCCGCCTTCACAGCTGCACGGATAGTCGTCCGAGCATGTGATGGTGTCGAGCGAGTCCTCTCCGAACATCCATCGGCCATCACTCAGCGTGTCGTTGTTGTGACCGTCATAAAGAAAGTCAATCACCGCCGTGTTGGTGCCTCGAATCGTGTCCTGGCCCGCTTCACCCCATACGTAAACCCAGAGGAGGTCGTCGAGCTGCCAAAAGCCATTGACGTAATCCAACTGGATTAAATCGTCTGCCCCCGAGCCGCCGAGTTCCATCGTACTGACCGCAGGGCTGTTGTCGAAGTAACAGGCGAAGTTGGAGCCGGTGCTTCCTCCCGGCTCCGTGCCTCCGAAGATGCTGTAGGACGGGGAGCCATGGCCATCGAAATCTGAGATGGCAACCATGTAGTCGTAGCTTGCGGAACCGAGATCGAGGTCGCAGGCGATGGTCCCGTTCACGAAACCACACACCCCGTCGCAGGAAGCTCCCCAGTAGTTAGCCGGGAAACACACGTCCCCAGCCGGGCACGGGTCCTGTGCGAAGGCGACCGCGGACAACCAAATCAGTGTCATTCAAAACTCCAGTGTCTCCACCCACACTGGCTCGCGGCTCGCCTATGATCCGTCGCAGCTCTGTCTCAAGCTTCAGCCAATGAAAAGGCGAATTCGCCAGACCCTGCGACACAGGCGAGACCGAAGGAAAGAAGGGTCGGATCCGTGTGAAGGAAATCACATCTCATACGGTCTTCGCAGCCGCCGGATTAGCGCTGCGATTCCGCCGACCGCAGCTTGGTGGTTGACTGCGACGAGGTCCATGTGTACGTGGTGCCGAACCCCCACCCAGTGGCGGAGAGTCCATGGCCTTTAGCGGTCTGCTTGCCTTGCTCGACGACGTTAGCGCCCTTGCCGATGATGTCGCCACCCTGACCCTTGCGGCGTCCAAGAAGACCACCGGGCTCGTGACCGACGACATGGCGGTTACGGCTCAGCAAGCGGTTGGACTGTCTAAAGACCGCGAACTGCCTGTGGTCTGGAAGGTCGCACGGGGCTCGTTGTTCAACAAGGGAATCATCCTCGTCCCCGCGGCTCTCGTGCTGAACGCGCTGGTGCCCTGGATTCTGACGCCACTGTTGATGGCCGGTGGCACGTACCTGTGTTTCGAGGGGGTCGAGAAGATCCTCCACAAGGTGCAACATCCCAAGGACCACGAGAAGACGCATGCTTCCCCTGCTGCAGGCGTCGATCCCGAGACCTTCGAACGGCAACGCGTCCAGGGGGCGATTCGAACCGACCTCATTCTATCGGCCGAGATCGTCGCGATTACCCTTGGCGAAGTAAAGGATGCAGACTTTTGGACCCAAGTCGCCGTCCTCTATGTCGTTGCGGTGGCGATGACGGTGGGGGTCTACGGAATGGTTGCTCTGCTCGTACGTCTTGATGACCTCGGCGCGGCTCTCGTCCAAGCGGATGCGGGGTTCGCAGGGCTCGGTCGCGCGATCCTGAAGGGAACTCCCTATCTCATGAAGGGCGTGTCTTGGGTGGGCACCATCGCGATGGTGCTCGTTGGGGGTCAGATCATTCTGCATGGCATTACTCCGCTCGCCACGTGGGTGCACGATGGGCTCCACGGACTGCATTTGCCCGGAGCGGTTGAGACGCTCGCGACCCTTGGCGTTGACTTTGCGGTTGGGCTCGTAGCGGGGAGCATTGCGCTCGCGATTTGGCGGGCGCTTCCCTTCGATGACGAGCCTAAGCCCCATGATGTGGCTCATCCGACCGAAGCGTAGGCGACGGTTCAAATCAGTAGCTCGAGGAGCGAACGTCAGACGACGCCGATCGAATGGTGCGCTCACCTTCGAATGCCGCGCAAGCAAGGAACGGCGTGGCTCGTCGACGTCGTCAACAGGGTCAAGGCAGAGGCACGACCTCGGCCTCGCCAGTGAACTGCACGATGCGGTAGCGGTACCCGCCACCTAGGGTAAACGTCTCCTCGGAGAGGGTGGCATCTGGCCACCGCACCGCGACTTCAGCCTCGCAGGCTTCGCCCAGCCCGAAGTGCAGCAGCAGCTCGGTCTGATCACCGAACTGCCCTCCGCCGCCGTTGACCTCTTGCACCTGAAGGACGTCGCCGGTTCGGACCTCCACCCGAGCGCCGATGGCGGCTCGGTTTGTCCCCTCGCCGCCCCACAGCTCCAACTGGAGAAAGTTGGAGTCTGTGGCCAGGTTCTCGAACAGCCTCGGGTGGGGATCTTCGTAGCAATCTGAGGCGCCGGAAC
>JBCCQY010000033.1:0-70485 GCA_039208735.1 Myxococcota bacterium | reverse complement strand
GCATCGTCGATGGTGGCTGACGTGAGGTAGCCCTCGCGCGTCTCGACCACACCATTGGTGTTCTGGGACCAGCGGTCGTAGCCCCAGCCTTCGGTGTAGCGCGGGTTGCCAACCAGGCCCGAGAACCATTGGAATCCCGATAGATTTGCGTGGACCAGCACATCGGGGTGATTGGGGCCCGCAAGGTGCCACTTGCCCGTCGCGGCATCGGCGTACGTCGAGTCGCCGCGCGTATCCCAAAGCGCTTCGGGAATCGTCACCGCATCGTAGGGCAGCGCATAGTCGCGGGTACCCGTGTCGGCGATCCAGCCCACTCCCGTACGGCGAGCGTGCCGGCCCGTGAGCAGGAGGCCTCGCGTGGGGGAGCACACGGGGGCGGCATAGGCACGGTCGAAACGTTGCCCGAGGTCTGCGAGCTGGTCGAGGGTGGGCGTGGGTGGGGCATCGGGAGCGCCGTAGGCACCGACCTTGTCGACGCCGACATCGTCCATCAACACGATGAGCACATTGCCCCCTGGGGGTGGGGGTACGGTGGCGCTGACCGATTGTTGTTCGTCGTCGGCGAACTGGGCGGTGAGGGTCCACGTGTCGCCCGGCCAGAGGTTCCGGGCGGGGAGGCGTCGGCCGGTGATGGTCTCACGATCGGGGCTCGTCCAAGTCAGCTTCGCAAGCCGGAATTCAGTGAGAGCAACCCAGTCGCGCAGTCCGGGCTCCTGGGCGATGGTCAGTCCGTCGGGAGCCACGGTGGTGACCTCGGGGGGGCTTCCCGATGGGGGCCGTGCTGAACAAGCGATGAAGGTGGCGAGCACGGCGATGCGCACGGTTAGTTCCCCATGGCTGGGCGGACCCCCCGATGGTTTGGGGTGACCGCATTGGTCATTGCGGCGAGAAGACGGTCGTGTAGTTCAGTGTTGTCATAGATTCCGGCGAATCGCTCAGATCCGGCCCCGGTAGCGAGGACCGGCACGAGCGTCGCGGTGTGTCCATGGGTCGTGAACCGAGCTGTGACCTCGCCGGTGATGCGATTGCCATCCTTGATGGCGATGCCGCCCGTTTCGTGGCCTGCGGTGACCACCACCAGCGCATCGGGGTGTTCGGTGGCAAAGTCGACGGCTCGGCCCACCGCCCGGTCAAAGGCCAGCATCTCAGAGACGATGCGCGGCGTATGGTTCCACTGCGCCCCCCAATCGATCTGGGACCCTTCCACCACGAGGAAGAAGGGTTGATCCAGGCGAGACAAGCGTTCGAGGGCGAGTTCGGTGGCTTCGGCGAGTTGGGCAGGGTCGGATTTGCTCGCTTGGGGCCAGGGTCCGTCGGTGGTCAGTGCGTAGACGGGCTTACCGAGGTCGGCCCGCGCTACGTCGCGAACCGAATCCACGATCGTGACCCCGTAGCGCTCTTGCAACTCGAAGAGCAGATCGCGCTTGTCTCGGCGACCAATGAATCGGTCGCGGCCCCCCCCAATGACGACGTCGATGTCCATGTCGAGGAAGTCGAGCGCAATCTCGTATTCCTCGTCGTGGTCCGGGTGGTGAGCCACGAACGCTGCGGGGGTCGCATGGGTGATGCGCGATGTGGCGACGAGCCCCGTGGCCCAACCGTGTTGCTCGGCCCACTGCAGGAGGCTTGGAACGGGTTGCCCGTTGACCGTCAGTCCGATGGCTCCGTTGTCGGTTTTGACGCCACAGGCGATCGCGGTGGCGGCGGCTGCACCGTCGGTCACCAACTCGTCGGCCGACCAGGTCTGCTGGAGTCCCACCACACCCAGGCGGTCGAGGCTAAGTCGACCACGGTTGGCGACCAGTGCACTTGTCAGGGCGCCCATCCCCATGCCGTCCCCCACCATGAGGATGACGTGCCGGGTGCGCGGGGCTTCCGCGGGGATCGTGAGGCGCCGTTCCCATCGATCATCGGGAATCGTTCGGGCTTCTCCCCCTCGATAAGCTCGCGGAATCACGCACCCCGCGAGCGTCAGCGCGACCAGCCATGCCCGCATCGCTTCTCCCTCTGCCGCCCACATAGCTCGGACGGGCGTTTCCGTGGTTCCGGATCGCGACGTCGACAAGGAGATCACAGGGGGGCCGTCCATCGCTTGGGACGAACCTTGGGTCGTCGAGATCCTTGTGCGGGCCCACCCGGAGGCCGGTTCGTGGGGCGTTGGAGTTCCACATCACGCCGTTCCACAGCCGTTTGACGGAACGAGCTGCGTTTTCCGCGGGAGATGCCGGAGATCAAGTTCTGAAGGGCATCTTACGGACATCCGCATTACAGCTGCCTCGTCACCGACGGAGGGTGAATTGTCCGATCTCATTCAGTATGGCGCCCAGCTTGATTCCATTCGGCTTCGGGAGACCATCGCGCACATCTTCAAGCGCAACGAGCGGATCGAGAGTGAGACAGGGCAGCGTGGGACGCCCATTTGCATTTGGGGAAGTCACGGACTCGGCAAAACCACGCTCGTGAGCGAGTTTGCCCGCCAACACAACTGGAAACTTGCGTACTGTGCCCCCGCGCAGTTTGAAGAGATGGGCGACCTGCATGGTCTGCCGACCCGTGTCGACCCCGATCCGACCGTCGTGGGCGACGAGTACACCACGTTCTTGCCGCCCGACTGGGTCCCGAGTGAGGAGGGGCCTGGCATCTTGCTGCTCGATGACATCAATCGGGCCGACGATCGAATCTTGCGGGGGCTCATGCAGCTCCTGCAGAACTTCGAGTTGTTTTCGTGGTCGCTGCCGAAGGGCTGGCAGATCGTCGCCACCGCCAACCCTGAGGGCGGTGACTACAGCGTCACCCCGATGGACGATGCGATGCTTACTCGCATGCTCCACTTCACGATGATCTTCGATGTGAAGGCGTGGGCGGCCTGGGCCCTCGAACATGGCGTCGATCCCCGTGGCATCGACTTTGTGCTGACCTACCCAGAGACCGTGAACGGCATTCGCACCACCCCACGGACGCTCACGCAGTTCTTCGAGCAGATTTCCGACATTGAAGACCTGCGGTCGGAGCTGGATCTGGTTTCGGCCCTTGCCATGTCATCGCTCGACGATGTCACGGTGGCGACCTTCGTTTCTTTCGTCAACGACAACCTTTCAACCTTGATCGGTCCTGAAGAGATCCTCGAAGCGGATGACTTCAAGGCCATTGCGAAGCGGATCGACCACATCGCCAAGGGGGAAGGCGACGAAAAGCGGGTCGACCGGCTGGCGACGATCTGCACGCGGCTGTTCCTGCACCTGACGAGCCCGCGCTACGAGCCTGATGACAAGGCCCACAAGAAGAACCTCATTGCCTTTCTGATGCACGACACGTTGCCCAACGACCTGCGGTTCAGCTTGCACCGCGATTTGGTGGCGGCCGGACCGAAGCTGAAAGGCATGCTCCGCGACAAGAAGCTTGCGAAGCTCATGCTGGATGGGATGTAGGCAGATGGCCCTCGACCCTCGTGAAGAGCTTTCGCGCTGCATCATCGACCTGCTGTTGAAGGAGCCGTTCTTTGGCCACCTGCTGTCGGGCGTGGTTCGGGTGGTGGGGGATTCCACGCCGACGGCGGCGGTGGCCCTGACGCCGTCGGGTGTTCAACTCAAGGTCAATCCTGACTTCTTCCTGAACGGACTTCGCCGGCGGCAAGAACGGGTGGGGGTGGTGAAGCACGAGTGCCTGCACCTGCTGTTCAAGCATCTGTTTCGCATCGATAAGCGGCGGGATCCTCGGCTGTTCAACATCGCGGCGGACTTGGTCGTCAACCAGTTCGTCAAGCCCTTCGTCCTGCCGGATTCCGCCGTTACCCTCGACAAGTTCCCGGATCTGAATCTCGCGCCCGACCAGACGGCGGAAGCGTACTACGACCGGCTGCTTTCGCTGTACAAGGAGATGCACGGGACGGGCTCGGGCGATGGAGAGGGCACGCCGGACTTCTCTGGAACGTCGGCCCCCCAAAGCGCGGGCGTGCTCGATGAGTTGATGGGTCGGAGCTGGCATTCCGACCATGACGGGTGGGGCGGGGCAGAGCCGCTGTCCGATGCCTTGCGGGAAGCGTTGGAATCCCAGCTTGATCGGGCCATCGTGCAGGCCCGCGATCGAGCCGGCCCCCGAGCCTGGGGCAAGCTGCCGGGACGCCTACAGCAGCTCGTCCAGGCGGTCCTCGAACGTCGGAAACCTCAGGTGGATTGGCGGCGCGCCGTTCGACTGTTCGGCTCGAGCAGCCGACGCACCCGCATCGTCGGCACGTACCGCCGGGAATCTCGTCGTTATGGGCGTCAGTCCTACCTGGGCGACGGCACCGTGCCCACGCCCGGCATCAAGGTGCGCTCCTTTTCGCGGCTGGCCGTGGCGGTCGACACCTCAGGTTCCGTCTCGGATCACGAACTCTCGCTGTTCTTTGCCGAGATTCGGGGGCTTTGGCGCCAGGGGGCTCAGGTCGACGTGATCGAGTGTGATGCCGCGGTCCAGCGGGTGTATTCGTTTGCTGGTCGTTTGCCAGACCGGGTCGCCGGTCGGGGAGGCACGGCCTTCGATCCGGTGTTTACCCACCTGCGCGAGAATGCTCGAAGTGTCCGATACGACGGTTGCATCTACCTCACCGATGGTGGAGCCCCCACCCCTCGCGTCACTCCGCCCTGCAAGCTGATGTGGGTGGTGACGTCCAACGGACAGATTGGCGAACACCTCAAACCGGGCCGCGTCATTCAGCTACCTGCCGCCTGACGGGCTACGATGAAGCCTTTGACTGGAGGCTGACATCGTGCGGGGCGTGTTCATCGCGGGGCTATTCGGATTCGGCTGCAGCGAGTCGGCGCCAGAGGTGTCGCAACCCAGCGAAGAAACGGTCGAGGTCTGGGACGGGCCTCGCTCCAACCAGTTCCAGCTCGATGTGGAACTCAACGCCCCGCGCTCCGTCGCCGTAGGGTGTGTCGCGGCGCACGATCCCGACGAGCAGGTGTTCGTCGAGTCGCCCAAACCCACGCTGACCCACGAACTAAGGCTGTCGGGGCTCCTGCCGGAAAGCGCCTACGATTGCCGCGTCTTTGCCACAGCCGGCGCCCCCTTCGAACGCGACATCCAGCTCGAGGTGGGGGCTCCTCCCATCGATTTTCGCCCCATGACGGTGACGATCGACGATGAACTAGGCATGCGCGGCGATTGGACCTTGCTCGTGCGGCCAGCGGTGGTCACCAATCACGCCTGGCTGCTCGTCTACGATCGGCAGGGGCGGCCCCGATGGTGGCATCCGTTGCCTCGTGACTACCAGAGCATCGAGGCGCTGTTCCACCCCGAGGACGAGGCCATCGTTTGGGGTGGGGGCGACCGGGTTCAGCAGGACGGTTGGCCGGGGGTCATCGGGCTTTGGGACGGCGATGCGCGCATTGCGGTGCCCGATCGAAAGGACATCCAGTTCCATCACGATGGCATTCGGCTTGACGATGGGCGCTTCGTGACGCTGGAAGTCTCCGACAACCGCAACGAATACCGCCGCTGGGATGGGTTTCGCGTCCGGGTCTACGATCCAGTCGATGACGAGGTCGACTTTACGTTCGATAGCCAGCGCTACGTCGACGAGGGCATCTTGGCCAGCCCAATGGCGGGTCGCGACCCCTACCACGCGAACTGGATGGACTACGTCGAAACTCCGGATGGGCCTGTGCTCTATGTGAGCCTGTGCCTGTCGTGGCAGGTGCTCGCCATCGATGGAGTGACTGGCGACCTGAAGTGGAACCTCGCCTGGGACCAGGATTGGACGGTGCGGGACGAGACGGGCGCCCTTGATCCGTCCATCCTGCCGCAGTGCCAACATGGGCTCGAAGTCGAGGGCGACACGATCTGGATGTACGACAATGGCCGCCAGCGCGGAGAATCGTCGGCGAGCCTCTGGCGCATCGACGGCGAGGCCCATGAAGCCCAGCGCCTCTGGCATTGGACCGAGCCAGGTTGGTGGTACCGATCGCTTGGCGACATCGATGTCATCGATGACGAGCGCATCCTCATCACCAAGGCCACGTTCGAAGACAATGGCTTCACCGAGTTGGTGGAGGTCGACATCGACAGCGGCGCCGTTGCGAGCCGCCTGGCCTTTGAAGAGTTTGGCCGGGGGTATCGCAGCGAGCGCATCGACAGTTGCGCGATGTTTGACCGCGTCGACCGGTGCCCGGCTCTTCGTCAACGTCTCGACGAGCTAGGCGTGGCGTTCGCGTTCGGAAAGTAGTGGACCGAGGGAGTGGAGAAGCTCCCAGAGGACGCTCCTACATGAAGTAGGTCCAGTCGTGTCACGCTGGAACCTCTGGGAGTCGGTGACAGCCGGGACCGAAGGACCCGCTGTCTCCACTGACCCGAGGGTCGGTGGTTTCAGAGCCTGAGATCAAACCTCAAAAGAGGAAGGATCAAAGGGCCCTTCGAGCCGCCACCTGGCAGGACACGTAGGGAAAACTCATCTGGATCACCTCCTTCTCGGGCGTGGGAGTTCACAGGTCCCGGACCTGCGAGCCCTCTGGTTACCGCCGGAACTCACCAGAGGGGGTTGTGGGCCGAAACCCACCAGCTGGGCTGCTACCTCCAGCCGGGCATCCCATCCGGGTGCCAAAGTCATCCTATCCTGCCCAGCGCAGGTGCCCATCTCGAACCGTCATCTGGAGGTCAGGGAGTGTCCTCCTTTGACGAAGCTTGGCCATTTCGCCCCATCTCTGGCAGACTGCCAGGTGTCCCATCTGTGAGAGCGAGGAAGAGCCATGACGCGAATGCTGACCATCAGCCCCCTTTTGGCCTTGGGAGCCTGCGGACTGTTCGGCGGGGGAGACGACGACACCATGACGGGCGACACGGGCCCCGAATGTGTCGATGGGCCTGCGCTCAATGATGGCGTCCCGGTCGCCGGAGGAGCCTCGGGTGCGGTGGGGGCGGCGGGCCTTCACGTCTTCGTCTCGGGGCAGTTCCGTTACGATGCGGCGACAGATCTTCCTGGTTCCTACGAACTGCCTGATGAGCCCGATGCGTTCCTGCTCTCCGGCGTGTTGCTCGAAATCGTCCCTGCGATGGATCCGCCAGACTCGTCGCAGAACGGCTGTCTGATGATCCTGCCCATCACCGAAGACAACTCCACCGCGACGAGTGGTGTGGCGGCGACCGACGTCTGGGGCGCCGAGGTTCGAGTGGCGGTGGCCGACATCGTCACCAACTGCGGAGACCCCGCCTACCAGACGATCACGGACTACGCAGGGGGCCTGCAGAACTTGGTCGCCAACTTCGCGAACGTGATGCAGGTGGGCATCGGAGAGCCGTCGCAGGAAGCCATCGACACCTTGGTGGCGGTGGAAGGTCAGTCGGCAGAGGACTTTGCGCTTGGTGGCAACGTTCAGCTTGGTCCGGACTTTCCCATCACCGAAGTGCTTGCATTGGCGACGGAGACCGACGAGTGCGGCGTGGTTGGGGAAGACCGCCAGCTCGCTTCGGATGTGCTCGATGGAGTTGAGGACAGCATCTTCCGGATGTTCCCCGCGTCTGACCTGATCGCGTTCACCATCACACCGGGCTAGTTTTCGGGCTTCCCCTGCTGTCGACGAGCCACCTCGCGGCCCGTCGGGTCGCGGAGCACGACCACGTCGTAGGTGTTGTCAAAGCGGGGTCGGCGCGACCCCAGATAGACGGTCAATGGGGCATTGGGTGAGGTTTGCGTCTCGCCTTGGCCCATGCGAATGGCCACGGTGTGCCCAGCGGGAACCTCGAGCGCAGGCAGCGTCCAGTTTGCGCCCCGGCGGTTTTCGACCGTCCAGCCTTCGAGGTTGTTTGGGATGCCGCTCACATTGCACAGACGCAGGTACTCACCGTTGACGTTCTGCCGGTCGTCGCCTCGCGCGTTGGCATGAAACGACGTGATGGTGAACGTCTGCTGGAATCGCGGCAGGCTCCAGATGCCGAGCCCTTTGGTGCGCGCGGTGGCTTCGGCTTCGAGCAAGGCATCGAAGTTCGGCGGTTTGGGCGGGAGAACGAACACGTGGGCAAACCCTGCCCGCACCAACGCTTCAGACAGATCACCATCTTCGCTCGAGACCAGCGCGAGCAGGCGTCCGTAGTGGTCCATCGGGGGACTCCCCGCGGGCGTGAGGGTGACGGATTGATGGAGCACCCGGCCCTCGGCCAAGGTCTTGGCTTCCTTTGCGAACGGTTCGAGCGGCCGTAGCTCGGGGGTGTTGATGCCCACGACACGGACGCGCTGTCCTGACTCGAGGGTGAGGGTGTCTCCGTCGTAGACCTTGACGACCTGAACGGGGCCCTCGGGAAATGCCGGCGCCGCCGCTTGTGCGACGGCGAAGGTCCACCACATCACGCGCCGGACAGCGATTCGGGACGGCCACAACCGTCGTTGTTGCCTTCCTGACAGGCCTGACGGCACAGGTCTTTGGCCCGACCCTTCTTCTTCTTGCCGCCAAACCCATTCCAGAGCAGGTAGGCGAGCCGCGTTTTTGCGTCGCTCGAGCCCAACGTGATGGCCTTTTCGTAGGCCGCACGGGCACCCGCCATGTCGGGCTTGCCTTCGATGCCGCGCTCGAGGGTCTCTCCCTGACCGAGGCACGATTCATCGTTGTCTTGATCACAGCCCTGGCCATACCACTTGGCCGCCAAGGCCGAGTCTCGGCGGATCTGAACCGTGAAGGTCAGCACTTCGCCGGCCTTGGTGCAACCCTCGGAAATGCCGCCGTCGCACGAACGCCCGTACATGATGAGCGCCTCAGCATCGTCTTGAGGAATGCCAACGCCGGCCTGCAGCAGCATCCCTGCGCGGAAGCACGCTTCGGTCGTCCCACTCTGGCACGCCCAACGGTAGTACTGCGTGGCGTCGGTTCGATCCCGTGGGCCACCGATCTTGTCTTCGAAGCACTTGCCAAGCTCAAAACATGCTTTCGCCAGTGACGTCTCGTCGGTACAGACCTCGGAGAGCAGCGTTCGGCCCCGCGTCGCATCGCGGTTCGGTGAGTCGGGATTGAGCAGGTAGTAGGCAAGCCATGCGCAAGCCTGCGAACCGGGTCGCTGCTCGCAAGCCACTTCGAAGGCATGGAGGCTGTCGCTGACATCCGACGCATCGCCACGTTCGAGGACAAGTTCGACCTGGGCGGTGCACCCCGCGGCGTCATCCAGGTCGCACGCTTGCTGGAAGAAGCTCCGGGTCTTGGTCGGGTCGATGGTCGACATTCCGCGCCCCGCTTCGAAGCAGGACCGCGCATGTTCAAACGAGCAGGCTTTTTCGAAGAGCTCTTGGGCCCGGCCCTCTTCGGGTTCGGGGAACTGGCCGTCGTAGTAGCTTCGCGCGAGTGAATAGCAGGACTCGGTGTGGCCTTCTTCGCACAGGCCTCCAAAGACCGTGTCGCGCTTCTGGATGTCCCAGCGATTCTCATTGAGCTGGGCGAGGAGGTAGCACGCGTCCCAGTACTCGGCGTCGCAACCACGTTTTGCATACTCATACGCCGATTTGCGTTTCGGCTTGATGCCCGCGGTCCCGGACTGCATCAGACGGGCGAGCTTGGCACACGCGGCGTACTCCTTGCCATCGCAGGCCTTGTCCCAGTAGAGCACTGCCGCCTTTGCGCTGTTGTCCAGCTGGATGCCTTTGCCGTAGAAGATGAGGTTGGCGTAGTCGTGGCATGCCGGCGCGAACCGCTGGGTTTCACACAAGCTCCCCAGCATACGGACGGCTCGTCGGTACAGGCGGTCCCGTCGCTCATCGGTGCGCGCGGCAAACCCGAGCTGGTCGAGGGCCCACGAAACGGCCAGGCAGGCCACGGGGTCACCGGAATCGCAGGTCGGTTCGAACGTGCGCAGGACCTGGTCGGGGGCAGGACGCCCCTCGCGAATCCAGGTTTCGCGGCGGCACGCATCGCGAAATCCGCGGGAGCACGCTTCCTGGAAGTGTTGGCTTAGCTGGGCTTCCGGAACGGCGATCGAATCGCGCTGGAACTCAAGACGCAGGGCCTTCTCGGCAAGCTCCCGAGCTTCCCCGGCGGGTTGAGCCAACGACAGTGACGTCAAGACAAGGGCGAGTGCGTTCATGGCGCGATGCTAGCCCGGCGTAGGGATACCGGCATCCAGGAGGTGCCGTGGGCGGGCTTTCGTACGTCGACCATCGCGACGATCCAGCGGCGTGGGCTCGCGCGCTGTCGGTCTCCGTGCACGCGTGCCGGCTGCTGTTGGATACCGATTTCGTCGATCTGCACAATGCCCTCGATGTTCCAATGCGGTTGTATGGATATGCGCCGACCCGTCATCATGGAGTGGCTCACCGGGCTCCCATCGGCACCGGGCACACCGATTTTCCCCGGTTGCGCGAAGCGTCGGTGACAGGCGTGGTCGCGAGCATCGTGACGCAGCCGCTAGCCACCGCCCGCCGCCGGCTACGTACGACCCTGGATCGGGTCGAAGCGATCACAGCGTTGGTCCGCGCACAGCCCGAAGATCTTCATCTGGCGGTGGACCATGAGGGCTACCGGCGGGCCCGCGCCGCAAACAAGACCACGTTCTTTCTCGCGTTGGCCGGGGGGCACGCCGTCTCGGCCGATCCATCGGTGATCGAAGGTCCCTTGGGACAGCAACTTCACCGTATTGCGCTCGTTCACCTGACACGGTCGAGCCTGGGTGGGACGGGGCGCTTCGTCGGCCACGATGATGGGCTCACCGAGCCGGGACGGTCGCTACTGGCGGCTTGTGGCCGGGCTCGTATCGTGGTGGATCTCGCGCACGCGGGTCCCCAGACGTTCGCCGAGACGCTGGCCGCCCATGCTCCGGACCATCCGGTCGTCGTGAGCCACACCGGCGCTCGCGCGGTGCACGATCACTGGAAGAACCTTGAGGACAACCAAATTCGCGCTATCGCGGACCGGGGAGGCGTGGTCGGTATTAGCTACGACGGGCGCCTGCTCGCCAAGGTTCGGGCCAGTGCTTCGAGGTCCAATTTGCTCACCCACCTCGAGCACGTGCTACGAGTCGGAGGAGAGCATACGGCCGCTCTAGGTACCACCTACGATGGACTCATGGTGCCGCCCCACGACCTGCCGGACGTCACCCATCATCCGGCGCTCGTGCAAGACATGCTCGACCGAGGCTGGTCGGAGGATCGCATCCGCAACGTGTTCGGTCGGAACTACCTCCGGGTCGTAGAGCATCTGCGTCCAGGAGCGGGGAGATAAGCGAAACGTCATGGTGAATGCGCTCGGATATTCGACGAACTCCTTCGAGCCTCGCCACCCCGGCCGCCTTTGCCGTGGTCGGGAGCGATGGATCGAACCCTGGGAGCCCGTACAGGGCGACGATGAACCCAAGATCGATGGCCTGCGGCGCGTCGTGCTGTCGGGAGCCCAATTTTCGGACGACAGCGCCTCCGATGCGCGACGAGGGTTGTCGTTCTCGGGTGTGGACCTCGCCTCGATCATCACGAATCTGTTTCCGCGAAAGACGCTGCTCGCCTTTATGGAAGACGGCCACCCGGCCGATATTCCCGCCGACGCCATCGGCATCGAGCTGTACCAAGGCTACCGCGCGGGCGGACAGCAACAGCTAGGGCTGGTGCGGTGGGCCAAACGGGTCTCCACGGTCGGTGAGATTCGGGGCATTCTTGGCGACGCTCCGCCGGATGAGCGGGTGCGCGGATTCGCGCTGGTCAACGAGGAAACCGATGACGATGTGCTGATGGAACGGTTGTTTCTGCTGTCGGGGTTTGCGACCCTCGATTCGCCGCCGGCGCGGTACCAACCGGTGGCGATTCCGTCCGCATTGGAGCTGACGCCTGCGTTGGTGCTCGTTCATCGCGACAAGCACGGACCCGCCCTTGGCATCTACACGGCCCTCGATCTGCCCAAGATGCCTGAACGCCTCGAGCGGTTGTGTGACCGAGCGGGTTGTCTGCTGGTGCCCTTCGCCATTCCGCCCATGCTTGCGCGCTGGGACCGAGCCTTGGCAGAGTTGCGTGCGGAGTGGATGAAGACCCACGAAGACGATTTTCCGGTGCCGCCCGCTCCCGAGTCGTCGCGTCCCGACCGCCGACGAGGCCGTCGTGATCGACGCAAGCCCGAAGTCGCCGTGAAGCCGGCCGAGGAGTAGGCGTCACGCAACGGTGACAGGCGATTACTGGACTCTTTTCACGAGCGTTCGCAAAGGTATGAAAGCAGCATGACTGCTGCGCCAACTGTCTCGAACCTGACCTACCGCCCCCGCATCCAACTTGTGAACGCGATGGCGTGGGCCCAAGAACAGTTGGGCTTCCACCTCGGCGTTACGGAGCCGGACCGCATCATCGCGGCGGCGAAGCGCGAAACTGGGCTTTCCAACTTGGGTGACCCGACCTTCCGCACTGCGTTCGACCGTATTGCATACGAGGTTCGCAAGAACGTCGCGTTTACGCCGTTGGCCCGCATCATCCTGCGCCAGACCTTTGCCCTTGCCGTGCGCTCCCGTCTGCAACTCCGCCAGTGGGTGGCCGACCATCCCGAGGTGGCGGAAACCCGCATCGAACGTCCGATCTTCGTGCTGGGCTTTCCGCGAACCGGCACGACGGTGCTGCAAAATTTGCTTTCGCTGGACCGTCGACGGCGGGGTCTCGAGTTTTGGGAACTCTCCACACCGGCCCCCGCGCACGACGACCGAGCCACCGACCGGCAAATCCGCAAGCGGAATGCGTCGTGGATCCTCCAGGCGGCCTACCAGATGGCGCCAGAGATGGCCGAGGTGCACTACATCGACATCACCACCGTCGAAGAGTGCTGGCCGCTGTTCGTGCCCAGTTTTGCCGTGATGAATTGGGACCTGCAGTCAGGCATGGACGGATGGGGCGATTGGCTGATGTCCGAATGGGACATGGTTCGGCCCTATGAGGAATACCGCGAGGTGCTGCAGGTGATTTGCGAGCGTCAGCCGATCGATCAGCTGGTGCTCAAGTGTCCCGAGCATCTCTTCTTCATTGATGCACTGCTCGAGGTCTTCCCCGACGCCTGCATCGTACAGACCCACCGCGACCCCTACGACACCATCGGGAGCTACTGCAGCCTCATCTCCATGCAGTGGCGCAACCTCTACGGGCACATCGACCGCGAGCGGATCGGCCAACACATGGAACGGCGGCTGCACGATGGAGTGAGCCGGGCCATGGCGGCTCGACGCCATGCCGATCCCGCTCGATTCTACGACGTGCGCTTCGAGGACCTGTGCGAGGACCCCGCCGCGGTGGTTCAAGACATCGCCCAGCACTTCGACCTTGCGCTCGAGGCCGACCATGAAGCCGTAGTCGCGGGCTACCTCGCCAACAAGCGAAAGGATGCACGCGGTCGCCACAAGTACGACCCGGCGGATTACGGCTTGGCTCGCCCCGAAGTGTATCGTCGGTACGCCGATTACATCGACCGGTTCGACATCCCAACGCGTTGACCTGGCGCGTCAGTGCAATAGCCGGGGTTCGCGGCCGTACGACTTCATGAGTGGGTCAGACCGGCCATGATACCCTGGAGGACGAGTCGATGGAGAACGAGGGACAGGCGGATTTCTTCCGGTTGATCATTGCCTTTTTTGTTCCACCGGTGGGTGTGGGCATGCAGGAGGGCATCAACGGGACGTTCTTCGTCAATGTGCTCCTCACCCTGCTGTGCTGGGTGCCGGGCCAGGTTCACGCGGCCTGGATAATCACGCGGCGCGACAGCGAGGGCAACGTCTCCGACGGAGGCGTCAGCAAGTTCGTGTCGCTCATCCTGTCCTACTTCTTGCCGCCCGTCGGGGTGTTCCTCACGAAGGGCATCGGGGTGGAGGTGTTCATCAACATCCTGCTTACGCTGCTGTTCTACATTCCGGGTGTGCTGCACGCGGTGTGGGTCATTGCGACGGATGAAGACTGATCAAAAGGCTCCTCGACCAATCAGCACGGCGGGAACCGTCCGCATCAGGAGCCACAGGTCGAGGGTCAGGCTGCGCTGGGTCACGTACTGAAGATCCAGCGGAATCCACTGTTCGAAGGGCAGCGCAGCGCGTCCGCTGACCTGCCATAGACCGGTGAGTCCAGGCTTCACCATCAGCCGCGCGCGCTGCTCGGGCGTGTACGCCGCAACTTCTTCAGGGAGGGCGGGACGCGGGCCCACGAGGCTCATCTCGCCGCGCAGGACGTTGAGGAGTTGAGGCAGCTCGTCGAGCGAGGTCCGGCGGAGCCAGTGGCCCAGTGGTGTCACGCGAGGGTCCTGTTCGATCTTGAACGCCACCCCATGCACTTCGTTTCGCGAACGCAGCTTGGCTTTCTGGTGTTCTGCGTCCTCGACCATGGTGCGTAGTTTGTAGAGCACGAACCGTCGTCCGTCTTGGCCGACGCGAACTTGCGCAAACCATGGGGATCCACCGTCGTGCAAATGGGTTGCGATCGCGGCGAGCCCCAAGAGCGGTGCCCCTGCAACCAGACCCAACCCCGCGCCTACGAGGTCGATCAGGCGCTTGAGAGCTTCGTTCATGGGACGGGGAACCACGCTTAGGCGTGCCGGCGGAGCAAGGCTCATGGGGTTTCCGTAGCCCAGCCATCCGGAGGGCTGGTAGAAGGGGGGCCTCGCAGGGAGATGCCATGATCGGATGGGCCCTCTTCGCCTCCGCATGGGCGCAGGACCCCGTCGCCCTTGGGAGCGTGCAGCAGCTGCACGCCTCCATGGACAGCCGCCGGACGATCTGGACGGATGACGCCACGATGTGGCGTAGGAACAGCGCCCAGGCCCGCGCGCTTGTGTCGTACGCGGCCGGGCCGGTCGTCCTCGAACGGGGCGACGACGGGTTCGCGGTGGTGCGCAACACGTTTCAAGCCGACCTGGCCGCGGCGTTTACCGTGCAGCGGGTTCGGCTCGGGGTTTCGGTACCGGTCTTGTTCGGAGTCCAAAGTGACCTGTCCACCATGCCCGGGACTGGACTTTCCGATGCTTCGTTCGAGGTGAAGGTCGGGTTGTTCGAGCCCGACGTAGCGCAGCTTGGCGTCGCGTTCATTGGCCGCATCGGGGTGCCTGTCGGAGGGGCTGGCGTGCCAGGATTGGCCACGCGCACGCCTTGGCTCGAGGCGACGGCGGTCCTCGATGGCGACGTAGGCCCGTTGAACCTGTTGGCGAACCTCGGCGCTCGGGTCGGTGCTCCCGCCGTCATCGACGACCAGACGGTGGGCGACCAGCTGGTGGGACGGTTTGCCTTCGCCCTTCCCCTCGCCCAGGATCGGTTGGGGGCTGCGGTGGAGGTGGCCTCTCGTGTGGGAGTGCGAGCGCCGTTGCCAGGCACCACGCCCGTCGAAGTCGGCCTGACGGGGTGGGTGCGACCGGCGGAGCGCTTGGCGATTCGCCTCGGAGTGGGCCGATTCGTGGTGGACGGGTTGGGGGCATCCGCCGGTCGAGCCATGGTCGCGATCAGTTCACAACCTCGGTTGCGTTCCGATCCGATCGGCGACGATGGCCTTGCCGAACCCGTGGCGGACGAGGACGCAGCGTCCCTCAGCGAAGATCGAGATGGCGATGGCCTACGAGACCTGCTGGATCGGTGTCCGCGAGAGCCCGAAGATGCGGATGGATTCGAGGATGGCGATGGGTGTCCGGATGGCGTTCAGCTCGGTGTCCGCATCCAAACTCGGGACGGGGCCATCGCACACGGGGCCTTCGCGTGGTTGCGATGCAATGGGGGCGAGAAGGTGCGCCTCATGCCGGATGAACTCATCGAAGTCCCAGAGGGAAGCTGCATCCTCGATGCTGCGGGCATCGGCTGGTCCGCCAAGCGAGCCACGCGCTGGATCGACAACGGCCCCCCGGTCGAGTGGACGGTCGAGCTGGTACCGTCCCAGCCGATGACGAGGCTTGTCATTGCTGTCTCAGCGCGTGATGACAACCCACTCGAGGAAGTGCTTTGGTCGGTGGGCAACGTCTTTGGGCGGGTCACGGGTGGCCAAGTGGCCATGGCGCTTCCGGTGGGGACCTATCCGGTGTTGGTCAAAGCACGAGGAACCGCCATCGAAGAGCGTGAACTCGAGATTGGACCTGAAGGACGACGCATCGAACTAAAGCTGGAGCGCGGATGGCCACCCCCGTTGCCGTAGGGCCGCTCACGGTTGGCGATGGCTCCCTGGTCATCGTGGCTGGCCCCTGCATGCTCGAGTCCTCTGAGCGGGTCCTGCGGGTTGCGCGCGGACTCGCGGAGGCTTCGCAGGCCACCGGTTTGCCGGTGATCTTCAAGGGGTCTTTCGACAAGGCCAACCGGACTAGTGGAACCTCCCCTCGGGGCCCTGGCCTCGATGCGGGCCTTGCGATGCTTGCCGCCGTGCGGGCGGAAACCGGGCTCCCCGTCACGACCGACATCCATGCGCCCGATCAGGCGACGCCCGCAGCGGAGGTGGTCGATCTGATCCAGATCCCAGCGTTTTTGTGTCGGCAGACTGACCTGTTGCTGGCCGCGGGACGCACAGGGCGTCCGGTCAACCTTAAGAAAGGGCCGTTTCTCGCTCCCACGGCCGTGGCGCCCGCGGTCGCCAAGCTCCGCGATGCAGGGGCCTCTGGGGTGATGGTGACGGAGCGCGGCACGACGTTTGGCCATGGCGATCTCGTGGTGGACTTTCGTGGGCTTGCCTGGATGCGTGAACTCGGGGTGCCCGTGGTCTTCGATGCCACCCACAGTGTGCAACGCCCTGCGGTGCAGGCGGGCACTTCGGGTGGGGAGCGTATGTTAGCCCCTGGATTGGCCCGGGCGGCCGTGGCTATGGGGGTAGACGCCGTGTTCTGCGAGGTGCACGACGCACCTGACACGGCGTTGTCGGATGCCGCCACCCAGCTGCCATTGACATGGGCCGAGCCGCTCATGGCCCAGCTTGGAGCCTTACATCGGGCGTGGCCGGCTGATCCTCGATTCGGGTGAACCCCACCGTCGTTACGTCGCTCGCATGAAGACGTGGATGCGTTGGGGAATTGGGTTGGTCCTGGGCTCTGTCCTCGTGGCCGTTGCCGTCCGTGTGGCGCCAGGACTGGCCGGGCCACAGCACGAGGGGCGGCCGGTAGCCGAGGTCATGGGCTGGCAAGGCCATGCATGGCTTGAACGCGACAATCGGGAGGCTGAAGAGAACCCCGCAAAGCTCATGGCGCTGTTGAAGCTCAAACCTGGGCAATCGGTTCTCGATTTGGGATGTGGGAGCGGCTACTACGCCCGGCGGATGGCGCGTGAGGTGGGTCCGAAGGGGACCGTGTATTGTGTCGATCTGCAGCCCGAGATGCTGACGATCGCCGAGCAGCATGCAAAGGAAGCGGGGTTGACCAACCTTCGTTTCGTTCAGGGGGCCGTCGACCGGATTCCCCTACCCGACGCAAGCATCGATTTGGCACTACTCGTGGACGTCTACCACGAGTTTTCGAAGCCTAAGGAGATGCTGACCGACCTGGGGCGAGTGCTTGGGCCCAAGGGGCAAGCCGCCATTGCCGAGTTCCGACTTGAAGGCTCCAGCGCGGCCCACATCAAAACAGACCATCGCATGGCCGCCGATCAGGTGAAGCTTGAGTGGAAGAAAGCAGGATTTACCCTCAAGCGATTCGAAACCAAGCTGCCGACTCAGCACCTCCTGTTCTTCGAGGTTGCCGAATCGGCAGCAGAAGGTAAATCGGTCCGTTAAACTGCTGGGGCACTCTGGTTCGAGAGGTTGTCCGTGCAGCATTGGGCGTGGGGCATTGCGGCGCTAGCCATTCCGGTGACGGTTGGCTCGATGTGTAGCCAGGGCGATGAGCCCCTTCAGAACAACGTTCAGTTTGCAAACTACCACTGGGCCCAACGCGCTCCGAGGAGCGCGCGGGACATGGTCCGGTGGTTTTCGGTCGTGAAGCGGCGCGATGCACGCTTCGGAGCCTCTCAAGTGCGCAGTGCCTTCCGGTGGGTCGGCGAGAGTTTCCGGTGGCGCCGTGATGGCAACAAGGTCACGCTGTCCTTCCCTCAGTCCAACAACAAAGTCACGGTGGTCGTGAAGACCTACCGCTGCAAGAAGGGCATCTTCGACCGCTGCCTCGACCTGACTCGGAACGGTCAGACCGTCACGCTGTACTCGCGTGAGGATTTGCGGATTCGCGATGATGGTTCGGCGCTCGCACCGTTTGCTCCCACGGACCTATCGTCGAACGCATCGCCGGATGACGACTGCGCCACGTGTTCCGAGGACATGCCAGAGGCACTCCGTGCGCTCTTTGAGGAAGCACCGGCGCTTGAGGATGGGTCAGCTCGTTAAGCGTTAAGTTCGGTCGCGCGACGGCCGCTGTAGCAACATGTCGACAAGCACGTCCCACTGGCACGGGCCACCCGTAAGGTGCCAGTAGTTGCGGTCGAACTCGGGCCACGCATCTGGCGTGCCAAATTGAGGAGGATCCGTCTCGATGAGCCGGATCACGTTGTCTTCTTCTCGAATGATCAGCATTTGGGGCCTTCCAGGGTTTCTTTATCCATACATAAACACGTGTTCAGTGTTTTGAACACGTGATCAGTATAGTGAGGTCACCCGGCGATGGGAAGGGTGATCATCGTGGATTCTTCGGAAGCCCGCCGCTCCGGCGCTTCATCGTGCGATGGGCCTGGAAGAGCAGCCATTGCGCCTGCTGATCGACCGTGAGCATGCCAAGAACGTCGTCATGGTGCTGGTTGTTTAGTTCATGCCCGCGATCCTTGAGGCGCTGAATCTCCTTGATCAGCCGCTTCATGGCAGATGCGTTGCCTTCACTTCGAGCCTCACGCAGTCCGCTTAGAGCCGTGGCCAACGCTTCGCGGTGGGCGGTCATCACCGTGCGATGGTCCTCGAACATCACGGTGAGTTCAGCGGCGACCTCGGGGGTGACACCGAGCTTCGTGGTGAGTTTTTCCGCCAGTTCGATGGTGTTGTCGTCGACGGGCTGCGCGAACGTCGGTGTGGAAAGTAGGGCGAGCAACGCGAGCATAGGTCCTCCTCGGTGACACTCTGGAGAACGCACGGCGGCACCGCGTATTGGATTTCCTACCCGAGGAGTCCCTGCTTCTTGAGCCAGCGATACAGGGTTGCCCGGCTGATGCCAAGCTCAGCCGCCATTTTGGCCCGATTTCCTCGAGTGCGTCGGTACGCTTCGAGCAATTCCGAACGACGAAGATCGTCCAGGGTCACGGAGTGAGGCGTTTCGCTCATGGCCTCTGGGCTACTTCGATCCGCTTCGACGTCGGCCCAGCGGCTGGCCCGGGGAGCACCCAGGCCGCGAACCTCGGGGGCCAATTCATCGGGTTGCAAAACGGGTCCTTCCCCCAGAACAAACGCCTGCTCCAGGTTGTTCCGCAGTTCTCGGATGTTGCCCGGCCAGGGGTAGGCTCCCATCATCGCCCAGGCACGGGCATCGAGGGCATGGACGGTCCGCTCATGGCGGGCATTGAATTCGTCGATCAGGTGCCAGGTGAGGGCTTCAAGGTCGCCGTCCCGCTCGATCAACGGCGGGAGGTAGAGCACGACCACCCGGATTCGGTACATCAGATCTTCGCGAAACCGGCCTTCTTTAACCAATTGTCGCAACGGGGCGTTGGTGGCTGAAATCACCCGAACGTCGGCTTCAACCTCGGTGGTGGCGCCCACTGGGGTGAAGCGTCGTTGCTGCAGTACGCGCAACAGCCGGGCTTGGAGGTCGAGAGGGAGTTCCGCGACTTCGTCCAAGAACAGCGTCCCGCGATGGGCCTGCGACAGGAGCCCTTTCCGGTCCGCCACCGCCCCTGTGAACGCACCCTTGACGTGGCCAAACAGCTCGCTCGCGAGGAGCGCAGAGGTGAAGGTAGCGCAGTTTACTGCCCGAAATGCCGTGTTGCAGCGTTTGCTTTCGGCGTGAAGGGCCTGGGCGACCAACTCCTTTCCCGTGCCACTCTCTCCGCGAACCAAGATCGTGGCATCGCTCCTCGCCGCTCGGCGTACCAATTCGAACAGCCGCTTCATCTGCGGCGACACCGTGACCAGGTCGTGGAGCTGCTCGAACGTGAGGTCTGGCCGGGTGATGCGAGCGGTCACAAAGCCCTCATGGTGTTGGTTCAATGCGATAAACCAGCATATCGCACGGAGGCAATGGCCGCTCTTCATCCCAATTTCGGTTTTCTCGAACCTTTCAGGATACCCGAAGTGAGACAAAAAAGGTGGTCAGTACCTGACCGGGCTGATGGCCCATCACGTGGTTATGCCCGGCGCTCATGTGGGGAAATGCCGCTGGCGATGTCGATTCCAACACAGCCATGGGCTGGCTTTGGCAGACGTACGCACCCCAGCGCCTCCTTCAGTTTGAGGCGCTTCCGTTTCCGTTGATGTTCGTCGACATCGAGACCACGCAAAACCGCATTGTTGAGATTGCTACGGTACGGATGTCTCGCGAACAACTCCCGAGCATTTTCCACACCTATCTAAACCCCGGTGACGTGGGGTGGGCGCGTTCGGGAGGCTACTGGAACACCGAGCATCACGGGCTAACGGCGGCCCAAGTGGCCCAGTTCCCCACGTTTTCGATGGTCGTGCCCGCGCTCGAGCGTCAACGGAGTGGCGCGGTCATCGTGGGCCACAACGTGTCGTTCGAACAGCGTTTTCTCGCTGAGGAGTACGCGCGCACGGGGAGTTCGTTCACCTCGCCCGATCTGTGCACGCTTCGATTGGCTCGAACCCTCTTTCCTCACCGGCGCGAAGATGGAGGGTCGTTCAAACTCGACGATCTGGCCAGCATGTTCGACGTGCGCAACCCGGCCCCCCACCGAGCCATCGGCGACACGGTGACCACCATCTGGGTGCTCGCCGCGATGCTCGAGAGTCGACGCAACGATCCCGAATTGTCGAGACTCGTGCGATCCGCTCAACGTGATGCCGCGGGGCGCCCGCCCAATCCTTGGGTGGCTTGACGTTTAGCTGCGGGTATTCTTAAAGCCCCGGGGCAACGGCGTCATTTGCCACATGCCAAAGGGGTTGTGGTCCGCGCCTTCCGTGGCATCCTCGATGTGCTCGACGCGGAGCGCCGGACTCTCGGGACCCGCCCGAACGACATCCTGGTGCTTGGGGGGACGCCCTGACAATACGCGAAGGCACAGGGCCTCCATCGCATCCATGGCGTTGCTCGGGGTGAGCGGACCGGCCAGAAACACGTCACTCGCCTCGAGCAGGGCCATACCCAGGGTGCGGGCACGTCGGTCGCGCGTGGTGTAGGGCATGACGAGGGCGAGGTACAGCGCCTCTCCGAGGAGCGACCGATTGCCTTCGGTCTCTGCACCTTCGGCCATGCGCTCGAGGGCGCTGATGCGGTCTGCAGAATGCGCGAGGCCACTCCCCCGACAGCGCACCGCCGTCGCTCCACCATCGACAATGCCGGATGCACAGCGGAGTGCGGCACGGGCCGCATCCCAGCCCACCAGGTCTTCAGCGGGTCGGATGGTCACGATCGATTTGTGCTCTTCGATGGCGGTCCGTAGGTCGTCATCCAGAGAGGGACGAATCGGGCACTCTCCGTCGAGGAATGCCTGGGCGACCTTCGGATCCGGGCCGCGCATGGTCACAGAGCAAGATTCGCCGGTTTCGACATGCGTGAGGCCCCGGGAAGAGAGCTGCCAGGGACTCCGGATGGTCGCGAGCAATCGGAGGAGCAGGCGGTCGCTGGTCCAATCGCCAACGATCTCCAGCTCGACAGGGGGGGCAATTGCGGACAGGACGGTCTCCACGATGGGTTGGAGACGGCGACGTATCGCGGCGCGACTCGATCGGAGTGTTCACGGGCCGATGGGGCGTGAAGCGAATCCACATCCCGCGAACGGAGGCGCCATGCCGTCGACGACGAAGGCCCGTCGGTCTCGCGAGCCGAGCCTTCCTGACCCCAGAGAGGTGATTCGGTCGTGCTGCAGCGAAGGGACGCGAGCGGTGCTTGTCTTCGACGACCCGCCACAGGCCTGCTCGAGCCGTTTTCGAACCCTGGGCGAGGCATCGGTCCGGTTGACCCTCGATGCTCCGGCGGAGCGCCCCCCGCGGTCGGGGTCGTTGTGCAACGTGCAATTCGTCCGCGGTGAAAAGGCGGGGGTCTTTCTCACCCATGTGTTCAGCTACACCGAGGACTACACCGGTGAAGCATCGGTCGGACTCGTGGTGCCGACGCAACTGCTGTTTGTGGAGAGCCGACGCGCATTTCGGGTTCCCATCGATGGCGCGGTATCCGTGCACGCGCACTTTCGGTCGGACGGTCGGTGGATCGATGGCGATGTCCTCGACCTGTCGCGTGGTGGCATGCGGTTGCGAACCGCAGCAGTTCCCGAGGAGGACGAAGTTACGGTCGAAGTCGTCTGGCCAGACGGAAAGGTCGTGCTGCCCGCTCGCATCGTGCGGCGAGGGGTGGAGGACGTGGCGCTTGCGTTTTTGCCCTGTCCCCAACTGGAGCGGCCTGATGGGCTCACGGCCCTGGTGGCGACTATCGAGCGAGCCTGGCTTCGCAAACGGCGTGAACGGGCCGAGGTGCCTTAACGACCGATCAGCCATTCGGTGAAGTAGCGAAGCACTGGGATGTCACCAAAGAGGACCACCCCGATGGTTGCGAAGGCGGCCGGGGGGCCAAACGGCAGCCAGAGCTGACGCCAGAGCACCACCCGAAAAACGATGCCCTGCGCCGCGGCAAAGACGCTCGACAAGAGCAACGCCGCAAGACCGAGTTGAGGCCCCAGGAAAGCCCCAAACATCGCCACCAACTTGACGTCGCCCCAGCCTAGCGTGTCCAGGCCCGTGAAAAAGTCGGTCATGCGGCCGGTGGCCCAGAACATCGTGTAGAACACACCCGCGGTGGTCATGGCGAGGAACATGGACACCGGCCAGCCTTCGAAGCCCAGCAAGCCGGGGGCGAGACTTGGAGGAATCGTCCACCAGCCGTCGTACCCGAGCCACCCGAGCAGTCCGTGACCTAAAATCCCGAAGGGGACAGCGTAAATGCTGGTTTCGTCGGGGATGATGCGGTGCCGTGCGTCGACGGTGGCCATCACGATGATGAGGCTGACGAACCCAAGCTGGTAGAGCCATGCGACCACATGGGCCACGTCGAGGTCCGACCAACTGACGAAGAGATGGCGGGCCAGAAGGGCGGCCAGCACCGCGGTCAGGGCTTCGACGAGCGGGTAGACCGGTGAAATGGGCTGTCCGCAGTGGCGACACCGTCCTCGTAGGGCAAGCCACGAGAGGATGGGCACGTTGTCGTACCAACGAATGCGGGTGCCACATCGGGGGCAACTTGAGGGGGGAAGCAGCGAGCGATCTTCGGGAAGTCGCACCGACGCGTTCGCGAGGAAACTCCCGATGACCGCGCCATAGATGGCGGCAATGGGCATCACCACGATGGATGGGGAGATCGCGATCATCGACAGACCTCGTGCAGTGCGGCCAAGACGCGGTCTACGTCAGCGTCATCGACGTCGGCAATGGGAAGGGCGAGGAGCCGTTCAGCGAGGTGGTTCGCCACCGGCGTGGGAGTGACCCGAGCGTGCCGCAGGGCGGGCTCTTCGTGCAAGGGGCGCGGATAGTACACGCCAGTTTCCATACCGGCGTTGGCCAGATGGCGCTGGACCCGCCGACGATCGTTGACGAGTACGCAATACTGAGAGACCGATGACCCGTCGGTCCTCGGTAGCGCTTGGACTCGGCTAGGAAGGCCCTGATCGTAGCGTTGGGCCCGACGTTGGCGAGCCGTCTGGCGGGCGGCAACCGTAGGCGCATGCCCCAACAGCACGGCGGCCTGCAACGCATCCAACCGACTGTTCCGGCCTGCCACCACATGGGCTCCCTCGGGCGTGCGACCATGGTTGGCGAGCCGCCGGACCTGGTCGAGCACGTCGGCATCGCGGCCCACGACGAAACCGGCATCTCCTGCGGCCCCCCAGGGCTTTGTCGGATAGGCCGAGACCGCGGCGAGCCGACCGTGCATGGGGTGAGGCACCGCGCCGATCGCCTGAGCCGCGTCGTCGAGCACGGGCACGCCCACATCGATGGGGTCGGTCACCGACCCGAACAGGTGTACGGGAATGATCGCATGAACTTGTGGGGACCAAGCCGCTTTAACGGCTTGGGGATCGATCAAAGCGGCTTCGGTGACATCGACGATGACGGGGATCGCGCCCCGCGCGAGCACCGCCCCGGCCGTCGCAAAGAAGGAGAGCGCGGGCACGATGACTTCGTCGCCCGCTTTGACGCCCAGGGCCTGAAGCCCGAGCATTAGCGCGTCGGTTCCGTTGCCGACGCCCACCGCGCCGACGCCGCCAAGCCATGTGGCCGCCTGAGCCTCGACTTCGGCGACGAGCGGGCCTCCTACGTAGCGACCAGACCGCAACACTTCGAGGACCCGGGCTTCCACCTCGTCGGCAACCGCGTCGTGACGTCGGGCCAGATCGACCAGCGGAATCTCATTCATTCGGCGTACCGCGACACCGCGGATGCGGCGGCTCCGATGGCCAAAAGCGTGAAGCCCGACGCCAGCAAGAACGGCAAGCCGGGCATGATGAAGGGGAGGGTGCCATCGGTGGCCGCTGCGAAAATCCACGTGGAGGCCAGGGGCGCGACGATGGTGGTGAGCGATTGCACGGCCGCGAGGGCACCTTGAACCGCGCCCTGACGATCTTCGGGCACCACGCTCGTCACGAGCCCCTGCAGTGCAGGACCTGAAATGGCACCCAACGCCGCGACCGGAATGACCATCAGGAGCAGGACGCCGGTTGCAGCTGCGGCAAACAGCACCTGACTCACCGCCTGGAGGCTCAAGCCCAACAACAGCGTTCGCGGTTCGCCCAGCCGGCCCACAATGCGTCGCACAAGCAAGCCCTGGACGATGGCTGCAGCGACGCCAAAGCCGGCTAACGACAGACCGTTTTGCCACTCGCTCCACCCGTACCGGAACTTGGCATGAAGCACCCAAACCGATTCCAGGCTGCGTTGCGACACCGAAAACAAGAAGAACGCGACGGCAAGGCTAGTAACGAGCGGGTGAATTCGCAGATGCCGAAGGCTGGCCAGTGGGTTGGCATCGGTCAATTCGAAGGGGCGGCGTTTGTCGGGGGGCAGCGACTCGGGCAGGATGAAGAGGCCCCAAACCACGTTCAACGCGACCACGAGCGCTGCGCCGAAGAACGGCACGCGGGGCCCAATCTCACCCAGCAGTCCCCCGAGGGCCGGACCGAGCACAAACCCGATGCCAAACGCGGCTCCGACGAGCCCGAAGTTCCGCGACCGGGTCTCTGGCGTGGACACATCGGCCATGTATGCGTTGGCGGTGGTGATGGTGGCTCCGGTAATGCCGGCCAAACCACGGCCCACGAACAGCCAGGTGATGCTCGGAGCTAGTCCAAGAATGAGGTACGAGATTGCCATTCCGGTGAGCGACACCAAGATGACCACACGTCGACCGAACCGGTCTGAGAGGCTGCCCAGAAGCGGTGCGAACAACACCTGCATCATCGCGTACAAGGCCACGATGGGCCCATAGTAGCGAGCCGCCGTCGATGCATCGCCTCCCGTGAGGTCCGCGACGATCTCGGGCAACACGGGAATGAGAATGCCGAGCCCGATGACGTCGAGGAGCAGCGTGACAAAGATGAAGCCTGGCCCGCCCTTCCCCGTTGGGGGCGGGTCTTGTGGCTCGCCTGGTTCTGCGGTCATCGCGGACCGAACCGCTGGCGCATCCACGCAGCAAATGCCGGCCCGACCTCGGGATGCTGAAGGCCCAGCTCGACGATCGTGGTGAGGTAGCCCAGGGGCTGGCCAGTGTCGTACCGGGGTGCCGCACTAACGGTGGCGGTCATGCGTTGCTGAGCGGCCAGCGCGTTGATGGCGTCAGTGGCATAAAATTCGCCGGTGCCGCTATGGGATCGCATGCCTGCGTGCAGCGCTTCGAAGACCTCGGCGGTGTACAGGTAGCGGCCCCAGCTCACCAGATGCGATGGCTCGGTGCCCGCCGCCGGTTTTTCGACGATGCGGCGCACGCGCAACACGCCGTTGTCGTCGCTTGCATCGACGACGCCGTACCGGCTCACATCTCGGCCCGTCAGGTCGCCACAGGCAAGCACGCTGCACCCTGTACGTTCCCAGGTGGCGATGAGCTGCGCGCTGCAGTTGGGGGCGCCAAAGAGGTCGTCGGGGAACGCGACCACGAACGGAGCGCCCGCCGCGAACGTTTCCGCCATAAGTAAGGCGTGCCCAGTGCCTTTCATCTCGTGCTGACGGACGAAGGTGGCGCGGACGTTGGGAATGCCCAAGGCCTCACGGCCTTTGCGGTGTTCAAGTTCGACGTCGGTGTCAAACCAGTCCTCAATCGCCCGCTTTCGCCGGCTCGTGATCACGAGTACTTCTTCGATGCCGGCTTCCGCCATTTCATCGACGACGTAGGCCAGTGCGGGTCGATTGACGATAGGAAGGAGTTCTTTGGGCACGACACGGGTCACCGGCAGGAACCGGGTTCCGTAGCCCGCTGCGACGATCACTCCCTTGACCCTTCCCATTCACGTCTCCCGATGCGTGCCTGACGGGTGCAGCCTATCGCCCCCGTCGCTGGTAGGGGTCGAGCGGGACATTAAGACGCCGCGGACGGAGGAATCCCCATGTGGTGGACGATCTGTGGTGTGGCGGGTGCTTTAGGGGTCGCGTTTGGAGCGTTTGGGGCGCATAGCCTGCCCCAGATGGTGTCCGAGGAACTACTGGCGGATGCCGCGCGTCGATGGGACCTCGCCGCGCGGTACCACTTGGTGCATGCGCTCGCGTTGGGGTTGGTGGCCCTGCACCCGAACCCACCGACCCTCGCCGGGGGGCTATTTGTCGCGGGCATGGTTTTGTTTTCGGGATCGCTGTATACGATGGCCCTCACCAACCAGACCTGGCTCGGTGCGGTCACGCCTTTAGGCGGCCTGTCGTGGATCGCCGCGTGGCTCGTGCTGGCGTTTGCCTCCCGAACCGCGTAGGGCATATCAATGGATTGGTTGTTCTCCCTCTATGTCGCGGCGACGGCGTTCGGCGGCAGCCTGATCTTGGTGTCCCTGTTCTTCGGTGGGGCCGACAAGGATTTCGATAAGGACTTCGAGATCGATTCGGATGCGGATCTCGATGCTGACTTCGATGCCGATGCCGATGTGGACGTCGATGCTGATGTGGACGTCGATGCCGATGTGGACGTCGATGCCGATGCCGAACTCGACCTCGAGGCCGACAAGGACTTTGGAGGGCAACTCGCAGCGGGAGCGACCTCGGGATCCGATGCGATCTGGCTCCCCTTCCTTTCGTTGCGTTTTTGGACGTTTGGGCTGGCTTCCTTTGGCCTTACAGGCTTGTTGCTCTCGCTGCTTGCGGTGGCAGACGTGCCCACCTTGGTGAGCGCGGTGGTCGCCGGAGGGGGGCTTGGAACCGGGGCCGCATGGTTCTTCCAACGCATCAAGACCGATTCCGTCAGCGGCGAAACCGGGTACGCTCGGTTCGTGGGGGATGAGGCCCGAGTGATGCTCACGGTTCGTCCACAAGGAACCGGAAAGATCGTCATCGAGACGATGGCAGGCCGCATCGAAATGCTTGCGACGACTCGTGACGCGAATCCCATCGAGCGCGGTAGTACCGTACTCATTGCGAATGTCCGCGATGGCGTCGCGGATGTCTCTCGACTCACCCCGACACAGTCGGGGAGGGGACAATCAGAAGCTTCGTCCCAGGCTGATGCACGGTCGGCTGCGGCGAGGGCGAAACAAACCGTAGACCCCGGGCGTAAGGAATTGGGGTAAGCGGTCGGCGACGACGGGCAACCTGGAGGCCAAACGTGACACTCGCAGCACTTTGCCTGGGAATGGGCGGGGGGCTCTTCACGATTCTGCTCGTGATCCTCGCGAAACAGTTTCTCTTTGTGGGGCGACCCAACGAGCTGCTGATTTTCAGTGGCCGGCGCTACCCGCTCCCCGATGGCTCCACCGTGGGCTACCGCGTGGTGCACGGGGGCTATGCATGGCGGGTGCCCCTGCTCGAGAAGGTCGATCGCATGGAATTGACCACCATCCCCATCGAGCTGAACGTGACGAATGCGTACTCGAAAGGAGGGATTCCACTTGCCCTCCATGCCATCGCGAACGTCAAAGTCAGTTCCGACAAGCACTTCTACAGCAATGCCATCGAACGGTTCTTGGGTCGCGACCCGGGGGAGATTCGGCAGGTTGCGAAGGAAACGCTCGAGGGCCATCTACGCGGAATCATCGCTCGGATGACCCCCGAGGAGGTCAACGAGGACCGGCTCAAGTTCGCCGAGGAACTCGTTGACGAGGCGGGTGAGGACTTTGAAAAGCTTGGACTTACCCTCGATACGCTCAAGGTCCAGTCGGTCAATGACGATGTGAAGTATCTCGATAGCATCGGTCGGGAGCGGCTTGCCAATGTGTTGGCCACGGCTGAGATTGCCGAGTCGACGGCCAAAGCCGACGCCGAGGAAGAGCAGGCCCGGTACGCGCGTGAGTCCGAGGTGGCGAACGAACAGGCGGAAACGGCCATCAAGCAGCGCGAGAACGAGCTTCGCCGGCGGATGGCCGAACTCGAAGCTCGGGCCAAGTCTGAAGAGGAGCGCGCCGAGCAGGCGGCCAAGGCCGCACGGGCGCGGGCCGAGCAGCAGCTGCAGGAGATTCGAGCCCGTCTCGAGCACCTTCGGCTGTCGGCCGATGTGGTGCTCCCGGCCGAAGCGAATCGGAAGGCCTCCGAGATGCGGGCGCGGTCCGACGCGGCCCAAATCGCGGCCGACGGTGAGGCGATGGCGAGAGTCCTCGACATGATGCGGGAGGCCTGGCTCAAGGCGGGTAACGACGCCAAGGACATCTTCCTCATCCAGAACCTCGAAACCGTGCTGTCGACCGTCACCGAGCGCGTGAAGCAGCTCGAGATCGAAAACGTCACCCTGCTCGACGGTGGTGACGGACAGGCGCTGCCCCAACACATGGCAGCCCTCCCGGCGACCGTCGGGGCGGTTCTCCGCGAACTCACCGCGACGACGGGCATCGACGTCGCGGGCATCCTTTCGGGCGAGCGGGGCGGCGATTCAGACGATGACGACGATGCCGGAACCCCACGTCGACCGGCGCTCGCCGACCGGCAGGCGTTGCTTCGGAAGGAGGTGCAGTGATGGACCCGCTCACAATCATCGGAGTGTTCATCGTCGTGGGGGTGGTGATGGCGGGCCTCGGGATTGGTCTCGCCCAGAACCTGCTCTACATCTGCGAGCCCAATGAGGTCCTCATCTTCAGCGGTCGGCGCAGGCATACGGCCGATGGCACCAAGGGCTACCGCATCATCAAGGGGGGCCGGGGCTGGCGAGTTCCGTTGCTCGAACGCGTCGATCGCCTCGATCTCACGAACATGATCATCGAGGTCGAGGTTCAAGGGGCCTACTCGAAAGGGGGGATTCCTCTGAATGTCCAGGGCGTCGCCAACATCAAGATTGCAGGCCACGAGCCAGTCCTCGGAGCGGCGGTGGAGCGACTGCTCGATAAGCCTCGTGAAGAACTCGTGCGCATGGCCAAGGACGTTCTGGAAGGGAACCTTCGCGGGGTCTTGTCACGGCTGACTCCCGAAGAGGTCAACGAAGACAAGATCGCGTTTGCCGAGAAGCTGCTCGAAGAAGCGGAACACGACTTGGGGCGGCTCGGGCTCGTGCTCGACACGATGAAGATCCAGAATGTCTGGGATGAGCGGGGCTACCTCGACAGCATCGGCCGGCGACAGTCCGCCGAGATCATCAAGAAGTCTCGGATCGCGGAAGCGCGGGCCAAGGCCTCGGCCATCACGCGCGATGCGTCCAACCGGCAGCGGGCCCGCCTACAGCAGGTCGATGCCGAAGAACAGATCGCGGTGGCCCAGGCGGAACGCCGAGTGGCCGATGCTGCGACCAAGTCGAAGGCGATGGTTGCAGAGCAGGAAGGGCAGGTCCGGGCCGAGATTGCTCGAGCCACGGCCGCGCTTGAGGCCGAAGAGGCGCGGGTCGAACAGGTACGCCTGCAGCTCGAAGCCGATGTCATCGAGCCTGCCCGGGCCGACATGGAAGCCGGAATCAACGCCGCCAAGGGCCGTTCCGCCAAGATTCTCGAAGAAGGTCAGGCCACGGTGCAGGTCTTGGACGAGATGATCGGCGTGTGGCAGAGTTCAGGCGGTGCGGCTCGCGACATCTTCCTCATGCAGAAGCTGCAGACAGTGATGAACCAGCTCGTGAGCACGGTGGGCACGGTGAAGGTCGACCGCATCACGATGCTGCCCAAGGGCGAGGGGGGAACCGCCAAGCAGGCGGTGCGTCTCGTCGAGGAGCTGAAAGGGGCACTCGGTGTCGATTTGCCGAAGCTCCTCGAGACCGCCGCAGGATCGAAGGAGCCCACCAAGCCCAAGGACCTCTGACGACAGTTGAGGCTCCCACGACGATCGTGACAGGGAGCCTCTTGTTCGTCGGTCCCGACGTGAAGTGTCGTTTGCTGGCAAACCTGGCGCCGATTCTTGGCTAGTGGTTGTGTGCCGCCGATCCGGGTTCCGGGAACGGGGTCGACCGAACCTCAGCCTCGATGATGTCCAACGAGATGGTGGTTTCCCGCATGAGCGTCAGCGAGGCAACCACCATGAGCGACACCCCGAGTCCCAACAAGGCAGATGACAGCGCTTCAGGAAGCGAAAGCCCTCCTGCGAGGCCGGAGGTCGCGAGGAGGGCGGCGGCGCCGTAAAGCGCCAACAGGGTGTTGCGAAACAGGCGCCCCCGCAAGAGCAACCGTTCAAGGGTCTCGGGGCTGCAGTTCAGCACATGCATGTGGTGATGAAGCTCATCGTGCAGGCGCGCAAACCGCGCCGACGTCGACATCACGAGGAGGCCGACGCCGGGAAGAACGAGGAGGGGAGTGGCCCAGCTGATCATGGGATTCTCTCCGTTGAGGTCACGGAGTTCCCCTACCCTCGCGGCAACCGAAGGCTACGCTTCGGCGCGCTCGCGGGGCCGTACCGGGGTGTCCCAGTCACGCAGGGCCGCCGACAGCACTTCGTCCATGTTCTCGACCAAGATGATCTCGAGGGACTCACGAACCTCGGCGGGGATGTCGTCGACGTCGACCTCGTTGCGCTTGGGCAGGATGATCCGCTTGAGCCCATTGCGGTGGGCCGCCAACACCTTCGTCTTGATGCCGCCCACCGGGAGCACACGACCGCGCAGTGTGGCTTCGCCGGTCATCGCAACGTCATCACGCACCGGGCGTCCCGTAAGCAGGCTCGCAAGCGCGGTGAACATCGCAACTCCCGCGGAGGGCCCGTCCTTGGGCACGGCTCCGGCCGGGACGTGGATGTGCACATCGTGCTTCTCGAGCACGTCGAGGGGCAGTCCCAAGGTGTCGGCCTGGGACAGGACGTACGTGAGGGCGGCCCGCGCCGACTCCTTCATCACATCTCCAAGCTGGCCCGTGAGGACGAGGTTGCCACGGCCCGGGAGCGTACTCGCCTCGACGTAGAGCACGCTTCCGCCCACGGGTGTCCAAGCGAGACCACGGACGATTCCAGGGCGCTTCGTGACCTCGTACTCCTCGTCGAAGAACTTGCGCTTGCCGAGGTAGGTCGGCAGGTCCGCCACGTCGACGTGCAAGGGGGTCGTGGGAGCCTCGGGGTTCCGAGCCCGCTGCACCGCCGCGGCCCGGTAGACCTTGCCGAGGACGCGCTGCAATTCACGCACCCCGGCCTCCCGGGTCCACCCGTCGATCGCGACCTTCAGCGCTTCATCGGTGAACTCGACCGCTTCGGCGGTGAGGCCGGCATTGCGCGCCACGGTGCCCAGCAGGTGTTCCTTGGCGATGACAAGCTTTTCTCGCTGGCTGTAGCCGGCGATCTCGAGGCGCTGCATCCGGTCGCGCAGCGGCCCGGGAATCGACGCGAGGTCGTTGGCGGTTGCTACGAACAGGGCCCGCGACAAGTCGAAGGGCACCTCGAGGTAGCGGTCCACGAAGTGATCGTTCTGCTCGGGGTCGAGGATTTCGAGCAGGGCCGCGGCAGGGTCTCCCCAGGCGCCGGAGCCGAGCTTGTCGACCTCATCGAGGAGAATCACGGGATCGGCGGTGTTCGCCCTGCGGATTCCTTCCACCAGGCGCCCAGGACGGGCCCCGATGTAGGTTCTACGGTGACCGCGCAGCTCAGCTTCATCGCGCACGCCGCCGAGCGCGACCCGCACGAGCTTCCGCCCGGTGGCGTCGGCGATGGCCTGGCCGATGCTGGTCTTCCCGACACCGGGAGGGCCCACCAAAAGCAGCACGTCGGCGCGACCCGTACCCGCCAGCTTGCGCACCGCGAGGTGCTCAACCACCTGCTGCTTGACGTCCTCAAGGCCATAGTGCGACTCGTCGAGGGCCTTCTCCAGCGCACCCAGGTCGAGATCGACGGCCGTGTTGTGGTTCCACGGCATGTCCGCAATCCACTCGAGCCAGTCGATGGCCACCGAACGCTCGGGCGAGGCGCCCGACAACCGTTCGAGGCGGCGAATCTCGCGGTCGACGACTTCCTGCACCTCGTCCGGCAGATCGCGGGTCTCGAGCTTTTCTTTGATGCGTGACAACTCGTCGTCGTCGCCGCCTTCGCCCAGCTCTTCCTGAATCGCCTTCATCTGCTGGCGCAGGAGGAACTCGCGCTGCTGGTCCTGGGTCGCCTTGCTCACACGCTCCTTAATGGAGTCGCGCGCAGCTGAAACTTCCCGGGCCTTGACGAGCGCCACCATGACTCTTTCGGCCCGGGCGGCGGGGTCGTGGGTGGTCAAGACCTCGCGGTACCACTCCTGGGGCGCGTCCAGTGCGCTCGCCACGGCATCGACGGCCAGTTCCATGGGCATGGACATGACCATGCTCACCAACGGGGCGCCCAGCGCTTCGGACGAGTCTTCGACTTCGCGGCGGAAGGCGTCGCGCATGCCACGCCCGGCCACGGAGTCAGGCCAGACCTCTTCAATTTCGGCCCAGGTGCCCACGAAGTGGGGCTGGACGCTGGGGAAGCCGGTCAGGGTGACGCGGCGAACCCCCTGCAACACGACGCGAACGGCGCCGTTGGGGGCGGTGGTTTCTTCGCGAATCCGGGCAATCACGGCCGTGGGCAGCAAGTCGCTCGGGCTCGGGGACGAGACCGGCTCTCGCTGGGCGGCCACAATGACCCAGCCTTCGTGGTTAGCGCGGAGCGCCGAAAGCGAACGGGCGCGTCCGACCAAGTACGGCGCCGCAGCGCCGGGCAACAGCACCCCACGGCGGAGGGCCACGACCGGAAGTTGACGGGGGACCCCATCCAGGTTCAGTTCATGTACGTCGTTCGACATGATGGCTCCTGCCTTCGAGGATGAACTGGGCAGCGTTTCCGTACCGCTGCCCGACTTCTCGAAACCTAGACGCCGCCCTTCGGTCGCCCACCCCCCAATCGGGGAGGCCCGTTGTCGCGACCCCTCTTCACCTGGGGGAGAGGGTCCGTCGTCCGCCGCGACGGCGCCCATTCAAAGCGCGGCTTCGTTCACCCGTTTCGGGGTCATGGCCGAGCTTACTCCTCCGCGTGACCCGCTCCCACTGCACCCCTTCTGTGGGGGTGGATTGGGGCACGGTGACGGGAGGCCAGGCCACGCGAACGACGGCCTCGCCGTCTGGTTCGGGGTCGATGCGGTCGGGAATGGGTTCAGGAAGGATGAAGTCGCCGGGTGCAACCTCCGCCGCGGACGTGCCGAGGGCATACAGCACTTCGGGCTCGCCGCAGCCGATCCAAAGCCACACCACCATCATGGCGTGCCCGCCGGTTCCCGTTGATTTTCCACGGCCATCATGAACGACTCATGCAGCACATCGGGGGTCGCCGCCCAGCCGAACATCGGGTCGTACTCGACGGTCACCTCGACCACGAGCGCGTCGAACGGAGGCGCTACGGGCCCGCAGACGTCCCCCCCTGACCCGGCGAGGCAGAACGTGGCTTCGATGTCGCAACCGTCGCTCAAGTCACACACCACTCCGAGGGATTCGAGCACCTCAAGGGCTCGGTCCTCGGCCAATGGGGTCGAAAGCGTGCCCGGCGTCATGGACGCGGGCTCGAAGACGGCCGAACCAATGCGACAGCCGTCCATCGCGGCTCGGGTTACGGCCAGGCGGCTCGACATGTAGGTGGCCCAGTCCACGAGGCCGGACACCAGAAGAAAGAGGGCGTTCAGCCACAGCACGAACTCGATCGCGGCCGCACCGCGTCTACGTCGATCGACACGCACGGTTCACCTCGCCCGTTGCCATTCCAGCCGCTGCTGGGCGGTGCTCACGAGCACGTCCGGCAGGAGGCCTGGGGGAAGGAAGCCGATGAGCGGCTGGTACGGATCAATCGAAATCGTGCATTGCAACGATCGTTGTGGAGGATCATCGATGTCCTCCACCACGACATCGCAGGTCGCGTTGGCGCAGAAGTACGCGGCATGATTCTCGATGGTCTCTTCTGCGGTCTGTACGGGACCCCCGGTCGTCGCGTTGGGACTGTTGGGGTCGATCATCGAGCCTTCGCGACACCCGAGGTACGCCGCATTGGCGAGGCCCGCGTGGTGTACGTAAATCCAGCCGTAGTCCACGATGCCGAGCATCAGCATCATGAAGATGGGCACAGTCAGCCCGAATTCCAGCGCATTCGCGCCTCGGCGACGAAAGACGTCCATGGACCACCTCACTTCACGAGAGCGGTGGGCAATGATCGCGCCACCTCAAGGTACATGTTCAGCAACTCGGTCTGGTCGTTCCCAACCTGGGCGAACCCGGCGCCGCGCACCAGGTTGGCCATCGCCGACGGGTTGACGCTCCCTCCACTCGACAGCAGGATGGTCCACACGTTGATGCCATGGACGTTCCAAGCCTCGTCCACCGCGTCAATGGCTCGGTCGTTCGCTTGACCCGAATTCCACGAACCGTCGGTGTTGCAGTTGAAGACCCCATCCGAGAACAACACGATGCCCCGAAAGAACGTGATGTCTGTCTTCGTGGTGAGCTGGTGCATGGCCTGACGAATGGCGATTTCGGGATTCGTGCATGCGCCGATGTCGTCTTCCAAGGGGTGGTGATCGGCGGCGGTGGAAATGCCGAACGGGTCCGGATCGGGGCATCCGTCCTCGGAATTGCAGATGCCTCGAATCTTCTCTTCAAGGTAGGCCTTGTTCCCCGCTCCTTCGTTGACCGTAAGCTGAGCCCATGACGGATCGGTGGGAAACTCGGTTCCAAAACCGTCTTCCAGCACACCGAGTTGGGCGTAGCCCGCCAGGCCGAGCATGTCGCCGTCCTGGGGATGATCTGAGAGGTACTGGTAAAAGCCCCAGGTGGCCTCTCGAGAGTTGTCGATCGCCTGGGGAACCTTGCCCGTGAACATCGAGCCCGACCAGTCCTGGATGAGCATGATGGCGCGCTGCTGCTGCGAGGTGACCGCTTCGGCCCTTACGTCGTGGGTGTAGATGCCGAAGAGGGGGGCCAGCACCAAATTGATGGCGTTGGTGTTCTCTCGCGACAGCGACACGCGAACCGCGTTGATGTGGCCGAGCCCGCTGCAGCCGCCCGGGCAAAACGTGCGGGTGTCGAATCGGAACCCTCCGTACTCGACGCCGTCGAGATTTGCGGTGCCCAGCGCCACCGAGTTTCGCGACACGATGTGGTGCGCGGCTGCCGTTGCATCTGCCGTGCGATCGGCATCCTCGCTGTTTCGGTACATCACAAGTGCAGCATGGGAGGCCGCATCTGCGGTCGCCTGAGCCTGCAGTTCGGCCATCGTGATCATGGTGCTATCGATCGCCAGCGCAGCGAAGCCGAGCAGAGCAAGCACCACGAGCCCCATGAAGATCGTGTAGTTTCCCCGCCGTGGCGGCCCCATGATTCCCCCCTTCATGTGTCGAAGTTCGTTCCCTCGGCAAGGGGATCGCACGGGATCGAGCAGACTTGAGACGCGAGTGGAAATTTTTTCGGCGCCGGATGCGAGTAAACTGGCGGGAATGTCGATCAGCACACGAAGTCACTGGGGTTGGGGGTGGGCCGATCGCTTCCCGGAAGCGTCGGTTCGCGGGTCACTTGCCGAGATGCTACCGGCGTTGGTGGGGTTTGCCGGACAGCCCCCCGATGATCCCGTGCCCATCGAGGCGATTGAACTTCCTCGCTCCCGTGTGACGATTCCGCAGGAGTTAGCGGCAAGTGCCGAATCGTCGGCCGAAGCTCGCATTCGACACACCTACGGCCGAAGCTACCCCGAGCAGCTTCGTGGCTATCATGGTGATTTTTCGCGAGCTCCCGACATCGTCGCACAGCCGCGGACCGAAGCTGAACTCGTGCAGTGGCTGCAATTTGCGTCACAAGAAGGCGTGACGATCGTGCCGCGAGGCGGTGGGACCAGCGTCTGTGGTGGGGTCACGCCCGACGCTCCCCGACCCTGGATCTGCCTTTCCCTTCAGCACTTGGATAAGGTGCTTGAGGTCGATCGAACCAGCCTCACTGCGCGCATCCAGGCGGGGGCGCTGGGGCCGCAGCTCGAATCCCAATTGGCTCCTCACGGTCTGACCTTGCGGCATTACCCCCAGTCGTTCGAGTTTTCGACGCTTGGAGGCTGGATCGCCACGCGAGCGGGAGGCCACTTCGCGACCCGCTACACCCACATTGACGATCTCGTGGCTTCGGTGCGGATGGTCACTCCCCAAGGGCCTTGGGAGAGTCGTCGTCTCCCCGGCTCGGGAGCGGGCCCGAGTCCCGACCGGTTGGTCCTCGGTAGCGAAGGCACCTTTGGCGTGATCACCGAGGCGTGGATGCGCGTACGCCCACGACCCGTCCATCGCGCCAAGGCCACGGTCACGTTCTCCGACTACGGAAAGGCCGTGGAGGCGGTGCGCGCGGTTGTGCAGGCCCGGCTTTATCCAAGCAATTGCCGGCTTCTCGATCGAAGGGAGGCGCTTCTCAACCGGCTCCCCAATGCAGCCGAAGGCGTGTTGCTGTTGGGGTTCGAGTCGGCCGACCGACCGGTGCGCGAACCTCTACAACGTGCCCTCGAACTGTGCGCGGCGCATGGAGGGGTCGCGCCGGAAGGGCCCGAGATCCGAGAGGGGGACAACGGGGGCGACGGAGACACCGCCGGCTCCTGGAAGTCCTCCTTCTTCGAGGGGCCTTACCTCCAATCCCTGTTGATCTCCGTTGGGGTCATCGCCGATACGTTTGAAACGGCGGTGCCGTGGGACCAATTTGAGTCCCTGCACCAAGGCGTGATTCGGGCCACGCGGGCAGCCATGAAAGCTCAATCCGGGGGTCATGCGTTCATCAGCTGTCGCTTTACCCACGTCTACCCCGACGGTCCGGCGCCCTACTTCACCTGGTTAATGCCCGCCGAACGAGGTCGGGAAGCCGAGCAGTGGGCCGCGGTCAAGCAAGCCGCGTCCGAGGCGGTGCTCACCCATGGGGGGACCATCACGCACCACCACGCCGTCGGGCGGGTGCATCGTCCGGGCTACGAAGTCCAACGGCCCGCTCCCTTTGGTGAGGTACTGGCGGCGGTGAAACGAACCGTCGACCCTGCAGGGGTGCTCAATCCCGGCGTGCTCGTCAGGGACGCTGGAGCTGACAGCTAACGTCGCCGTAAACAATCCCCGACGACGACGAAAGTTGGCCCTCCAACTCGGTCACGTTCGGGATGAGCGACAGGTTGACGTCTTGCCGGCCGTCCGAAAAGGCAACCTGCGCAGAGCCGTCACCGAGCACCTGACCTTCGGCCGGGCCCTCGATGATCTCGGGTACGACGATGCCGAAGAGCGAAAACTCGACTTCGAAGAGCCCCGTGCCCCCAAGCAATCCAGAGGTCGTTTGAGTGAGGGACAGTTCGACACTGAGTTCGAGTCCCGGCGTGGGTGGGTCGACCTCACAGGTCCCCACCCACGGGCCTTCGAAGTCGAGTTGCGCGACCTTCTCCTGTGGATTGAGGCCGGAATCCTGAGGACTTGCGTCGATGGGCTCAAACGGGACGGGCGGAGGCGGCACGCGCCGTTCGCTGACCGATTCCTCCGAACCACACGCCACCAAGCAGATCACCGCGACACAAGGCACCTTCCACATCCCAGCTCCCTTTGCTCCGAGAGTTACCGATTTTTGTGCCGATTGAACAGGTCTTGAACCACAAAGTGTATACTGGCAGAATTCATGGGCTGGAAAACGGCTTTTGCATTGCAATGTGTGGAATGTCGTCTTCAAGGTAAGGCTCGCCCACCACCGTGTAGCCGAGGGTGCCGTAGAACGCGGCAAGGTGCGCCTGTGCGGACAGGTGGATGGGGTGAGGCCCCCATTGATCGAGGGCTCGGGCGGCTCCGTGCCGCATGAGGGTGTAGCCGAGGCCTTCGCCACGGCGCGCTCCCGCCACAATCACTCGCCCCAAGTGGATGTACCCGTCGGCATCGGGGCCAAAGGCTCGTAAGTAGGCGACCAACGTGCCGTCGGTAGCCAATCCTCTGAGATGCCAGGCCGCTTCGTCGCGGCCGTCTGCGTCGAGGTACGGACAGGTCTGCTCCACCACGAACACGGCCTGGCGCAGCTGCAGGACCGTATACAGCTCGCGGGCCGTGAGCCCATCGAAGTCGGTCCAGGACCAGTTCATCGCAGCTCCTGAGGACGCGGCCGATGGTGCTTCGACAGTCGGCCGAACTCGGCGATGGCCTCGGCCCGCCGCCGGGCCCGCGGGAGCCCCTTTGCGCGAAGGGTGGCGGCGTCGACGAGCCATCGGGTTTGCAACGTACGGCGGGGAGGCAGCTGCTCGAGTTGGGCCAAGGTGCCTGCCCAGACGGCCTCCGGTTGGATGATCCGGCACGGCAACAAGAGCCACCGGGCTTCGGCATGCAGCGCTTCGCCAATGCGCGGCGAACGCAAAATGCGTTCGGCTTCGATCTCCAGGGCGATCCAATCTTCCCGTGCGAGATGCAACCACCCGGTCGCCAGGTCGACCGTGAGCCGGGCCCGACGGTCATGGAACGGAAGGCGGGCGGCGGCTTCTCCAAGCCACTGCTCGGCCGACGTGGGAGCGCCGTGCCACGCGGCCATCCGAGCCCGGATGAGGAGCGCTTCGATGTCGGTGGTGGGCGTGTCGGCCAGCTGGCGTGCGGCGCGGTCGTCCCCTCGGGCGTGGGCCACCTCCGCCCGCATCGCCTCGATCCGGTCGGAAGATGGCAATGCGGCAAGGTGGGCCGCTGACGTCTCGAGATCACCTTCTTCAAAGGCCAAGCTCGCCAAGATCCGCCGTGCTTCATGCTGCACGTCCATGGGGGCCGAGAGCGAGGGTTCGAGAAGGGCGTTGGCGCGGTTGGCCGCCTCAGCCGGATGGCCCCGGAACATGGCGACGTGCAGTTGGCCTTGCATGCGATCGACCGTCCACGACGCGGCTTCGGGCATGGCGGTAAGCGCATTCAGCGCCGACAATTCGCGTTCGACCTCCGGCTGCCACGCTCGCTGCAGTGCCGTGCGAAGGGCGAGAGTCTCCGCGGCTACGGCGTCCGCATCGCCATCTCGGTCGGACCGGAGGGCGCGGTGTCGCTTGAGCAGGGCCAGGGCCGCGAGCAAGTCGCCGCGATCGGCCGCCGCCCGGGCGCCCTCGAGAAGGGGACCCAGTGCCTGATCGACCTGGTCTGCCATCGCGTACAAGACGCCCCGAGCCCCCCGATCGGGACCGGGAAACCGGCCGGCCGCGAGGGTGGCCACGAACGTCAGTCGGTCGGCCTGGCGGGTTGCTTCGACCAACAGGTCCACGAGGCCGGGATGGGCGATCGCGTAGGGCTCTTCGGAGGTGAGGATTTCGGCGGTGACGAGTCGCTTCAGCGCTCGTCCTCGCCAGGCGACTCCCACCATGTCGCAGGCGTCGCGGAACTGAGCCTCGGTGAAGGGCGTGCGCCAGAGGGCACAGACCGTCGCGAGGTCGCGGTCCCCTTCTCGCAGGCCCTCGACCCGCGGCCGCAAGGTTTGCAGCACGGTTTCAGGGTAGCTCACCGTTGCGTCGGGACGGAGGCCCAGCCGGCCGTCCACCTGCTCGGTGAGGGCTTCGCCGTCGACCAGTGCGGTCGTGATGGCGATGGCGTCGGTCATGTCGCCGTCCGCCTGGCGAACGACTTGTCGCAAGACCACGGGGTCGAGCGGAAGGAGTTCCTCGACGAGCGCCTCGACTTCGGGCGGGGTGGGACTGGCCAGGGCAAGCCGGGTGGCGGTGGGGTCGTTGAGCAAGGTCCGCGCGCGTTCGGTGGTGGGAGGGGCCCCCCGCGTGCTGCGCAATACGGTGAGCACTCGCCCCTCTCGTGCGAGCCCTTCGACGACCTCCACCACATCGTTGCGATCGAGGTGCGCAGCCACCACATCGAGGATGAGCGGCCGTTCCCCTGACTTTGCGATCATGGCCCGCAACGCCGGACCCGGAGCGCCGCCGAGCACGCCGGCATGGACCCCCAACACTTGTCGAAGCGCGCTCGCCAAAGGACGTGATTCTAAGAGGCGTACGGGCGTTCCAACCCCGCGCTCGGCGGCGGTCTCGGTGAGCCAGCGGGCGAGCGCGGAACGGCCACTTCCGTCTGGCCCCTCGAGCACGACGATGCGCGGCACGCCATCGCGGTGCAACGCGCGCAGTTCATCCCACAGTCGCTGGCGGAGGGGCTCTCGGCCGACCAGGGGCACCCGTCGAAGTCCGAACAGGTCGAGCGCGATGGCCCCTTCGGCGCGCGGGAGGGCGGGGGTGCGCCATCCCGGTGCGATGTCGCGGGGGCGTGGCGTTTCGAGGGTGCGGAGGGCCCACGCTGCATCGGCCGCATGATCGAACCGCCGTGTGGGGTCCTTGGCTACCATGCGGGCGAGCCAGTCCGAGAACCCGGGCGGCGCGTCGCTTCGAGGCAGGGATGGGAAGGGCGTATCGAGGTGGGCGTCCCGTAGGGCTTCGACGGTTTGACCCTCATACGGGGGACGTCCGACCACGAGGGCCCAGGCAAGGCAGCCGAGCTGGTAGAGGTCCGTCCATGGGCCGAATTGGCCGACTTCACCCAGAAATTGTTCGGGCGCCATGTAGCGCGGCGTGCCCATCACGACGTTGCGAGACCGGTCGAGGCTTGCAAACAAGCCCGCAAGACCGAAATCCGCGAGTCGTGGAACGGGAGCCAAGGCCACCCCGTCGGATCGAATGGCGTCGAGCAACACGTTGGTGGGCTTGAGGTCGAGGTGCAGGACGCCCCTGGCGTGGGCGTGGGCCAGCGCGGTGAGCAAGTCGAGCAACACCGCCCGCACGCTCGACCAGCCGAGTGTGCCCAACACGTCTTGGAGGGTGCCGCCCGTCACAAGCTCCATCGCAAACCAGGGGCGCCCCGCGAGGGCCGGGTCGTCGCGAACGATCGCCGCCGTTTCGTCGAGGTTGCCTGTGGCCAGGAGTCGCACGATGCCCGGATGTTCGAGGGTGCCGACAGCACGGGCCTCGTCTTCGATCGTGGCCTGTTGGGGCACGCCCGCCTTCAGGACCTTGACCGCGACTTGGGTGCCTCGAAGGTAGTGGCGGCCTAACCACACTTCTCCCACTCCCCCTTCCCCGAGGGGCTCGTGAAGGTCGAAGGGACCCGCCGGAAAGGGCGCATGGCGCAGGGCCGCGAGGGAGCGGCGCTCTTTGTTCGCCTCAAGGGCATTGTCTTCGCGAAGCCACTGGGCCAAGGCGAGTCCGTGGGCCCGTACCGCCCGCGCGACGTGTTCTCGTCGACCCGAGCGCGTCCAGGCACGGGCTGCGAGCCGAAGTGCATCGGCTTGGCCCGGTCGGTTGGCCCACTCCGCGCCTTCCCGATGGGCGCGCGCCAGCACTTGGGTCCAAACATCGGCGTCGTCCGTGCCCGCAGCAGCGGCGCCACGCAACATCCAGGCGTCCGAGTCATCGCCCGGATCAGAGTCCCGGAGAACCGCCGCGGCTTCTTCCCACCGTTCGTCCTCGATGAGCGCGCGGCCAAGGTCTGCGACCGAGGTGGTGTCGGGGTCGGACATTGAAATGTCGGACTCGACGGGGCTTTGGTCCAGCTCGAGGGCCTCTCGTACGACCAGGGCCTTGGCTCTCACTTCGGGATCGTCCTCGGGGGCGAGGCGAAGCACGGCTGACACATGGTCAGCGGCGACCGTGGCATTGCCGGCGACCGCCTCGAGCGCAGCGGCGTCGACCAAGGCCTCGAGAAGCTGGTCGGTGCCTTCTGCGCGCTGCACGGCGGTTCGCACCGTGGAAAGCGCTCGTCGCAAGTCCCCGCGCTGTTGCCATACGGCGGCCAGTTCGCGCCAGGCCACCGCCAGTTCCGCGGAAGGATCCGAGGTCAGCGAGCTAAGCGCTGCCTCGGCGTCTTCGGCTTGGCCGTGGGCGAGGAGCTGACGCGCGTGGCGGATGGCTTCGATCAGATCAGGGGCGGACACCCGGATCGACTAATGCGTCAACGTTTTCCGGCGACGCCAGAAAATGACCCCAGCGAGCAGGCTTAGCCACCCCAAAGCGGGGGTTCCCGTCGACTGGCAGCCGGTGCAGGCTCCGCCGAGGTAGCGCCCGACGTTGCTAGGCTCGACTTCCGAATCGAAGTCGTCGGTCCCGTCCAGCGGATCGCGGCCCTCTTCCACTTCGTCGCCGTCGCTCTTGCCGCCATCGTCGGTATCGGGGTCGAGCGGATCGGTGTCGTGCACGTCGACTTCATCACCGTCGGTCAGTCCGTCGTCGTCGCTGTCGGGGTCGAGCGGATCGGTGTCGTGCTCGTTGACCTCGTCGCCGTCGTTGAGTCCATCGTCATCGGTGTCGGGATCGAGCGGATCGGTGTCGTGCTCGTTGACTTCGTCGCCGTCGGTCAGTCCGTCGTCGTCGGTATCGGGATCGAGAAGGTCGGTGTCGTACTCATTGACCTCGTCACCGTCGGTGAGCCCGTCGTTGTCGGTGTCGGGGTCGAGCGGATCGCTGCCCAGATCTTCTTCTTCCTCGTCGGTGAGCCCGTCGCCGTCGAGGTCGTCCGTGAAATCGCAATCGAACGAGGGCAGCACGGCCGCGGCGGGGTCGAACGCGCCGTCCGTACCAGGGTTGCCAAGGTTGCCGGCAAACATGCCGAAGCTGCCGCCGGCGAGGCCTCCTCGCACGTCCCCCGAGGCGTCCGTGCTATTGGCCACCCAGATGGCGCCGCCGCCGCCGCCGCCGCCTGCGCCGTCCCCAGAAAGGTCAGATGCATTGCCCTCTGCGCCCACGGCAAGCAAGGGCAGCTCGGCAAGCGAGGCGCTATCGGTGAGGACGAGGATCGTGCCGCCCGCACCACCGCCGCCGCCACCCTCGGCGTCGGCCACGAACGTCGACGAACCGGAGGTTCGCAGCACCGCAGAGCCCGAGGCGGCGACGCGTCGAGCGCGGACCCAGATGATGCCCCCGCCGGTCCCGCCGGCGCCCGCGAAGGGGTTGGGAATGGGGTCGTCGCCCGATGCGCCGCCGCCCCCGCCACCTAGAAACAGACGGTCGGGGCGGAGATCGAAGTAGCCGGGGCCGTGGACCGGCGCACCGCCGATGCCCTCAACGAGGACGGGGCCTCCACCACCGATACCCCCCATGCCGCCGTACCCGGCGTTCGCGCCGCCTCCGCCACCCGAATCGAAGGACGAGGTGCTGTTGCCCCCGGCATTCGCAGGGGCGCCGACGCCGTCGTCAGCCGGCATGGGGTAGCCGGACGGGCCCATGACATATTCGCCAGATACCGCCTGGTAGGTCCCGGCCGGTGAGCCGGCGATGCCTTCCCCTTTTTCGGCGGGGAATCCTCCCGTGCCGAAGTCGCCCGTCGCGGGGCTGTTGGCCTGGCCTCCGCGAAAACCAGCCCCAGAGGCCTCCATTCGGCCATCCAGTAACTCGAGCTGGCGCGCCACATCGACGGCCACGATGCCACCCGTGGACCCGTCCCAGAGTTCGGGGATGATCGACGACTTCGTGACGGAAAGGTCGCGGTACTGCGGGATGTGTACGGCTTGGAAGGTGCGAAACCCCGAATCGTTGTCGACGCTGCGGGACTGTACGTATTCGTGCATAAGCCCGCCGTCCTTGCCCGCCCCAAAGACCTCGAGGGTGCCCTTGTCGGGGTTCGTAGCGACGACCACCATTTCGTACTGGCCGGCGGTGAAGGCTTGGTTGAGGTGGCCAGCTCGGTCGTTGTCGGTCACGGGTGCGGTGGGGGTTCCGTCGCCGTAAGTGTCGCCTGCCGACTGTGAGGGTCCGGCATCGATGTCGACACCCTGCATTTGAATCAGGAGGAGCCGGTCGCCGACGCGGAGGGGGTGGCCTGCCCCTCGTGAGGTGCCAAGTGACAACGTCGTCGACCCTGCGGCCAGCGTGATTTCATCGCCATTGGGAGGGAAGTAGGTATTGACGATCTCGGTCTTCTTGATGACCTTGTCGCCGTCCACGCCACGGGAGCATAGGTCGACCACGCCGAGTTCGAAGGCACACTGCGCCGAGCAGCCGTCGCCACCCATGACGTTACCGTCGTCGCAGGTTTCGCCGTCTTCGAGCTGCCCGTCGCCGCAGACCGCAAACGCCGTAGACGCCATCGCGAACAGCCATCCGCCGAGCATTGCCCCTCCTCGTCTTCCGAAGACCTCCGCGGGTCTGTGGAAAAATGCGATGAACCGTCCCAGCTTCACGCGTTCGTGTCAAGCATAGGGGTGACGAAGGGGTTGCAGCGGCGGGAAAACTTCGATTTAGGGACGACGTCGCGCACCCTCCACCAACTGGCGGATCGCGCGTTGGGTGGCATCGGACGGCGCGTTGCGGTCTTGGAGCCACATCGCGTCGCTCGTGCGTTCAAGCATGCGGATATCGCTATTGGAAAGCGCGAGTTGGCTGATTTCACCCTCTGCGCCACTCTCGAGCCGGAACGTCACCTTGCGAGGCGTCCAGATCAGCTCTTCGAGCGACTCCCAGAGGATTCGGGTGTCGCCGAGCGTCAGCGCATGGAGGTCCATGCCGATTTCAAACCGTCGCTTCCGTTGCCAGGTGAGGGGAAACACGAGGAGGGCGGCGATGCCCCAGGCTCCGATGACCCCTGGCACGCCGGCCCGGCGATGGGCCCGCCACACGGCGATTTCAGCGTGTAGGTCCTCGCGCCGGGCTTTCCAGCGAGCCATCGCCCCTGCGTGTTGCTGGGCGACCGCGCCGGCAACGGCCTGATCCCGGAGGGCGGCGAAGTAGCGAACGTCATTGGCCGCCCGGTCCGAGAGGTGAGCCATGGCGACGGGGTCCGCGACCCATCGCGTGGGGATTTCCTCCGCTTCAGACGTATCGCCGAGACGCAGCAACCCCTGGTCGATGAGCTGTTCGAGGGAGGTCGTCCGATAGTCGGCGAACACGGGCAGGTCGGGCTGGTAGTCGAGTACCCGCTGCATCGTCGTTTCGTCGTCGAGCTGGCGTCCCCCGAGCGGCACCCCGAGCACGGGGTCACGACCAAGCCAGCTTGCGGCGTGGCCGTCGACGGGCTCGTCATCGAGCGGCACCCCCGCGTCCCGCAGGACCTGCGCAATGAGCCTGCGTTCGTAGTCGTTGGTCACCAAGTTTGCGAACGGTGGCTTGAGGGGGGCGATGACCGGTGGGGGCGGCGTGAACGCCGTGGGGAAGAGGTGGGCCCGGTGGTACGTACGTCGAGAGAGGTAGACCTGGGACAGCGACGGGAGATCTCGAAGTTCTGGCGTCACATTCGCGCAGTGCGATGCCGAGCCCAGGTTGGGCCACGTGCAATCCAACGGCTTGGGCGGCGGACGTTCGGCGGCCTCTCGTAGGGTCATGAGGTGCCCCACCACGAGGCTCCACCACACCAGGGGACCCAACACCAGCACCAAGACCGCAAGCAGCAGTAGCGTGGCACTGACGCGTGCCGGCCGGCGCACGGTCAGCCGGATGTGGTCGAGATCGGCTTCGAGCACCCGCACGGTCGGACTCCCGATGGCTCGGGTAACCGGGGGATCGCTCATCCCGCCCATGGTTAGGTGCCCCGGTAATGACCAGGGAGACCGCATGCCGACTCGATTTAGCTCTGTGGCCGACATCGAGGCCCACGTTGGAAAGGTCCTCGGCAGTTCCGAGTACCGCGAAATGCCTTTCTCTCAGATCGTCGCGTTTGCCGAAGCGACAGGGGACCATCAATGGATCCACGTCGATCGTGAGAAAGCCGAGAATGGACCCTTTGGGGCCCCCATCGCTCACGGGTACCTGACATTGTCGTTGGTGGCGGGCCTCTTCAGTGAGGTGCTCGAACTCGACGGCTTCAAGATGATCATCAACTACGGTTGCAACAAAGTCCGCTTTCCAAACCCCATGAAGGAGAACGCACGCTATCGGCTAACCCTCGAACTTCAGAGCTTTCGTCCAGTCAAGGACTGGATCGAGATGATCATGGGCGCGGCCATTGAAGTCGAAGGAGAGGACAAGCCTGCGGTGTTCGCCGAAGTGGTGTTCCGGGTGTTGCCCGAGTGAGCGAGGCGGTCGTCGTCGTCGAAGGCATTCACGACCGCGCCGCGGTGCTGCGGGCCGTCGAGGTGGATGTTCTGTGTACCGGCGGCTTTGGCTTTGGTGCCGACGTTGAAGCCCAGCTCAAGCGGGCCTATGCGACCCGTGGCCTCATCCTGTTCACCGATCCAGACCACGCAGGCGAACAGATCCGTCGGCGCATCGAGGCGCTGGTGGGCCCCTGTGCGCACGCCCGGCTCACCCGGGAAGCGTGTCGCGGAAGTGGAAGATTGGGCGTTGAATATGCCAGCCCACAGGTGATCCGTGAGGCTCTTGCTCACGTCCGCCGACCCACCTCCCAGGTCCGATTCACAATGGCCGACCTCTTCGCCCATGCGCTCACCGGACATCCCCATGCCAAGGCCCGTCGGCGAGAACTCGGCGCGCGGCTCTCGCTTGGCTATGCCAACGCCAAGCAGCTGCTGGTGCGCCTTCAGGCGCTAGATGTGTCGAGAGAAGAGTTCGAAGCCGCCATGGCAGAAATGGGTGCCGTGAGCCTCTGACTGCGTCAGCCATGTCGTGCTTCACGTTTGGCGTTTGTAGGCGATCCGGTGAGGAGGGTGATTCTCGGTCTGGAACAGTTCTTGCTGATCGGCAGAGACACCGGGTATTTGAACCGTCCAGGGGGCGGTGTCTCCGCGGAGGACGAGCGACATGATGTGGACCCTTCTCGCGACGTTAGGAACGCCGGCCTTCGGGTGCGGCGGTCTCTTCTGCAACGTGGCCCAGCCAGTCATCCAGAATGCCGAACGCATCGTGTTCGACATCGATGAAGAGACGAAGACGGTCGAAACGCACGTGCAGATCAGCTACGAAGGCCCTTCCGAACAATTTGCGTGGGTCGTGCCGGTCGCCAAACAGCCCGAGCTGTTCTTGTCGACGCAGACGCTCTTCGACACGCTGGTCACGCAGACCGCACCGCTCTTCAACCTCAACATCATCGAAGAGGGCGAGTGCACCTTTGGCAGGAACCGTGGCGTCGCGCTGGACTCGGCCGAAGACGCCTCGTCGAGCGCGCCTCCTGCGTCTCCCGGAAACGGCGGGGTCAAGGTCGTTGACCAGGGCCAGGTCGGGCCATTCGAGACGGTCACGTTGCTCGCCCAGTCGTCCGAGGCGCTGCTGCAGTTCCTGCAGGAAAATAGCTACGACCTGCCCGACGACTTGCAGCCGGTCCTGGACCCCTACATCGCCGATGAAGCCTACTTCGTGGCGTTGAAGCTCCGGAAGGACCGCGACGTGGGCGACATTGCTCCGTTGGGCATGCGCTACGAAGGCGACGAGGCGAGCATTCCGATCCAGCTCACCTCGATCGCAACGGCCGACGATCTTCGACTTGAGGTCTACGTGTTTGCGGAGCGTCGCGTCGTTCCGCGGACCTACCTGCACGTCAGGATCAACGAAGCGGCCATCGACTGGTGGAACTTCGGCCAGAACTACCCCGACGTCATCACCCAGGCCGCCGATGAAGCGGGTGGTCAGGCGTTTGCCACCGACTACTTCGGCGCTCCCACCGCGGGCTACGAGGTCAACCCGATCATCGAAAGCGAGTTGTTGGCCAGCCCGAGTGGGCTCGAATGGGTGTTCACGGCCGCCTTTCAGACGGGCGTGCAGGTCAACAACGAAATGGCCAATGCGATTGCGACGGCCATCGACCTGCCCGATGCCATCGACCCGATCGACTTTGTTGGTTGCCCGGACTGCTTCGAGGGTTGGGACTCCGGCCCCGACTTCGATCGCGAAGGTGCAACCGCGTACTTCATGGAAGCCGTCGTCGAGCCCTTGCGTGACTCGCAGGACCTCTTCGAGGGTCGTCGCCTCACGCGCATGACCTCCTCGCTTTCGGCGAACGAGATGACCGTCGACCCCGTGTTCACGCAGAACGCGGACATGGACGACGAGTCCAACTTCGTTTCCAACGTCCACAACGCGGATCTCGTCTACGAGTGCCGCGGCGGAAAGCGGCGAGACAAGGCCGAGCGTCGCCTTGAGCTGTCCGATGGCCGGGTCATCTTCTTGCCGAGTGAACAGTGGATCGCCGACAATGAGACCACCGAACTCGAAATGATCGAGGAACTGGGCGCGACGAAGGCCCAGGTCATCGAGCGCACCAGCTCCTCCGGGCAGCCCGAAGTGCTCTTCGACTTCACCTCCGACCTCTTCGACCTCACGAATCAGCACAACTCTTCGATTCGTGGGCTGCTTTCGGGCTGCGGCGGCTGTCAGGCGAATGGCGGGGGAACGGCTCCCGCGGCGGCGTTGCTGCTCGCTCTTGGGTTGGTGGGGCTGCGTCGCCGGGATCGTTAAACCACGGTCATGATGCCTGCCCTGTCGGTGGCGCCCATGATGGACGTCACCGACCGCCATTTTCGCTACCTGATTCGCCAGCTGACCCGTCACACCTTGCTCTACACCGAGATGGTGGTCGGTCAGGCGCTCGTGCACGGGGACCGGGATCGGTTCCTCGCGTACGACCCGTGTGAGCATCCCATCGCACTGCAGCTGGGGGGCGACGACCCTAAAATGCTTGCAGATTGTGCGGTGATGGCGGAGGACCGCGGATTCGACGAGGTCAACCTCAATGTGGGGTGCCCGAGTTCAAGGGTCCAAGCAGGTCGGTTTGGGGTGGTGCTGATGCGCGACCCCGACCGCGTGGCCCGAGTCGTCGAGGCCATGAAGGCGCAGGTCTCGGTGCCCGTGACCGTCAAACATCGGATTGGGCTCGATGAACTCGATCAGTACGACCACATGAAGGGGTTTGTGGACCGGGTGGCACTCGCGGGTGCAGATCGGTTCACCGTTCACGCTCGCAAAGCGTGGACCAAGGGCCTCTCGCCGAAACAGAACCGCAATGTGCCGCCTCTACAGTACGATCTCGTGTATCGACTGAAGGCTGAACGCCCCGATCTCGTCATCGAGATCAACGGGGGCATCGTTTCGCCTGAAGCGGCCCAGGACCATCTGGACCACGTCGACGCCGTGATGATCGGACGTGGCGCCCGGGATGACCCCTACGGGTTTGCGACCGCCGACCAACGGCTGTTCGGCTCCCCCGCTCCCGTGGTGACGCGAGAGGCCGTGGCGCGCGCCATGATGGGCTACCTCGACCGAGCGCTCGCAGACCCCTACGTCAAGCCGCACCACGTGACCCGGCACTTGGCGCCGCTCTTTGCAGGGCAGCCCGGCGCCAAAGCATGGCGCCGACGGCTCGCTGAAGACGCGGCGCGAGGCCCGGAGGCCATCGAACGCGCCCTCGCCGCTCGTCAGCTCCCCGAGCCCTTGAAGCGGTCGTCTTCGTCGCGAAACAGGAAGTTGAAGGTGGTGAGTGAGCCGTAGCTGCGCGTCAAATACGCCTGCAGTTCGGCCTTCTCAGCATCATCCAACTTTTCGTGATTGTTGATCTTCTGTTCGAGTACGCGCAGCTTCTCACGAACCGACGTGATTTTGCGAAATAAGGTGTGAACGTCGATTTCCTTGACCGTTCGGCCCTCGCGATCGCGGAAGATCACGTGGCCCGTCATCAGCCTTCGCGACAGGGCGGCGTCTCCGCCCCCTGCTTCATCGCGCAGGGCCTGGTGGACAGCCTCTACAACCAATTCGTACAGCTCGCTCGACTCCATGAACGCCCCTTCCATGCTCGCAGGACATCGCGATCACTTTGGTAACAGCAACTCCCTTGCGAGCAGGCCCCCCGTAAACGAAGGTCGGAGGTAGAAACCGCGAGGGTGGTCGCGGACCCAGGCCGCACGCTCGTCGAGCGCCCAGGTGCGCGCGGAGCTGTCGGCGGCCTTGGGACGGACCTGAAGGGCCTTGCCAAGGCGCCCGTCGATGCGGGCCAGGTCACCGAGCGCCACGAGCGCGGTGAACTCTTCCCAGTCGGCCTTCAATACTGCGTGCTCTTCTTCGTTGGGGCTCCACACAAAGGCCGTCCCCACCCGGCGGGCCCCCGGATCGCCATCCCCCACGATGGGCACCCACAGCACGCGAGACAGCTTTTCGCGGACCCAACTGTCAGACCAGTCGCCCAGGTCGGCGGTGGAAAGAGGAGCCGTGCACACGTAGGTCGATTGCCTGGGTCGACCGCGGGTATCGACGGGAATGGTCTTGAGTTCCACCCCCAGATGAGGAAAGTCCGGCATGGCGCGGCTGGTGGCCGTGGCGCCAAGCGCCCGTTCGATCAAGATGCCCGTCCAACCTTTGGCGCGATGCAGTGTGGCCGGAACCGGCATGGCATGGCGTTTAGCAATTGTGGCCAAGGCATGCCCCGCGAGCCCGCGCGCTCGGACCAACAGTTCATCCTCGGAACGAGGGGGGGCCACCGATGCGACGGGATGTTGGGGGTCCACGTTCCTCCTTGGCCATTCTTGTACGCTACGCTTCGGCTCCGTTGGGGGCCAAACCATGGAGAGCACATGTGGATTTTAGGTTGGGTGTTGGCGAGCGCGCAGGCCGCCGGCTTCGGCAGTTCCGTGGGCATTACCCCGCGAGGCGGGCCGGGCGCGTTTTACCCAAGCTTTGACGTACACGCAGACCCGATCGTGCTGCAGATTCACGCCCTCGAGTTCCTCGATGGGCTGACCAACGATCAGGTGTACTTTGGCGCGAACCTCTATTTCGACGCGGGGCGTCGGACGATCGGGCGGAGTCGCTTCGAAGCGGTCGTTCAGCCCGGGGTCAGCGTGGACATCGTCGCGGAGCCCGGAACGCTTGTGGTGCTGGGGGAAGCTCGGGTCGGCATGGAGATCCCCTCGGCCGACGGAGGCTTCGGCATCTATGTGGTGCCGGCGCTGGGCGTCGGGGTGGGCGAGCCGGACGTGCTGCCCGGCATTGGCGATGATGGGCCCCTCATCGTAGGTGGGGCCCTTCAAATCAGCGCATGGCTCGGGAACCCTCGCCGCCGCGAATAAGCCCTAGATTGGCGGAGGCGGCGGTGGTCCGTCGCCTTCGACCTCTTCGCGGATCTCTTCGACGTCCATCGCGGGCTTCCACATCGCCCAGCCTTTCTGCCAGACGTGATGCTTGCCGTCTGGTGCGCTGCGGATCTCGGCCGCGATTTCGGCCACCGTCTTCTCCGATTGACCGGAAGGGCCTGCGTAGTGGTACACGGCGCTGCCCGGGGCGGGAGGCGGCACTGCGGGAAGCTGCGCTGCAATCTCCGGGACTTCCTGAGCGGACTTCCAAGACGGGAACCCCGATTGCCAGACCATGTGGCGCCCGTTGGGTTCGGCGACCACGCGACGGACGATCTCGTCGATGGGGTGCGGGCCGCTTTGCCCGCTGGCCCCGGCGTAGTGGAATTCGGCCACCGGAGCGGGAGGCGGAGGCGCCTGCGGCGGAGCGGCCGGCGCGCCGCCCATGGTACCGCCCTGCGCTTGGGCCATGTTCTGACCGATCTGGTTGCCCAGGCCAAAGCCCACGCCCATGCTAGCCCCGATGCCCCCCACACCGGGGTTCGCGGCCGCGGTTTCGATGGCGTCGGCTGCCTTCATCTGGGTGTAGGTGCCCATGTCGCCCAGGATGCCCATCTTCGAGCGGCTATCGAGCGCCTTTTCAACCTCCGCGGGCAGGCTGATGTTCTGGATCGTGAAGTCGGTCAAGGTGATGCCGTACGACTCCACAAAGCTCGGATTCATGTTGTCGCGGAGCTGGTCACCGAGGTTTTGATAGTTGGCCGCGAGGTCGAGGATCGCAATCTGGGACTGGCCGATCACCTGGGCCAACGAGCCCTGTAGCTTGCGCTTGAGCTGTCCGTTGATTTCGTCGGTGGTGAACAGCCCATCGGTGCCGACGACCTGGCGGAGGAAGGTCGCGGGCTCGGTGATGCGGTAGCTGAAGATGCCATGGCCGCGGAGGCGCACAGGGCCAAACTCGGCGTCGCGGAGCATGATCGGCGACGAGGTGCCCCAGCCATTGTCCATGAACTGGCGGGTGTTCATGAAGTAGATGTCGCCCTTGTAGGGCTCTTCGAGCTTGTAGACGATCGACTGGAAGAAGCGCATGATGGGCGCGTTGTTCGTGTCGAGCGAGTAGGTTCCAGGGCCAAAGACCTCGGAGAGTTGGCCCTCGGCGACGAACACACAGACCTGACCCTCGCGGACCACGAGTTTGCTCTTGTCGGTGATCGCCTGATTGAAGGTGGGGTAGCGATACACCAGCGTGTCTCGACTGTCGTCAGTCCAGTCGATCACCTCGAGCAGCTGTGCCCCCGCATGCTGCCGCAGTCTGTCCCAGAGACCCATCTCTTTGCTCCTCCACCGCGACCGGACGGACGGCCCGGGCGCTCAACGTACTCTGCGTAGCCGAATGGACAAACGACCACACGGTGACCACCCTGGGGTCGACTATCTTACGCCGAAGTAGGAGGCCTATTGCACACCGAGACCACCCTCAAGGTTGCGGAACGGTTCGGTCGATTTGGGATCTGGTCGTTGCTTGGATCGGGGGTCTTGTTCGGCGCCGCCATCGTGCCGACCGCAACGGCAGCGTGGCTCGACGTCCTACTGGCCGTTGCGGCGGCCGGTTCGATCGGCGGCGCGGGCTACCTTTCGTCGGCGTTGCGCGCAGTTTCAACTTTGCCCCTTGCGATCGCTCCGGTCGCCTCCCGGGGTACCTCCGGAGGTCACCGGGTGTACCGATTCCGGGCGCAATTGGGTCGAGGGCGAACCGTCACGGAGCCGGTGGCCTCGGTGACGTGGCAAGGACGCGACGGGCCGCCCGTCGAACTCGATCCCTGGGTTCCCGCGACCACGTTGTGCGGACCCTTCACCCTGTTGGCTCGGGATCCGGATGCCGCCGTGGGCGATGAGGGCACCTTCGTGGTGCGCCTCCAGGTCCAGGCCGACGGCCAGGACTGGCACGCTGAGCAGCACATTCACGAGATCGTCGAAGGACCCTTTGAAGGGGTCGAGGTTCGCCGCCGAGGCGTGACCTTCACCGACGCCTGGCAACAGGTTCGACCCCCGCTCGAGAATGCGGATTTGGACGGACGTTGACGCCGGGCGCTCACCCTTCGGTGAGCACGCCGTCCCAGCCCACCACCACAAGGCGGTTGTCGTCCAGCGCAGACAACGATGTGAGGTGACGCCCTCGGTCGAGCAGAAAGAAGCTTGTGCGGCCGTCTAGAGGGATGCCGCAGGCGTCGGGGGAGGCCCCCCAGCGTTCACCGTCGCGACGAAGCAGCGCGCGCTGCACGTAGCCCGACAACAATGCGGTTTCGACCAATGCCACTTCGGTGGTGTTGCTCATCGCCGTGTAGAAGGGCAGCGCCAGGGAGCCGGTCGGGGGCAGCGCCCCTGCGGGAGCGAAGATCAAGAGCTGGACGTTGGCTTCCGGGGGTTGGGGGCGCAGCCGCCCGGTGGCCAGATCGATCCAGGTCAGCTCACCCGCGCTCGTGGCGTCGTCGAAATCGAGGAACACCCCGATGGTGTTCTCGACTTGCGCGAACGGTTCGATGCTCACGATGGCCTCGCGAGCCATCAGCGTGGGGTCGGCAATCTCGAGCCTGGGTAGCCTGAATTCAGGGGCGGGTTCCAGACCCGAGTACACCTGCGTCGCCAGGTGGGAAAAGGGCTCGGACCCGAGGTCGGGGTCGCACGACGCAGCATGGTAGGCGGGAATGAGCGTGGGCTCCAGGCTGCACGCCCAGGCGAAGGCTTCCCGAGCCGGGAGCTTCCCGGGATGAGCGCCCGCCAGGCGCACGTCGATGTCGAAAGCGTCGCTTGGGGGCCGGCCTTCGAGCACTTGCTGATCGAACGCGTGGCACAGTTCATGACGCAATGCGGTCGCCATCGGCTCGGGGTCGTCCCGGCCGACCCAGATGTTTCTCCGAACCGAGCGATAACGCCCCTCAACGCGCCATTCTTTGACGGACCACACCTCGGTGCGCGTCAGGCACAACTCTGCCGGTGCCACCGCCTCCGAAAACGTCTGCCAGACGTCGTTGAGCAGCTGCACTTCATCGTCGGTCCCCCGTGCGATCGGCAGCGTCGTTGGCGTGGTGGTGCAGACCTCCGACCGGCACCCCAACAACGCGACCAGCAGGGCGGTCATGGGATGCCTGCAGTGCCGTCCCAATGGGCTTGCGCCCGTTCGCTCGCGGCGACGCCCGCGCGTTGACCGTTGATGCGTCCCACCCAGTCGTCGGGCCACACGTGGATGCCTCCCCACAAGCGGGATTGTCCAGCCTGATCGGCCGCATCGTAGTAGCTCGCCCATTGCAGACGGACCTCGACGCTAGGGCCTTCCTCAAACACCAGGTAGTTGTTGGCCGAAGCCACGAACTCGTGCAGTCCGTCGGGGAACCAAGGCGAGCCGGTGTACGCCGTGAGGGCCTCCGCCGCGGCCCTCGAGAACGTGCTGTGGCCCGAGGTGTAGCCCGGGAACGCGGGGGTCACGAAGGTCCGGCGCTGATACGGAATCCAGTCGAGCGCGCGCATCCAGCGGAGTTCGGTGAATTCGCCATCGCGGTCGCCAGGCTCTCCAGGCCAGGACCAGACGGCGAGTTCGCCGATGTGGAATTTGAGGTGACGGTGGCGCTCGCCGGGCGCCGTGGTTTCCTCGGTGATCAGTTCGATGAGTCCGTCCACCAAGGGCAGGCCGTCAGGCGAGTAGCTCGGCAGATCGGGATCGGTCCGCTGACCGTTTTCGGCCATCCACCGAATGAGGGTGATCGGGCGCGGGCCAAGCGAGTCGCGCTTGAGTTCCCAAGCACTGACCGCTGCATCGTGCACCGCTCCCGTCACGGCGAGGTACAGCCCGATGTCCCAGGCCAGCCGATCCACCGGGGACGCCTCGCCGTACGGCCGCAGCTCGTCCGCGACGAGGCGGTCGCTCACTTCGTTGGCGATCTTCGTCCAGTGGCCCGGCGGCGTTTCGGACTTCGGTCCGTCCGCCCACATTTCTGCTACGACCCGGGCAAAGTCACCACGAGGCACGACGTTGGGTTCATACGCCTCTCCCGTGACCGGGTTCGTCGCGTAGCCCTCGCCGTCGTCGGTCCCCAGCGTGTTGTTGCCGCGGCCTCGTGGCCCAATGTCCAGTTCGACCCCGTCGAGGTGATCGAGTTCGGCCGTCTTCTGAATGACCTGCACGACCCAGTCCGCCATCTCAGGGTCGCTGACGCTGGGGCCGCCAGGGCCGGGGTCGCTGTAGAGGCCGGTCTTGGGGTCCGCCACGAGGGCGAACGGCTCCACGTTGCGCCAATGGGGACCGATGTAAGGCTGGACGCTGCTTTCGAGCACGATGCCGTTCTGGGTCTCGGCGGTGGCCAGGTTGAGCTGCTGCCAGACGTCGGGGTCCTGGACTGGCGTTCCGGGTCGATCGACGATCATGACCGGGTTGCCAGGCTCCCATCCCGTCGTGTCGGCGTAGCCATTGGCTTCGTTGGCGCCATCGTTCACGAACCGAGTGATGACCGCTTCACCAATGCGATTGCCGACGGCTACGGCATCGTCTCCATCGGTGTGATCGTCGGTGGGATCGAGCCCCAGCTCGCCCATGAACGCACGGTAGCAATCGAGGCTGACGGCGCCCCCGGCCGCGTTTTCGTAGCGGTGCGACATCACGCGGAAGGCCGCGTACGCGATGGCGGTTTCCTGGTCCGCGGAGTCTCCCGTGACCGATTCAGCGGTAACCACGGGAACGGCGACGTCTTGGTAGGCCGCCCAGGCGTCGAACATCGCGATCGAGGTGTGGAGCAAATTGCGCGCGTGAACCGGAGGATCCGGAATGTCCCTGCGGATCGAATTGAGCAGCTGCTCGTTCCACCGCCGGGCCATGCTGCCTTCGGGGTAGGGGTCGATGGCTTCATCCGGACACGTCGGTTCGACGGTGGGAGGCTCATCAGGGCGCCAAATCGCATCGCCGGTATTGGCGTAGATGACGCCCTCATCGAGTTCCGGGGTCAATACGTCACCGCCGACCGCCCACACGTCTCGGCCATCCGACCACACCGCGTGGATGCTACCCGGTACCTCGGTAAATCCGAGATCCACTGGCTTGTAGTCGCGCCGGCCTCGCTTGCGGGCCGCGTAGCCTTGGGCGCCTGCGATCCAGGTCTCTCGGTTGTCCATCCAGGCGGCCTGGATGAGAGGGGCTCCCGGGGGCGTTTCGTCCACAAAACCGTCCCGGCCACCCCGGATGACCACGCCTTGCCCGCCACCCCCGACCGCAACCACCTCATCGTCGTTGCCGGTGACGGTGAACAGGTCTGCCGTCGTTCCAGACGGCACGACCGACAGGACTTCCCCGTTCCAGTGCAGCACGGTTCCGAGGCCGCCCACGATCCACACGTCGTTTGCCGATCGTCCCCAAACCTTGAACAGCGAGGGCAGTTCCCCCGCGGGGGTCGTGGGGATGTCGTCGGGCAGATCCACCTCGGTCCACGCCGTGCCGTCGTACCGCCATACGAAGGCCGCCCGTCCGGCGAATCCACCGACGGCCCAAACGTCGCTCGATGACGGACCCCATAGGCCAAAGATCGTCTGTAGACCGAAGCCCGGCGTGTCCATGCGGGTGAACCCGTCCCCCTGCCAATGCAGGACCGTCGAGCCGTTGCCCGCGAGCATCACATCGTCGCTTGCCCAGGCGTGCACCCACCAGAGGTCTTGGAGTTGGCCCGTCGATATGGGCTCGAGATTCCCGTCGCGGCCCGTAAGCACGAGCGGCTCGGCGTTGATCTCAGATTGGGCTCCCACCGCCCACACATCCCCATCGGCGCCCGCTACGCCCATGAGGGCTGCGTTGGGGACGTTTGCGCGTTCGGTAAAGTCATTGGCTTTGCACGCCAACAACCCCACCGCGGTGAGAGCGAACGACAGAGAACGGACGGTCACGTGGCTCCTCCCTGGTTCGAACGATCACGATAGCGTTGGATGTATCGAGTCGCGCGTCAGATGAACCCGGGATGGGCCCAGCGAATCGCGAACCCGCCAATAACGCCCAAACCAACGCTCAACCAAGAACGTGCCGTCATCCGTGGCAGACGCCCTCCGTGGCTGACGCGTTCTACCGCGGTGCGCTTTCGGCCTGCTGATGGGCTTGGGCCAACTGCTCCCGGAAGAGCCGTCGCTCGACCTCGTGCAGCAGTCCCTCGAGTCCTTCCCCGGTACGAGCGGACACCGTGATGCCCTCATGCTCGTCCAGGAGCTGACGCAACATGGCGGGCTCCGCCACGTCCGCCTTGTTCCAGACCAAGAGCTGAGGGGTGTCCTGAATCCCGAGACGTTCGAGCACCTCCTGCACGGCCTGCATGTGGTGGCCTACGTTGGGGTCGCTCGCGTCGAGCACATGCAGGAGCAGATCGGCTTCCTCGAGTTCTTCAAGGGTGGACTGGAAGGCCGCGACCAAGGTCTGCGGGAGATCCTCGATGAAGCCCACCGTGTCGGTGAGGACGATCTCGCGCATCTCGGGAAATCGCATGCGCCGGGTCGTGGGATCGAGGGTCGCAAAGAGTTGATCTTCAGCCGTGACTTCGGACCGCGTCATGCGGTTGAGGAGCGTCGACTTTCCTGCGTTCGTGTAGCCCACGATGCTGGCGACCGGAATGCGAGACCGTTCCCGTCGTCCGCGTTGTGTAGAGCGCCGCTTGGTCAGGTTCTTCAGCTATCGCTCGAGCCGGGTGACCCGTTCTTGGGCCCGTCGACGGTTGATCTCGAGCTTGGTTTCACCCGGACCGCGTCCTCCGATGCCCCCGGTGAGGCGCGACATGGCGGTCGGCATCAGGGCGAGCCGCGGCATGCGGTAGCGCAATTGCGCAAGTTCAACCTGAAGCTTGCCCTCACGAGTGGTGGCGTGCTGGGCGAAGATGTCGAGGATCAGCTGGGTACGGTCCAGGACCTTGAGATCGGTACTCTGAGCAATGTTACGGAGCTGCGAAGGCGACAGTTCGCGATCGAAGACCAGCACTTCGACGCCGAGGTGCATGGAACGCACGACCAGCTCTTGCAGCTTGCCTTGCCCCAGCACGGTTCGACCGTCGATCTTGCGCCGCTGCTGCAGCACTTCATCGACCACGGTGAGGCCGGCTGTGTCGGCGAGACGCGCCAACTCGATGAGTCCGCGGCGGGCCTTTTCGGACCGTCCGGTCGACACCGCAACCAAGATCGTTCGATCCTTCCCCTCAATGCGAGTGAGTTGGGGGGAGCGGGCAAACTGGGCTTCGAGATCGGTGATGAGGACGAACCAATCGTCCTCCCACTGGTGCACCGAGGGTACGCGTTCGCGACGGTAAAGCTCCTCGGATCCCGGCGTCCGTTCTGCGGAGGGCTCGGGTGGAAGCAGTGTGGCGTATTCGATCTCGCCCGGCAGACCGTCGGGCAGCGCACGGATCGTCGCCACCCCATCGAGCTGGAGCAAGGCCAGGTCGGTGAGATCGTCTTCGGTGAGGCCGCCCGGACCGAGGTTGGTCAGCAGCAAGCGCACGCCACGGAATCGCGCCGCCCCCGCACGTCGGGGCCCGAGGTCGGGGAGGAAGACCCGGTGTGCATCGCCCACCACGACCCGGTCGACCTTGCCGTTGCGATCGAGCAACAGCCCAATGCGGCGTCCGGTGTTGCGGCTCACTTCGGTCAGCGCGCGGGCGAGCGGAGGGGAAACGTAGCGTTTGCGGTCGACGCGGCGGCCGTACAAGGCGCGCAAGGCGCGGGATTGCTGCGCTTTCAGGCCGGCGGTATTCCCGTACAGAGGCTCCAGATGAAACTCCTTCGAACCCGTGTGGGATATCGACCACCCGCAGGGGTTGCCACGCTCAAGCGGTTCGGGAGTAGCGCCTCACTCCTTCATCCCTGGGTAAGGCCGGATCGAAGGCCATGGCGATGACCCGAAGAAAGAACCGGCCGCGCTCGGTAGCTCGCACGCCCTCCGGTCCCCGCTCGACAAGCCCATCCGCTTCGAGGGGGGCGAGTCGTTGCAGGCTCGCGGTCCACGAGTCGGGTAGGCGGCCAAAACGCCGCTCAATCGTGCCGGTGTCGATGGCCCCCTGGCACAGTAAGGCCTCGATGATGGCGGCGTTCAGACGGTCATCAGGGTCGGAGGTGTAGGCTCGCACCACCGGGACGCGCCCCTGTTGTTCGAGGGCGCGGTACCAGCGTCCAAGGTGCGACTCTACCTGCACGAATCGGCCTTCGAACTCGCTGATCCCCGATGGCCCAAGGGCGACGACCGGAAGTCCTCGGTACGGCGTGTACCCCATGAAGTTCCGGCCTAAGGTGCCCTGGCCAAGGGCCATCTCGAGCGCATCCCCTCGCCGGGCGAAGTGGTCGAAGCCGATGGCGCGAAAGCCTGCCTTGGTGAGGCGGTCGTAGGCGATGAGGCGCAACGTGGCACGTTCGGTGGCGTTTGGCAGCGCGGATTCGTCGATCGCGCGCTGGTTGGACTTCATCCAGGGCACATGCGCGTAGCCAAACACCGAGAGGCGATCCGGGCGCCACTCGAGCAACGTATCGATGGTTCGTTGAAGGGTTTCTGGCGTCTGGTGCGGAAGTCCCGTCATCAGATCGAAGTTGACGCTCGCGATGCCTCGGGCGCGACTGTGCGCCACGAGTCGTTCGATCTTCGCGGCCTCGGTCGCTCGGGAGACCCCCTGCAGGACGGTGGGATCGAGCGATTGCACTCCGATCGAGAGCCGCGTGACGCGGTGCCGGGCCAGCGTGTCGATGTGGGCGAGGTGAGTGGAGCGAGGGTCCACCTCGATGCTGACCTCGGTCTGCGGGCGCCGTGAACCCCGCCTGTCCAGCTGATGGAACAGGCGATCGAGCTGGGCGGGCGACAGCCAGGTGGGGGTGCCTCCACCGAGGTGGATCCACGCCAGATCGAGCGGGGGCAAGGTGTCGATCTGCTTGGCGAGTGCATCGAGGTAGCGGTCACCGGCGGACTGTCGGCGGCTGACCACCATATTGCATCCGCAGTACGCGCACTGTTGCCAGCAGAACGGGACATGGACGTAGAGCGCAGTGGGACGGTCGATGCCATCGAGAAACGACGTCCATGCATCGTCGGCCACGTCGGTGGGCCAGCGGGGGACCGGGGGGTAGCTCGTGTAGCGAGGGCCAGAGCGATCGTAGCGGGCGACGAGGGTTGGAGAAAGCACGGGACCTCCGGAGGCGCACGAACCGGTCTCTGCACGACGCGTGCCGACCCGCGAAGGGGAGGTCATGAAGGAGCATGCCGACCCAGTCTGAAGAGGTGTTTGCCCCGCCGCGCACCACCATGGTGGATGTCCGCGAGGTGCCGCGTCCCGTCAGCCTGACCGCATCGGTGCGCGAACTTCGGCAACGGGGATTCGACATCCTCGAGGAAACGCCTCACGAGGTTCGAGCGACGCGACGTCGCCTCCATCCCGACCTGCTGACGTCGATCTGCGTGGTGGTGTGGCTGCGGCAGGTCGATCATGTTGATGCCGACTGCATCGAAGCAGATTCTTCGGCGCTTCAGACCTGGGCCCAATCCAATGTGTTTCGCTCTTCGCTGCCCACTCGGCTGACGATTCTAGGCTATTTAGCAGAGTCTTCGACACCGAGTGCTCGGGCTCTCGTCGCTCGGGGACCGCGCATGGGGTTTGGGCGATTTCGCACAGTGGGCATTCATGATGCGGATGGTGTCCACGTGTTTCGGGGGCGGCGTGCGTTTGGGCTGGCGTTCTACCCCATCGTGAACTTCCTCCAACTTACGTTGCTTGCTCCGCAGCCGCGTCCCGAACCTCGGGTGGGGTGGTTGTGGCTTTTGATCTTGGCCATCGGGGCGATGCCATTGCTGCTCACCGCCCTGTTGATCGGCCGCTCGTTGGCACGAGCGTGGGGGGTGTGGTGAAGGTGGTCCACGGAGATCTGCTGGCGCGGGCACTTGCCGGCGAATTCGATGTCATCGTCCATGGATGCAATTGCCAGTGTGCGATGGGAGCCGGCATTGCGAAGTCGATCCGGGATCAGTTTCCAGAGGCCTACGCTGCAGATCGCGCGACCCCGAAGGGCGACGCGACCAAACTCGGAACGGTGTCGACGGCCGAAGTACTGCGCGATGGGGTTCGGTTTACCGTCGTGAATGCGTACACCCAGGTGCATTGGCGGGGGCGCGGGCGGAAGGTGGACTACGATGCCGTGCGCGCCGCCATGGCCGCAGTGGGTCGTCGGTTCACCGGGCAGCGCATTGGCTACCCGCGCATTGGGGCTGGGTTGGCGGGCGGCGACTGGACGGTGATTGCCGGACTCATCGACGAGGTGCTTGCCGGTGAGGACCACACGCTGGTCGAATTCAGCGGGTGAACGAGGCCTCCCTCACCGTGTGAACTGGGCCAACCAGCTGTAGATGTCGTGTCCGGCGGTGCCGTCGTAGGTCATGGTCCACGAATCGTGCTCTACGCCGGGGTAGACGGTGAGGCGTCGGTGTTCCGCCCCCGGGCACTTCGCCAACGCTTCCATGGCCTGGATGGACCCGCTAGGGGGGACGACACCGTCGGCATCGCCGTGGAAGGCCCAGATGGGAAGGTCTCCCAGTTCACAGCCGGCCCGGGAAACGGGTTTGACGCCATCGCCCGCGACGAGCACAGCAGCCGCAATCTGAGACTTCCCATACTCACCCAAGTACGACCAGCCGCCGATCGCCCCACACGACAGCCCGGTGAGGTACACCCGGGCGGGGTCGACGTCGTAGGCTTCGATGGCGTAGGTGAAGAACGCCTGGATTTCATCGGCGGTGGGGCAGCCTCGGCCCGAATGCTGGGGGGACAGCACGATGAAGCTTCGATCATCAGGCCACCGTCCCTCGTTGATGAGTCGCGGGGGACCGTTTTCAACGACCAGCGCCAACTCGTCGCGACCGTTGCCGTTTTCACCAATGCCATGCCAGAACACCAGCAACGGACGTGCTCGACCATCGCCGTAGCCGGGAGGCTGGTGAGCCAGGTAGCCGTTGTCGGCGTCGGTGCTTCCACGAGGATGAACCGTCAAGCGGCCGGTCAAGTCGGGCATCGGAGGCTCCGGAGGGCGAATGCCGGCGCACGCCAACCCCATGATGAGGCCGAGCGAAGTCACGAGGCGCATCGGTGATCCTTGGCATGGCATTAGCCAGCGAGTAGCCCCACGATGGTCGAAAAGGCGCCGGGGACCGTTCGGAGGAACGGTACCATGAGGCGTCGGACGGGTGCGATGTCGCGCAGCACGAGAAGGCCCTCGGTCAACGTCCAGTAGCGCCAGGTCGCCTGTCGCCAGCGCCGCTCGTACCGGTCTGCCCGGCCCTCTGTGATGCAGGCCACAGCCGCCTCGGCGCTAGCGATGCCCAGCCGAATGCCCTCGCCGGTGATGGGGTCGAGGTAGCCCGCCGCATCACCGACAAAAAGCAGCCGACCCACCCGGCGTTTGCGGGAGCGCCGTTCGAACGGGCCACGACCCCGTACGACGGTACAGGGATCTCGTAGACGAGCCTCGAGTTCGGGGAATCGTCGGAGCAGGGTATGGAATCGGCCGTCTGCTCCTTTGCCGTCGGGCAGTGGGTCGCCGGCAAACAAGAGGGCCACCCCGATTTGCGAAGGCGAGACGGGGGTGACGTAGGCTTCGGCGCCGGGTGACCAATACACCTCGACGAACGGCGACCACGGAGCTTGGGCGAAGTGACGACGAAGGCCCATGCGGGCTCGACGCCTTGGGGGGCGGTCAAGGCCGAGGGACCGTCGGATGGGGGAATACAGACCGTCCGCAGCGACCAGCCAACGCGCGGGCATGCCGTTGACGACGACACGGTCGTTCTGTGGCTGCACATCCTGCACCTTGGCGGTTTCGATGCGGACACCTAGCGCCTGGGCGCGACGGCGGAGGGCCCCGTGGAGTGCCGTCCGTCGAACGCCGAGGCCTGGCCCACGAGTAAACCGAGCTTCGGCGGTTCGATCGCCATCAATGTAGCGAATGCCCACGAACGGATGCTGCATCTGTGGGGTGACGCCCATCTCGGCCAGGGCGTCAACCGCCCCGGGCATCAGGCCCTCCCCACAGGCTTTGTCAATGACGCCCTCACGAGGTTCGAAGACCGTGACCTCGCGCCCGGCTTGCGCCGCTAAGATGGCGGTGGCCAGTCCCGCAGGGCCTCCTCCGGCAATCGCGACGTCCAGCACGCGTCCCTCTCTGCGTCGCGCTGTATCGTGACCTACAGGGCCAGCGCCTCCTGAAACCCGGGTCGGCTTTCGAGTCGCTCGATGTAGGCGCGAAGATGCGGCATCTCGCTGACGTCCACCCCCATGCGTTGCGAGGTCCAGCAGGCATGCCCCGTGATGGTGTCGGCCGCTGTGAAATCACCGACGAGGTACTCCCGGCCTTCGAGGTGGGCGTCGACGGCCTTCAGCACGCGTCCCATGAGTTTCAACGCCCGCTTGGCGTGCACTTCCGAACGACGCTCGGGCGGCAGCAGGATCGTCTCGACCACAAAGCTGCCCATGGGCGCCATGATCATGCCCTCACCGTAGTGAAGCCATTGGAGATACACCGGAAATTGCGGGGTGGACACCTCGGGGGCCAAGCGACCCTCGCCGTAGCGAGCGAGGAGGTACTGTGCGATGGCGGTGCTTTCCGAAAGGCGGACGTCCCCATCGTCGAGCACGGGCACCCGTCCATTTGGGTTGATGGCCCTGTACTCTGGCGAACGCATCGCCTTGTCGGTGAGGCCCGCGAAGCGGTGGAGTTCGAATTCGACGCCAAGTTCGTGCAGGAGCCAGGCGGTCCGGACGGCGCGAGACTGAGGTGCGAAGTACAGCTTCATGGTTCGATCCCTCTCGATTCCAGGGAGACCAGCCTACCGCGCGCCTTGGCTTGCTACGTGCGGGTCCACTGCGACAGGTAGCCCCAGGCACTCTTCGCCATCGCCCCGGCGACGAGCCACGGGGTGACCTGCTTGGGGGGAGAGAGTTCGCCAGCCTTGAAGCGACGCACCGTCTCTCGACGTCGGATCTTCCCGCTCGAGGTCCGGGGCAACGTTCCGGGGTCGAGGAGCAACACCAAATCAGGGTTGAGCCCCGTGCGGGCGAGCACCGCTTTGCGGCAGTCTTCGGCGAGCCCCTCGCGCTGGGTGCGACACTCGACGAACATCATCAACCGTTCGCCGTCGTTGTCCACATCGGAGGCGGCGACGACGCAACCGGTGCGAACTTCGGGCAGGCTTTCGGTCGCAATCTCGAGGTCGGCGGCGGCATGATTCTGACCCGCTACGATGACCACGTCCTTTTCGCGACCCGTGATGTAGAGTTCCCCTTGCCATAAGAACCCGAGGTCGCCCGTATCGAGCCACCCCTCGCGGAACGGTTGCTCCTCACGATCGAGGTAGCCCCGCATCACCGAAGGGCTCTGCGCCCAGATCCGACCTACGTGGCCCTCTGGCAGGTCGGTGTGGTCGGCATTTCGAATGGCCACGGTGGTTTGCCGGAGCGGTGTTCCCACACTCGCCAGTTCAAGACCCTCGGCGGGATCGGTAGCGAGCTTCGCGATGCCCTCCGCCACGGCCTCACGGTCGAAGGCGAGGGTCGTGAACGGCCGGCTCGGGTCTGAAAACGTGACCGCTAAGGAGGCTTCGGCCAACCCGTACACCGGGGTGAGGGCTTCGGGGCGGAGGCCGTAGGCGGCGAATCGGTCGGCAAACCGCCGCAGGCTCGAAGGCGCGACGGGCTCGGCGCCATTGAGTGCGAGTCGCCAACTCGAAAGGTCAATGCCCGCGATCTCTTCGTCGGTGATGCGTTCTGCACACAACGCGTAGGCAAAGTTGGGCGCCGGGCACACCGTGACGCGGTGCTTTGCCAACGTACGAAGCCAGATCGCAGGCTTTGCCAGGAACACTTCCGGAGGAATCAGTGCGAGCGGGCCCGGGCCCATCACCGCCACGAACACACATCCGATGAGTCCCATGTCGTGGTAAAGCGGCAGCCACGATCCGCCGACCTGCTTAAACCCTGCGTCGAGGGGAAGAAAGTCGAGGATCATGCGGACGTTCGCCGTGACTTGACGGTGGGTCAGGGCGATGGGTTTGGGACGTTGGGTGGTACCCGACGAAAACTGCACCATCGCGAGGTCATCGAGCTGATGCGTTGGCAAGGCGACCTCGACCCCGCCCTCAGCGAGGGTTCCTGCCTCGAGCACCCCGTGCCGAAGCGAGGCGCGCGCCACGACCTGACCCAGCAACGAGCGAATGCGGCGGCTCGTCACGAGGGCGGACGCTTCGACGGCGGCAAGCATCGCGACCGTGCGGTCGATGTATTCTTCGAGTCGCCCTAGGCGAACCGGAGGGTACAGCGGCGTGGGGACGGCACCCAGCAGCTGGCATCCAAAGAAGGTGTCGAAGAATGCGACCTCGGTTTGGAGCACGATGGCCACGCGGTCGCCGGGTCGGATGCCGTGTTGCCAAAGGGCGTACGCGGCTCGTTGGGCGCGGGCAAACACCTCCGACCAGTGCAGTGACACCTCGTTTTCGCGCCGGTCGACCAGGGTGAGCACATCCTCGGGCGGGGCGTTGGCCGCGACATGCTCGAGGTGCCACACCAAGGTTTCGTGAGGTCGCTCGCCGATCACGACGACTCCTCGAGCCGCGCACACACGATGCGCACGACGTCGTTGAGGGTGGTGGCCTGGGCGTCGTCTTCGGGATCGAAGCAGATCTCGAAATGATCCTCGATGGCGACGACCAAGGCGAGCCGTTGGATGCTGTCGAGCACCTCGGACAAGTCTCCTTCCGGAAGCGGGCCCGCGAACTTCAGTTCCTCGCGGACCACAGCGACGATCTGCGCGCGGACTTCTTCAGGCTTGGCCACTCGGGGCCTCCAGGGACGCCAGGGCTTCGTTCTCGCACCGGATTCGTACGGCGAGCAAGGCCGCATTGAGCACGGTGAACGCAAGGGCTGTGATCCACGCGGTGTGCACCAACGGTAGGGCAAACCCTTCCAGAACCACCGCGACGTAATTCGGATGGGACACGAATCGGTACGGCCCTCCGGAAATACGCGGCAGACCAGGCACAACGATGACGCGGGTGTTCCATTGATGGCCTAGTGTAGTGATGCACCACCATCGCAGCGCCTGGGCCCCCACAACAACGAGGAGCATGGGCCAACCCAAGGCAGCAAGGAAGGTCCGATCGAGGGCCCAGACTTCGAGGGGGCAGGCCACCAGGAATGCGGTGTGGAGCAGCACCATGAATGGCCAGTGGCCACGGCCGTGCTCGACTCCGCCTTGGCGGAAGCTCCAGGCGGCATTGCGTCGGGAGACGACGAGTTCCGCAAGCCGCTCCAGCGCGACCATCGCGATGAGGGCGGTGTAGGCCGTCTGGCTTACCATTGCAGGAGCACCATCTCCGAACAAAAACCAGGTCCCATCGCAATCATCATGCCGTAGGAGCCGGGGGCGGGGTGGGCATTGGCCAAGGTGTCCGCCAGCACGAACAGCACCGATGCGCTGGACAGGTTGCCCACTTCCCGCAGCGAAGTCCAGGAGCGCTCAAGGGCGCCGTCGGGCAGTTCGAGGGACGTCTCAAAGGCGGCCAGCACTTTGGGACCGCCGGTGTGGCACACCCACGTGCCGATGTTGGAGCGGTCGAGACCATGGGCGTTGAGGAAGGCATCGACATCGGCGCGGAGGTGGCGGTCCACCATGGCAGGCACATCGGCCGACAGTACGATTTTGAATCCGGAGTCCCCAATGTCCCAGCCCATGACCTGCTCGGTGTTTGGGTAGAACCGGCTTTGGGTGGCCAAGACGCGAGGCCCTTGGGTCGCCCGTTGGGCCCCCGTGGCGACCAGCGCAGCACTCCCGTCGCCAAAGAGCCCTGAAGCGATGAGGTTGGGAATGGAGAGGTCAGCTCGCTGCAATGTCAGTGAGCACAGCTCGACCGACAGCAGCAATGCCACCTGGTCGGGCCAGGCGCGTAGGTAGTCGAAGACCCGCGCCGTGCCGGCCACTCCGGCGACACACCCAAGTCCGAACAGCGGCAACCGCTTGACGTCGGGACGCAATCCCAGTCGATTCACCAAGCGGGCGTCGATGGAGGGCGCAGCCACCCCGGTGACGGTGGTGAAGTAGATTGCGTCGACGTCCTTGGGACCGAGACCCGCTTGGTCGAGCGCGTTGCGCACGGCCGCTTCGCCGACTTCGGTGGCGACCTCGATGAAGGCTCGATTGGCGTCGCCAAAGCCTCGCAGTTCCTCGTACGCTTCCATGGGTAGCGCGAGGTGCCGTCCGCCAACTTGCACGGCCCGGTGCAGTTGCTCGACTCGGGCAGGGTTGTGGTGTTGGGTTCCCCAAACGCGCATGAACGCGGCGAGCAGCTCCTCCTGGTCGTAGGAGTGCTTGGGAAGCGCGGTGCCGACAGATGCGATGTGCACGCCGCCTCGTAGCGACCGTGCGGATCCTGCGGATGTCACATTTCGCTGCAGGCCAAGGGTCCCGTTGGCGCCAGGAATGGGGCGGATCCGTTTCGAGGGGGCTTCACCCCAGGGCTCTCGGATGCGAGGCTCGAGTCGCGCCGCTCCGTAGGCACTGCAGGCACACATCGGGGGAACGATGCTGCGAATCGGGTTGCTGGGGGTACTTGTCGGGTGTGGCCGCGTGCCTGAGGTGGAACCTGGGCAAGAAGTCATCACCGCAGACACCGGAGCGGATGGGGGTTGCGGAGAGTCCAGACTCGAGGGGCGGCTTTCTCGTGATCTGCGCCTTCGGGAGGGCTGCGTCTATTGGCTTGCGGGCCGAGTGGATGTCGGCGATCCCCTCGCCAAGGATCCAGAACCGGTCACCCTCCGGATCGAAGCGGGGGTGACGATCCTCGCCGGCCTCGACGCCCGACTGATCGTCCATCGGGGAGCCCGCCTCGAAGCGCAAGGCACCTCGGATGCGCCAATCATCTTTACGGCAGATCGGCCCAAAGGGGAGCGAGGCCCAGGCGATTGGGGGGGATTGGTGCTGACCGGACAGGCCCCCATCAACGCTGGAGCGGTCGCGGTCCTCCCCGAACAGGGCGTCTTCGGCGGTGACAATCCAGACGATGGCAGTGGAATTTTGAGGTTCGTCCGAATCGAGTGGGCGGGGGCTTCGCTCAACACCGGCGTGCGAATGCCGGGCCTTGGATTGTATGGCGTGGGGGCGAGCACCCAGGTGCGCGGGGTCCAGGTGCACGGGGCGGCCGGCGACGGGGTGGCCCTTCGAGGTGGCACCGTCTTTGTGTCGAACCTGCTCGTCACGGGGTCGCAGGGACGCGGCGTTCGGTACACTGAAGGGTGGCAGGGCGGAGGCCAGTTTTGGGTTGTCCAGCAGGCTCCAACGGGATCGCATGGGCTCGATGGTCGGACGGCCGATGGCAAATCCACCCCCCGACCGGCCTCCGCCCCACGGGTTTCACAAGTGAGCCTGATCGGCCGGTCCAGCGCGCCGGAGGTTCGTGGGCTCACCCTGCGTCAAGGCACGCAGGGTCGCTTCGCAAACCTGGTGGTGGTGGGCTTTGATGGGGGCGATGTGGCGCTGGATGGCAGCACGTTCACCGAGGCCTACGACGGCACGTTGGTGGTGGAGGTGGCACGTTTGGGCAGTGTGGTGCCGCTGGTGGGGCCCGAACTGCTGATGGTGCCGCCCACGTGGACCGACGTTGCGCCCACCGACTTCAGCAAGGTGGTGGCAGACCTGCAAGATCCGGTGACGCCCTCGTTCTGCGTGGCATTGCCGGGAGCGGTGCCCGCCGTGGGGCCGGGGTTCGTCGACAGTGCCGTTGTCGGAGGGTGTGATCCCGATGCGGATTGGACCGCCGGATGGACCACGAACGAGCTGGAGGGACCGTGATGCTATGGATGATGGCGTGCTCGGTCCCTCCGAGCTTGCAAGATGCGGCATTTCCGACCTTGGACTCCGGATTCACCGTGGCGAGCTGTGAAGGGGTCCTTCCGGAACGCATTCTCCAGGACACGTCGGTGGGACCGGGCTGCCTCCGCATTGGTGGTTCGGTGGAGGTCGGCGATCCGCTTGCCGATCCGAGCGAAGTGGGCCCTACGCTCACCATCGCAGCGGGGACGGTCCTTTTGGCTGAGGCAGGAAATGCGTCGCGGGTGGTGGTGCATCGGGGGGCCCGAATGGTGGCCCTTGGCACCGCGACCGAGCCCATCGTGTTCACCTCATCGGCGCGCCCTGGAACGCGGCAGGCCGGCGATTGGGGCGGGCTCGTACTGCATGGTGCAGCCCCCACCAATGCCGGGGCTATCGTGGAAATCCCCGGGCTGGGCCTGCATGGCGGGTCGCTGGAAAACCACGATTCGGGTCGATTGTCCTACGTTCGCATCGAGTTTGCAGGGGCCGCCCTGCCCAACGGCACAGCCATGGCCGGGCTTGGCCTGTATGGGGTCGGCGCGGCCACCGAACTGGAGGACGTGCAGATCCATCGATCCGCAGGCGACGGGCTCGACATTCGTGGAGGGACGGTCGGGCTTAGACGGGTCGTGGTCACAGGCTCCGGGGAAGACGCGCTGGACTGGACCGACGGGTGGCGAGGCCACGCTCAGTTTCTGATTCTCCAGCAGTGGCCAGATGGTGGAGACAACGGGATTGAGGCTGATAACAACGCGATCGATAACGAGCGGCTGCCTCGGTCCGCCCCAACCTTGTCGCAGTTTACGGTCATTGCGGCTCCCTCCGCGGCTGACGGCGACATCGGAGTGTTGTTTCGCCAAGGCACTGGTGGGTGGTTGCAAAATGGATTGGTCGCATCGTTTGACGGAGGCTGCATCACCGTCGCGAACCTCGCCACCCAACAGGCGGCCGAGCGAGGGGAACTCGTGGTCTCCGAGGTTCTGCTCGATTGCGTGGACCTTGTGAACGTGCCGGACAAGACCGTTTCGGTGCAGGAAGCGTGGGCGAACGTGGTCGGCGTAGACCTTTCCGAGGTGGTGCCAGGCTTGCAGAAGCCCGAAACGCCACAATTCTGTACGTCCATCAACGGAGCGCTGCCGCTGTCCGACCCCTTCTTCGAACCGTCGCGCGTGGTGG
>JBCCQY010000032.1:0-71448 GCA_039208735.1 Myxococcota bacterium | reverse complement strand
CCTGTCTTCCAGAACGCCTCGAGTGGGCCTGGACCACCGCGAACGTCAGGGGGTTGACAGCCGGTCGTACATATCAGAAGGGGAGCGTGCGACGAAACTGTCCACGCGCTTTAGTCTTTCCGGGCTCGCTTCTTGCCGAACAACGTGAACGTGCGGCGAGTCCCTTTGACGTCGAAAGCGTAGCCTACAAGCACGTTTGCAAAGAAGCTCCCTGCGCCGACAGGCAGGGGGTCGTGCTGGAAGGCTCCCGCTTCGGTTTCGAGCTGAAATCCGTTGGGTGCGGTGGTCGCAATCGTCGGCCAGAACCGCACCACGGGGTGGATGAAGAAGTTGTCGACGACGAACAGGCGATAGCCAACTTCGCCTCCGAGCGTGACCGTCGAGTACGCCGCCACGTCGAGTCCCGTGTCGACCTCGATGCGATGGACCTTGAAGTCCACCAAGACGGTCAGCTCGTCGACCACCGAGGCGCCAATGCCGAAGCCCGTGGTCCAGGGTTGCCGCACGGTGACGCCAACCTCCCGCTGGGCATCGGGGAGAACGCCTGGGGTTCGCGTGAAGTCAAGGCCTTCGCCGTGACTGTAGGACGCTACGAAGCGGCCCGCTCGAACGTCGACCGCGGCGTTGAAGCCACGCACCAGCAGCGGCTGGACAAGCCCTCCGTGCACGGCGATCTGAAGCTCCGGGTAGGGAGAAGGCGAGGCTGCCATCGCGAGGCTGCTGAACCACATCCACATGGGTCCTCCAACGAGTGGGTTGTGAGGACGTCGTACGGCTCAGTCGCGACAGTGCTGATGGGAAGCCATGCATGGGGGGCATGCACGAATGCCCCCGGTCGCTCATTCGCCTTCGGTTGGCTCGGGCTTGGGAGCGGGGACGGCACCGGCTTCCATCAGGCGACCCGCCTCACACACCACATCGAGTTTTTCGCGCTTGCCGTCGGCGCAGGTCTTGTACCGGACCATGTTGACGATGGCGAGGGGCTTGTCGCGGTCACCCAGACGATGGACGCCTTCGCTGAACGCGTGCTGACCACGCCAACGAATCTCGGAGCCTTCGATCTCAGCCTTCTGGTTGCTCGCGACCTGCTTCCAGTTCGCGTAGAGGTCGAAATCGTAGCTACAGCCGTCTTCGGGCTTGATGTTGCTGTCGAGCAAGTACTGCCACCAGTACGCCTTGCCCTTCTCGTAGTTGCGGGCCTGCGGAATCTCCGCGATCGCCTTGGCCGACGGGTACTCCTTCGACTCGAGGCCGGCCATCACGTTGACCTCGTTGCAGCTCTCGAAGATGTAGTCGTCCTTCGTCTCCACGAAGGGGCTGCGGCCTACGATGTTCGCCGTTTCCATGGCCCGACCGTTCACGATGGTCCAGTAGGAGTCGGAGATGGTCAGACGGCACTTTTTATCATCGATATCGACGTAGATGCGGCCCTGGAGCTTGTTGCCGACGTTGTTGTTGATGGCCCGGAAACGGTCGTATTCGGGCGTTCCCTCGACCTTCTTGATCTCGGCTCGGGTCTTCTTGATCAGGTTGTTCAGCTCTTCGTCCGTGCCTTCCACGTCGTACTTGCGGAGGACCTTCTTGGAGCAGACCTCGTCGGCGACCATCAGCGAGGTGCACCAACGCACGACGTCAGGCTCCTGAAAGCAATGCATCTCGGTCTTCTCGGGAGTGTCGACCAGCTCACATGGGTAGTCGTAGACGTCCGAAAGACTCGCCACGGTGTACTTCGAGACGAGCTGACCATCCTTGTTTTTTTCGAAGGAGACACGGGCCAGCGCATTTTCACGCGTGTCCTGATCGACAGGCTCGAGCATGACGAAGGTTCGTCCTTCGAGGGAGTCGTACGTCAGGCCGCATTCCTCTTCGGTGCCTTCGATGGATGTCGGACAGCCGACAAGGCCGGCGAACAACGAGATGACGAGCCATCGGCCCATGAGGTCCTCCAGAGCTGCAGAAGGCAGGGAGCTTAGCAGCGTACCCAAGTCCGAACAAGGCGAGCCGAGGCCCAAAGCGTTGACCCCCGCCGGGTCCGTGATTAGCTTCGACGGGCCGAAGTCTAGGGTGCGAGGAGGAAGCTCGGATGACGTTCGAAGTGGGGGACAAGGCGGTCGTCCCGAGTCACGGCGTGGGCATCGTCAAAGAGATCAAGCGCATGGAGGTCGAGGGGGATGTGTACGAAATGTACATCATCAAAATCCTCGACAACGGGCTTACCTACTCTGTCCCCGTGGATCAGCTAGGTGCGAACGCCATTCGTGAGGTGATCGACCAGGAGGCCGTCGAGAAAGTCTACGACGTGCTCCGGGACCGTGACACCCCAGCGGATAAACAGACGTGGAACCGTCGATATCGCGAGTACATGAACAAGATCAAGACCGGCGAACTGCTCGAAGTCGCCGCCGTTTTGCGTGACTTAGCCCGGTTGAAAGCCGAGAAGACGCTGTCGTTCGGGGAACGTAAAATGTACGACCAAGCGCACTCCTTGATCGTTCAGGAGCTGGCCGTCGCGCGCGACGTTGATGAACAGGTGATCAAGGACGAGATCGAGGGTATTTTCGCGGCCTGATGAGCAACGCGCTACAGCTGGCCGACCAGAGACCCCGAAAGGAGAGGACCTGACATGGCCGCGCAGCCCGCGTCGTTCCGCGTGTACAACACCCGCACCCGCCGCACGGAGGACTTTGAGCCTATCGTGCCGAACTGCGTGGGCTTGTACGTCTGTGGCATGACGGTGTACGCGGATACGCACATCGGACATGCCCGCGCGATGATCATTTTCGATGCCTTTGTCCGCTACCTGCGTCATCGCGGGTGGAAGGTGAAGTTCGTCCGGAACTTTACCGACATCGACGACAAGATCATCCGGGAAGCGGCAAAGACCGGCGAAGAACCAATCGAATTGGCACAACGGTTCATCGATCGATTCCACGAAGAAATGGCGATGTTGGGTCTCAAGCCCCCTGACGCCGAGCCTCGCGTGAGCACGTCCATCGACGAAATCGTGTCGATGACGGCCCGGCTGGTTGAAAAGGGCCATGCCTACCCGGCCGAGGGGTCGGTCTGGTTTTCTGTGCCTTCAAACCCGAACTACGGCGCGCTTTCGCATCAAAAAGTTGAGGAACTTCGGAGCGAAGACCTCGGCGAAAAGCGACACCCAGCCGACTTTGCGCTTTGGAAGGCGGCGAAGCCCGGTGAACCCGCCTGGGAGAGCCCCTGGGGGCCCGGTCGACCGGGATGGCACATCGAGTGCTCCGCCATGGCCGAAAAGGAATTGGGCGAGACCATCGACATTCATGGGGGGGGACTCGACCTTGTGTTTCCTCATCATGAAAACGAGGTGGCCCAGTCGGAATGCGTCCACGGCAAGCGCTACGCGAATGTGTGGATGCACAACGGGCTGCTCGTCATGGAGTCGGGCGAAAAGATGGGGAAGTCGATGGGCAATGCCATTGCCATTCGCAAGCTCCTCGAGGCCTACCCGAGTGAAGCGATTCGCCTTTACCATCTGCAAGACCACTACCGATCGGCCGTGCCGTGGAAGGGGGTCCGTTCGCTCGATGAGTCCCTTGGCAAGCTCGGTCGCCTCTACGAAGCCCGCGAAGTTGCGGAGTCCATGAAGGGTGAAGAAGATGCCGACAAGGTGGCCGAAGCGCTGGGCGCCGATGCGCTGAAGGTTCTTGAGCTGGCGCGCGGCTTTGACGAAGCCTTCTACGCTGCGCTCGACAACGACTTCAACACGTCACAGGCCCTCGGCCACGCCCTTGAAATCGCGCGCGCCATCAATCGGCTTTCGAACCACAAGAAGGCACAACGTCGGGCCGGTCCGGTGGTGGCCCCCGCCTTGACCGCACTGGGTCGATTGTCGGAGTCGCTGGGACTCCTCACGTTGTCATCCGAGGAGTTCCAAGCCGAGATCAAGGCGAAGCGGCTCCCGGTTCTCGGCATTACGGTCGAGCAGGTGGAAGGGCTGCTCGAAGAGCGAACCTCCGCGCGAGGCGACAAGAACTGGGCGCGGGCGGATGCGATTCGCGATGAACTTGAGCAGCACTCAATCGTCGTGATGGACCGTCCCCACGGCTCGGAGTGGCGGGTCCGGCTCGGGTCGCTCGACGCCTAGGTGCTGGTCGACGTCGTGTCAGGGAGCCGCCCGGCCAGCAGTTCGGCCACGGGCCGCGTGGTTTCAAACCGAGCCAACACCATCTTCACCACGACCGTCATGGGAACGGCGAGGATGGCGCCAGGAATGTTCCACAGCAGGGTCCAAAAGAGCAGGGTGGCGAGCACCGTGATGATGTGCAGGTCGAGCCGGTCTCCTTGGAGGCGTGGCTCGATGATGTTGCCGATGAGAAACTGGACCGAACCGGGCAACAAGAGCGCGAGGACCCAGATCCAAGGCGACTCGGGGTGCGAGAGGTAGGCCACAGGCAAGGGCAGAACCATCGCGATGATGCTGCCCGCCGAGGGAATGAAGTTCAAGAAGAAGGCTAGCAATCCGAACACCAAGCTCAGCTTGATGCCAAGGAGCGCGAGGAGAATCCAAGTGAGGATGCCGGTGACCGCGCTCGCGAAGAACTTAGTGGCGAGGTAGCGCTGGATGTTGCGGTCAATCTCGCCCCACAACCCTGTGCGGCTGTCACTGGGGCTCCGTCCAGCCATCAAAATGACGGCGAAGAGCAACACCAGGACGCCATTGATCACGAGTTGCGAGACCAGGCCGATCGCATCGGATCCGATCGACAGTCCACTGGGCAACCACTGCACAATCTGCTGCAAGATGTCGTTGGGACGAGTGGCGCCTTCCTCGATGGGTACGACCTGACTGAGGTAAGGCTCGACGAACGCTGTGGCGTCATCAATAAACTTTCGAAGTCCGCTTTGGAAGATTTCCCCGTCTTCGAGAAGCTGATTGACGGAACCAACGACCGCAAACCCAAGCAACGTGCCAACCCCTGCGATGGCCACAAATGCGAGGAGGATGGCCGCCCAGCGAGGTAGGCTGAACCTCACTTGAAGCGTGTTGACGAGCGGCCCTACAAGGTAGGAGACGAGCAGGGCAAGCGCCAAGGGAATGAGGACGTTCTTCGCGTACCACAGTGCAAACGACAGGGTGACCCCCGCGATGAGCACGAGCGAGCCTGTGATGAGCAGGCCCTGCTCCCGCGAAAGGGTCAGGGACGTCGTACTCGAGTCGGAGTCGTTGGACACTGCGGCCCTCCAGTGGAGCTCGCCTATGCGATTGAGGTGGAAATCAGCAAGGGGAAGTGACACAGATACCTGGACACGCGTTCACCTCAGCAGTACATCGCGAACATGCCCTACGCCGAATTGTTCGCCCGCTCCTGCTACTCCTTGCTTGACGGTGCCTCCCAACCCCATGAGCTGGTCGCCCGTGCGGCTGAGTTAGGGCTGCCGCACCTCGGCATCGTTGACCGCGACAGTGTTTATGGGCTGGTCCAAGCCCATAAGGCGGCTCGCGAGCAGGGGGTGCATTTGCTGTGTGGGGCCACCCTCACCGTGCAGAGTGCTCCTGCGGTGGTCGTGTGGGTCGAAAATCAAGCGGGATGGTCCAACCTCTGCCGCTTGCTCACCAAGGCCCGCGCCGACCAGCCCAAAGGTCGCGCCCAGGTGCGCATTCCCGTCCTCGCCGAACACGCAGAGGGGCTGTGGGCCAGCTTGCGACCCGGGTGGACCGCGCGCGATGCGGCTCCCCTTCGCGAGGCCTTCGGCGAGCGTACCAGCGTCATGGTCCATCGCGATTGCACCCCTTCCGATCGCGCGCGCATCGCCGGGGCCCTGTCGCTCGCAAAAGATCTAGACGCTCCCCTGGTTGCAACGGGCGATGTGCGGTTTCATCACCCCGAGCGACAGGTGGTGGCCGATGTGCTCACCTGTATCCGGCGTAAAACCCCTCTCGAGCAAGCCGGTCGCGCCCTTCTCGCCAACGCCGAGCGTACGTTCCTGCCGCCCGAACGGTTCACCCAGCGCTACGCCGACCTCCCGGGAGCCCTAAAGCATGCCCTGCGCATTGCTGAGCACTGCACCTTCGCACTTTCCGAGCTTCGCTATGGCTATCCTCGCGAGGTGGTTCCCGATGGCCAAACGCCCATGAGCTGGCTGCGGGGGCTGACCGAACGGGGGCTTTCGGAGCGATACCCGGCAGGAGTCCCCGCGGCGGTTCGTCGCACCATCGATTACGAGCTGTCGGTGATCGAAGATCTCGACTTTCCCAGCTACTTTCTCACCGTCTACGACATCGTTCGCTTCGCCCGGAGCCGGGGCATCCTTTGTCAGGGTCGAGGGTCGGCGGCAAACTCCGCGGTCTGCTACGCCTTAGGCATCACCGCGGTGAATCCCAGCCACGCCAGCCTGTTGTTCGAGCGCTTCATTAGCCGGGAACGTGGCGAGCCTCCCGACATCGACGTCGACTTCGAACACGAACGCCGCGAAGAGGTCATCCAATACATCTACTCGCGCTATGGTCGTGATCGCGCGGGCATGGTCAACGAGTTCATCAGCTATCGCCAGCGCTCGGCCGTCCGCGATGTGGGCAAAGTCTTTGGACTATCGCTCGATCAGGTGGATCGCTTGGCCAAGAGCATCGATCGTTGGAGTGCGGACGACCGCAAGCCACTCACCGAAGGCCGCATGGCTGACAAATGGGCGGAGCCCCACGAGGGCCACGCCGCTCCTTTGCTCGTTCCCCCGCTCGCCGAAGTCGCGGAACGCATTCGGGAAGCAGGTCTCGATCCCGATTCCGAAGCCGTACGAGCCACTATGCACGTGGCGAGCCACCTCACGGGCTTTCCGAGGCATCTCTCGATTCACGTGGGTGGCTTTGTGATTGCGGCTGACCAGCTCGTCGACCTCGTTCCCATCGAGCCCGCCACGATGGCGGATCGGACGGTCCTCCAATGGGACAAATACGACATCGACGTGCTCGACTTCGTCAAGGTCGATGTCCTTGCCTTGGGCATGCTGACGGCCATTCGCAAGGCGTTCGACCTCATCGAAACCGCCGGAGGGCCTCGATGGTCCTTGGCTTCGATTCCCCCTGAAGACCCTGACGTCTACGACATGTTCTGTCGAGCCGATACCGTCGGAGTCTTCCAGATCGAAAGTCGAGCGCAGATGTCGATGCTGCCTCGGCTCAAGCCGAGGTGCTTCTACGACATCGTGATCGAGGTTGCGATCGTGCGTCCAGGGCCCATCCAGGGAGGCATGGTTCACCCCTACCTGCGCCGCCGCACCGGCGAAGAACCCATCTCCTACGCCCATCCCGATCTGGTTCCCATTCTCCAACGAACCCTTGGGGTTCCCCTTTTTCAAGAGCAGGTCATGGCCATGGCCGTCGCCGTAGGAGGATTCACGCCCGGCGAGGCCGATCGACTACGGCGGGCCATGGGGGCTTGGCGAAAGCGAGGAAATCTGCATGAGATGGGAGAGCGCCTGGTCGAGGGCATGGTCTCACGTGGCATCGATCGCGAATATGCCAATTCGGTGTTCGCCCAGATCCTAGGGTTTGGCGAATACGGCTTTCCCGAGTCCCATGCGGCAAGCTTCGCGCTGCTCGTTTACGTCTCGGGTTGGCTCAAACATCACCATCCCGCCGCCTTTGCGGCGGCCCTCATCAACAGTCAGCCCATGGGCTTCTACAGCCCACGAGCGCTCCTCGCCGACGCCCAACGCCACGGGGTCGAGGTTCGACCTCCCTGTGTGGTCCGTTCCGATCATGACTGCACCCTCGAACCCAATGAAGACGGAGCCCTCACCATCCGAGTAGGCCTGCGGTTGTTGGAGTCCTTTGGCGAAGAACACAGCGAAGCCGTTCTGCTCGCCCGAGACGAACAGCCCTTCACAAGCCTCGCCGACCTCGCTCGTCGCACCCAACTGGGGCGTCGTCGGCTCCAAATCCTCGCCGAATCCGGAGCGCTGACCGCCATCGCAGGGCCCGATCGACGCCAGGCCGCCTGGGCATTGCAAGGGTTGTGGACCGAATTGCCCTTGTTCGCCGGACTCACCCGGAATGAGCCTCCCGCCGAACTTCCTGCCCAGAGCCGGCTCGATCGATTGAAGGCGGACTACCGAACCGTGGGCCTCTCGGTCGATCAGCATCCGTTGCAACTCATTCGTGGGGCCCTGACCCAACGCGGCGCTATCCCCTTGGCCCGCCTCATGGACCACGCCCACGGCGACCGGGTGAAGATCGCGGGTCTCATCTCATCCCGGCAGCGCCCTGGTACGGCCAAAGGCGTCGTGTTCATGACGTTCGAGGACGAGACGGGGCTTGCAAACCTCGTGGTGTGGCCCAAGACTTGGCAGCGGTTCCGCCGTCTCGCAATGCAACACTCCCTGCTCGGATGTGACGGGCGGGTGCAGCGTTCCGAGGGCGCGTTGTCGGTGCTTGTCGAAACGCTCTGGGAAGTCCCCGATCCCGACCCCGAAGCCCTGCTCCCCGCGAACCTCGGCCCCGAAGCGCCCCCTCCAGCTGAACTGCCGGTACCCCTGTCCAGGATTCCCGTAAGAGCACGAAACTTCCACTGACAGAGCGCCTGCTCCTCGTCCGCGGGGCGTCGGCGCGTTAACGTTCGCGGTCGCACCGGCACCACCTTGCCCGGAGGCCTCCAGATGGCTCGTCGTTTCCTTGTCCCGCTTGTCCTTTCGATCACCATCGCCTGCGGGACGACGGACGAAAATCCCGTTTCCGAACAGGCTGACCCACTCGTGGACTTCCCGGGACTGGAACCCCCCGTCGTGCTTATGGGATGGCCATGTCCACCGTTCCAGGAGACGGACAGCACCGAAGACCGGATGGACGACGATGACCTTGACGGCATTGTGGACTGTCAGGAAGACATCATCGGCTCGAACTCCGACTCCGCCGACAGCGACAATGACGGCGTGTCCGATATCGATGAGCTGGGCCGCCTCGTACGTCAGGACGATGATCAGGCCGACGCCGACATTCTCGATGAAGTCCTCGACACCGACCGTGACGGCATCATCGACATGCTCGATGACGATGATGACAATGACACCATCCCGACCATCATGGAAGATGCGGTGCCGGCGGGCGACGGTGACGGCTCGCCGCTCAACGACGACTTCGATGCCGATGGTACGCCCAACTACCTCGACGACGATGACGACGACGACCTGGCGCTAGTCGCGACCGAAGACCTGGTGGGCAGCGGTGCAGCCTGCGGGGGCGCGACAACGGCCAACGACGGCAACCCCATGAACGATGACTTCGATTGCGATGGCTTCCCCAACTGGATCGACTCCGATGATGACGGAGACGGTGCAATCGGCTGCGAAGACAGCATCCCCGACGGAATCATCCAGTTCGACCCCAACCCCGACGACGGGGTGTTCCAGTCCGATGACGTCGATGGTGACGGTGCACTCGACCCCTACGATCCTGACGATGACGGGGACGGGGTGCTCACCATCGATGAGGACTTCAACGGCAACGGCAACCCTTGCGACGACGACCTTGATGAAGATGGCCGCGCGGACTTCATCGATCTCGATGAAGACGGTGACGACATCTTGACCCTTGACGAAGACCTGAATGGCAACGGCCTTGTGACCGACGACGACAGCGACGGAGACGGCCTCGCGAACTACCGCGACCTCGACGACGACAACGACGGTGTCGAAACCGAGGACGAGCTGGGTCTGCCCAACGGCGATGGCGACCTGCCAGACCAGCCGGTGGGTGTTGACACCGATGGCGACGGCATCGATGACTATCTCGACATCGATGACGACAACGACGGCTGCCCGACCATCCTCGAAGACGCGAACCAGGATGGCGATCCTCGCAACGACACCGACGACGACGGCAACCCGTTCTACTTGCTAGCCGGCGTGTCGGACTGCCTCGAAGATCGCTTTGACACGGTGCTCACGGGCACAGGCTTCGATGCCAACGATGGCGCGCGAGTCTACGCTCGTCTCTCCGACACCGCAGCCAAGCCCACCGCCCTTGACGGCGGCGAATCGGTCATTGTGGCGGGCGGCTTCACCATTCGGTTCCCGCTCACCGTGGTCAGCGGCAGCACGTACGTGATCGACTATTATGTCGACGTGGTTGCCGATGGCGTGTGCCTCGATGCGGACGATGCGAACTACCAGCTCAGCGGTCTTGTTGCACCGGCTGCGACCCTCGAGGTGGACACCACCGCGGGTGTCGACGTCACGGGCGTCTGCGTGCTCTGACCGGCGAACGTCGTGAACCGCCGGCTGCTGCTTCCCCTGGCCGTCGCGGTCGGGGGTCTCGTGCTCATTGGCGCGGTCTGGATTGGGGCCCAGACCCGCGTGCGCTTTGCGTTGTGGCGCAGCGTTGCGGAACGCCCGCTGTCGCCCGGTGAAGGGGAACGACTCGGGCGTTGCGATCGCAAGCCCGGTTGGTGGACCTGGGTGAAAGTCCTCCACAACGACCGGCCGGTGCCTTGCGGCGAAGGCTGGGCCATCGACCGAATGGCCGACAAGATCCAGCGGAGTCCCGATCGGCGTAGATGGGTCCGACAGTACGTCGAATCTCCCGATGCCCCCGCCGTCCGTCAACTCCGCGCCACCCTCCTCCTCAACGTGGTCGGCGAAGCCACTCCCGAGGAGCCCGCCTGGCTGGCGCTCGACCCCGCAGCCGCGATCACCCCTGAGGAAGGCCCCACCCGTCCCCAAGCCGAAGGGTGGCATTGGGCGGTGCACTTAGGCCCCCGGTTCGTGGCCCGAGGCACCCTCGAAGGCATGACCGTCGCCGGATTCAACGCTTCCGAGGCGATCGGTCCTTACGAAGCCCTATGGGCCCTCGAGGACCCCTCGGTCCATGAATCGCTCGTTCAGCAAGTGGCCGACGGCCTTCAGGTGGCCTCGACGATCTCGGAAGACCGGTGGTATCGCCGTCGACTGGGTCGACCGAGCGACCCCTCCCCCCGCGGGTGGACACGCCTGCTTCTGGGACGTGCCCCTTGCTCAAGCAGCGGCGAAGTCACCTCAACGGGCTGTCTCACTTTATGGCGTGACCTCCTGATCCAACAGGCGACGAGTGAAGCCAACGACGAGCCTTGGGACTACCCCGACTGGCCCGACACCCTGTCGCTCGTCATCCCCGTGCTCGAGCCCATGGGCCGTCGCACACGCGCCATCGAGTGGTGGATGCAAGCTGCCGAAGATTGGGTTCGAGCGGCCCCTGATCCAGACCGAAGGCTCATTTCGCTCGCACGCAGCACCCCGGACACCACCACCCGCGCCCATCCGTTAGCCGTGCTGCACGACCGCGCAGGGTCGCCGTTCATGACCGCAGCGGTGATCGCGGAGCTGGGCCGCCGGACCATTCGCCCCGTCGAGGTGCGGGCTGACGACGATGGCACCGTCTGGCTCCACGTCGGCAACGAGGTCGCGGCCCGGCCTCGCTGTGGCACCCTCGCGCCGGCTCCTCCCCAAAGTTCCCCTTGGCCCGACGAGGCGATCGCGGCCGCCGCGCTGCTCGAAGCCGCAGCCGAAGTGGAAGACCCCCTCGTGGTCGCTCGCTACCAAGCCGCGGCGGCCGCGCTCGACGCCGGACTCGGTCCCGGTCCCGCGCTGCCGACCGATGCAAGCGAAGTGCAGACCGCCGGCTTCGAGACCGGCCGCACCCTCTTTGGCATCCCACCTGCGACCACGACCCCCGAGCGCGCTCGGGCAGGGGCTCAAATCGGACGACGTTGCGACGGCTGACGGACCGAAGCCACCGGCGGCGCTCCAAAGGGAAGAGCTAGCTGCGCGGAGGAAGCACGCTTGCGTGACCTCAAAGGCCGTCTGCGCTCGAGGTCAAGATCCATGACCCAACCTTCAATGCGGCGCCGGATTGCCCCCACAATCGGCCCTGCAGACGCCCAACGACCCGGATGGCAAGGCTCGCCGTGGTCGCCAAAGAACCGAAGCCCATCGAGCCGACCGAGCCGCGGTCGACCATGACCTTTCGCCACCAGCACGATCGTGTCGCCTGGTCGCGCCTTCCCTCGACAGACCAAGACCTCGCCCTCGTGCCATGCGGCATCGCCGAATTGACCGGCCCGAGCCACGACGAACCAGCTCATGTCTGGCGCGACGGGTAGCTCCGGCAAGCCAGGCAAGGTGGAGGAGGCGCGGATACGTCGACCGTGAACGGGCGTAAGGAGTGGCGCACGCACAAAGACCTCCAGGTCTGACATGCTCAGCTTATGCTGAACACCTGTCCGACGACCAGGTCAGTTTTAGACCGCCATGCGCACCCGACGATGCAGGAGTGATCACGATGTCTTTCGAACTGCGGTCATGGATTGGCCTTGCCCTCGCCACATGGTTGGGATCCTCCATCGGTTGGGCCCAGCCGGCGCCGAGCGCACCCGAAACCGAGCCTGAAACCCAAGACGTTTCCACCCCGACCGACCCTGACCTCGTACGGCATCGCTGTCGCCTGTTTCCCACCGCGATCGACGCGACCGTCGACACCTGGGATCGGTCCACGGAATTGGGTCGCTGGGTTCTCGAACAGCAACAGCAAGGTTGGCAGGTCGACGACATTGAGCTGACGGTCGGCCGCAAGACCACGGGCTTCCTGCAAGCCTATGCGCAAGTCTGCCTGGTCCCTCGTCAAGCCGGGCGATGAGCCTCGAGCGCATCGCGCATCGCCCGAACCCGAGCCTCATCGATGGGCGCCGTCACCACGGCGTCCTCATGCAGAGCGGTGCCCACGATAGCCCCGGCAAACTGCCCAAATGAGGCTACGGTGTGCGGATCAAGACCGCTGCCCACCCACACCGCCATCCCAGGAACGGCCTGACGCACCTCGGCCACATCACCTGGAGCCGTCGGACGTCCCGTTCCCGAACCGGTCACGACCAGTGCATCGGCCCGCCCTCGAGAGACCGCATCTCGCGCAGCATCGGCCAACGTCCAATTCCCAAGGGGCACCGCATGCTTCACGAGCACATCTGCGACGATGGCGACCTCCGCCTCAAGCCGACGTCGTAGCAAAAGCGTTTCCCGAGCTTTTCCCTGGATCAGCCCTTGATCGGTGACCATGGCCCCCGTATGGATGTTCACCCGAATGAACGTAGCTCGCGTGGCCGCCGCAATGGATAAGGCGGCTGCCGCATCGTTGCGCAACACGTTCACGCCGACCGCAAGTTCGGGCGCCGCCACGCCGACTGCATCCACGATGCGCGCCATAGCGGCGACGGTGAATGGTTCCACCGTATCGGCGACGAACGGGGCGTCCCCAAAGTTCTCGACGATCAGTGCATCAACGCCACCGCGAGCGAGCGCCTGGGCATCGGCACACGCTCGCTCGAGGACATAGGGAAGCCCCGGGCTTGGAAGCGGACCCCCGGGAAGCGGTAGCAGGTGCACTACCCCCACGAACGTGGGCCTCCCCGGCGCGGTGGGCAGCATCAAATCAGGGCGAAGATCGTCAGCAGGACAAAGACGGGCCCGAGGAACATTGCTGCGTAGCCAATGTATCCGAAGAAACTGGGCATCTTGTACCCGGCCTGCTCTGCGATGGCGCGCACCATGAAGTTCGGACCGTTGCCGATGTAGGAGCCCGCTCCCATGAACACCGCCCCAAGCGAAATGGCAATGAGAATCGGCTCGGAGGCCGCATGTGTAGCGAGCGGCCCGAGGTTCTCGGCCGTCGTGCAGAAGTCGTAGCTCCCGCATGCCACCGCTGCAAACGTCACATAGGTCGGAGCATTGTCGAGGAACGCCGACAGCGACCCCGTGGCCCAGAAGTATTGCCAAGGTTCAGACAGCCCAAGTTCGGAGCCGTAGGTCTGAAGCAAGGTAGTGGCGGGGATCATGGCTACGAAAATGCCGATGAACAACGCAGCGACTTCGAGAATGGGATCCCAGGTGAAATCGTTGGCCGCTCGCAATGCACGGGGGGTGTAGACCATTGACGCCACGGTCAAGGCGATCATGCCGATTTCACGCGCGTAGTAGTGCCGGAAGTCCTCGATTTCGGGATCGGGTGACAGCACGAGCACACAGGCGATGACGCCCGCGAGCCAAAGGAAGTTCAAGTTGCCTTCGAGCCGCAGCGGCTGCATCGTGGCGGTGTCCATCTCGGTCCGCGCCGACTCTTCTTGGTTGTAGAAGTACGTGTCGAGGGCAAAAAACACGATCAGCAGCACGATGATGACGGGCAACCACAACGGCCACAGCGTCTCGAGCGTCCAGAAGAAGTCGATGCCGCGCAAATACCCGAGGAACAAGGGCGGATCGCCAATGGGCGTCAGCGAGCCTCCGATGTTCGACACCAGAAAGATGAAGAACAGCGGGATGTGCCAGACGTTCTTGCGCTGACTGTTCGTGCGCAACATCGGCCGGATGAGCAGCATCGACGCACCCGTCGTACCGATCAGGTTCGACAACACGGCGCCGATGGCGAGGAAGGCGGTGTTTACCGATGGGCGACCTTCGAGGTCGCCCCGCAGCAGGATGCCCCCACTGATCACGTACAAACTGCCAAGCAGCGCAATGAACGAGACGTACTCCTCGATGGCGTGCTCGAGTCCATGGGCCGCATCGTGGGCCATGGTCCCTTCGCCAAAGAGGGCCGTGTAGGTCAGGTAAAGGAAGACCGGCGAAGCCCACCCCAGCGCCACGAGGAACTGGTTGAGGTTGGAGTGCCAGAAGTGGCCCGCCACCATGGGCAGAACAGCGATCGATAGCAGCAAGCCCGCAAAGGGCAGAACGGACCACCAGGGCAGCACCTCACCCAGGCCTGGCCCATCGTGGTGACCACCACCGTGATCCCCCTCATGTCCTCCACCACCAGCCGCGAACCCGAGATCCGGCCATAGCAACAGGGCAATGATCACGAGCCCCGCGATCCAGGGCGCATAGCGAAGAACAGCGTTGAACCGACGTCCCGGGCGAGCCAGCAGGGGCACGAGCACTCCATCCATGACGATGGGGCCACCTGTAACCAGCGTTGGCCCCTCTGGGTCAGACCATCGGTGCGCGATCCCAAAGGCTGAACGCTCTTCTCGAACGCGAGATTTAACCTATGTTACCGACCTATTGGAGATTTAGGTAGAGCAGGGGCTCGAGCCGATAGTCGTCCGCCGGCAGGGGGCCCTTCTCAACGGGAATCGAGTCACCATTCAGCAAGTTCTTCGTGGTCGCGATGCCATGAAGGGTGGTCGCGCCGGCCGCCCCGCGTTGGACGGTGAAGGAGTACACATCGAGATCGTCGAGTTCGCGCGCGGCCAACGCGGGGAGTAGACGGTCATCGGGCCCTGCGATCGCAATCGTCAAGAGTTCAGGATCAAGCACACAGGGAGCGGTCTCGCCACCCTCCACCTCGAACGTCCATGCGGCGAGCACCTGGTCTGACTTGGTGAGCTTGATCGGAGTGACGGAGAGCACCGTCAGCGGCGTTCTGCAAATCTCGTCTGTGGCTTTGTCAGCCAACCGCCACGTCCACGTGACCTTCTCTGGCCGGACCACGCCATCGACCTCGACCATGAAGTCGACTTCGTGCGCCTGGAATCTCGGCAATGCGATCACGCCCGAATCCAATGGGGGAGCCGGATACGCGTCGCTGTCGGCTTCTGGCGGCAAACCGGGCTCCGCCGGTGAGGGTTCCGCGAGCCCGAGTCCACCGGGCGAGCAGGCCGTCAACAGCACCAACACGATCATCGAAGTCTCCCATTCGATGATCTCAAGGTTCTGCAACCGGCGTTCCAGCTCATGCGCCTCTCCCGAAGCCAGAGGGAATTCCTCGACTCTCTGGCCCACTACCTATCGGTTTCCCCCTCGGCCGGTCCTGCAACCGGGACATTCACGTCAGGGGACCGCCGTATCGCCTGTGGCGCCCGTTTCCCCGGGCATCGGCACCTCGGCCGTGAGGAGCGTAGCCGGCGTAATGCCCTGGTAGGACTCGAAGGTGTAGAACGCCCGCCCCACCTCGCCATCCTTCAGCAGAATGTCTTCGGCATCGACGTTCTGCAGGTCACCCGTACCCCCAACGTCGACGACGAACTTCTCGTCCATCTCGAATCCACGGGTGGTCGCGAGATCGAAGAAGTCCTCGTCGTCATCGAGCAAGGTGAACAGGTTCGAGTAGAGCGTCGCCCCCACGACGAGGTCCCGCAGTGCATCCCATTCAGAGGCCGCCAGTGAATCCTCAAGGAGATCGCGGGTCTCATCGTTCAGCGGAGCCACCCCGAGGCCCCACGTCCAGCGCGCGGCCATGGATCCCACATCGCCACCAAACTCACCGGGGAGTTCGAAGTCCGCACACCCGTCGATCACGACCGCATTGTCGGGGTTGATCTCAAAGCCGAGAATCGTGCCGCGGTCTTCGACCCAGTCGGCAGGCGGCAGCATGGGCTCATCGGTGGTCACGAAGACCTGACACCCACGCTCGAACGAGCTGTCAAGGATGGTGAGCAAGACGCCTGGTGACTGTGCGGCGAGACCATTCCCCTCTGCGGTGCTGACCCACATCTCTTCTTCTGGGTCCCAGGCTCCAAACCCCTCGAACAGCAGCACGGCGGCATCGATGCGCGATGGGGGAGGCGGCGGATTGAAGTCAGGACCCGTGTCGTTGCCGACGATGGGGTCCTCTTCTTCCTCCGGGGGAGCCTCACCCGAACAACCGACAAGGGCCAGCCACAACCACCCGCTGATGCGCATCCTGAACTCCTTCGCGACAGACGCGGCCGCCAGCGTACCCGCAGCAAAGACCGCACGCCACGTCAATCGATGTTGAACCACACCACGAGGCCCAGAGCAAAGACGCCGACCACCGCTAGCATCACGATGCCCCCCACCCAGAACGCTAGCGTCTGCCCTTCCGCCCGCAGCCGATCGGATACCTGGGCCGTCCAGGGTACAGGCGGTGGCGGCGCAGGCGGTTCAAGAAACGCCTCCGGGGCGTCGGCGAGCTTTTCGTGTGCCTGCGCTTCGCGACGCGCATCTCGCGTCACCCGAGCAACTTCGACCGCGAAGGGTTCGGTGTCGATCGGCGTGCGAGCCTCTTCTCGCCGGGTCACGACCACGATGGCATCGTCTTCGAGGTGGTCGGGCCGCGCGTAGTCGCTCGCTTTGCCATCGGTGGGAGACGACAAGCTTGCTGCCAATTGGGTTTCAAGCACATCGGGGTCCGACCGAGCCGCGGGTTCTCGATGCACCACCCGCATGACGTGCGTGTCGGAGTCAGCCGCTCCCTGACGCGCCCGCTGTGCGAGTTCGGCCATTTCGGTGATGTGGGTCGGCTCTTCGAGATCGGGATCATCGACTTCGTCGTCGAGGTCCAAATTTCGAAAGAGCTGTCGGAACGCCTCGGTGCTCGGTTCGCTCCCCACCGAGTGATCGTCGATCGGAACCAACGTATCGGCAGCATCGCGATTGGGAAGCAAGAGCGGCACGAGCTGGTCAATGCCTGCATCCATCTCGAAGTCACCACGAATCGCCCAAAGCAGCTCGTCGACCCGTCCATTGGGCCGCGTCAGCTGACGACGGATCCGCTGCAACCCCACCTGGGCCCGCACCAACTGCCCCTGCACCATCGCCTGCTCAGCGTCTGCAATGGCGACCGCCACCAGATCAGAGTCGGAAGCGGGAGCGAACGCGGGCCATGGCTCCGAAGCCACGTCGACGAGGGCTCCCAGCGCACGGTTCTCGGGAAACGCCCGTTCTGCGCGCCGTGCGAACGCCGTGGCCTGATCGAGCCATCCCCGCATCCGGAGAATGGTTACCCCAAGCACCCAAACGTCGGGGCTGGCATCAGGCACCTCGATCAATGCTTCGACGCGAGAGAACGCTCGTCCAAGCAATCGAAGGTGAACGTACGCCTCGGCCAAGGCGCGCTTGGCTGCGTAGGTGGGCTCGCGCACGGCGGCCCAACGCTCGACGAAGAGAACCACCAACCGATGGAACCCCCGGGTCGCCTGGTGGAGCGTCACGCGCTCCAACAGGTCGTCAGAGAGCTGATCAGGACCCGGGGCAGTCAGGGGTAGCCTCCCTCTGACGTCAGCCGAGCTCTTGCACGGCCTTCGTCAGCTTCGGCACGACCTCGAAGAGGTCGTCGACGATGCCGTACGTAGCATGCTCGAAGATCGGCGCCTCTGGATCCTTGTTGATCGCGACGATGACCTTGGAGGTCCGCATGCCCGCAAGATGCTGGATCGCCCCGGAGATTCCGGCGGCGATGTAGAGCTGCGGGTTCACAGTCTTGCCGGTCTGCCCGACCTGTTCACTATGCGCGGCATAGCCCGCGTCCACCGCGGCACGGGAGGCGCCGACGGTGGCACCGAGCGCCGCCCCAAGGGGTCGGATGACCTCGTCAAACTTGTCGCTCGAACCCAACGAACGGCCGCCCGAAACAATGCGTTCCGCCTCGGTGAGGTCGGCCACGGCGCTCGACGGCGCCTTCGTTTCGACCACCTCGGTCTTCGCCGTCATCGTCGCGTTCACCGCCACGACCTCGGCCGAGCCGGAGCCTTCGGCTGGCTGACCGAAACTGTTGGGACGGACAGAGAAAATCGCCGGCCCACCGTTGACGGTCACGTCCGCGTAGATCTTGCCTGCGTACATGGGCCGACGGCCCACCACGTTGCCACCATCGACGCGAAGCTCGGTCACTTCCGACGCCATGCCCGTACCCAAGCGGGCGGCCAGACGCGGCAGTGCATCCTTGCCCGCGTAGCCCGCCGAGGCGAGAATCACGGTCGGACCGGCCTCGTTCACGATCGAGGCCCAGGCGTCGGTCAGCGATGACGAATCGTAGTCGTGGCTTCCCGCCACTTGGAACACCTTGCTTGCGCCGAACTTGCCGAGCGAGTCGGCAGGGGCATCGCCCACCACGCCAGCCACCACGGTTCCCGAAAGCGCCGAGGCCAGTTCCTGGGCCTTGCCGAGGAGCTCGGTCGCCGACTTTTTGAAGGCCCCGGCTTCATGCTCGGCCAACACCAGAATCGTAGACATGTCTCGTTCTCCAGATGCGGGGATGCTTCAGATGACCTTGGCTTCTTCACGGAGCAGCTTCACCAACTCGGCCACGACCGCGTCGGTGTCACCCTCGAGAATGCGACCCTTCGGCCGTTCGGGCGGGGTCCCGTAGGCACCGACCGACAGCTTGGGCGCAACGTCGTCGCCCGAAAGCGAGAGCGCCGCGAGATCAACCGTGTCGACCGGCTTCTTCTTGGCCTTCATGATGGCAGGGAGCTTCGCGTAGCGCGGCGTGTTCAGCCCACGCTCGGCCGTGATGACCGCCGGCAACGAACCTTTGACCACCTGACGAACCCCGCCGTCCATCGATCGAGTCGCGGTGAACGAATCCCCTTCAAGGGAAAATTCGATAACGCGCGAAACCAAGGCCCAGCCCAGAAGATCGGCAACCATACCCGGAACTTGAACATTCTCGTCATCGATCGACTGCTTGCCGCAAAAAACGATGTTCAGCTCTTCCTTTTCGATCGCCTTGGCCAGCGCACGGGCAATCCCCAGGCTGTCTGCGCTCTCGAGCGCGGCGTCTTCGACGACCACCGCCTTGTCTGCACCGCGAGCCAACACTCCGGAACGCAGGCTCGGCAACACGTCATCCGACTTGCCTACCGAGAGGACCACCAAGTCTCCACCGTGCGACTCCTTGGTCTTCACGGCTTCTTCAACGGCAAACTCGTCGTAGGGGCCCACCACGGTCTTGCCGGTGAACGAGAAACTGGTCCCGTCACTACTCGGGGACAAACGCGCGTCGGTGTCGGCCGTCACCTTCGCGCAGATTCCGATTTTCACTTGACCTCCTCTTGCGTCGGGGCAGCGGGCGGATGGGCGGACGGCGACGCGGTGAACATGCCGCGAAGAAAGATGTCGGCCACCTGGTCCGCTGCCACCTCCAATGGAAAACGATCTTGCTTGCGGGCGAGCACCCATTGCATGGCGAGTTCGTCCATTGCACCGAAAAACGCCCACATCCCGATGAATGGGTCCATATCCCGGCGGAATAGGCCCTGGGCTTGACCCTGTCGTACGATCTCCGCGAACACCTCGAGATAGGCCCACAGCTTCACGGGCCGGTACTCCTTGAGGAACTTCGTGGACAATCGCAGTTCCACCTGCAACACGGCTGCAACGTCTCGATGCTGCTGAACCTGCTGAAAGTGGTAGCGGGTGAACGCGCGGACTTGGTCGACGGGATCCGTGATCGTCGCCAAGGCTTCGCCAAGGCCAACCTGCATTTCGTCCATCTTCTCTTCGAAGATCGACAACAGCAGGTCGTCTTTGTTTTTGAAGTAGCGGTAGATCGTGCCATCGGCGACGCCAGCGCGTCGCGCAATCTCGGCCACGGGGGCAAGCAAAAAGCCCTTCTCCGCGAAGACCTCAATGGCCGCGTTGATGATCAAGGTCCGCTTGTCGCCGCGACGGGACGGTGCGGGTGAAGACTCGGTTCCCATCGGGGTCCAGGGGCGTAGTGAACCGAAGGCGTATCGAACTACTGCCGTTCGAGCCAGCGATGGACAAGCGCCTCAATGTTGCGCTCCGGAACCGTTTCCCAATCCGCGAGGAACTTCTTGTTCCCACTGTCCGTCAGGGGATGCTTCACCGCCGCCTTGAGCACCTTGTAGGGGCACGTGGCCACATCGGCGCCAGCGAGCGCGGCCTGCACGAGATGCATGGGGTGACGCAGGCTCGCCGCGAGCACCTGAGTCTGAATCGACTCGCTCTCCGCGTAGATTTCGGCGATCTGTCGGATCAGCTCCACCCCGTCCCAGCTCACGTCGTCGACCCGCCCGATGAACGGTGAGATGTAGGTCGCACCCGCCAGTCCGGCAAACAGCGCCTGTGAAGGCTGGAAGCAGAGGGTGACGTTGATCTTGATGCCTTCATCCGCGAGGATGCGGCACGCGCCCAGGCCCGCTTCAATCAGCGGAACCTTGACGACGACGTGCTCGTGGATCTTGGCCAACAAACGGCCTTCCCGCACCATGCCATCGACGTCTTGAGCCACGACCTCAGCACTCACCGGTCCGCGCACCAGCTCGCAGATCTCGTGAATGACTTCAATGAAGTCGCGACCTTCTTTCGCGATCAGAGAGGGATTGGTGGTGACGCCAGCCAGGACGCCCCAGCTATGGACCTCCCGGATTTCGTCGAGATTGGCGGTATCGATGAACAGTTTCATGGGAGCCTCCGAAGACGTCTCATATGTACCGAATCACCGGAAGACCGGCGATCCACCGCAAGGAAGAGCAACCTGCGGGGGCGGGCCTCGGTCCCGGTGCAGGCTCGAGACTTGCGTAGCGACGCCCGGTCCGAGGATCGACCGCGTCGGGCCAAATCTTCAGCAAAGGCTCCAAGACAAAGGGTCGACGCGCGATCGCCGGGTGTGGAACCACGAGCCGCTCGGTTTCGATCACTTCGTCTTCAACCAACAACAGATCGAGATCCAACGGCCGATCTGCCCAATGCAGCTGGCGACGGCGGCCCGCCTGCGCTTCAAGCGCGATGCATCGCTCGAGGAGTTCGAAGGGATCGAGGTCGGTCATCAGCAGGGCCACGCCATTGAGAAACCAATTGCGAGCCGTCCCACCCGCCAGTGGAGGCGTGCGCACCCAAGGACTCACCCGTGTGATCGATACTCGCGGGTCGGTCGCGAGCCGTCGAAGGGTATCTTCGATCCGAATGCGCCTCGGCGGAAGCGAGCTTCCGAGGCCTAATGCGATACGGCGCGGTTCGATCAGCGGACTGCCGAAGGACTGCGAAGGACCGCCGCGGTTTCGTGAGTCGCCTGAACCTCCGCGAGCACTCCGTCTCCGTCGAGATCGCAACGCGCCGTCACCACAAACTCGGAGCCCTCAACGGTCACCGCGTAGCTGGCAAAGACCGCGTCACGGTCGGACGGTGCCCACGCCAAGGCGCGAAACCCCTCCGAGGGCACCCAAGGAACGGGCTCCGCCGTCAGGCCTCGGGGGGCCCGAGGGGAGGCCGCCGCCGGAAGCGGATGGCCGAACGCTTCGAGATGATCGAGTTCAGCCGCCCGCAACGCGTCGACATTGGCACGGATCGCTTCGAGCCGAGACCCCGTCGACGAAGGCAGGAAAGCGACGCCCAACACGGCGAGGACCGCAACGATCACGAGTGCAACGCCGATGCCCAGCGTCACGCGGTCTGGACTCACGACTCGCGCGCCATCAACAAGGTCACGCGCACCCCATCCGAGACGATGTTGGCCCCGATGCCGAGCAACAATCGCCCCGACAGCAGCGCCGGGCGGGCCCGTGGGTCCCACACGATGGGGTCAAGACAGATCTCGACCGTGCCCCCAGTACAATCCATGCGCCAGAAGTTAGCCGGATCCACACCAACGCGTTCAGCGATTTCGCGCGTGGACAGTTTGGGATTGAGCTGCGCCCACGGAATCGCGCTTTGGAGGAGTGAGTCAACCTGCGGCTCGGCCAGTCCATAGGCTTCGCGGACTCGATCGATGACGTCAAAGGCCTGATCGGATGCAAGCGGCGGGTTGACGGGCGGTTCGCCCCCATCGAGCAACGTTAGCTCGGGGGGGATCATCCCAACGTAGACGGGAAAGCGGGCGGCGACCCCACGTTCATCCCGGAGTTCGACCAACCATTCACCCGTCTGGTCGGCCGATGTGGACCAATCGACCTCGAGATGGCCTTCGAACAAGCGCCCTGACGGATCGGCCACCGCAAACCGGACTCCAGCTTGGGCGGGCAGTTGCAGCCGAGCGCCGGCCGGCAATTGCCTTGGGAAAACCTGCATATCGATACGGGGCTGACTGGTCACCAGCACCCACACATCCTGGCGGTCCCCGCGAGCCCGAACCAGCCCCAGGTCGACTTGGTTGGGCACCTGCGAGACGAGTTCACGGATGCGATTGGGCGCCTCGGCCCCGATCGAAGCCCCGACGGTCCACACCCGGGCAATGGGGAACGGCCATCCGGCTCGCCAAGCCGCCTCTCGAACCTCGGGAGGGGTCACGCCGCCCTTTTCGTGGACGAGGTTGAGCGCAAGACCGGCCGCAGTGCCGCCCAGCGACGCATCCCAGTTGCGCAGGCCCATCACGGAGCGAACGCCGGGGTCAGGGGGCGTTCCCTTGACGCGAGCGTAGGACCATGCGGCCGGCGATGGAAGCCTCGGCATATCCTGCCAATTCACCGAATTCGAGCCGAGGAGTCGTCCCTTGGGACACCCGGTCATCAACAGGAGCGCGAGGCCGACCATCAACTGGCTGCCCCCGGCAGCGGCGGCAGATCGTCTTCGGGCTCGGACGCGTTGTCATGGCGAATCGCGTAGCTTTCATCGCCGAGATCTACGAGTTGAAGCGCAGTGAGACGCTTGCCGTTCACCGTGGGAATCAGCGAATGACCGTCGCGCATCCACTTCAGCGCGGTGTCACGGTCGATCGTACGCTCCGCCAGTCCATGGAATTGGACCACGAGTTCCTCGATCTTCCCGTCTACAACTGATCCACGCTTGACGAGGATGTCGCCCATCCGTCCTCCGAGGGTGCGCAGTATCGCAAGCAGCGATCGGCCGCCAGGCATCGTGTTCGAGCCCTCAAGTCCTACGCGATCGAGCCGATGAGGACCATCAGGAGGGGATTGTCATGGCGGTCCGACCGAATGAGCCCAGGCGCCACGACGCCAGGATGTCGACCTTCGAGGAAGACGAGGAAGATCACCTCGCAACAGTCATCATGGCTGATCGCACGACGGACGATGTTCTGGGCTCCCAGATCGTCCGCCCGACGAGCGCGCCTCCGTTTCGAACCTCACGACCCGTCATCGAAGCCGAAGGGGTCTTGGTTGAGGAAGAACCAACGCCCAACACCGAGCAACGGTACTGGGCGACGAGTGGACTCTCGCCGATGACCACGGAATGGGAGGTCACCGAGCAGATGCCGATGCCTTCCGAGACGCCCCCTCAGTTGCGGCGCGCGGTCCAGGCCCCCAAGCCTCCGACGCTCGAACCTCCCCTGTTCGACATCACGCCCGAGATGGCACCTCGGGAGCATGGCGAATGGAGTGAGGCCTCGGTTCCCGCAAGCCTCAACACCCAGCCTCACTTCGAGCCTGAAGACTCGGATGTCTCGTTTGCCCCGCTCATCGCCTTGCTGGCCATTCCCGCAATGACCGTGTTTGCGATGGCGATGTGGGCTATCGGCTGACCCGACGAACGAGCCGGCGGTAGGTCCACAACAACAAGCCCACCGCGACCCCGCCGAGAACGGCGACCAGCATCGCCATAGGGATGCCGTAGTCCGCGGCGTCCGAGGTGCGAAAGCCCAGGTCCTTGAGCAAGTGGACCATGTGTTTGTCGTCGCGACCGAGTCGCCCGCCCTGGTACTCGGTCAGCCCAATCCCGGTCTTGAGGACCGCCTCAAACGCGTAGCGCAGGACCATGACAGACGAGAGGGCACGAGCAACCTCGTTCATTTCCGACACCCGCACGAGCAACCCGCCAAACGTGATTTGGGGGATGAGGATGAGGGGCAATGTGCCCACCGCCGCTTCGCTCGATGGCATGCGGCTACTCACCCAAAGCCCGATCGACACGCCCACCAGGCCGGTCAACGAACTGACCCCACACAACGCGGCCCAGGAGTAGCCGTACGCCTCGGCGCCCATGCCGAGAAGGCCGTACCCCATCGACGCCAGCACGGTGCACTGCAGGGTGACCAGCCCCCCAAGCACCAGCACCTTGGAGCCGAGGTACGCCGCGGTGGACACCCCGACCTCGGCTTCTCGCAACGCGATCGATCGATCGCTGATGAGTTCACGCACCGACGCAGACAACCCAAACCAAAGGCAGGACAACGCGATCATGAACATGGTCGCCACATCCGGACCGGGGAACACGGCCCAGAGGAACAGCCCAAGCACCGGAGCCTGGGCAAGCAACACGGCCAATCCCGACACGTCGCGCAACTTCACGAGGAGGTAGCGCTCGGTGAGGGTGAGCAAATCGCGGCCGAAGTCTCGCCCAACCGGTGAGGTCTCGGACGGCGCCGCTTCGATCCCATCCACCTCTACGAGGTGCTCGCGGGTGCGAACGAACCTGCGAAACGCAGAGTGCGTTCGATACCGAGCCCCCCAGTCGGCATCGGGATGGGCAGCCAGTTTCCCGAAAATCCGATCGGCAGACGCCACCCCGAAATAGCGCGTTGCCTCCTGCGGAGGCCCAAACCAGGCCAGCCGCCCTCCTTTGGCAATCACCAACAGGTGATCGACCTTGGACAGCACGGCCGGCGTGACATCATGGGTGGCCATGAAGACGATGCGTCCGTCGTCCGCGAGCTGGCGCATCAACGCCACCATGCCCTGGGACGTCTGCGGATCGAGACCACTCGTGGGTTCATCGAGGAACAACACCCGATTGTTCCTCGACAACAGTTCGTGCCCCACGTTGACCCGCTTGCGCTGGCCTCCCGAGATCTGGTTGCCGACGCGTTGCCCACGAATCGGCTCAAGCTCGAGTTCAAGGGCGACACGATCGATGGCCGTGGCGAGTTCCTGCCGGCGCAGCTTGCGCCCAAGGCGGAGCTTTCCCGCGTAGCGCAGGCTCTCCTCCACCGTGAGTTCGGTGTGGAGCACGTCGTCCTGCGGCACCATGCCCAACACCGACCGGTCATGGGCGATCATGCGATGAAAGGACTGCGTGCCGAACAGCACCTGTCCCGTTGACCGCGTCAGGCCCGCAATGGCGTTCACAAGTGAGGTCTTGCCCGCTCCCGAAGGACCCACGATGGCCACCAATTCGCCCGTAAAGACGGTGAAGCTGATGTCATCGAGAAGCTTGGCATTGCGCACCGAGCGATTCAGATTTCGCACCGAGAGGCTCGAAAACGAAGCGGTCCCGCGAATGCGAACCTGACGATCCCCAAGGAAGCGCAGGGTCGTCGTGCCGAGGCGCAGCTCGTCTCCCGCCCGCAAGGTGGCTTGGGCCCGGGGATGTCCGTTGACGACGGTCGGTCGACCGCTGTTCAGATCGCTGACTCGCCACCCCTCCGCGACCCTGACGAGTTCGGCATGGCGAAGGGCGATTTGGGGATCGGGAAGCGGAATCCGATGGTGCGGCGCCCGGCCGATGATGTAGCGACCTTGATCAAGGGTGATGACCTCGCCCTTGTGATGACGCCCGTCATGCTTCCGAAACAGGGCATTGATCAAGGCCTGATCGATCTCGAGCTGCTGGGCCGCTCGATCGAGTCGACGGATTTCGTCGGCGTCGATGCGCCCGTCCACGGCACAGATGAAGAAGAGGCTGTCGAGGAGCCGCAGCGCCTCCTTTTCTTCGTACCGGGCGGCAAACGTCCGGAGGTCGACTTCGCGGGCCACCTCGAGCCGCAAGGCCTCGCTTTCGGCGGTACCGAAGTGCCGGCCGAACGCCCGTAGCTGGTCCTCATCGATCGCAACGCGTTGTTCAGGTGTGAGGGCCAGGTCGAGCAACGTGTCGATCTGGTCATCTGCAAGCTTCGTACGGACCTTGATGGCCGAGCGCATCGCGATGCGTACGCGGGGTGTGTAGTCTCGTGCCGTGAGAATCTGGGCCAACAACCGGGCGAAATCGACGGCGAAGGACACATCGCGATCCGCATGACCCGAAACTTCAGGACGCGCGGCGCGAAAGCGTTCTTCGAGGTCGCCGTAGTGCAGAGCGCCCTCTCAGGGGAGCTGGAACGTGAGCGCAACCGCCGCTGGAACCGCGCCGGCACGGGGCTGGGCCTTGCGAAGGTAGGTCACGAGGCGATACCGCCCCGTCCGAGGCACCTTCACCGAAAGAATGGGATCACGCGACATCCCTTCATCCTTCGCGACGATGGTGCCATCGTCATCGTACAAGACCAGATCGAGGTCGATCGCGCCGCGTGCGGCACACGCCCGAAACGTGACGTCGAAACCGCCAAGCAGGACATGTTCGCTCGTATGGGATTGGTCGACTTCAATCCGCACCCGCGTCAATCCCCCCCGGCTGCGCCACCCCTGCGCATACAGTTCGTCGAGTTTGCTCTCGACACAACTCTGAGCCTCCCGCATCGCGGGATCCGCGGACGCGGGCGGCACCCATAGGAGCATCGCGAGGGCGTTCATGATCTCTCCGTCAGAGGAGCGAGAGGACGTCGCCGGTCGCCTTTGCAACCTGCTCAAGTTCTTCGTCGGTAAGCGGCTCGGCCTTCTTCGCGAGTTCCGAAAGCGTGCCCAGCGTGGTCTTGAGCTGAGCGACCACGGGTTCTGGCGCCTTGTCTGCGCCTTCATCCGCCACATACTGCGAGAAGTAGTCGACCACAGGTGGCGCCTTCAGGAGCTTGTCCGCATCGCCACGCTTTTCGGCTGGCACGTCCTTAATGGCCTGTGCCACGAGGTTGGTGCCCTCAAGCCAGGAGCCGGCGGTGATGAGCGGAACCACTCGCTCGTTGCCGTTGAACGTGAGTTCGGGAATCACGGCACCCGAGATGCGGTCGAAATCGGCGAGCAACTTTTCGCGCGAGATGGCATCGGTCTTGATTTGCTCCTCGTACTCGGCGAGGGTCGCGTCGATGTCGTTGCCCCCGTTCAGCTGCTGCATCCCCTTTCGAAGCGTGCCCAGCTGGGCCAAGAGCCGGTCCTTCTCGGAATTCTCGACCGTCAGCAGCATGTCAGCCAGCACCACTCCGGTTCGTACGGCGGCACGGTCCGGTGCATCCGCCGTCAAATCGTACGCCCGGTTCTTGGTGAGCGTCGCCAACTCGGTGTCTACGCCGCTCGTTTTGAGCGCGGCCTGCGTCTCGAGGATCGACGGCACAAGACCTGTTGAATCCGGCGTCACTGGCGCGACGGGCGCGACCTCCGGGCCCTTCTTCTCGGCTTCTTCGACGGCTGGAGCTTCGGGGGCAGCCGTTTCCGTTCCGGAACTGCAGGCGGTGCCAAAAACGGCAAGGACGAGGGCAAAGCGCATCATGGGATCTCCGAGACGGTCGGCTGTAGTCGACTGAAGAAGGGGTGGCAAGAGGGGCGACATCGGCCGCCCCGCGACGACATCAGGTCCCCTCCAAAGCAACGATGAGTTGCCCAGGCACGGCCGTCGTAACGGGCGATACCGTGCCGAAACCTGCGGCTCGCAGCAGCTCTCCAACGCCGTTGCGCGGCCGACGAATCGTAGGCCACCCGAGCAACCGGTCGAGCAACGCCCGGTCCGCCGAGGGGCCGAGCGTCGCCACGATGAGAGCCCCGTCCGGAGCAAGCTGACGTCGACACTGCAGCAGCAGGTTGAAGGCGAGTCGCTCGGGCAACACCTCGATCAGGTGGTGCATCACAACGATGTCCTGGGGAGGCATCGAAAGGTCAAGGTCACCGGACGCCAGGGCCACCAAGTTCGCCACTTTGGGTACGAGTGTTGCGTTGGCCCCTGGCTCGGGATCGGGCAGCAAGGCGAGCGCCCGCGCGGACTGGTCGATGACCGATACCGTCACGGGATGTGGGTGATCCTCGATTGCGGTGAGGAGTCCCGCCACCAACGATCCGGAACCCACGTTGAGGATCTGCACCTCGGAGGCTCGACCATCCGGCAATCCCCGTTGGATGGTGCGCACCAACTCGGGCTGGAGTTCCCGAAGGGCGGCAAACGTGGGCCGGTCGAGAATCCAGCGATCCATGGCAACGCCCAACACCCCGTCGCCCATCGCCATGTTGATCATGGATTGCGCCAAGATCTGCACGGTGCCTAGGCGACCCCCCGGCCGTCGCAACGCCCGATCCGCGAGCGAAGAACGAACCAGGTAGGGCATCAGTTCGCGGCGGAGTTCACGTTCGGCGAACGCAGCGGCATCGGGCTCTGAGTGCGCCTCGAACAGCTCCGCGATCGCAGTCTCCAGCCGATCCAACGTGGTGGAGACCGCCGATTGGGCCGCCGGCGACTCCGGTGCCACGCGGAGCTGGGCATCGTGTTGGGGAATCGCCTCCTTGATGAGGCCCACGATGCGCTGAACCCAGGTGCGCACGTCATCGTCTTCGTCGACAGACTCCGATAGGTCGAAGGACCCTGCGATGGCGCGGTCCGTCAATCGTCGCAATCGGTTTGCGGTCAAGCGCGCCACCTCGGCATGAAACGTAGCGGCGATGACCGGATGCTCCTGGAACAGCCGTTTCAAGGTGTCTCGTTCCCAAGCCAGCAACACGCAATCGGTACCCGCCCGAACATCGACCAAACGCGAGGTATCCGTCACAAAGGCCAGCTCACCGACCACGGCGCCTGGAGTGAGCGAATTAACCGGGATTTCCGGAACTCGAGTCCGATCCACCACCTCCAGGACCCCGGATTGGAGAAGGTAAATGTCTGACCCTCCATCGCCCCGTTGCATCAGGTATTCCCCGTGCTTCAGGGTGAGCGTTAGGGCCTCACGGCTCAACAGCTCTCGATGTTCGGGAAGATGGGCTTCGAGGAACGGCACGGGCGCAGCCTACCTTGATACTTCGAGGTCAACGAACCCCGGAGGCACCCATGCCCGCCTTTGACGCGCTCGACGCGGTTCTCGACCGCCTTGCCGCTGCCAGCTGGAAGGAGCGCGAGTCCATCAAGGAGGAACTCGTGGCCCTCGGCCAGCAGTTCGACGATGTGTCGACCGTGCTGTCCCACCTCGAGATGAAGTCCCGCGCCATCGATGACCTCGAACTCCGTTGGGAAGTCGAGGCGGTCATCGAAACGTTGACCCCTCCCGAACCCGATCCCGAGCCCGAACCGGAGGCTGAAAAGGCCCCCGAGGGCCCCCTGCAACCTGGCGATCTCGACATGGTCTACGAAGACCCACGAGGTCTCATCCTCTACAAGTCAAAGGTCGGTGAACGCTGGTTCGCCACCCAGCGCGACCCGCGCACGGGCCAACCCCAGACCTTTGAGCTGCGTCCGTCCGAAATCCAACAGCTCAAGATGCAGCTGATGGGCTCGCCCTACTGGGTGACGGGAACCAGCGCGTGATCGGGCTCATCGTCGCCCTGCTCACCGGGTGCGGAGGTCCCGACGTTCGTTGCGAAGAACCCACCACGGTACTGCGGGAACGCGATGCGACCGTGCTGGACTGTCGTCGCGCGGATTGGCTCGTCGAGTACTGGGAACTGTTGCGCGCCTCGCCGTTGCCCCTCGCCGACCGGCGTTTGACGCGCCGGGCCTTAGTGTCGCGATTCGACGCAGATCCCAAGGGCACGGTGGCGCTGCTCGACGAGGTTCGCAACGCCGGACTGTCGATGATGAGCCTGAAAGGGGCGGACGCCACCGACCGCCGAAGCCGCGAGGTGTTTGCGGCACTTCACGGTCAGGGCCTGGTGCAAGGGACCGACGACCTGGTTCAGTTGCAGACGAAGGTGCTGCCCACGTGGGGGTCCGCGGACAAAGCCCAGGTCTCGCTGACCGAAGCCGACGTCGAAGCCTGGATCCGCTACGCCTCGCTGTGCCGCGAAGTCCAAGGCGGAACTGCGCTTCGCATCAGCGTCGCCGACCGGGTGGGGGTCTACCGTGCAGTCCAGAAGCGTTTCGATGAAGGTCCCGCCGACGTCCAGCGTGCTCTGGGAGCCCTTGGCGCGATGTGGCCTCAGGTGGAGCGTGCTTGGCAGCGGGCCAACTACCTGGAACAACAGGAATGGATCGGCAAGGCCCCATTGCCTGGCCCGATGACCGCGACGTCGTCCGAGTATGCGCGTACCATCGTCAGTGGCGACGTGGTCGGGCATGTCCAAACGTTGCGCAAAGAGTTCGGACCCTTCACCGTGACCCAACGGGCGCCGATGTTCTTGGTCGAGGACCCTTGATGCTCCCATGAGTCGTCCCTTCGATCCCCCAGCGGCGTCGCGGACCGTCACCCGCGAGCGCATCGCGACCCGGCGGTGGGCGTCGGTCGTGGGGGCCTGGGGACTGGCCACGACCGCGGTGGGCACTGCGATCGGCGTCACCATCCAGATCTTGGGGACCCCGGACGCAGCCGCCCGGCTCGGCATCTTCGGGCTGCTCGCCGGGCTCGGCACGGGCGCGTTGGCCCTGGTGATCGAGCGGGCCCAATCCGCGCGACGCCCGGAGCTGGTCGACGGCCATGGCATCTCCGACCGTCCGCTCCATGGCGCACTGCTCGGGGTACCCATCGCCTTGGCGCTTCCCGCGTCGCTGTGGCTGGTGGTCATCGTAAGTGTGGCGATGAACTCGGCAGTGCCCGCAGTGCTGTTCGGGCTCTTGGCCCTCGCACTGGCATTTGCGGGTCTTCGCGTGTGGGCGCAGCATCGACTGACGCGGGCGCTCGAAGCACTGGCGCCCCCCCCCAACGCCGACGCCTTGGCCAGCTTGCGCACCCTTGCCCAGAGTCCGCTTTCTCCCAAACAAGTTCGGATGACAGCCCAGTTGTCGATCGCCTTTACTCAGCTCCAGCAGGGTCAGGGTCTCGAAGCCTTAGGGTGGTTCGAAGGCATCGATGACGGAGAGGCGGCCGCGTGGGCCACCACCGGTCGGGCCATGGCAAGCCTGCTGCTCGGACAAGATCCCCGTGACGCCGAGGCACATCTCGCGCAGGCGTTCGAAAGTCCATACGCCAATGCGGTGCGCGCTCAGGCCGATGCGGTGCGCATCTTAGTGCTGTGGCGCCGTGAAGGGTCCGAACCTGCGCGCACCCTCGCCGAGGCCCTTCGCTCGGCCACCGCGACCCCCTTGCATTTGGCGCTGCTGGCTCGCTTGCGAGAACAAGCGGGCGATCTCGAAGGAGCCCAGGCGCTGACCACCGAATCGGTCGAAGCCTTTTTGGCGAGCGGACTCGGACGAGCCATTCCCGAGCTTGGCCCCAAAGCTCCCTTGCCGAAGCGGTAGCGAGAGCATCCCATTCCGCTTACGGTGCGCGAAGGAGTGCGCACCGATGGCTCAGTCTCCTCCGTTCGTCCTTCCTTCCGGAGTCACCATGCGGTTGACCGAGGACGGGTTCCATCTCGCCTACGACGGCGACATCGACCTGCAGGAGAGCCTCGAGCCTGGCTTTGCGTTGGTCGAAGCGGGCGGAGACCTCGAGGTCCGGCTCCCCCGAATCACCGGCAGCCTGCGGGCTGGGGGCACGGTCCGCGTGCGTGGCGACATCGAAGGCGGCCATATCCATGGTCGTCATGTGGTGTTGGGACGTCAACGCATCTCCTGCATGGCGATTTCAGCGTCGGAATCCATCACGATCGGGGCGGCCCACATCACCGCCGATGCGATCATCGCACCGGTCATCCATCTCGATCCGAAGGCGTTCGGTCGGGTGACCGTCATTGAAAGTCGCAACGAACGAGGTGCCACCAAGATCAAGGGCGGATTCTCGGTTGCCGACTACCATGACATGTTCGGCAACGCAGACACGTTTCTTGCCGAACGGGGCCTCGCACGGCTGGGCACCCCCAGTCCAGATCAAGCGCCAACCCCTCGGCCCAATCAGCGGGTGAGCGCGCCCCCTTCGGTCGAAGATCTCCACGGCGAGGTGGCACCTCCGCCCCCTCCAACCGCTCCCCCCGCACCCATGCGCACGGCAGCGCCATCGACGGCAACCCCACCGACCTATGTGAGGTCCGCCACGCCGGTCCCCCACGAACGGAACCGTGGAGCCCCGAACAGTCCGTCGACCACCCCCGCCCACCCACCGTCGGCGCCTCCCCCCCCGCGCCGGCGTGGGGAAGAGGAAGAAGACGACCCCTCGCTGTCCGTTTCGTTTGGCAGCTTCGAGCCCATGGTCAACGAGGTGATCGCGACCCAGGCCGACGCTGAGCTGCACCAGCGGCTTTCGGATGCACTCGGACGCATCGTCGCCTGCTACGAGGGGGCGGACTTGCCGCCGGCCGTCCAACAGCTGCGCAAGCTCGTTGAACGGCGCGACTACGAGACCCTGCGCGCCGACATCACCGATGTGTGGAATGGGCTCTTAGGCTTTCACCACAAAAGAGGCATTCGCCCTCACCATCAAGTGACCCATGCCTTCAACGTCATCCACGGTCTGGTACAGACGTGACTTGACCTGGGCTTGACGCCACGTACGATACGCTGTCGCTCCTCGGGAGGGTCTCGTGCGCGTGCTCACCATGATTGGGCTGGCCCTGCTGGCCACGTCCTGCAACCGCTACGACCTGTTTCGCATTTCGGGCTACGAGCAGGCCACATTTACGAACCGGGCCGATGTGCTCTTCGTGATCGACAACTCGGAGTCGATGCAAGACATCTCCGAGGCGCTCGCCGTCAACTTTGCCGGATTCGTGGCAGAACTCGGAGACGCCTCACGCAATCGCGAATTCGATGACTTGTCCGATGCGGTCGACAACTACATCGATTTCATCCAGGATCGCGGGCTGTTCATCGACTACCGCTTCGCGATCACCACCACCGACGCCGACGACAATCGTGGCGGCCTGGTCGGCCCTGTGATTTCGCGGAACGAACGGCGGATTGAAGACAAGTTCGTCGAACAGCTGGCCTGCGAGGCGGTGTGCTTCACCGAAGCCGCTCCCCCCTCGTCAGATCCCAGCTACACCTGCGGTGATCCCCTGACCGGCGTGGTCTCGCAGGAATTTCTCGAGTGCACCTGCGGCGGGGGGTTCCTCGGCAACTGTGGCGAAGCCCGTGAGGAAGCCCTCGAAGCGGTGTTCCTCGCGATGTGTCGGGCGGTTCCGAATCCGCCCGAAGCCTGCTTCGCCGAAGTGTACGACGAAGAGCAGGACCGTAAGATCACGCCGCTCCTCAGCCGGGCCGAGTCGGAAACCAACGCAACCCTGCTGCGCGACGATTCGAACTTCCTCGTCGTCATCGTGAGCGACGAAGGCGACAGCTCTCGTCGTCAGTTCCGCGAGCCGATTCCTGACGAATACGATCGTTTGTTCGACCAGTTTGGTCGGAACATCACGTGGGTCCTCATCGGCCAGGAACTCAACGAACAGAACGAGGTGCGGTGTCCGTCGGCGGCATCCGACTGGGCGGTGCAGCGCTACCACTTCCTCGCCAAGACCACAGGCGGCGCGGTCATCGACTTGTTCGACGACGACTGCGACTTGCGGCCCTTCGATGAAGCGTTGGGTGCATTGTCCGACCTGCTCCGCAACTTCCTCACCAGTTTCCCACTGCAGTCGGTCCCCGTTCCCGGCACCATCATCGTCCAAGTCGATGGCGAAAACGTAGCTGAGGGCAGCGTCGTCGACACCGACGAGTTCGGACTGCCCGTCTTCTCCGATGGTTGGAGCTATCGCGCCGGGGACAACAGCATCGAGTTCCACGGAAATGCGATCCCGCCGTACGAATCGGTGGTTGAGGTCTTCTACCAGCCCATCGACGGAATTCCGATCGACCTTCCGTTCTAAGCCGTCCGGACCTGCCGGCCGGGAGTCGCCATGTTGAGTAGCCTGCTTGTTTGGGCCTCCGTTGCCGGGGCTCAAGAAACCATTGACATTGGAATGATCCGTGATGAGGACATCACGGTCGTCCAAAAGTTGCTGTACCCCAAGGATGGCCGTACCGAATTCGGCATCCACGTCGGGGTCATGCCGTTCGATGCGTACCTCACCTCACCGAACGCCCAGCTGTCGCTTGCGGTGCACCTCAACGAAAGCCTTGCGTTCTCGGTGGTCGCGGGCGGTGGCTACGGCTTCAAGAGCGGTGTGTACCGCGAGCTGGAGTCGCCTACGTTTGGCGTCGCTCCCAACGCGTACCGCTACCTCGCATCTGCGCTTGCGGGCATCGAAGTCTCCCCGATCTATGCGAAGCTCAACCTCAACGGGGCCAAGGTCGTGCACTTCGACGTGTACTTCGCGCTCCGTGGAGGGGCGACCCTCGAGGAATCCTTGTTGCCGGGCGGCGGAACCCCAATTGCGCCCACGCTTTCACCAGGCATTGGCACACGGTTCTTCCTCGGCAAAACCGCCTCGCTGAAAGTCGAGTTCCGCGATGATCTGTTGCTCCAGCCGCGTTCGCTCACGAACACCCTTGACTTCAAGCAGAACGCGAACGTGACGGCAGGCTTGGTGTTCTTCACCGGCCAGGGCAGCTGACATGTGGTGGTGGTGTGCGCTAAGCCTGGCCAGCACGACGCCCGAGATGTCGGACGCGGAACGGGCCGAGACCTTTGCCGAGGTGCTGTCCGCAGCCGCCGCAGGCGACGAAGACAAGATGACCGATGCATTGCTCAGCATCGTGAAGGATGACGCCAAGGCGGGCGCCCACGGACAGGCTTGGGCCATGTTGTCCACGCAGTTCGCACGTCGAGAATGGAAACTCTCGGCGATCGCAGCCTTTTCGAAAGGGTTCGACCTCGACCCTGCCTACGGCATCGCCCAGATCGGCTCCATGCTTGACCTGGCCTCAGAGGTGGGTGAAGACGGCATGATCGGCAAAGTTCTCTCAGAGAACCCTGATCTTCCCGTCCCTAACGAACTGACCAATCGCGTCCGAGCCATGGCCGTACGCTGGCTCCTCCGCCAAGGCGACTACGGCCCTGCCTTGGCGATCGCCGAGGGCGGCCAATTCGAGCAGCCGGGTTTCGGCGACCTCGAAATGCTTCGTGGCGTGGTGCTTAGCCAGCAGGAACGATTCACCGATGCGGTGGCTCCACTGCTCACCGCCGAAGCCCTGGCTCGGAAGCAGGATCCGCCCGACCCCGAATTCCTGGAACGCACCCATCTCAATGTGGCCCGTGCGTTCTATGCATCGGGCGACTTCGGACGGGCCATCGAGTTTTATGCGAAGGTCCCACGCACCTCTGACTCCTGGCTCGAGGCCCAGTTCGAACGGGCCTGGTCGCACTTCCGGGGCCAGGACACCAACGGAGCGTTGGCGATGCTCCACAATCACCAAGCCCCGTTCTTTCAGGAGCGATTCGACCCTGAAGCAGACCTGCTGCGGGCCTATTCACTGTTCCTGATGTGCAAGTTCGGTCAGGCATCCGCCGAGATGGAAGGCTTCCAGCAGCGTTGGCAGCCCGTCATCGACACGATCGATGCCCTGTCCGACCAATCAGGTTCCGATGCACTCAACGCGGTGCGCGCGTTCCGAGAAGGCAACGAACAGCCGATTCCGCCCTCCGCACTGCGTAGCTTCCGCGCGGAACCCCGAATGAGCCAGGCCCTGGCCAGCGTGGACCGAGCCACTAAGGAACTCGCCCAGACCGAGGACGCGGGTGAACTCGGTACAGTCGCCGCCTCGCTGCTGAAGCCTCAGCGCGATGCGCGGATCGAAACCGAGGGAGCCCGCGCATGGCGCAAGGTGCGGACCTTCCGTGACGAGCTGTACAACATGCTCACCGACATCGAGCTTGCGCGGGTCGACCTGTTGACGATGGAAGCCGAGATGCTCCAGCGCGCCGCGGCGACTGGCGAACTCGAGACGGTCGACAACACACAACGCCTTCGCAAACTCCGCAAACGGAAGGGCTTCCGTCCGTGGCCCTGGCAAGGAGAATACTGGGCTGACGAAGTGGGCTGGTACGTATTCGCGTCCCGCCCCGACTGTCCCCGTAGCCTCTCGCGGGGGGACGAGGAGGCCCCGTAGAAGCCGACGTCCAGCGATTGGACAATGGAATGTGGATCGCGGTGACTCCCCTGGCCGAATCGGCCGTGGTCTCAGCGCACCTCTGGTTTGATGCCGGAGCGGCCGACGAAGGCCCTACTGAGCACGGTGCGGCGCACTTCGTGGAGCACTTGCTGTTCAAGGGCACAGATCGTCGTCCGGTGGGCGGATCCGCCTCGGCCATCGAAGGGATCGGTGGCGATCTCAATGCATGGACGAGCTTCGATGAAACCACCCTGCATGCGACGGCCCTTGCCGACGGTGTGAACGAGGTCCTCGACGTCCTCATCGACATGGCACAACACGCGGTGTTCGACCCTGACGAGGTGGAACGCGAGCGGCAGGTGGTGCTCGAAGAACTCCGTGGCTACGCCGATGATCCCGAGAGCGTGGCGGCAGATCATCTGCAAGCTCAGGTCTTCTGCAATCACGCTTATGGGCGACCCATCATCGGGACTGAGGCCTCGGTCGGAGGCCTGTCACGCGACGATCTGGTGGGGTTTTGGCGACGCCACTACCACCCTGGCCGCGCCGTACTTTCCGTAGCGGGCCCCGTCGATCCGCAAGCCGTCCGCGACCAGGTTCGGACACTGACGGCAGGGTGGCCCATCGGCGAGTCACGCGACCCCCTGGGCCGCCCCCAAAACCCCCATCGCCGAGTCACCTTGCTCGACCGAGACTTCGGTTCGGTCGTCGTCCAGATGGGCTACCCCGGACCCGCCGTCGACGATCCCGACGTTGCCGCGCTCGACGTGCTGCTAGCGGGACTTGGTCAGGGAGGCGCCAGCCGGCTGCACACTCGGCTGGACCTGCAAGCGGGCGTTGCTTCGCAAGTGTGGGCACAAGCCCAGCACTATCGCCAGGGCGGCATGGTCTCGGTGACCTTCTGTTGCGGGGAAACCGAGGCGGCCCTCGCCATCGCCCACGACACCCTCACCGCGGTGGGCGAGCGAGGGCTCACCGTAGCCGAAGTCCAACGGGCCAGAGACGGCCTTCTCGCCGACCTGCTCTTCGCCACCGAAACAACCGACGGCATCGCTGGCGAACTTGCCTGGTCTATCGCGCGACTCGGGCATCCCAATGGGCTGAACACCTACCGCGAAGCCCTTCGCGCGGTGACCGCAGACGATGTGGCTCGCGTGGCTCGAAGGTTCCTCGAGCCCGAGCGGCTCCAAGTGGTGGTCATCGACCGGGAAATCACGGACTCGACCGTCGAACGGCACCTTCCCGTCGATGTGCCCCTGCCCCGCGCTCCGACGAAGCACTCGCGCGCGACCGGTCCCACCACCGTCGATGTACACGGGATGACCGTAGCCTTGTGGCCCGACGACACCGAAGTGGTGGGCATCAAGATCCTGGGGTTCGGGGGACAGAGCCTCGAAGAAGCCCGGCTTGCGGGCAGCACCGAAGCCTGGGCTCGAACGGTCATTCGCGGCGCCGGCCCCTACTATGCCGTGACCTATGCCGAACGCGCCGACGCGCTGGCCCTTTCGTTCGATGCGACCGCGGGTCGGTCCACCATGGGGCTCGATGCCACCTTCCCGGCGGTGCACAGCGAGGCCGCGCTGGCCCTGTTCGGCCGCATGATTACGGATCCTCGGTTCGACCTCGAGGACTTCAATCACGTTCGCGAGGCCATGCTCGACGACCTCGCAGCCCAGGTGGACCAGTCCGATACGGTCGCCACCGAAGTGCTGTGGCGGTCGCTGTGGCCTCGCCACCCGTGGCGGCTGCCGATCCTCGGTACCCCGGCGACCCTTTCGCGCATTCGACCGGGGCGACTGGCCACCATCCACGACGATGTCCTGCAACCTGAGAACCTGATCATCGGCGTTGCGGGCGGATTCGACCCCGACATCGTTTTGGCAGAGTTCGAGCGCTGGGCCGAGGTCTTGACGGAGACCGGCTCAAAGCCGCTGACGCTGGCCGAGCCGACCCGCGAACGCACCCCAAGCCGCCGCTCAAACCCCCGCACGCGCTACGCGGGCACCCAACAAGCCACCGTGCTCATGGGGACCCGCGGAGTGGCGTTTGACGACCCCCGGCGCACGCCGCTCGCGGTCAGCACCGCGATCCTCGACAGTCAGGCGGGAAGGCTCTTTCTGCAACTTCGAGAGGTGCGAGGGCTCGCGTATTCGGTGTGGGCCCGGTCCGAGGCGGGCCTTGGGGGCGGTACCTTCTCGGCCGGGCTCGCAACCGACCCCAACCGCGTGCAGGAAGCCGCCAGTGCCCTGCGTGGGGTTCTGGTCGAGTTGGCCCGCACCGGACCCACCGATGACGAGCTGGCCCGCGTACGCCGCATGCTGGTCGGCCAGGCCGCGATGCGGCTCCAGCGGGTCGCGGGGCGGGCCTCAGAACTCGCGTGGTCCGAGCTGCTCGGCCGGCCGGTGGGCGTCGATGCGCTCCGCGAGCGACTCCAAGGGGTCACCCCAGCGTCCATGCAGCAGGCCCTGCAGTCCCTCGACCTCGGTGAGGCCTTGACCGTCCGGGTCCTGCCAAGGCCCAATGCCGACCCCGAGGGCAGCCGGTGACCTTTGGGGTCTACGTTCACGTGCCCTGGTGTCGGGCTCGCTGCCCGTACTGCCACTTCGACATCCTGCCCCAGGCTGGTCGCCCCGATGCCGACCCGTTCGTGGCTCGGGTGGTGGCTGAAGCGAAGGCACGGCTCGCCTTGGCCCCTGGCCCCCCTGCCACCATCTTCTTCGGTGGCGGCACCCCGTCGCGCATCGACGGAACCGCGTTCGCCACGATGATCGAGGCCCTCGCCCCCGCCTCCGATGCGGAGATCACCGCGGAAGCGAATCCCGAGGACATCGATGACGCCTGGCTCGCCGAGGTGATCGACGCGGGGATCAACCGCATTTCGCTTGGCGTGCAGAGTTTCATTCCCGAGGTTGCACGTCGATTGGGGCGTGGTCACACCTCTCCCCAGGCTGAAGCTGCCATTCAACGCATCGCCCAGGCCGGACTGCGAACCTGGTCCATCGATCTCATCTTCGCGGTACCTGGGCAGTCCGCCCAGATGTTTCGCGATGACCTGCGACGGGTGACGACACTGGGGGTACCTCACGTGTCGTTGTATGGGTTGACGATCGAGCCAGAAACTTCGTTCGCGCGCGCCGTGGCGCGAGGACGTCTGATGCCGGTCGATGACGAGACCTGGCGGCAGATGTTCGACGACGCGGCCGAATGGCTCGGGGGTGCCGGGTACGAGCGCTACGAGGTGTCGACCTTCGCGAAGCCCGGCCATCGCTGCGCCCACAACCAACTCTATTGGACCAACCGACCTTATGTAGGACTGGGACCAGGAGCGCACGGATCGGGATTCGAAGGAGAGCGGTGGAAGAATCCCGCCCACCTCACCACATGGTTGTCCACGCCTTGGCCAGTGGGGGAGCATCCCACCGCTCAAGAAGCGGCCATGGACCAGCTCATTGGTGGCCTACGGTTCGTCGAAGGGGTATCGCTCGGGCACCTCCGACAACGCACGGGCCTCGAGCCCGATCCAACCGTCGTTCGGGGGCTCCTCGCCGGAGGCGTGGTTGCGGTGGCGGGCGACCGACTCACGCTCACCCCGGTCGGCGTGCCGCTTGCCGATGGGGTGGTGCAGCGTCTGGTCGATGCGTTGATCCCGATCAACGAAAACGACGGCCCTGCTGCACGAATCTTGCGCACTCCGACGGATAGGTCGGACGCATGAAACAAACTCGCGCCTTTCTTGTCATGGTTGCCGCGTTCGCCGTCTGCGTTGGGGTGGTCGCCTACCAAGGACCTGGAATGTCCTGGATCCGTGGTTCGGTCGGCGACATCGCCGTAGTGGTCTTGCTCGTCGCCGGACTCGCGGCCTTCAACCTAGGTACACCTCGTCAGCGGGTATTGGGGGTCGGGGTCCTCGCGCTCGGCGTTGAGCTGCTGCAAGGCCTTCAGTTGGTGGGTCCCGACGCTCCGTTGATCGTACACCTCATCTTCGGCTCCACCTTCGACCCGATCGATTTGGCGATGTACGGCGTCGGGCTTGGCCTTGCGGTCTTAGCCGAACGAAGCTGGGCCGATTGAGCGCTTGCTTCAACGATGATTCACAGGCACCCTGAGGCCATTCCCCGGGGGAAGTCGTGATCACCCTTCTCGTCGCCTGTGCGGGTTCATCAGGACCCTGGATGGGGCCGCCCGTGCGACGCCCCCAACCCCAGCCAGGCGAGAACCCCGAACCGTTGACCACGGCCCTCTGGTCTCTCCTCGTCGAGGACCCCACGGGCACCGCGCTGCCTGGTCTGACGGTGGACATCCATCGCGGCGCGTCGTCGATGAGGTCGAGCACCGATGCCGACGGTCGGCTGACCGCCGAATTGGAGCCCGGCCCCCTGGCCGCCGAGGTGTCCGATGCGAACGGGGCATGGATGACCGCCACCTTCGTCTTCGAGGTTGAAGCTGGCGACGAAGTGGAACACGCCATCGTGCTCCCCCAAGCTCCTTCGGGAACCTCGTTGCCCAACCCCGCGGACTTCGTCGACATCGGCGACGGACTCTTGGTGAACGTGGGCGCAGACGACGTCTCCCCCCCGCCGTTTGAACCGCCAACCTCCACGCTGGCCGCCGTCCGGGCGGATCTCCCCTTCAACCAGGAACCCATCGTGGCGAGCTGGCTTCTCGCTCCCTACCGGTACACCGCCACCATGCCCGCCCGGTTCGACATCGACCACGGTCTGCCAGACGGTACGGTGGTCGAGGTTTGGCAGCCCGACCTCGCGGTCGTCGCGTGGCAACGCGTGGGTGAACTTGAGGTTGTAGGGTCTCAACTCGAAGGCCCAGTCCAGCTTGAAGCCACGGTTCCGGTGATCTTGGTCGAACGATGAGGTCGCCGTGCCCTGGGTCGTGTAGGATCAAGCCATGACCGCCTTCGACATTCGTCCCCTCGACCCCAAATCTGACCAGGAGCTGGACCACGTCAGTGTGTTCAGCGTGATGACGCTGTGGGAGTCTCGGCCCGAGATGCGCGTCGACCCCGCGACGATGCCGCATTTCGGCTTCGCCGCCCACCGGCGCATCATCACCGCGGGAGCCGATAATCCCCAGCAGCAGTACCTCGTGGCTCGCGATCCGGAAGCCCGCATCGTAGGCCACTCGATCGTAGTCCTTCGACGCGATGAAGCAAACACGCCCTACGGCTACTTCTGGAGCCGCTACGTCCTTCCGAACTATCGACGCCAAGGGTTGGCCCGCCAATTCTTAAGGCGCAACCTCGATTGGTTGAAGGAGCGCAGGGTGTCTCACGCCGACGTGCACATTCACGTCGACAATACGCCCCTACGTGGCCTCTTCGAGAGCGAGGGTTTTCGGGTGGCGGACCGGCGGACCGAGCAATGGACGTTCCTCGTCCTCCGCCACGACCTCATGTAGCGATCACTGGTAGAGCACGCCCCAGCTGCCTTCCTTCTTCATTTCGTAGCGGCTCGACCACGACACGATGCTGGACTCGGCATCGGTGAGCTGAAAGCGGATGACGACATAGTCCGTCTGCGCGCGATTCGTGGAGGCGGACAAACTGCGAACCTCCCCTTCCAGCAGGTAGTCGACGCCTGCCAGCCCTTTGATGATTCCGTCATCGGTGACTTCACCGCGAGCCTTCATGGCCCGTTCGGCCATGATCTCATCGATGCGTTCGCGGTTTACGATGGCCAAGCGTCCCTTGGCGTTCGACACCAGCTCATCGGTGATGAGCGTCGTGAAGATCTCCTGGTCGATCAGGAAACGGGACTCATTGGTGACAGGCAAAACGGCCACGCGAGGAGGCATGCCCTCACCCGAGCCAAGCGCCTGAACGATGTCCTCGGACATCTGGGCCACGACTGCGCGCACATCGCGCGACTCAATGCCCGTGCCTTCGACCCGGGACGGGCCATCCGGATCGACGTACTTGGCCTTTCGGTTGCAGCCAGCGACGACAAAGAGGGCCACAACGAGCGTGGCGAGGGTGCGCTTCATGGATCACCTCGAGGGTTCGGGAATGGCCAGCGGGACCTCGGCAGGCGGTGGATCACACCGTCGACAGGGTTCGCCGAATGTAGCGGGACCACCAGGTTCCCGCCCCGGAATGAGATGCGAGACGGTGCCCCCATCGGGCACCTGGACCGTGTAGGACCGGTCGCCGATCGTCAGCCGATGGGACCCCGGTGAGGGTTCGGCCCGTACCAGCCAAAGACGGTCGGGAAGCTGGCTCCACGCTCGAATATCGGCCGCAGGATTTGCGATGGCTCCACCAAGCCACAGCGCGGCGCCGACGAGCTGTACCACCGCCCCCGCATCATCGTTCATGGCATCGCCGGTCACGAGCAATGCAGCCCCAAGCACGCTCGCCGTGTCTTTGAACACCGCTTTGCCCTTAAGAAACCCATCGATGCGACGCCCGCCCCGGGTCGTGGCCTGAAACGCGACGCTGTCGAGAGGGTGGACAGCGAGGCTCCGCCCATCGAGTCGAACCTCGGGGGGAGGTTCCGCGGGCCAGGGCTGAAGCCGGAGGATCTGGCCGTGGGTGCCATCGCGAAAGCGACGCGGTGCCCGTCCACTTTCGAGCCAAAGCACGAGCGAGGGAGGGTCGTTGACCAATCCGCGAAGCAACCCTTCGGCCTCGGCGACGTCCTTCAAGGGGGCCATGGCGTCGTCTGCGACGATGGTGCGCCACGCCTCGGCCAACGGCCCGAGCACATCAAAGGCCCGCCGCGCATCGCTCCGTCGGATCGCGGACAACGAACCGGGACGACGCCGGCGACGCGTATCCAACACGATCTCGCGAAGTTCGGTGGCGCGCGACAGGGTGGCCCGAACCGCCGCTTGGGGGTCATCGGGGTGTTGGCGTAGTCCTGCGGGCAACGCCTCGAGCAACAGCGCCCGGGCCGCCGCGTTCGCACCCGCATCGAAAGCCATTTCTTCAGGCAGCGTCGCCGATTCAAAAAGGGCCGTGAGGTGACCGGTCAGTACTCGCACGCGAACTGCGGCCACCGCCTCATCGATGGCCGTTTTCGCAGAAGCCGCCTTGCCCAGGCCTTGGTAGGCCAGCGCCCTTAGGACGTAAGCCGGCACAAAGTCAGCGCGGTACTGCAGCCGCGAGGTCCCCGTGTCGGCCAGGATGGCCGCCTTCGACATGGCCAGGGCATTGCCGTAGTCCCCCTTCTCGAGGAGCAACGTCCCCAGATAGAAGAAGGCCATCATTTTCTCGGACGGATCGCCCTTCCATTCCTTTCGAGATTCCTGGCCCACCAGTGCACGAAACTCCCCGTCCGCCCTGAAGTCCTGCACCCGCTGCACCACCTGTCGCAGCGTCTTCTCGGCCAGATCGGTTTCGCCCACCGCCAGGGCCATCGAAGCAAGACGTGCCCGCTCGAGGGTTTGGTCCGGCCCCTCGATCTGGGCCACTTGCGCCTGGCGTTGAAGCGGGGTTTCGTTGGGAGATTCGACCGTTCCCGGTTTCGCACACGCGACCACGCCGAGAACCAGCAGTCCCGCGACAGCTCGCATCATCGAAGCCCCCCGCAACGCGACCTTAGCTTAATCAGCCAGCCACGCGCCGTCGGTGCGCCCATCCCACTCCCGAAACCGCAGCGGGACGACGCAGAACAACGTCGCTCGGGGCCTTTGCGTCAACCTTAAAGGCCTGGCAGACGGCGTTGACAGCGCGCCATTCATCAAGCCTCCAAGGGCCGCACGCTTCGATCGACGCCCCTTCCTGGGCGAACGCGGAAGCCAATTGGGAATTGTCCCACCCGTTGGTCTCGTGAAAAAGTTCGATCCGTTCAAACCCACCGTTTGCATCGCGGTAGGCGCGATCGCGCACCCCGTTCGCGGAGAGCACCGCCAGCGTTCCCAGATCGGGGCGCGTCCGCAGGGAAACCATGCTGAGCTGGTCGATCCCGATCAATCGCAGTTCGTCGACCGGTGGCAACCGAGGCCACGGCACCTGGGGATGCAGCCAGGCCAGCGCGCCAATCGCATGTCCGTCCAGCACCCCAAGCGAGGCCAGCCGAGTCGCGGCGAAACCCAGGCCGACGATTGGCTCGGTCTGAGAAGGGGGCTCGACAAGATCGCGCTGGACGAGTTCCTGCAGCAGATCGAGGTCGATGTGCCACCCTTCGCGAGGCGGGGGGCTCTGACGTCGAATGGGCGAATGCCACGATCCCATCGCCTCAAAGACGGCTCGCCAAGCCGAACCGGTGCGAACCAGGCGCAAGCCCAGTCCACGCCACAAATGAAGGTCCACGATCTGCGTCTGTGACGGCACCATCTGCAACACGGACGCCAAACCCAGATCCGCGAAGCGACGAGGCCGTTGGAGGTGCAGCGCAAGATGAGGCACCGCAAAGGACGGGAGCCAACCCACATCCCGAAGATCCTGGATCTGGAGATCCACCCGATTCAACGTCGGTGACGCCAACCAGGCGTTCCGCAACTCCCGTCCAGGCACGTCGTCGAACGGAGTCACGCCCACGCGCTCGAGCTGCGGGAAGGCCCTCACGATCGAAAGAAGTTGGCCTGTGGTCAATCCGCTGACATGGCGAAGATTCGGCCATTCGTCGGTGTCCAGAGCCGGATCTCCGTGAGGATCCGTGACTTCAACGTGGCGGACGAACCGGCGGGGATCGGGGATCAACGAAAGATGCTGGACCGGTGATGCGACATCCAGCGCGGCGCGTAGGCGACTCCAGCGCTCCGGCTCCGGCAGAGCGAGGGATTCGGGGAAGCCCCCCCGCACAATGAGCGAACACTGTGCAAGCTTGCCGTAGAGCACCTGTGCTCGCTTCAGCCAGTCGCGCTCCGAAGCCCCCATGACCGGGGCACGCCACGGATCCCCCCGGTCCCGTTCCGCACGGGCGAGTTGGTCACGAAGGAACGTCCCTGCAGGCTGACCCTCGGCAAGCCACCAGTCCGCCAACACATGGCGAGGCGTGAGGTCATCCACATTGGCGGCAATTTCACCGAGGAGATCGTTCGCATCAACCACCGCAGTTGGTGGCGGCGTGGGGAGGGGGAAGGTGGCGAGGCCCGCCTCTACAAAGGCTTGGTCCTGCGGGGCGAGTTCGCTTGCGGCAGGCGCCACGAGGTGGAGGCGGCCAAGCAAATTGGCCACTTTGCGTGCGGCCTTGGTCAAGGGAGCGTGCCGCTCCCAGACCGCGTGACGCATTGCCTCGCAGTTGGAGTCCGAAGGAAGTCCCTCTCCAAGCACACTCTTGATGACGTTCCACCATGGCCAATGGGGGAATCGAAGCGTGAAGTGAAGATTCGATGGCCCACCGACGGGCTCTCGTCACGATGCGCGGGTCGGGGCTGGCTTCCCAAAGCGTCTTCAACCGCTGCGCAACCCGCTCGCTGTTGCGGTCCTCACCGAGGGCTTCGAGGATCGTAGGCACCCGAGTGGGGGGCACCGAACCCAGCAGCCACGTCCACATGTAGTCGTCCTCGACCTCGGGGGGTGGCGTGACATCGCGCTCCAACTCCCCGAATCGCTCGACGAGGTGAACCAGATGCGGATGTCGCGTGGCTCACCAAAGCTCAAGGGCCCGGATGAGGTCGTGGCGATCGGCCATCGCCCGAGCCTAATCTAAAAAACGAGGCCGGAACACCAGTACCATCGCGGGCAGCAACACGAGCGCTCCGACCAAGCAGGCCCCAATGCTGATCACCACGAGGAATCCAAAGAACTGCACCGGCTGGAAGTTGCTGATGAACAGCACCGCAAACCCCACGATGACCGACAACGCGTTGAACACAATGCCACGGCCCACGGTGGTGAGGGTTTCCAGCACTGCATCGGGTGGCGTGAGGCCTTCGCGGCGGAGCAATCGGTAGCGCCACAGGAAGTGCAGGGTGTAGTCGACCCCCACGCCGACCATGATCGAGGACAACATTGCCGTAATGACGTTCAGCTCGATGCCCAGGTGTCCCATGAGCCCGAACAACAGCGGCATGGCAAGGACCAACGGGACGACCGCCCACGCTCCGGCTCCCACCGAACGAAAGGTGAAGGCCACGAGAACGAACACGATGAGCAACGACAGAGACAACGACGCGATTTGCCCCTCCACCACTGCATCGACGAGATCGGCGAAGACGGCGCCAAAGCCACCTACGACAACCTTGCCATCATCGGCCACGACGTCTTGAGCCCGGGACACAATCGCTTGGGTGCGTTCCGTCGACAGCGTGTTGATGCGGGCCGACAGCAGCGCGTGCTCCCGTTCGAAGTCCACGACCCGCTCGAAATCTTCGGGATCACCGCCCATCCCGTACAACAAGAACAGCTGGGCGGTGGCTTCCCGCGTGTCGGGCAACCCTGCATCAGCCTGGCCAGACACCGCCACGTTCATCGTCCGCATCATGGATGCGATCGACGAGGTGTAGCCCACATCAGGGTTCGACCGTAGTTCCCGTTCGAGTTCGTCGATCTGCGCCATCTTGGCGGGCTCGACGATGTCCCCCTCCCACATCACCGACAGCTCGGTCGATCCGCCAAATGCCTGGTTGATCCCCCGCGTGGTTTGGGCCACCGGTGCCTCGGCGTCGTAGTAATTGACGGGGTTGGTGTCGACGGAGAGGAGCGGAATGCCGGTTCCTACGAGCAGCGTCACGCCAATCACGATGCCCATCGCGAGCCCTGGAGCCCGCACCACCTGGGAGGCGACCGCGTGCAATCCGCGCTCGAGACCCGTAGGGCCCTCATCGGACGCGAGGGACGCGAGCGGCTTGGGCACGGGAAGCACGGCAAGCACCGCGGGAATGAACGCCAGCGAACACAACAGGGCAAACCCGACCCCCACGCTGGCGAGCACGCCAAGCTGCTGGGCCGGCACCACCACATGAGTGAGCAGGCAAAGCAGCCCCGCCATGGTCGTGACGCCCGCCGCCAAAACGGGAGGGCCAAGGTCGAGGAGCACGGTGCGAGCCAGGTGAATGCGTTCGCGCTTCCGGCCCGGAACGTTCTCTTCTTGGTACCGAGCCATAAGGTGAATGCCGTAGTCGTTGGCCACCGCGAGCAAGATGACCGGCAGGGTGACCTGCATGATCTGGAGCTTCCAGCCCATCAGCGGAATCAGGCCCATCGCAACGATGACCGACATCACCACCACGCTGAACGGAAGCAGCACGCCCCGAAGCTGACGGAAGCACACGTAGAGGAAGATCAGCACCACCAGAAGGCCGACCGGCAGGAAGCGACGCACATCGCTGCGAATGTCATCGGACATGTGGGTGCGCACATCGGGCATCCCACCGATGTCGACCGTGGCCGGACCCGGATTGTCCTCGACCACCGCTTGCAGTTCGGCCATCGTCACCGCATCCGTGGCATCGGTCGACAGCACCGCAATCGCGGCAATCGATCGGAAGTCCTCACTCACCACATTGCGGTAGACCAGTTCGTTTTCGGTGAGCGACTTCGCCAAGGCGTCGCGGTCTGCTTCGTCGTCAGGCAACTCGTCGATGGCAGGACCCACCTCCATGAAGCCGTCCTGGCCTGCGATCCGCGTGAGCGTGAACGGGGAGAGAACCCGCACCACGAATGGCAGATCCGCGATCGCATCCCCGATGCTCTCGAGCTGTTCAAGCACCGGTCGCTGCAAGACGTCATCGGCGGACAACACCACCAGCGCCATCTCGGACCCGCCAAACTCCGCCTCGATGGCCTCGATGTTGAGGCGTGCGGGCATATCTGGAGGGAGCTGATTTTTGACTTCGGGGTCGACCTCGACGCTCGGCAGCTGCGTCGCAAACGCAAGTGTCACGACGAGAAACACCCCGATAAACAGCCAAGGCAGGCGTACGATGAGGTCAGCGAGACGATTCATGCCCCCGCCTAACGCACGGGCCTGGTCACTCGGGACGCTCGCGGTCGGCTCGCTCCTTGAGGGCTTTGAGACGGGCCCGCGCCAAGTCGATCACCTCCGCCTCATCGGGTACTTCGCGGGCTCGGCCTCGCTCGATCTGGCCGATGAGCCGCTCGGCTTCGGTTTCGGACAGCGGTCCGAAGACGGCGTCTGAATCCCCTCTCACGCCAATGACAAGATTTTGTGCATCGTCGAGGTCGACACGAAGCACATCGGTCCAGGGGATCGCGCGAACCCGCCCTACGGAGGGCGCCGATTCGACGTCCTCGGGCTGAACGTCGAGCCCAAGCCGCACCTCATCGAGCAGCAGATGCGGCTGGGTGAGCCGAAGCCTCCGCACCACAGGAACCCGACCCATTTGCGCAGACAGTCCAAGCCATCCCACCCGAGCGGCGTAGCCAAACAGAATCGTCGGCAACAGGAGCACCGGGGCACTGCGCACGAGGACGAACAGGCCCAGGCCAAGGCCCAGCAGCCCGATGCCACCGAACAACAGGCAAGCCACTGCGGCGAGCACCCAGCTCGTGGCCTCCGGAAGTTGGCCGACCCGCACCCCCCACACCACTTCATCGAAGTGCACGGCCTCGATGGCCGGTCGCTCGAGAAAGGCAAAGAGCTGACGCTTCCGTTCGTCGACCACTCTCGCCAAGAGCAACAACCCCACCGAAACGACAAAGAGAATGGCCGGCATCAGCCTTCCCAGCGGGTCTGCAGGGCCATCCGGGTCGACTCCGGGACGGGGCCAAACGCCACGCCGTCTCCATTTTCGTTGGCAAACACCGCGTACGCACCATCGAACGTCACCGTCGTGGTGGCACGGGGAATGCTTCGATGAACTGAGGTGGGTCCCAAGTCCGGGCGGACGCTTGCATCCACCGCGTCCCACCACACCACATCGGGGCTCAACCCCAGGCGTCGGGAAGGAGCTCTCCACAACCATCCGGCCTGATAGGCGGCCACTCCCAACCCGGTTGCACCAATGGCGAGCAGCCAGCTCACGGCCAACCAGGGTTGAATGGTTTCGGGGGTCCACCCCCACCAGGGGACCCCCACTCCGATCACGCCCAGCCCGCAGGTGGCCAACAGGACGATGCGTACGGTGCGCGGCACCACCGGTGGGTCGATGCGAACGACGAAGCGGGTGTCATCGCTCACCTGGGACACCGCGCCGGCAAGCGAGGCGTGGTGAGCCAACAGAAGGCCGACGGACAGAGCAAGCAGCAGCGCCGTACCGAGGGCGAGGAGGGGGAAGAGCAAGGCCTCTCCAACGTCAGAAGGCGTAGCCGAAGTTCGTGTATACCCCGAACGTCGTTGCGGGACGTACCGAGCCATCGGCCTGTCGAACCGGATCGTAGGCCACGGCGGTGTCGAGCCGCCCGACAAAGGTCTCATCAAGGACGAGGCCAATGCCGAGCCCCGCGCCAGGATGAACGACGAGGGGCCAAGGCACCGGCTCTTCCGCGCCCCAAACCGCGCCCGCATCGACGTAAGGTGCCAGTTCGAGCCCGATGGGCAAGGACCGGATGTTGACCGTGACCACCCGAAAGCGCGTTTCGAAGTTTGCCACGACCTTGCCCGGAGCACGCACCCGACCGAACCGGAGCCCCCGAATCGTGGCAAACCCTCCCACCCCCGCGATGGGAAAAGCGCCGCCCCAGTGCACCATCTCGTAAAATGGAATTCGCCCAAAGAGCCACTCGGCCATCACCCGGGTGGCGACGGCCGCTCGCGGGGTCCCAAAGAAGCCGCGGAACGAGGTCAACACGCCACCGAAGCCCCCCGCTTCGCCGCCGATATCGGGTGCCCAACGACCAGACAACTCCAGCAAATGCCCTTGGTACGGCGTAAGTTCAGGGGCTCGGGTGTCGTGTAGGAACCCACCATGGAACTGCACGGACCAGCCGCCGAGCGTTCCGTAGGGCTCTTCCGCTTCGAGCAACGAATCCGCGTAGGGCCGCACGACGGATCGCTTTGGGTTCAACACGCCGAACACCTGCCACTCGGAACGATCATCGAGGTCTTGGCGCCACATGAGGTGCGCGAAGGGCTGGATGAGGGTGTAGCGATAGAAGCGTCGCGCCGGATCATCCCGCTCGAAAGGGCCAACTCGGTCCTCATCGCGCAGCGTCCCATTGCCGATCCCGAAATAGCGGTCATTGAGCCATTGGCGCCACACGAGGCGCACGGTGAGCCGTCCCCGCCCTCGCGGTCCTAAGCCCAACTCATCGTAGATGACCCGGTGGTTGTGAAAGCCGCGCACCGTCGTGTAGCTGCGCACCATGATGGCCCGGCGGTAGGGCTCGTGGGACTCCGATAGCCGCGCGAGTTCAAAGCCCGCCCCGAACCCAAGTCCGTCATCGCTGTCGCCCGATGCATAGGGCAAGACGAACCACGTCCGCCGATTGGGGTCGGGCTCCGCGTCCGGCGAGTCTGGAGTCGCGCCCGCCGCAACCCCCAAACCGAAGAAGGTAGCGAGCATGCGGCCCTCTATCGCTACCGCACCGCCGCAGCTCGAATGCGAGTCAGCAGCGGCGTCCACAGTGTGGACATCGGCATTTGCGGGGTGGGCAGAACCGACCGGGGCGCCGTCCCCATCACCACGTCCAAGGGATAAACCGGCGCTTCGCCATCGTGCAGGCGAGCCGTCACGAGGTGTCCCGGAACGCCTCGAACCTCGTGGGCGAGTCCCGCCCGAGCGAACGCCGCCGCGATTTGTTCGAGGTAGGCGACCTGCCGAAATCCACCGAGCAACCGAATCCGCGACCAGGTTCGCAACGCGCCAAAGACCGGGACGAGCCCCGGACACACTGCGCCGCTTTCCAGACCTTCAATCAGTTCTTCGGGGCACTCCGACCACGATTGCACCCGCTGGCGCTTGCCCTGTCGACGCGTGTAGAACCACGTAGGCCCTTCAAGATCGAGCTGATCCGGTGTCAGCGTGACGAACCGGGCCATCGGGTGGTCAGGATCGCGCAGGACCGTGAGCAGGTACCGCCGGGCTACCCGGTTGAGATCGACGTAATACACGTCTTCGCGGCCGGTGAGTCGTCGGGCGACCGCCTCGCCGCAACGCAGCGCCCAACTCGCGTAGGTCTCGCCTTCGGTGGGCGCCACCAATCGCTCCTTGAGCCCCGGCCGCATGGACGCCCACACCTCATCCGTCCGTTCGGGCCGAGGGCACTCGTAGAGCAACGCATCGCGCAAGGCGGAGGGCAAAAGGGAAATCCGCTGCTCCCCCACCCCATCACGTGCGCGGTCACGGGCCGCCTTCTGTTGACGCGACAACTCGGGGCCGGGTTGCAACAAATCCTCGAAGGGGGTCTGCGAAAAGCACAAACACCCCGACGCAGCCGAGTTGCTCATGGGCACTCCCGACCACGCCAGGACCAAGACGGGACCGGGCTGACCAAGCGCGGCCAGGCAGTCGATGCCGCCAAACGTGGGTCCTGGCGTAGGGCACACGTGGTGTGACGTCAGCACGGCTCCCACCTGTTCGATGCGCTGAACCAAGGCCTCCGGCTCCCCGGTGCGATCCGCGAACTCCGCGACGAGAGCCTCCCGGAACGCAGGCTCGAATGCGGCATCATCCGGCGCAGCCCACTGCCGACAGGCCCAGTCCACGGCCGGCGTATCCCAATGCTGCGCAAATGCCTTCGCCAACCCAGGCTGCTCTGCGGCAAGCAGGGCGAGGCGTCGACGGTCTTCGAGGTTCATGGATCTCCCGGGTGGGGCGACGGCCAGCTCGCGTCATCGGCTCATCGGCGCCGAGTTCGACCATACCTTCCGCGATCGTTTCGGGGCTGCGGTAACGCAAGCAGCCGTCCAAGATCTGCCAATCTGCGTTAGGCTGTTCCCACCTGCACATCTGCGGTCCCCCACCTCGACCCTTCCGGTCATGTGCCGCGACAAATCCGTCCTTCCTCCCCCTCCGGACGGTTTTGGGTCGGCCCACGTTGCATTGTCCTCCCTTGCACTCCTGGTGCTTCCCCTCCCCCAGCCCCTGAGGCCCCCTCATGGCCAACTTCCAAACCCACATGGTAGGCGCAGTCGCCGTTGGCGTCGTCGCCACCTCGATCCTCACTGCCGCTGAACTGATGGAGCCCACGCTCATCGGCACGGCCGTTGGCCTCACCGCGCTGGGCGGTCTGTTCCCCGATGTCGATTCCGACAACTCGGATTCTATTGAGCTTGTGTTCAGCGTGATGGGGCTTGCGGTTTCGATGCCGCTCTTGGCCGTGTCGCTACCCAAACTTGGGCTTATCTTGAGCGTCGTGGTGATGGGTCTTGCCTATGGCACCGTGCGCTACGTGCTCATCGAACCGTTTCGACGCTTTACGGTGCACCGCGGCATCTTCCATTCCGTTCCCATGGCGGCCGCCACGCTGGCGGGGCTAACCGCCCTCGTGCACTACGGCCTTGGCCTTTCCGCCGTCGAATCCTGGATGTTTGGCGCGCTGTTCTTGCTCGGGTTTCTGACCCATCTCGTGCTTGACGAACTCTACAGCGTCGACCTGGCCAACCAACGCCTCAAGCGCTCCGCAGGCACCGCGGTGAAATTCTTTAAGTCCGACGATGCCGTTTGGTACGGTCTGCTCTACCTATCGATTCCCGCCATTTTCTGGATTGCGCCCTCGGCGCAACCATTCCTCGACTTGTTTCCCCTGATGGACTTCCACTTGTTGCCGCCAGAGGAATTGATCGCGCGGCTCACCGGCGCGGGAACTCGATGACGTTGTTGGGCAGCTCGTCGATACGGTCAGGCACGCTCCACTCATCGGCGTAGCCACAAATCCGGCAGGACTCTTCGACTTCGATGGCCGGTAGCTCGCCGACCTCGGTCAAGCCCACCGCGGTGGCTTCGACCTCGAGACCGAATTGCGAACACGAAGGACAGGTGGCAAACCGGCTCGGCTGGCCGTGGACCATGGTCACCACGTCGGTGCAATGCGGGCAGGCGAGAACGTCATAGGTGCGATGGCGGTCGGGTGGCGCTTCGATGACCACTCGCTCGGCGCCACAGACCGTGCAACGCCGCCGGGGCCCCGTGAGCAACCGCCCCTGCCAAAGGGCGAACGCCAGAAACGCCACCATGGTCGCCGCCAACGCAGTGATTACGGCCCACATAGACGCTCCTCCGGCGACGGCCCAGACCCCACCAATGCCTCGATCGCCTCGATGGTCTTCGGCACGGTGGTCAAAACCTCGGGACCCTCAGGCGTTACCCACACATCGTCCTCGATGCGAATGCCACCAAAGCCCGTCCATTTCGCAGCCGCATCAAAGTCCACCGTCGCGGCGAACCGCTCCCGAAGTGCGGCATCCTCAAGAATCGCAGGCACCACGTAGAAGCCGGGCTCAATGGTCACGACCCAGCCTGGCTCAAGCGGAAGGTCGAGTCGAAGGTTTCGCGTGCCAAAGGCATCGGGCCGGGATGCCCCCCGTTCGTACGATGATCGATCGCCAAAGTTTTCGAGATCATGCACGTCGAGGCCCAGGTGATGCCCCACCCCGTGGGGGAAAAACAGCGCGTGGGCACCGATGTCCACCACGCTATCCACCGTGCCGGTCACGAGTTTTTCGTCGAGGAGGAACCGCGCCAGCACGCGGCACGACACATCATGAACCTCCCGGTAGCGAACCCCTGGCTTACAAGCCGCAATCGACTGCGCTTGCGCCTCGAGGACCGCCGCGTACGCGGCACGCTGCCGAGGGTCGAACGTGCCTGAAACCGGCCAAGTCCGAGTGATATCGACCGTGTAGCGGCTGCGAACCAATTCCCCGCCGCCATCCAACAACACCAGCCGTCCCGACTGAAGCGCATCGGCGTGGCCGTGGTGGTGCAGGATCTCCCCGCTCTGAGTGAGGATCGTGTCGTAGCCCGTGTCGCATCCCTCAAGCCGCAGCACGGCCTCAAAGAGGGTCCACAGGTGGCGTTCGTGCCCCCCCGGGTGGGTGGCCGCCATGGTCGCCTCAAACGCCAACCGCGTGATGCGAGCCGCCTCACGCAGCTCTTCGATCTCGTCGGGGTCCTTGGTTCGTCGTAGCGCGATGACCGCGTCGACGAGTGCATCATCGCCGTATTCGGAACCAAACGCGAGCGCCTGACCGGTGTGCTGGGTCACGATCTGGTTGCGCACCGGATCGGCCACGGCCAGCGAGCGGGACTCGGCGGTAAGCACCTGTGCAAGCTCGCTGGAGGGCCGAGTACGGTCCGCTCCGTAGTGGGCGCCGCGAGCCTCAATGTCGGGACGAGGGCCATGCCATAGCGCATCGTCGGCGTCTGCGGTCACCAAGAACAGCTCGAAGCGATCGCCGTCGAGAAACGCCGCCGCCCCGGGCTCCGGACAGCCGGTGAAGTATTGAAAGGTGCTGTCCTGGCGAAACGGCAGCTTGTTCATCGGCAGGTTTCGCGACTGCTCGCCATTGCCGAGCAACACGATGGGCCCCTCGACCATCGAGGTGAGCCGTTTTCGGCGCTTCGCGAAGTCCATCGGGGCGTCCTCCGAGAACGCGGCTACGGAACCAGCTCCGACCACGTCACGATCGACTCGAGCGTCAGGCCCACCTCACGAACCCGCTCGACAGCTCCTTCCTCACGTTCAACGATCGTGAGGCACTGCACGACGTGCAGCCCTGCCGCACGGGCCCGCTCGATGGCCCGCAACAGCGAGCCTCCTGTGGTGGTCGTATCTTCAACCACGCACACCGCCGCTCCTTCCCGCAAGCTTGCCATGCCTTCGACGTAGCGCCCCGTGCCGTGGCCCTTCTCTTCTTTGCGAATGAGAAAGCCGTGCACGTCACGTCCCAGCACCGCTCGCGAATAGGCGGTCGCACCGCACGCAATGGGGTCCGCCCCGAGCGTCGGCCCGCCCACCGCCACCACCTCGGGGCGCAGGCGACCGAGCACCAGATGGGCCACATGCTCGGCCCCTTCGGCGTTCAACGTGGTTTGACGAACGTCCACGTAGACGTTCGACGTGCCGCCACTCGACAGCGTGAACGTCCCGTGAAGGATCGAAAGCTCCTTGAGGATCTCGATGAGACGCTCGCGGCGCTGGTCGTCGGTCATGAAGCAGGCACTCCCGAAGTCAGCCACACGTAGGCCACGATGCAAACCAGGCAGAAGAGCATCAAGAGCAGGAAGGGCACCACGCCACGGATGACGTCGATGATCGACCGCTCGAAGGTTGTAGAGGCCACGAACAAGTTGATGCCCATCGGTGGCGTCAGGTAGCCCAGCTCGAGGTTGACGATGAACATGATGCCAAAGGCGATGGGGTCGATGCCGTAGACACCGGTGGCGATGGGAGCCAGCAGGGGCGCAACGATCAAGATCGCAGACAGGATGTCCATGACGCAGCCCAAGGCCAGCAGGAACAGGTTCACCATGACCAAGAAGCCGAAGGGCGTCTGGACGCGCGCGAGCATCCATTCAGCGGCAGCCTGCGGCACTTCTTCGAAGACGAAGAACTTGTTTAGCGAAATCGCGATGACCAAGATGAGGAACAACGATCCCATCATCACGGCCGATTCGCTAAAAACCCCCGGCAGCTTGCGCCACTGAAGCTCGCGGTGAATGAACATCTCGACGAACAGGGCGTAGACCACCGCGACTGCCGCGGCCGTCGTGACGTTGAACCGGATCGCGAAGAACCCAAAGTCGAGCCAATTGTAGAGCCCCCCCAAGATGAGGACGGGCAGCATCAGGCTGGGCAAGCCCTTCCAGACCGCCCTTAGCAGCTCACGACCCCATTCGCCGAACGACCACTCGGTTCCGCTGTGTTCGTTGACCTCGTCAGGGCGGGGCCAGTGGATGAACATCGTGTAGCCAATGAGCACGAGCGCGATGAAGATGCCGGGCAGGAGTCCTGCGCGGAACAAGTCGGTCGGCGTCACCACGCCTACGTCCTTGTTGCCGCTGACCATGATGGCGTAGACGATCATGGGAATCGACGGTGGAATGATGACCCCAAGGCCACCCGCCGTCGTGAGCACACCCATGCTGTAGCGCTCGGAGTAGCCCTCCTTGAGCAGCATGGGGAACATGATGGTGCCGATGGCGATGACGGTGACCGGCGAGGAGCCTGAGATGGCCGCGAAGGTGGCACACGCCAGTACCGCCCCCGCGCCCAAACCCCCAGGGAGCGGGCCCAGCACGGCCTTGGCGAGATCGATGAGGCGTTCAGCGATGCTGCCCTTCGTCATCAGGTTGCCCGCGAGCACAAAGAAGGGAATCGCGAGGAGTTCCTCCTTCTTCACCGCCTCGAACATGTCGGCAATCACGGATTCAGCGCTGCCATCGCGCAGGAGCACCCACGATGCCACCGTCCCTACGCCAATCCCCACGAAGAGGGGCGAGCCGAGGACCACGAGCAGCAACGAGGAAATGCCAATGATCCAGCCCTGGCCAAGCCAAACACCGAGACCAATCGCAATGATGGCCCCGGGTACCGCGCCAGCAAGGAGGACGTCGGCCGGGCTTCGCGAACCGCGCAGGGGAGGGGCATCATCGAGATCTCGGCCTGGACTGAATACCCGGCCACCAAACCGCACCGCCATGACGAAGAACGCCACGACGAGAAAGCCGTAGGGAATCCAGAGCGGGAAGTCATCGCCCGTGTCGACGAAACCAAATGCAATCAGGGGCTGAGCTTCGACCGACAGCGAACTTGCCCCCACGGTTACCCGGTGGACGCGATTGGGTTGAAGACGCACCGTTTGGGATTGATTGTTCCACGTGACGGTCGCGGTGGCGCCGTGCTCGAGCGAGACCGACTCGAACATCGTGGACCCGTTGGCGGGGACGTTGGGCTCCCACGGCGTGGGGGCCTCCGCTTCATTGCCGGAGCCTGCCGCGACGACCTTGACATCGATGGGTGAACCACCCGGATTGACAAAGGCGACCTTGGCATCCTCGAACTCCGTGTCGAACGGGTCGAGGCCACGGTCGTACATGCCATTGATCCAATCATCGCCCGTCGCAAATTCCGCATCCGGACAACCCTTCGCGGACCTCGCCGCGTCGTCGAGGCCCTTGCAGGACACCGGGCCAAACTTGTCGCCCGGCATGAGCGACGTGAGCCCATTGACCGGTGCCACAAAGGGCGACCACACCTGGGCTCCTTCAAAGGTGTCCTGCGTGTGCGTGAGCATCGCGTCGTAGGAGCCCCGGGCCAACAACAAGCACAGGCCCGCGGCGACGAGGGAGGTGAAGCGGCGAAGGAATCGGGCTCCCGACGGGGAGAGGACACGTTCGGCGGCGTCGACTGCGATGTGCTTGCCTTCTTGGGTGGCGAGCGAAGCCCCCAAAAAGCCCACCACCACCATGAGCAACAAGGCGACATTGAGCTGGCCGTCGATGGCCCACAGTCCAAAGAAGTCCTGTGCAGTGTCCCAGCTCACCGCCGCATTGAAGCTATTGCGGAGTTCTTCCGCTAGGTACGCATTGAATGCAAGTGCGGTCATCGCGAGAAGCGCAATCGCTACGAATGCGCGTTCGATAAAGCCCATGGCCCGATCGAGGACGCCCGCGACGCGCTCGAGAATCACAATGATCCCCGTCACCCCAATCACGAGCGCCATCACAACTTCGAGTAAGGGTCCCGATAAGGCACTGGTCAAGCGCCGCCGGATCTGCTGCACCAGGTCTGCCGTGAGGAAGTCCACCAGTCGGACCACCCGTGCAATTGCCGCCAACACCGACGTCATGCCACTCTCCTCCATGCCGAACCCGGGTTGTACCGCAGAACGCCGGCCCAAAAAAGAGGACGCGCCCGGAGCCTGTGCCCCGAGCGCGTCATTTCGTGCGAGCCCCCACGGGGGAAGCCGCTAGTTGGACGCCTTGATTCCGGCGCGGATCTTCGCGAGGATGGCCGTCCCTCCCTCGATGTTCGCGGCAAGCCGGTCATGCGTGGGGCGCGCGACCTTAGCGAACGCCTCACGCTGCGCATCGGTCAGCTCATGAACCTTCACGTCGTAGCCTTCGAAGACTTCGAGCATTTCCTTTTCGGCCGAGCGGATCTGCGAGCGACCGGCCGGGCCCAAGTTGCGCTTGGACAGCAGAAGCTTCTGAAGGTCGGCTGGCAACTTGCTGAACCAGGTCTTGCTGAAGACGATGACCGCGGGCTGGTAGATGTGGCGGGTCAGCACGAAGTGGTCGAGGGGCTCCGCCAAACCACCGGCCAAAATGTACAGCGCGGTGTTGTCGAGACCGTCGATCATGTTCGCGTTGAGTGCGGTCAGCACCTCGGTCATGGGCTTCTGCACCGCCTGGGCGCCGAATGCCTTGTACATCTCGAGGTGAACGTCCGACTCCTGCGACCGCATCTTGAACTTCTTCAGATCGGCCGGGGTCATCGCGGGCGTGCCCTTCGTGCCGAAGGAACGCCAACCGTTCTCGGACCACACCGCCATCTTGAAGCCTCGACGGGCCAAGATCTCGTCGTAGACGTCGAAAAGAACGTTGTCGAGGACGTAGTCCGCCTGCTTGTTGTCCTTGAACAGGAACGGAAGCTCGACGACGGACAGCTGCGGAATGTTCGCACCGGACGCGATCGCACCGGTGGTGACCGCGCAGCCCTGCAAGCGTTCCCCGCGACGGGTCTCGCGCACCATCTCGACCTCACCCATGATGCCGGCGGGACGGATGATGACGTCGATGCGACCTCCTGACTCCGCTTCGATTTCCTTTTCGAAGCGCTTGAGGAGGTTCATCCAAGGCGTGCCGTCGGGGGCCAGGCTGCCCATGTTGAGTTCGTAGGTCTGCGCCTGCGCCGGGGCCGCCGAGAGCAGCGCGACAAGGCCCATGATGAGGGCCCAGGATTGGAAAGCGATGTTGCCCATGTCCGTCTCCTTTTGGGTCGGTCAGTAGGGGTGTCGAGGACTACTCAGCGTCCTTCGAGTCGTCCGAAGCCATGGGACCCTCGTCTGCAGTCTCGCCTTCCTTCATTTCGCCTTCGGCCATCTCACCCTCGGCCATCTCCGCTTCTTCGTCCATCTTGGGCGGGGAGGGAGGCGTCAGCTCGGGGATCTCGCCAAGTGGACCCGCGGCCTCGATGGCCTTCTTCGAAAACAATTCACTGCGCTCCGCAAGGAGCTTCTGGGCCTTGATCTGCTCGCGGATGTTCTCGGGCGTGATGTCGGCCTCCGGCATGAGGTCGGGCGCCGTCTGAATCATGCTCATCAGATCTTCGGTGAACATCTTCGCGTCGTCGATCGCGACGGCTAGCGTGTCGGCTCGCAGGTACTTGGTGGGCAGGTAGTGCGGCGCCTCTTTGAGCGACGTTGCGAAGTACTCGGCCGACTTGTCAGTGTCGCGGCCCGCAAAGCTCGGAAGCACGGAGTAGTACGCGCCCCAGTAGCGGGCCGGACCATGGTTGAAGAACGAAGCGTCGAGTTCTTCGATCTTGGTCATGTAGGCCTTGACCGTCGGAATGTGCTTGAGCGTTTTCGCGATGCCGCTCGCACGACCCCACTGACCCAAGGCGGACGCCGTCCAGTAGAGGCACGGCACATCTTCGGCGGTGGCGAACTGGACCGCATCGCGCTCCTTCTCGCCTTCGACCTCGATGGCGTTCGCAATCTGCTCATTTTGGCCGATGCAGCGCGTGCCGAACTGAATGGCCTCGTCGAGGCGCGCGATCTTCTCGTCGTTGTCCTCGGGCGGGAAACCCGTGGCGTGGAAGTAGAACGCACGCGTCAGCCGATGCAGGGCGTGCCGGTTGTTGGCGTCGGCTTCGAGGACGGCCTTGTACGCGTCGATCGCGGCCATGAGCTTGTCTTCTTCGACACGTTCGGCCCACAGCGCATCCGCAGCTTCAACGCGCTTTTCGATCTCGGCCTGGGCCGCTCGTTCGGCCTCCACAGCGGAATACGAACCAGAGTGTTTGCCGCAGCCCGCGGTGGCGAGGAGCCCCAGAACGACCATCGACCAACGTTGCATATAGTGCCTCCCCGAAGATTCGAACAAGTGGGTGTAGGGTCCTGCAGTGCTACCTCTGAGGCGGGCCTCGTGTCAACGGATTGCCCTCGCACCGGGGTGGGGATATCGACCCGAAACCCCCGCTGACCGAACACCCACGGCCCCCGCATCGGGCATCGCTCCGATTCCCACCGCGTCCGGCGCATCGCGCTGGATTGCGAGGGCCCAGTGCTACCCGGAGCCCCCATGTTCGAGCGCGACATCCCCGTGGCCCTCACTTTCGACGACGTGCTGCTCGTCCCTCGCTACAGCGACACCTTGCCTCGCGAGGTCGATGTCACGACCAAACTCGGTCTGCTCGACCTCAACATTCCGTTGTTGTCGGCCGCGATGGACACCGTGACCGAGGCCCCGACCGCCATCGCAATGGCGCGGGCGGGCGGCCTTGGCATCCTTCACAAGAACCTGTCTCCAGCTCGTCAGGCCGAAGAAGTTCGCAAGGTCAAACGTGCGGTTACAGGAACGGTGAGCCGTCCCGTGACCGTTTCGCCCGACCTTCCGCTCACTCAAGCCCTCGCATTGATGAAAGAACATCGGATCTCGGGACTGCCCGTGGTGGTCGATGGGCGCGCGGTAGGCATTCTCACGAACCGTGACCTGCGGTTCGAGCGAAACCTCGGACGGCCCGTCCATGAAGTGATGAGCCAAGATCTCGTGACCGTGCCACCGGGCACGGGCCTCGAGCGGGCCAAGGATCTGCTGCAAGAGCACAAAATCGAGAAATTGCTCGTCGTCGATGAGGAAGGCCAACTGCGTGGACTCATCACGATCAAGGACATCGAGTCGCTCGACCGTTTCCCCAATTCGATCAAAGACAACTCGGGGCGTCTGCTTTGTGGTGCAGCGGTCGGCGTTGGAGCCGATTCCGTTGAACGGGTCGCCGCCCTCACCGAAGCGGGCGTAGACCTGTTGGTCGTCGATACGGCCCACGGTCACAGCAAGGGTGTGCTCGATGCGGCGCGGCGCATCAAGTCGGAGCATCCCGACATCACGTTGGTGCTGGGCAACGTCGCCACCGCCGACGGGACGATGGCGTGCATCGATGCAGGGGCCGATGTCGTCAAAGTCGGCATCGGACCTGGCTCCATCTGCACCACTCGGGTGGTCGCCGGAGTGGGGGTCCCCCAGCTCTCCGCGATTGCCGCGTGTGCAGAAGCCGCCCACAAGCGTGGTGTCGCGATCATCGCGGATGGCGGCATCAAGTACAGTGGGGATGTGGCCAAGGCCGTCGCGGCGGGCGCCGACGCGTGCATGATCGGGTCGTTGTTCGCGGGCACCCAGGAGGCACCGGGAGAAGTGGTGCTGTTCCAGGGCCGCCGCTACAAGAGCTACCGCGGAATGGGCTCGATCGAAGCGATGCGCGATGGCTCGTCCGACCGCTATTTCCAAGACGACGCGGCCGGCGACCCTGAAGCCGAAACGCGCAAGCTCGTGCCCGAAGGCATCGTGGGCCGGGTTCCGTTCCGAGGTCCCCTGTCCGACATCATCTACCAGCTCGTGGGCGGACTGCGTGCGTCCATGGGCTACACCGGATGCCCCACGGTACGCGACATGCACGAACACGCGAAGTTCGTTCGCATCACCAACGCAGGCCTGCGCGAATCCCACGTCCATGATGTCATCGTGACCCAGGAAGCGCCGAACTACCCTACGCGCTAGACCCAAACAGATCGAGGCTCGCGAAGAAATCGAGGGCCTCGGGATTCTTCAATGCGTCGCGGTTGGCCACGGTCTCGCCCTGCAGGATGCGGGTGACCGCGATCTCAACGCGCTTGCCACTAATGGTGCGGGGTACGGCAGGGGCCGCGAGAAGGCGAGCGGGCACGTGGCGTGGCGTGCATTCACGGCGAATGGACGTGCGAAGTTCCGCCTCGAGAGCGTCCGATACCGAACCGCTTTCGGTCACCACGAAGAGCACGACATGCACATCGTTGTCGTGTGCGACGCCTACGACAAGACTGTCTTGAATGTCGGGGTGGGCATCGACCACCCGGTAGATCTCCGCCGTCCCAATCCGCACCCCACCCGGGTTCAGCGTGGCGTCCGATCGGCCGTAGACAATGACGCCACCTTGCTCCGTGATCTCAACGAAGTCCCCGTGTCGCCACACGCCCGGATAGTGCTCGAAGTATGCCTTGCGGTAGCGAGCACCGTCCTCATCGCCATAGAAGCCAACCGGCATCGAAGGGAATGGCTGAACACAAACCAGTTCCCCCTTCTTGCCCACCACCGGCTGGTGGGGCGCCTCCCACGCCTCGACGGCCATGCCTAGTCCACGCTTCTGGATCTGGCCTGCATAGACGGGTTCGGTGGGGACGCCGAGCATGAAGCAGCTCACGATGTCGGTGCCCCCCGAAATCGAGGCCAGCTGCAGGTCGTCCTTGACCTCTGCATACACCCATTCGAACAGGTCGGCGGCCAACGGCGCCCCGGTCGACATCACCGCACGGAGCGCGGTCAGATCGTGGTCGGCAGGGCGAATGCGCCGTTGACGTAGGGTCGCGAGAAACTTGGGGCTCGTGCCGAAGTGGCTAACCCCGTTTCGGGCGGCCATGCGCCACAACACCCCGAGATCGGGGTGCCCGGGGTTGCCATCGAAAAGGACGACCCGTGCCCCGGTCATGAGGCCCGACACGAGCCAGTTCCACATCATCCACCCGGTGGTGGTGAAGTAGAACAATGCGTCGTCCTCACGCACGTCGGAATGGAGCATCAGCTCTTTGGCATGCTGAACGAGGGTTCCCGCCGCTCCGTGCACGATGCACTTGGGTACGCCCGTCGTACCGGAACTGTAGAGGATGTAGACCGGGTGGTCCGGAGGCAACGGCTCGAAATGAATCGCGCCATCGGTGGCCGTCGCATCGGCCCATGACACCCGGGAGGCAGGCATGTCCTGGCCCAATCCCGGCACCTGCACCACCGCCCGAAGCGAAGGAAGCGCGGCTTCGATGGCCGCGATTTGGTCCATCCTCGAAAAGGCGCGTCCCCCGTAAACATAGCCATCGGTGGCGATGAGGATCTTGGGCGCGATCTGGCCGAACCGATCGAGCACCCCTTGCAGGCCAAAGTCTGGACTGCACGAAGACCAGACCGCGCCAAGTCCCGTCGCGGCCAGCATGGCAACCACCGCTTCTACGCGATGGGGCAGATAGCCCACGACCCGGTCCCCCACGCCCACGCCCTGCGCCCGCAGAAACTGCTGGAACTGTCCCACTCGGCGAGCCAGCTCGGCGTAGGTGACGGTGACGTCTTCTTCGGTCTCGTCGGTCGCGACGAGCGCAACTGCGTCATCACGACGCCGCAGCAGGTTCTGCGCAAAGTTGAGGCGCGCCCCCATAAACCAGGGTGTCCCTGGCATCTGGACGTCGCCTCGCACCTGAGTGTACGGCGTATGTGTTTGAAGGCCACCAAACTGCCACACCGCATCCCAGAACACCTCGGGGTGCTCGATGGAGAAGCGGTGGAGGGCCTCGTAGTCCGCCAACGCCTGACCCGTGCGGTCCCGTAGACGCTGGACAAATGTGGTGAGCTGGCTTTGTTGCACCCTCGCCGCGGAGGGGCTCCACAACGGCGAGGGCGCGCCGCTCATGCGGAGGCCTTCACCGCTTGGCGAACCATGACCAGGCCCCCGTTCGGACCGGGAACCCCGCCCTTGACGAACACGAGGTTCCGCTCGGCGTCCACGCGGGCAACCTGCAGGTTTTGGACGGTGACACGGGCACTCCCCATGTGACCCGGCATCTTCTTGCCCTTGAGCACCATACCGGGCGTCAGCCGTGTACCGATCGAACCCCCGTGACGGAAGAATTCGTGGACACCGTGCGAACGGATGAAGCCGCGGAAGTTGTAGCGCTTCATGACGCCGGCAAAACCACGACCCTTCGAGGTGCCGGTCACATCGACGATCTTGCCTTCCTCGAACAGGTCGGTGACCGTGACCGACTGACCCATCTCGTACTGGCCCGCGGTCGCCGCAGGCACCCGGAACTCCCGCACGTAGCGGACCGGCTCTTCAAGCTTGGCCTGGGCGTACTGGCCCGACAGGGGCTTGTTGATCCGCTTTGGCTTCTGGTTGCCAAAACCGAGCTGGACCGCATCGTAGCCGTCAGGGCCCTGGCTTGACTTCACTCGCAGCACAGGGCAAGGCCCAGCCTGGATCACCGTCACGGGAAGGACGCGCCCGTCTGGCGCAAACAGCTGCGTCATGCCGACCTTACGGCCGAGCAGCCCCATCATCTGATTTGCCATGTCATCCTCGCATTGGACGACGCGAACGCCGTCGTACGGGTACGCGATGCCTGGCGAAGACATCGCTTGGTTGGTCGTGTGGACCTAACGCGGTCTTTGAGCTCCGCCACGCTTCACGGTGGCGGTCGACGCAGGCGTCGTCTACTGGCGGATCGCCTCACGAGCGGCCTTCTCGCCACCGAACGTGTACTTCAGGTAGGCGCTTGCAAACACGCCAGGATTGAACCCGAACGCGTACATGAAGTCTGCGTCGACACCCACCGAAAAGTGCGACAGCTTGGTGTAGTACTCGATCGTCGGGCCACCAAGGACCATGGGCAAGGCCGTGTCATGCACGCCATCGAAGAATGTGGAGTCGCCGCCCAGGCCCGCCACGAGCGCATCGAACTGCTCGGAGCCACGGTCGAGGAACAACGGCATCACCATGACGCCCCCGCCGGCCCGAATCCCAACGCCAAACCGGCGGGTGGGGTACGTCGAAAGCTCGACGACGCCTGTGCCCATGAACATGTGCACGTCACCCTGGGTAAGGCTGTTTTCGAGAACCAAGGATTCCGTACGAGGACCCTGGGCCAAGCCCTGGCTGAACGAGGCCTCGAAAGCGGCCGAGAACCGCTCACGGTCGATGAACTCACCCCCAACCCCGAGACCCAAGAACACCACGCCGGGGTAGCTCGCCGCCGAGCGCGCCGTCACGGGGATGATGAAGCTCGTGCCCACGTTGGTCTTGGCATAGACCCCACGCCAGACTTCGCGGACGAGTTGCTCTTCGCCGCGCGCGCGCCGTCGCTCGCTCCGATCCTGTGCGACAGCATCCTGGGGCATGGCCAATGCGGCCAACGTGAAGAGCATCCCGGTCTCCTTGAGGGTCTGGACGACGCCCGTGAATAGCATGGGTGCGTCCTGCGGACAAAGGCTTGACGAAGGTTCGACGAGTCGCCCCTCATCCTTCCGTCGCAGGCCCATGCCTCGTCGAAGGCTGGGCCGTCACTCTCGACGCAAGTCGCCGCGGACTGCACGCTAGCAGACCGCGGCGATTCAAAGGTTCGCGCTTGGAATCAACCCGGCGAGAACAGGAACGGATAGCTGACGATGACGATACCGCCGCCCTTCGGCTCGGGGAATCGCATCCGCATGAACTGGCTGACGATGCACTGCTCGACACTCGCGTTGTTCATCGTGGTCGACTTCTTGCTTGCCGCCGCGACGCCGCCGTCCTTCGCAATCGTGAACTTGATCACAATCTTGCCCTGAAGGGCCGGGTTCTTCGTGAGTTCCCGCTGATAGCAGTATTTGATCTTGTTCATGTTCCGCTTGATGACTTCATCGATGAGCGAGCGGTCGAGGGCACCGAGGATGATGGGGTCGCCACCGACGCGCCCGAGGCCTCCCTGACCCTTGGCACCAAAGTCGCCGCCGCCCTTCCCGAAGCCGGAGCGCCCTGCACCGCGGCCACGCGTTCCAAGGCCTCCAATGCCTTCGGCGCTACCGCCGCCGCCCAGGCCGCTACCGCGCGATCCAAGGCCGCCCGCCCCGGCCTGACTGCCCTTCACCCCGAGCAGACCGCCAACATTGCCGGCCAAATCGGGGTTGATGCGGGAGTCGGAGAGCATTCCGTCGAGGCTGCTCGCGATACCGGCGTTCTCGGCCACCAGACGGTCCTGCTCGGCCCGCTTGATGTCGATTTTATTGCCTTTCGCCTTCTGCTTCTTGGCCTTCTTCTTCCCGACCTTGCCTTCTTTCTTCTTGGCCTTTTCGCCTTCACCCGCGTCCGGATCCGCCTTGGGCTTGTCCTTCTTTTTGTCGAGATCAGGCTTATCAAGCTGAATATTGGCGAAGCGATCCTGGTATTCGGCCACGGAGATGCCCGCCGGCTTGGGCGAGAAGAACATCACCAGGCCGAACATGACGCCGAGGAAGGTCATGAACGACAGAATCGCGAGGAACGGGTAGTCCGTGTCTTCGGTGCTGCGCTGCAGGATGCGCTGGCCTTCCTGCACCATATGGCCGAAAAACACCACACCGTCGGCATTCACCATGAGCCGCACATCGTCGGTCATGGGAATCGCGTATTCCTGACCTTCCTTACGAGCCTTACCCGCCCGGACCAGCTCCTCGAAGCTAAACCGCTGGCCACCGATTTCGGCGTAGCCGTCCCAGTTATCGAGGACTTTGGCGGTGTACTCCTCGTCTTCGAGTTCGAAAAGGGCGTGGTCGCGACCGGGCAGCCCCTGGTCTGACGCGTAGAAGTCGTTGCGCCAGTCGCTTGCGACCTCCGACCACATGGGCGGCGTGTAGGGCAACACCATGTGCAAGCCAGACGGAATCCAGCCCATGTCGATGCCGAGGAAGTGCCACTTCCAGCCCACCGACGAGCCGATGGTCACGTTATCGCCCATCGTCCGCGAAAAATGCTTCGTGTCGATGAGGGTCTGGCCCCAGATCTGATTGACCTCGAGCACTTTGCGACGGCTGGTATCGACGCCGAGGTTTCCAGTACCCGAACCAGAGCGCAAGATGAACTGAAGCACATCTTCGGTGGTTTCGGGCTCGGCGTCGGCATCCTGGGGAGTGAGCATGGGGCGGCCCTGGTTGAGCGGAGCGGGTGCCGCGGGACGAGCCCGCTGCGCGGCGGGCGGAGCTGGAACACGCGGAACCGTGGTCTCAGCTTCGTCCATCATGATCGAGATGCGGAACTGCAGAGTTCCGATCGAAAACACGTCACCATCACGGAGCGTGGCATTCGAGACGGTTTGGTTGCGAACCGCGATGCCGGTCTCGCTTCCGAGGTCCATGAGGCTGACCGAACCATCGTCGCTGACCGTGACGACAGCGTGCATGTCGGACAGCTGTGGATCGTCGATGGGCAGTAGCGCGGCCTGACCACGACCGATTGTGATGGACGGCTCACGGAAGTCCGCCTTGTGAATCGGCGTGGACCCCCGAAAGACCTCGAAGATCACGAGCGGGGTGTTGTTGGACATGGGGTTTGGACTCCGAGAAGGGGGGCCGGCTTACTTGACCTGGTCGACAGACTGCTTCATTTCGAGGTTGAAATTCGTCCGCAGCTTGATCAGCGGGTTGAAGTCGGCCTTACGGCGGTCGAGCAAGAGGGCCCCTGACGGCTTGACGAGTTCACCGGTGACGTCGACCCCCTCGAAGTCGATCACGGTCCGTTCTTTGTACTTGACCTGCTGCCCCCCAGTCGAATCCTGCGCGAACGCGGTGCCCGACACCATGACCATGGCGGCAGCGAAAAGGACGGAACGCATCATGGGGACCTCCGTGATTCCGTCGAGGAACCGAAGTGACAGGTACTTTGCTTTCGAATCGAGTTTCAAACAAGGTCGCATGACCGAAGCAACGGTCTGGTGCCTACGACATGGAAGCATCGAGGCGGTTCCTTTAGCCTGGTCAAGCGTACGTAAAGGGCGAACTGACGCTCTCTTCACCGACAACGGCCCGAAGCACAGGGCTCCGAGCCGTCACAGGGTACACGAACTCCCCCGAGTTGGGGAGCCCGCCGATCTCATTGCGGAGTGGCTTCTTCGGCCGGGGCTTCCGCAGGCTCTTCGGCCGGGGCTTCCGCGGGCTCTTCGGCCGGGGCGGGAGCACCACCACCCGAGCCAAGCGCCTGGCACTCTGGGGTCTGGATGACTTCGTTGATGCTGGGCAAGAAAGCGTCCATCAACTGCTGAACGTCCTGGGCCATGCTCGCATCCTTCTGATCCACGATGATCTGGGCCTGCTCGAGGATCATCGAGACCTGTTCCACCGACCCCTCATCGATACAGTCGGAGTAGGTCGTCAGCTTCTGCTGCGTGTCGGTGATGACCACCGCCATGTCTTTGAGCAGCTGCTCTTCACGCTTCCGACGCTCTTCTTCTTCGCGCTTGCGACGTTCTTCGGCTTCCTTGGCCAACCGCTCCTGTTCTTGGGCTTCCTCGACCTGGGTCTGGATGCCAAAGATCGGGTGGTCGGGCGCAATCTGACCGACGTTCGCGTCCTTGTACCGCTGGATGTAGTCGAGGGACTTCTTGAAGTCCTTCGTGTAGCGAAGGTGCAGGATGGCCCCGTTGAAGTAGGCCCGGTCGTACTTCGGGTTCGCCTTGATGATCTGGTCGTACAGCTCATCGGCTTCTTTGGTCTCACCGGTGCCCCGCAGCGCAACCGCATGTCCAAGCTTCGCGTCGAGGCTGGACGGGTTCGCCGTGGTGGCCGATTCGAACGAGGTCTTAGCCAAGGTGAAATCACCCGAGGCCAGCGCCACGTAGCCGAGGTTCATGTTGGCCTCGAAGTTCTTGGTGTCGAGGTTGACCGCCTCTTTGAACTTCGCGATGGCCGAGGGCTCATCGCCCTGGATCAGGTAGGTGACGCCCATGTTGTTGTAGACGCCAGGATCGCCCGCGTTGAGTTCCAACGCTTTTTCGGCCATGAGCTGGCTCATGCTGTAGTTGTCTTGGGCATAGTAAAGCGCCGACAAGTTCCGGTAGACGTCGGCGTTGTCAGGGTTGTCGCGCAGGATCGTCTGGGCGTGCTGCAGCGCCTCGTCGTACCGACCTGCCTTGACCAAGGCCGCGATCAGTTCGTTGCGCGACTCGATGTCGTCGGCCTGGCTTTCGACGCGGGACTCGTACAATGCCACCGCTTCGTCGTTCTTGCCCTGCTCGAGCAACACGCGAGCCAACGAGAACATGGCCTTTTCCATGGCCGGATCGGCCTCATAGGCCTTGCGGTAGTGCAATTCGGCATCGGCAGGCCGCCCGAGCTGCTCGGCCGTCCATCCCGCATTGAAGCTCGCCGCCTTGCCGGCGCCGAGGTTGGCCGCCTTGTTGAACAAGGTGTAGGCCTTTTCGTAGTCGACCGCGCCAGTCCGGCGGTCGGGGTTGTCGATCACGTCGAGCCCACCCTGGAAGTTGACCTTCGGGTTGTTGCTCTCCATGTCGATGGACTTGACCTTCTTGCCGCCGCAGCCCACGGTGAGGAGCGCCGCGACGAGACCCACGAGAATGGTACGCATGGCGTTCTCCTACAGGCTCTTTTCGATGTCGTACTTCTTGCCGGACTTCGACGAAGTCCAGCGGGGCTTGACGAGCTGCTCATGCAGTCCCGGGTAGTCCTCGGGGCGAAGCTCACCGAGGCGACGCGTCGCGAAGGCCGAGTCGTCGTTGTAGAGCGTCAACTCGAACGACTTGTCGATGGCAAGCTTGAAGGCGCTGACGGCCTTTTCTTCCTGCAGGTAGGCCCGGTCTTCGATGGTCATGGAGTAGAACTCGACCTGCTCGTCGGTGAGGTACGACGGAACATCCGAGGTGCGGAGGCTCTTGGCCATGTTGTCGTAGGTCTTACCGAGCGCGACAAGTGCAGCGATACCCCAGCGACCCGCTCCAAGGTTCACGACTTCCTGGAAGCTCTTTTCGACCTCGAGGTACGTCTTGGTCTTGGCTTCAAGGCTCTTCTTGAGGGCCGCATCTTCCCGCTTCTTGCTTACCCCACGCTTGCCTTCGATGCGCATCGCTTCGTAGGTCGCGAGCGAGGGCAACGCCGCGGTGTAGAGCATTTCGGCGACGTACTCGGTCTGCGGCCCCTTTTCACCACCACTCTCAACGTACTTGTTGTACAGCTTGATGGTGTCGGCGTAGACCTTGTCACGCGCGGACGTCTGGCCAAGCTTGGACAGCGCCTGTCCGTGGTGCAGACGGGCAAAGTACGTGAAGTGCATCGGCGAACCCTTAGGCGGCTTCGCGTAGAACTCCTGGAACGCGTTAGCCGCGTCTTCCCACTGCTCCTGCTCTTCGTAGATCTTGCCGACGCGCAACTTGATGTCAGCGACACGAGAGTCGGTCGGGTACGCCTTCACGAACGCGTTGTAGTCGGTGATCGACTGCTGCCATTCGCCGAGACCCTTGCGGAACACCGCGGCCGAGAAGATGGCGTCACCGGCCTGCTGGACGAGGTCGTCGCTAAGCTTCTCTTTCTTACCGGTGCGCTCCTGGTAAAGCCCCCAGAGCTTCTCGTAGTAGCCGGCCGCCTTGTCGTAGTCAGCGATGCGCTCGTAGTCGTAGCCAAGGAACCCCACCTGCTCGTAGTAGTACTTGGTCTTGCCGGCGTACTTCTCATCTTCGACCAGGATTTCGCGCGCGGTCACGGCATCGGCCACCCGGCCAGACTTGCTGTAGTAGACCGCAGCGTTGTTGACAGCCTTGGCGGTCTTCTCAAGCTTCGCGGTCTCGCGGAACTCTTCGTAGAAGCCCATGTAGGCATCGGCGGCCTTGCTGTAGTCCTTGTCCTTCTCGAACGTCACGTCGATGAGCTTGAAGGACGCGTTCTCGTAGATGTTGTAGGCGTCGGTCTTGAAGACCTTGCCGCCCAACTTCTTCTCGTCGTAGAACGCCTTCGCCGTGGTGCGCAGCGAATCCCAGTCTTCCTTGACGACAAGCGCGTCGAGGATGAGCTGGGCCGCGTACTCGGCTTGCTGCGAGGCGGGGTTCATCGCGATGACAGCGCGGAACTGCGTGGCCGCGTTGTCGAACTGGAACTTGTTGTAGAGCAAGTACGCCGACTTGTAGATCATGTTCTTGACGCGCTTGTCGCCCTTGTACAGCTCCGCGTACTTCAGGCAGGCATCGACGAACCGCTGCTCCCACTCGGTGAGCTCTTCGGGCTCCACGTCCTTCGAGATCTTGCGGGTCTCGGTGCCTTCCTTGATGGCCCCGCCTTCCTTTTTGACCTGCTCTTCGGCCGCGAACCAACGTTGTATAGTTCACCGTCTTGAAGGTTAAAGGTAAAGGTTTCTGTACCTTCTTCTACCTCATCCTGAAAAACCGG
>JBCCQY010000031.1:0-73510 GCA_039208735.1 Myxococcota bacterium | reverse complement strand
GTCGACGGGCACCCCGACACGAACCGCGATGTCCACCTCGTCACGGACCAGGTCGAGCGCGATGTCGCCGACTTCGATGTCGATGCGGAGTTCCGGGTGGGCCTTGCGCACCCGGGCGACGGCTGGTGCAAGCAGCGTAGCGGCCAGATCGAAGGGCCCGCTGATGCGCACCCGGCCCGCAACCGCGCCGCTTGCCGCTTCGGCGGCCGCAAGGACGTCGCGACCTGCGCTTTGCATGCGCAGTGCGGCCTTATACACATCTTGGCCCGTCGCCGTGATGGCCATGCGCCGGGTGGTTCGTTCAAGCAAGCGGACGCCGAGTTCCCTTTCGAGTTCTCGCAGATGCCCGCTGACCACGCCCTTGGACAGGCCCAAGACCCGGGCGGCTCGGGTCATCGAGCCCTGCTCCACGATGGCCACGAACACCGTCAGGCGATGGAATTGACGATGATCGATTGTTTGGTTCAACCAAACACTCCTGTCGGATTCGCCCCCATTGTATCGCCGGGGGCCGGGACTAGGTTCGGCGGCGAACGTGCTCACCGCACGCGTTGGAGACCGCCATGAACCCGATCGCTCGTACCTTTGCGCATGTGCTTGTTGCTTCGCTCCTCGTCGCTTGTGGGAGCACCAAGGAGCCGGTGGCTGCGACCACCGAAGCCCCGGTTGCGGCCCCGACCCCGGCGCCCGCCCCGTCGCCTCGGGAGCAGGTGCGGCAGCTCCTCGCTTCGATCGAAACCGGGGACCCAGCCCCGATCGCGTACATCAACCCTACCTCGTACACCCAACACAACCTCGCCGTGCCCGACGGCCTGGCGGGCTTCGGCGAAACCATGAAGGCGTTGCCCGAAGGCTCGGCCAAGGCCAAGGTCGCCCGCGTGTTCGTCGATGGCGACTATGTGTTCGCCCACACTGACTACGACTTCTTTGGACCGAAGATCGGCTTCGACATCTTCCGGTTCGAAGACGGCAAGATCGTCGAGCACTGGGACAACCTTCAGGAGAAGGCGGAATCGCCCAATCCCAGTGGTCGCACGATGATCGACGGCGCGACTGAGGTGCAGGACCTCGACAAGACCGAAGCCAACAAGGAGTTGGTGCGCAACTTTGTCGATGACATCCTCGTCAACGGCGACATGTCGAACGTCGGCGACTACATCGGCGAGACGTACCTGCAGCACAACCCGGGCATCGGGGACGGACTCGACGGGCTCTCGGCCGCGGTCAAGGCCATGGCGGAGCAGGGGCTGGTATTGAAGTACGACACCGTCCACACCATCCTCGGCGAGGGCAACTTCGTGCTCACGGTCAGCGAGTCGGTGTTCGGGGGCAAGCCCACGTCCTTTTACGACCTGTTCCGCATCGAGGACGGCAAGATCGTGGAGCATTGGGACGTCATCGAGACCATCGCGCCCAAAGAAGAGTGGAAGAACGACAACGGCAAGTTCGGCTTTTAGTCAGACGATTTGGTCGACTGCGTCGAGGTAGCCGCCGAACATCGCCACGTGGACCAAGACGAACACGAGGGTGTAGGCAGGCAGCGAGGCGTGGACGGCCGGAGGCCTTGGGTAATGCGCGTCATAGGCTTCCCAAAACGAACTGGGGAAGCCTCCGAGCCACCTCATCATGGCCAGGTCGTAGGCGCGCTCGGCGCCTTGCGCTGACGGATCGATGAGCATCGGTCCCTTCGTGGTGTGCAGCACGTTGCCCGACCATAGATCGCCGTGCACCTCGGAGGGGCCTTCGTTCGGCAAGTCGAGACCGTCGAGGAAGCGCTCGACCCGCTCGGAGCGTCGCGGACCTAGCTGCGCACGTGTTGCATCCAACAAGGGCCGCAGCCTGAGGTCGACGAGCGCTTTCGTGGCGTCGTGCCGCGTGCCCGCGGGGAGGCCGAAGCGACCAAGAAACAGGGCGGTTTCGCTGCCGTACGCCGAAGCCTGAGTCCGGTGCAGGGCGGCCATCGTTTGGCCGAACCACCGCCAATCGGGCTCACCTGGCGCGTGGTAGCTCAGCACGAGCGCGTCCTCGAAGACGTCCAGCACCTCGGGGACGGGCGCTCCGGCCATCCTTAACCGGAGGAGCCCCCGTGCTTCGGCTTCGAAGAAGCCGGCAGGAGGCTGGTCGAGGAGCTTCACCACGCGGTCGCCCACCTGAAACACGCGCGAGATGTCACCCCCCGAAAGCGGTCGGGGGGTCGCGTCGACCCCGGCCAGGGTGCGGGCTCGGGTCAGGGCGTCCATCGGGCCAGCCACTCCTCAAGGGCTCCATCGATGAGCGTATAAACGTGTTCGAAGCCCTGGTCACCGCCATAGTACGGGTCGGGGACGTCCCCTCCGCGGGTGGGTTCCAGCATGCGATGGACGCGGGCTGCAGCGCCCTTTGGCGCCAGGTCCTGGAGTGCTCGCAGGTTGGACTGGTCCATCGCGAGGATGTGATCGAAGCGGTCGAAATCGGCGGCCACCACCTGCCGGGCGGTGCCAAGGGCCCGGACGCCGTGCTTGCGTAGCACCTCGACGGTTCGAGGATCTGGCGGTTCGCCAGCATGGTACGCAGCGGTCCCTGCGGAGTCGACCTCGAAGGTGTCGAGGAGCCCACGCTCCGAAAGCTTTTGAACGAAGAGTGCGTGCGCGAGTGGGCTTCGGCAGATGTTGCCGAGGCAAACGAAGAGGACGCCGGTGCGGTCGGCCATGAAAGCTCCCGGGCAATGATCGGAGGGGCGGTCGCGTATGGTCAGGCGAAGCTCTGGGAGATTGACATGATGTGGCTCGCAGGTTGGATGGGCGCGGTTGCCGTCGCTGCCCCCGACGTGGCAGCAGAAACCGTCGAGGCGCTTCGCGACCTCGAAGTGCAACAGCAGGTGACGGTCAAGGACCCGGGGGCCAAGCCTCGGCAGAAGCTTAAGCTCAAGCCGAAGCCGGGCACCGTCGCCAGGTTCGAGACGAAGCAGCGTCAGAACCTGACGATGTCGATGACGTTGCCCAATGGCCAAACCCAAACCCTGCCGGGAGGCATGGACTCCACCACGACGTTCGTGATGCGTCACGAGGTCGGAAAGGCCCTAAAGGACGGTACGATTCCCGTTTCGGTCGTCGTTGAAGACCTTCGGGCGGAGACGTCGAATCCTCAGGTTCAAGCCGCCGTCGAAAGCGCGCTGCAGCCCATGAAGGGCCTAGGGTACCGCATCCTCGTCGACCGCAAGGGCACCGTGGCCCAGGTCGATGTGGGCCTTGACGATCCCCAAATGCAAGCTGCCATCCAGAACCTTGCGGATCAGACCACGTTGTGGCTTTCGCAATACCCGCTGCAGCCCCTTGGGAAGGGGGCCGAGTTGCTGGGCATCATCGACATGGACTTTGGATTCATGGCGCTGACCGCGGAGCAGACGGGCATCATCACTGCGATGGCCGATGACAAGGTGAGCGCCGATGTGTCCTTCACGATGAAGCCCAAGGGCACACCCGACATGTCGGGCATGCTGCCTCCCGGTGCCGACGTCCAGGTCTCGGAGGTGAACAGCACAGGGTCAGGCCAGCAGACGGTCGATCTCAAGACGCTCGGGTGGACGGGGACCTACAACATCGAAAGCGACTTTGTCATGTCGCTCTCCGCCGAGGGCCAAACGATGACGATGACGATGGCCATCGAGCAGTCGGTCACGTCGACGGCGTTGCCTTAGCGTCAAGCGCGTGCAGCGGCGGGAAGGACCCGCCGCCGGAGCACAGATGCGGCCGTGAGCGGACGGTGATGAGCCACCGCGTCGCGCACGGCGTCCGCATCGTGACGTCGTGCGTCGTAGGCCACGATGATCACTTCGTCGTCGGGCTGGACAAAGGTCTGTTCACCGAACGTGGTGTAGCGGGTGGCGCCAATGAAGAAGATGGCCTGCTGGGGATGGCGCGCCTGCCGCACGAGTGACGGGATGTCATCGAGCGGGCCTTCGTCGGGCTGATGGCGCAGTCGGTCGATCATCCAATGGACGAGCGTCTGGTACTTCGTGGTGTAGTCATCGACGCGGCTGTCTTCGCCATAGGCGTGGATGGTCCCGCCCCGGATGAGGAAACTCGCGAGCCGAAACTGGGCGAGCACGCCTTCACCATCAAAGCGGTCGATGGCGATCCAAGAGGTGGAAAGTCCCTTGCTATGCGGACCCCAGTTCTTCTTTTCGTGGATTTTCTGTGCGGGCTGTCGAAGTGAGGTGTCGTCCGCAGCGGTGAATGCGTAGGGCACGAGACTGGCGACTCGATCCGGCGCGCCGTCAACGGTGTCGTACTCAAGGCGGCATCGTAGGGCAATCTCGGGCTCGGGCTGCACGTTCGTCGTTGTGGGGGGAAGGATGAGCCGGTCGGAGGAGCAAGGCCAGCCTCCGAGCCGATGGTCGAGGCCCGGTACGAAAATGGGAAACAACCCCTTCGGAAGGTTCTCGGCGACCTGTACATCCACGAAGTCCGCCGCCTCACCCGCCTGTTCGAGGTGGCCCGCGAAATTGCCCGCCACTCCTAGGATGAGTTCGGATTGTTCGGCCATCGGTCCTCCGGACGGCCCTCGTAACGCTGCTCGCCTTCCGTCGGCTGGCCCGGTAAGGTTGGCTGCGAAGATGGGAGCTGCGCATGAGTCGGGCATTGTGGATGGGAGCCCTGGTGATCGTCGTGATCGTGGGTTTTGGCGCGCTGCGATTTGGGTCGAGCACCGAAGAAGGCCCGCAAGACGCGGCGCAGCCGACAACTCCGGCCCCTGCCGCCGTCGCGCGGCCGCCTCGGGCCTCCGACAACCCGGATTTGGCGCGTCGGTATGACCACGCCCGTGGCTACGCGGAGACCGCCAAGACCCCGGCGCCCGAGCGCCCGGAAGTGGAACCGCAGGCGTGGTCGATCTCGACGTCGGTCGCCGACGAGTCGTGGCGGAAACGGTCGCAGTTGGCGGCGCGCGAAGCGGCTCGGATTGCTGCACCCCACAAGGTCGAGGAGATCCAGAAAATCGCATGGGATTTCGTCAACACGGTGATCGACGCTCGGCAGGATGTCGCCAATGGTGATCTGGACCCCGTCGCGTTCCGATTGTCGGTGCGCAAGATCCAGGAAAATACACAAAAGGAACTCACCGAGGTGATCGGCGATCCGGTCCTTTCGAAGCGGGTGTGGCAGTCGATCAACGCTTCGTCCTACCCCGTGCCATGACCGAAGTTCCGCGGGCCTTGGCCCGTGAACACGCCCAATGGATGGCGCTGGGTCTGGGAGCCTCCGGGTTGGCCGCGGTATCGGGCGTCGCTGGAATGGTCCTGTCCGCCCTGGTGATGAGTGGCTCCCTGCGCACCATCGTGGCGGGTGGGGCAGGGTTCATCGCGGGTGCGTTGCTCGTCGACTTCGGGTTGGTCGCGACGAGCCTGATTGCAGTGCGGGCGGGCCCATTCGACGAACCGGTGTTGGGCATTGCTGCGCCTTCGCTACGCACGGCGTCTGTCGTGCTAGCCGCCCTGGGCCTGGTCGGAGGGCTGCTCGGCATGGGCCTCGCGTTCGCCTTCATCGTCACCAGCTTGTCGCTCGAGGCCCTTGCGGTGGGTGGGTTCGGCTTTGTGGCCGGTGCTCTCATGGTTTCGGGTAGCGGTTTGGCAGCTCTATGGGCGTTGCTGCACCCCGTGGCGCGCCCGGGCAGTCCCGATGCGCGCCCCGAGGAGCCCCTGTCCCCCGACGAGGCTCAATAGAGGATCGACCCCTTGCCCGTCGCCATGTCGATGCCCCGGATGGCGTGGGCGGAGTCCCCGATCATGTCGAGGAGGATTTGGCTTCCGCCGCCTTTACGAAGCCGTTCGAAGCCTCTGTCGACGGCGATCCGATCCAGGTTGTCGAAGGCGCCCAGCCGATTCAGACCATCGACGGTGAGCACGAGTTCACGAGCGACCCGTTCCGAAGCCGCGACTTGCTCCGAAGTCAACGAACAGACGCCCATCGCGGCGGCTTTGTGGACCGTCTCCAACGTGTGGCCCAGGAACTTCAACCGCTGCACCAGCAGCAGCAGCTGGATCTGCGGAGTGCCTTGCCGGATCAGCGGGTCGATGGCATTCAGCTCCACATCGATGCGCCAGGTCAACAGCTCGATCTGGTCGCAGACCTCGGTTTTGTCAGCCTCATCGCCAAATCCGCGGGCGACCGCGTAGGTCAGTCCCTGCAGCATGTGCTGGCCGCCGCACGTGTACTTGAAAAACCCTTTGCGAGTGTCCTTTTTCATCGACGCCCCCGCGTTGCGGGCCGCTTTCATCTCGGCGGTTTCGGAGGCGATGACGTTGCGGAGGGCTCGGGTGAAGTCCTGCAGCGTCATCTCGTGGCCCCCTTGGGCCGTCCACGACAGATCCTTGGGAGCCCATGCGCTGAGCGCTTGCAACGCCCAAGGGGCATCGTTGAAGCCACGCTCCTGAAAGCCCGTGCGTCGACCGTCGACCCAGGCCCGATGGAGGCTGTTGCGGTACAGCTCGCCCAACGTGGTGGGTTCGCCTGCGACGACGACGGCACGGTCCGGTGATAGCCCTCCTTCTGTGAAGGCTTTGAGCAGTAGGTCGGTGTGGACGTCCACAAGCTGATTGCCGACCTTCGGCGGGAACCGCCACAACTCGTCGCGGCCCACCCTCGTACGGCGACCGTATTCTTCAGCTAGATAGTCGATGGCGGGACGGTTTACGCCTTGCAGCGTAAGCTCGGGGCCCAGCGCGAGCATGGCGTGCGCCACCGCCCAGGGGCTGAGGGGGTTGCGGCCTCGTTCCCTGACGAGCTTCACCAAGCGAGCGCGGACGATGCCAAGCTGCTTCTTGAGATTTTTGTCGGTCCTTCCTAGGGGGTTTGGCGTTTTTCCCTTGCGGCTTGGCAATGACCACTGGACATAAGGCACTTTGGGGACGGCCGGTGGTTCGGCCCTGGCCACGACCGGTTCGGGGGCGGGCTCGGGCTCGACGGGAGGTGGCGCTTCAGACCCACACCCCAACAGCCACCAGGTGAGTCCGATCATCGAGGCTCCACCTGTAATAGCTCACCTTCTTCGGGGGCTTCACCCTGGGCGATGATCTCGCGAATGTCGGCTTGGATGATTCGGTCTTCGCTGCTGATGAAGGCCAGTTCGTCCGAGACGACGAGCCTGGGCATGACAAGACCGTATTCATCGATGACGGCCCGCTGCTTGACCTTGCCGGACTTCGTGAACTGAAGGACGTCTCCTTTGTCGAGCACCGCCCACAGCTTGCCCTTGTTGTCGAGGGTCACGCCCCAGTCCTGAGCGCCACGCAGAAAGTCGAGGCCTTCCACTTTGCCGAACCGAAACCCGTCGCGTCCGTAGAGGATGACGGATGTGCCATAGATGAGCCCGAGGCGGCCGCCCCACTGGATGGCTCCTTGTGGGGTGCCGTCCTTCATCTCAAAGCGCGCGGTTTCCGTCCATTCGTCTTTGCCGGTCTTGTAGACGACGCCTTGGTCAGCCCAGAGGGCCGCCACCCAGCCGTTCGTGGCCACGAGGTGCCCGGCTCCGCTCACGCCGCCTTCAATGGTGCGGGTAAACCCTAGGGGTTCGGTGTGAAGGACGTTGCCTTCGGAATCGAGATGAGTGATTCGCCCCCAGTTGCCCTCACCTTCCGCCAAACGGCCCTGGTCCAGAACCAAAATCTCCGCGCCCGACTTGGTCGGACGGGTGGCCACATCCATGGGATGGACGAACTGTCCGGGATCGCCACCTGGTGCGGCACCCGCGGCGTAGGGGTCACGGCGGCGGCTGAACCAACTTTCGGAGAGTCCTGGCTTTTCGGCACCGAACGAGGCATCTACGCGGCCGTCCGTGAATTGGAAGCGCTGCACGCGGTGGTTGCCCACATCCGCGATAACCACGCCGATTCGGGGGTCGAGGGCCATGTTGAGGGGCTCGCCAAAGGAGCGCAACGCGCCCTCGGCAAACCCGGATTGTCCCCATGGCTCGACCAGCCGGGCCCCGCCCCCGATGAGGTCACCGTAGGCTTCGAAGAGCTTGGCGCGACGTTCGAGGACTTCGGAGGCCGACCCCGTGACCCGTAGGGCAGCCCGCTCGATGGCGGGCACCGCGTTTGCGTCGCGAAGCTTGAGGAGCGCCTCAATGGCGGCTTCATCGGGCGGGAGGGCCAGCACGCGGAAGCCCGCGGGCACCCGGGTGCGCACGCGGCTGCGAACGTAGGGAGCACCGTCGGCGGCCCAATCGAGGAGCATCTTGAGGCTATCGGTGTCGCCGAATTGCTCGGCTGAGATCTTGTCGAAGAGGGCAATCGCGCGGTCGCGATGCTTCGCCTTGGCGGTGGTCGCAGACGTCAACCACTTGCGGGCCGACTTTACCGATGAAGGCACCTTGCCCTGGGTCAGGTTCACGGCGATTTCGGCGACGTAGGTATCGGAGCGGATGCCGCCGCCATAGGGATCGTCGATGGTGATGCGCATCGAACGGGCCCCTGGGGCGCTCACCGGAATGTCGTGCCGCAGCGGACCTGCCTCGGCGGGGTCCAGGATGACGTCCTTTTCTTCGATCGTTCCGCTTGTGGTGTCGAAGCTCACCGTGATGGCACGGGGCCGCCCGAATTCGCGAATCTCGCGGTCGAGGCCACCCAACCACCCAGGCCAGATCGACACGGAAGCCACATCGATGCGCTCATCAAAGCGGATCTCGATCCATTCGCCAGCCCCGTCGCCCTTGGCGCCTTCGGCCCAGGCCGTCGACAACAGACCGTCGAAGGCGTGCGACGCGGGGTGGGCTTGACCCTCCGAGTCGGTGGCGTAGCTCGACGCGCGGGGCGTCGCGGCGTCGGCCGTCGTGGCGAACAAGGTGGTGAGCAACATCATCGTCATTGGGTTCATTCCTCGCACTCGACCCAGACGTCCTGACAGACGTTTGGCACGACGTCGGCAAACAGGGTGCCCGCGGTGGGGCAGGTGACCACAGACAGCGCGTCGATGCAATCCTGCGCGAGTCGGTCTTCCAGGTCGCAGGTATCGGACAGGTCTGCGGTCTCGGGGCCGACGGCCGCGCGGCAGTCGTCCTCGTCGTCAAGCCCTTCGAAGGTGAGTAGCGCGTCGTCGGCGCACTCGAAGAAGCGCTCGCAATACACGTCGACGTAGACGGGAACGAACTCGGCCTCACTCACGCGCGCGCACCCTGCCACCACCATGAGCCAGAACAATCGCATGCTCCCTCCACCGGCGTTTGCGGCCACATCGCCGCCGGACGCACAACATACCCCCAGCGTTGGGGGTGGTCAGCGGTCGGAATCCGATGCCAGGGGCAGCGACGGTTGGGGCGCTTCGCGTTCGTAGGGGTTCCAGTGTCGTCGACAACGGGCTTCGTAGGACTCGGATGCCCCGATCAAGACTTGATTGGTATGGTCCACCAATCGCTGGCTGCGGTTCGCTGGTGCGCCACAGACCAAGCACACCGCGAGCATCTTCGTGACGTACTCCGCCACCGTCATCAGGGCGGGCATCGCTCCAAACGGACGGCCTTGGTAGTCCTGGTCGAGCCCCGCCACAATCACTCGGCGCCCCTCTGCCGCAAGGTGTTCGGCAACCTCCACGAGGGAGTCATCGAAGAACTGCGCTTCGTCGATACCCACCACCGTGGCGTGCTCCACCTGGCGGGCGATTTGGCTTGGAGTGTCCACAGCGATCGAGGGAAACCGAAGATCTGAATGTGAAACCACGTGCTCGGCGGCAAACCGGTCGTCGACTCGCGGTTTGAACACCACTACGTGGGGGGTCGCGTAGCGCGCCCGGTTGAGCCGACGGATGAGTTCCTCGGTCTTGCCCGAGAACATGCAACCCGTGATCACCTCGATCCACCCCGTTCCAAAGGGGTGGGCGACCGGCACCATCAGCGACCTCCACCGACCCATTCCAGGGTCGCGCGCTTTTCGTTGGTGGCCTGGGCGTGCACGGTTCCGTCACACTGTGGGACCACCGAATTCGTAGGACCCCAGGGATTGATGAATCGTCGCATCCGTCCGAAGGGGTCGGGTGGCAAGGCGGGATCCAGCCACCACACTTCTCCGACTTCCGGATGGTCAGCAAACCACCCTGCCCGACCCACGGTCGAACGGAAGGTCGGGCTTGCTCCCGAGCAGGTCTCGGTGGATTGCGCGGGGCCGTAGAGCGCGCTCAGCAGCCCTTGGCGACCAAACGCCTGGGCGGCACGGACCACCACCACCGGAGCTCCGTCCGTCTGCTTCAACGCCGCTTCGAGGCTGCGGACGGGGGGCCGTGTACGAGGGCCCAACGTCACGAGGCGACCCCCGCTGAGCCCCTCGAGGAGCGTAAACTCGAGCGACAGCGCGTCATCGTCGTAGGTCACGGTAAGCGGGGTGTCCGCGACCATGGACCGGGCCGTGAACCACAGCCGCAACGACTGGAGGATCGGAGCGACATCAACCTCGTCGGGCAAGGGTCGGCGCAGGCGCAACGCCCAGCCGTAGTCGCCAAAAGCCCGGTCGAACGATGCGAAGACGGAGCCCTCGGTGGCGCAAGGAGCCTCGGGGGTCAGCAACACGCACGAAAAGGGCACGCCGGCGTCGGTCAGCGTGAGCGCCGGCCCGGCCAGCGCGTTGACTTCGGGCTGAGACAGGCGATGCAAAAGTCCGAACACCGCTTCGGTGCGGTGGAGGTCACCCGTCGACCACATCGCCTCGTGGGCCGAGTCAGAAAGGCAGTGCGCCAACGCTTGCAGGCGGGCGAACGTGTCATCAGAGACCGTACCCGGCCAAACGGTTGGCCGAGACGCCCAGGTTGCTCGCCGAGTGGAGTCGAGCCGCGCCATCGCGCGTACCTAACTGTTATGCGTCGCGGCTGATGCGGAAGCCCAGCGCCGCGCCACGGTCGTCGGTGCCACGGTATTCCTTGGCCTTGGCCCATGCCGCCATCGAAGGCTGATCCCAGCTCCCGGGGTGGACGAGCCGGCGGGTGCCTTCCGGGTCGGGATCGCAGGTCCACTCGGCCACGTTGCCCGCGAGGTCGTAGACCCCTTCGGGGGTGCGATCCTTGACGTAAAGCCCCACCGCCGAGGGGCGGCCGAGAACTTCTTCTTGGGTGTTGGCGTCGCCTTCTCGGAAGGGGCTGCCCCAGGGGTAGGGACGCTTTTCAGACCCCCTCACCACCCAGATGCGTTCGTCTTCGCGGGGCAGTCGCGCACCGTGGGCCGCAGCGAAGGCCTCGGCCTCCCAAAACGTCACGCCAACCACCGGCTGATTGGCAACCACAAAGGCGTCGGCATCGGGCTGCTTGGCGTTGATGGGCCAGGGGTCGGAGCACTTCTCGCGCCAGGCCCACCCATCGTCCGACCAAGTGGCCCGGTTGTCGTAGCCGCCCGCATCTGCCCATGCGGCAAATTCATGGTTGGTGACAGGGTATTTGCCGATGACGACGGTGCTGCCTTCATAAGGCACACGGACCCAGTAGTCGGAATCATCGGGCGTGCGAAGCCGTGGATCACCGATGCGACCGAGCAGCTCGCCAATCGCGAGGCGCTCCCGACCGGTCCCCAGTCCTTTGTGGATCACATCCACGAGGATCGACACGAGGCGACCAGGCGTATTGCCGCCCGTGAGCAACGTCGCCGGAATGTCACCTGCCATCGCGGCAAGCGCCGACGGGACCTGCTCCCGAGGCAGCGCCTCCACCTTCGCAAGGCTCGATTCCAGGTCCTCCACGCGATCCTCCGTGATTGCTGGCCGGGGAATAACCGCTCTCCGTGGGTCATCAAGCGATGCCGTTGCCAAGCTCCTGTCGATACCTGACGAAGCCAGGGAGGCCGCTTGGTCCGCACGGTCGGGTACGTAGAGCTTTTTCGCGACAATCGGGATTTTCGAAATCTCTTTGCCGGACGCATCGTCAGCCTGTTCGGTGATTGGTTCAACCTGCTCGCCATTCTTGCGATGCTACGGGCGTTTGGAGATGTTTCGGCGACGGGGTTCGCCGTGGTTCTCATCCTGAAGTCGCTGCCGGGGGTCCTCGCGCCGTTGGGCGGCGTGCTCGCTGACCGCCTGCCGCGACGCAATCTCATGGTGGCAGCGGACCTCGGCCGAGCGTGGGTGGTGTATGCCATGCTCGGCTTGGTATTCGTGCCGAACGTGACGCTGCTGTACACTCTTGTGGTGATACAAACTCTGCTTTCGGCAGTGTTCGAACCTGCGCGCAACGCGTTGTTTCCCGATCTGGTGCGGTCCGAGGAACTCACCGCTGCGAATGCGGTTTCTGCTGCGACCTGGTCGCTGATGCTCGCCGTGGGTGCAGCGACCGGCGGGCTGTTCACCGATCTCCTGGGTTGGGAGCTTGCCCTGCTGCTCGACGCGGTGAGCTACCTCGTGTCAGCCGTATTCCTGATGCGCATTCGTGAGCCCGCCGTCGAGCGAGCCCCTCGCGCGCCCGCCAAAACCCTGTTCGAGATGTTGGGCTTGCGGGACCTGTGGAATGGCGCGGTGTGGATGCTCCAGCGGCCGCGGGTCTGGAGCTTGGCGTTGATCAAACCAACCTGGTCGCTCACCGGTGCGCGCACGCTGGTGCTCACCCTGCTCGGGGAGACCGCGTTTCAGATGGCCGGTTGGCCGTTCCTTTCGGTCGCCGCACTGTATGTGGCCCGGGGCATCGGGACCGGCGTGGGTCCGTTCGTTTCGCGATGGCTGACCCAAAGCGAACCTCGGTCGATGGAGCGTGCGGTGCTCGTGTCGCTTGGGATGTGCATGGTGGGCTACACGCTGTTGGGGTTCGCACCGTCGCTACCGATCGCTGCGGCCCTCCTCATCTTTGCCCATCTTGGAGGTGCGACGATTTGGGTCTTTTCGACGATCCGACTTCAGCAGCTCACGCCCTCGGTGGTGCGAGGGCGGGTGTTCTCCACCGAACACGCGGCCTTCACCTTTACGTTAGCGCTTTCAAACGGGGTGTTCGGGCAAGTCGGGGACCAGTTTGGCGACGCACTCGGGGCCGTGTTGGGGCCTTGGATTCCGTGGGCCGAGCCCGCAGGCCTGGCCGCGCGGAGTTTGGCGATTGGGCTTGGTTTGGTCACCCTCCTGCCCCTGACGATGTGGGCGTTGCGGGGATGGTGGCTCGGCTACGGCCACTCCGACGATGCTCTCGACGACGCGCGGGCCGCATAGCTTCGGAGACTCAGTATTCGTCAAGGTCAACCAGGAAGGTCGTTTCGTTGGCGAGCGGCCATCGGTCCTGAATTTCCGTCACCAATCCACACCAGTCCATGCCGTTGACGACCGGCGGACGATTGACGGTCGGAGCTTGTGCTACGACTGCTTCGATAATCCGCCCATTATCTCGAAAATCGACATCGAGGATGTTGGGCACCAACGTTCCAAACTGGGTGGCAGGATTCGTGGGGAACGAAGGCATGGTGTAGCGCAGGTCGATGACCGTCCGATCCTCACGTTCCTCGAAGACGACCGCGTAGCGAGCGCTTCCATCGATCTCACCCGTCGACGAGAGGTCGACCGGGTAGTACCCGTCGCGAGCTTGGTCTGAGGCCTCCGCGAGCAGCTCGCGGTCGGAGAGGTCGAGCCCCCCGCGCCGGGCGGGGAGGTCGTCGGCATAGACGGCGGCCCACCGTAAGTCGCCCCCGCCCACGTCGTAAATCTCGAGGTCGAGCAGTTCGTAGCCATCGGTCTCGTGGTCGCTTGTGGTGCTGTCGAAGGTCGAGAGTGGTTGGTTGACCGCATACCGACGACGGCCGATTGGCGACCCTTCGACCTGCACAAAGAGCGCATTGAACGTAGGTAGCAGATCGACCCCGGCCCGCGAGGTCGGGGTGGGGGTGGCATCGGGCGGACGTACATCGAGGTCCTCCACCACGAAGCCGGCTCGAAGCAGCTCATTGAGCTGATTGATCAACTCGATGGTGCTTTGGGAGTAGCGGGCCACAGTGAGCGGGCGATCCGGTCGCCAAGTGCCGGCGAACTGGGTCCGAGGGCAATTGGACGCGGGGCACGCCTGACCCGAGAGGTTGTAGACCTTCGCCGGCGGATTCACGATCTGATTCGACAGCCCCTGATCCATGCGACGGGTCTCGAGCACGCGCTGGATTCGGTTGCGAATGCGACCGCTGCTCCAGGCGCTTCCGTTCGTCATCAACACGATCGCGTAGTCATGGTCGACCGCGATCGTGGTCAACGACTTCGCGCCGCCTCCGCGTGGATGAGACCCGCCATGCCCCACCGTGTTGGGGGCGTTGTTCGATGCGAATCCCCCGCGGGAAAAGCCGTAGCCATAGTCCGTGACCACGGGATTGCCGTTGTTCAACACGGGATCGAGTACGCATTCACCGTCCTCGACCGACGAACGGAAGCGATCGAGGCTGTTTTGGGCGGCCCACAGATCGCCAGTCACGCTCGCGGGCTCGGCGAGCAGACCTCGCGCAAATGCGGCGAGCGAACTCGGGGTCGAGAGCCAACCGCTGCCGGGAAGCATGTAGACTCGACTGTGGGTCCAGCCTTGGGGGTTGAAGCGACCTGTGCAGGTGTCGAGGTTGTGGCGACGGGCCTTACCAGGCGTATCGCCGGTATCCGGCTGCAGGTGTTCCATGCCGTACGCGTCCGCGATGTCTTCCAGGACGCGAGCTTGGTAGCCGCGGCCGTCGATCGCCTGACCCGCGGCATCGACCACGGTGCCTACAAGGTTGAAGCCGTACGACGAGTAGTGGTAGATGTCGCCGGGTTCATGCACCATGTCGAGCGGGGCGTACACCGCCATCGACGCCACACCATCGAACCAATCCGCATCCGGGTCGTTGAACGTGTCTTGGGCGCTCTTGTCACCGAGCTTCGAGTAGTGGACGAGCCCGCCGGTGTTCGACAACAGCTGGGCAACTGTCATCTGCTCGCGCCAAGCGTAATTCGGGTCGTTCGGGCCCGATTCGGCAAACGAAGGCACGTGCAGGCGGACCTCGTCGTTGAGCGAAAAGTCGTTCGGCGCCTGCAAGGCAAGCTTCTTGGCGACCACCGCGGTGAGCATCTTCGACATGGAGTTCATGGCGAACAGGTCATCGTCTTCGACAGGTTGGCCCGCGTCGAGGTCGGAGTAACCGTAGGTCCCGACATGGATGAGGTCCTCGCCGACCAGCACCGCCACCGACAGGCCAGGGAGGTTCTGTTGGGCCCATTCCTCGAGGAGGATGGCGTCGATTTCGGCGTCGAACTGGGGCAGCAGCGGCGCTAGCGAAAGGCCTGGGTTCGATGGGGCAGGTTCGCAAGCTCCGAGCACGAGTGCGAAGGGGAGCAGCACGGGCATCGTCGACCTCCAGGTGTCGACTAGTCCGTGGTGGACGAGGGGCTCGTTGGATGGTGTGCGCGTTTGTGCGTGTAGTGGAGGCAGGCTCGCGCATGGTCCAGTTCGAAGCCACAGCGTGTATAGAGGCGTTGGGCAGCAACGTTCTCGGCTTCGGTGGTCACCTGGACCCGAGAGGCGCCCAGCCGGCCGGCAAGGCCCCGCAGGTGCAGGATGAGTCGCGACCCATGGCCTTGGCCCGCGCGCAGCACGGACACCAGATCGATGGTGAGGACGCCCTGCTTATCGGGCGGAGCCCACGTGACCACATCCGGCCCCAAGGCGAGCACCCGTCGTCGCCCCGACACCGAGTTGGCGAGCCAGGTGCGGATCCAGCGCTGAGCGAGCTGGGGGGCGGTCTTCACATCTTGAGCGAATCGAGAAAAGACAAAGCCTAGGGCACGCGCATCGAGGTCGTCCGGTGACAGTGTCCAGCGGTCCGCTTCGACGATTGCCGGGTCTGGCGGCGTCATCGCAGCGGCGGCATGAAACGTCACCTGGGTGCACACCCGATGAAAACCGAGGCCCTCAAGTCGGGACAGGGTGGCTCGAGCCTCGACCGCGGGCCGGGCGTCGGCCTTGGCGGTGGAGTGGGGGGCCAGCGCAGTTTCAAAGGCGCTCGTGAGCCCCTCTGCATCGGGGTTAGGAATCCGAAAGTACGGCACCCCGAAGATCGCTTCGTCGAAGGGTTGACGGATGACCCGCTTCGCTTCACGCGGGTCAGGCATCGTCGGTCGTCTTGGGCGAGGCAAGTTCGCTCACCACGTACAGGGGGCGGCGTTTCAGCTCTTGGTAGACCCGCCCCAGGTAGATGCTGTTGAGACCGAGCAGCGTCATGATCACGCCGCCTACGAAGTAGATCGAGACGATGAGGGAGGCCCAGCCTTCGACCATGCCGGTGTCGAACAGGGCCTTGTAGATGATGGTGCAGCCGTACCCGAAGGAAAACACCGTCGAAATGACGCCGAGCAGCACGGCGAAGTGCAGGGGTCGTACGCTGTACGCGATGATGATGTCGCTCGCGAGGCGGAGCCGGCGTCGCAGGTTGTAGCTCGGGGGGCCCGCGAACCGTTCCCCGTGGGGAGCGGTGATGGTGGTGCGTTGAAAGCCCAACCAGAACACCAATCCCCCGAAGAATCGGCTGCCTTCGGACAACGACCGGTAGGCCACGACGACCTTGCGGGCGAGAATGCTGAAGTTCCCGAACGCCGGGTTGTATTCGGTGCGTGCAAGGAACTTGAGGACGCCGTAGAACGTGCGCTGCGCGAGCCCGTAGAGCCAGCCAATGGGGCGGTCCTTGCGCTCGACAAGCACCACGTCCCATCCCTCCGTTGCCTTGGCATACAACTCGGGAATCGTCTCGGGAAGGTCCTGCAGGTCACCATCCATGACCACGACGTAGTGCGCATCAGCGTGATCGAGCCCTGCGCTGATGGCGACGTGCTGGCCGAAGTTCCGCGAAAAGCGCAGTCCCCGCACGCGCGGTTCTGCCATTGACGCAGCTTCGATGCCCTTCCACGTCGCATCGCGGGAACCGTCATCGACGAGCCAGACCACCCAGTGAGCGGTGATGCCGGACAGGGCGGCCGAAAGACGGCGGACCAGTTCGTCGACCAAGGCCTCCTCGTTGAACAGGGGCACGACCACCCCGATGTCGGGCAACGCCCTCACAGCAAGCGTCCATCGATGACCAGGGCGTCGACCAGGGCCTTGGCTTCGAGGAGTCGGCGGTACCAGCCCACCGTCGACGTCCGCGGGCTCGCTTCGACGTCGCCGAATTTCAACGCGTCGTAGACCTCGCGAATGCCCTCTTCGACGGACCGTTCGGCGCGGAAGCCAACGTGCGTTTCGAGCTTGTCGAACGACACGCTGTAGTCGCGCTTGTCGGCATCGTCGGGGGCCACTTCGACGGTCACGGGAATGGGCAACACCTCTCGGACAATGGACGCGACCGTGCGTACGCGGAAGTTTCCGCAGCCGACGTTGAAGACCTCGCGTTGGACTTGCTCGGGTGGCGCTGCGAGAGTGGCGAGGAAGGCCTGAGCGACGTCCGCGACGTGCACCAAGGGGCGCCATTGCCGACCTCCGCCGGTGACCAGGATGCGTCCACGTTCGAAGGCATGCAGCGTCATGATGTTGATGACGAGATCGAAGCGCATGCGAGGCGATACGCCGAATACCGTTCCATTCCGGAGTGCGGTGACCACGAAGTCGTCGTCGGCCAGGGCCCGGGTGTCTTGTTCGGCGGCATGGTTCGACTTCGCATACACCGTCAGAGGCTGGATCGGTGCGTCCTCCCGCAGGTTGCGGCGTGCACCCGTGCCGTAGATCGAGCAACTGCTCGACAGGATGTACCGGCCAACGCCCGCTTCCTTCGCCGCGGTGGCCACGCGAACCCGGCCCTCATGATTGATGGCACGCGTCAGCGCGGGGTCAAGGTCACCGGTGGGATCGTTCGACAAGGCGGCGAGATCGAACACCGCATCGACGCCTTCGAAGTCTCCGGGCCCGACGTCGCGGATGTCGCGCGTCAGGCGGGTCAGCCCGTCGTGTTCGGCCAACGTGTCGCCAAAGAAGAACCGGTCGAGGGCGACCACGGCATGGCCCTCGTCTAAAAGGACCTGACAAAGCACGCTTCCGATGTAGCCGCCTGCGCCGGTGACGAGCACCTTAGGCATCGAAGAACCTCCGTACCGAATCGATCACGTATTGCTGTTCGTCGTGAGGCAGGTCCGGGTAAAGCGGGAGCGACACCGTGCCGTGTCCCCATTCGGTTGCCACGGGAAAGTCTGCTCCGGTCAATCCGAACCGCTCTCGGTAGAGCGTGGTGAGGGGCACCGGGTTGTAGTTCACCGTGGCGCCCACACCGTGGGTTCCCAGGTGGGCGAGGAGATCGTCGCGGCGCGCCGGCGCCACGGCGATGGGGAACAGATGGTGCGCCGAGACGGCCGCATCGTGCAGGGTAGGCCAGCGCACGCCGTCGATGCCGGTCAGCCCCGCCACATAGCGCTCGTGGACCGCCTGACGTCGCGCGCGTTGGGCATCGACGAGGGGCAGTTGCGGCTCGAGTAGCGCGGCAAGCAGATCGGGCAGGTTGGCCTTCGTCCCCAGGCGCGCCACATCCCAATGTCGATACTGGCCTTGCTTAAACCGGTCTGCGGCGCCTGCGCTCATGCCATGGAGCACGGTCTGCTGGATGCGTTCGGCAAGGTCCGCGGACCGCGTGATCACGGCTCCGCCTTCCCCGCAGGTCACATTCTTCGTGGCGTAGAACGAAAAGATCGCGCAATCGCCATGGGTTCCGGGACGGTCGCCGTCGAAGGTGGCTTCGAACGCGTGCGCGGCGTCTTCGATGATCGTGAGGTCGCCGATGCGTTGGCGCAAGGCCCGCACATCGAGCACCTGCCCGTAAAGGTGCACGGGCATGACCGCCTTGGTGGCCGGAGTGACGGCGGCGGCGACCGAATCGGGTGTGACGAGGAGCGTGTTCGGATCGACGTCCGCGAACACCGGTGTGGCGCCCACGAGGGTGACGACGTTGGCACACGCCACAAACGTCATTGCGGGCACGATGACCTCGTCGCCCGGACCGATGTCGAGGGCGAGCAGGGTCGCGACACACCCGTTGGTCCAACTGTTGGTGAGCTTGACGTGGGGGACCCCGAAAAACTCCGCCATCGTGGCTTCGACCCGCCGACCGACGGCACCGCTGGTCAGAAACGGTGTGGCGATCACATCGGCGACGGTGGACGCCCAGTCGGGGGACACCGCGTGGCGATAGAAGGGCACATTCATGCGTAAGGCTCCGAGATCAGGGCGTTTCGGGGGGCAGCCGGTAGAGCGTGAACCAGCTTCCTTTGGCCACCGTTTCGAGAGGCCACGGCGGAGGGCCGGGATCGAGCCACAGCAGATGGTCGAAGTCCGTCCACCAGTGGGTCAGGTAGACGAGATCCGCGGGATCTCCGCCTGGCGCGAACCGGCCCCGTTGGTTTCGGGCTTCGAGCAAGGTCTCCCGACTTGGGGGAGCCGGCGTGGGGTGATCCAAGGGAGCGACCGCAGGGTCGACCTGCAAGAGGTGGGCTCCCGTAAACAGGCTCGGCAGGAACACGCGGGCTTCGGGCACGAGCCACGACGCCGTGTGGTAGTGCGCGATGCGGTCGGTACCGGCTGGCAATACCCGTTGTCCAGGTTCAAGGTAGTCGCGAAGGGTGAGGAGTTCGGCGGTTTCCGCCGAATGCCTGGACCAGCGTTGAAAGGTCGTCCCGATCCGGGTGACCAATGCCAGGCCCACGAGGGCGCCCACCCCCACCGCAACCGTGCGCTTGGTGAACGTGACCTCGGTGGAGGCGACCAAGAGACCCAGCCACATCGCGGGAAGCCGCTGGTCCATGAAGCCCACCCCCATCAGGCGCCCGGGCATCAGCAACGTGACGACCCCCATGATGGCCACGACCCACTGCATTCGCCGGTGGATGCGGGGGGATCCGTCGAGCAGCGTGAAGGTGGCCACCAAGGGCAGCACCACGAGCAGCATCGTGAGGTCGAGGTTTGGCTGGTACTGCAACACGGGCGACAGCACCAACCCGAGTTTCTGAAATCCCGCACCGGCCCACACCGTGCCCCCGCCATGGGTGGCCGGGCTTGCGATCTGCTGCCAGACAAACAGGACGGCCCCGGGCAGGAACATTGCCCCTGCGGCCAGGGTGCGCGTGAGGCGTGTGCGAAGGTCGGCGCCGGGGCGGCCAAGTTCGTAGCTGCCGATCCAAAGGCCCAGCACGCCCCACACCACGAGGTGCCCAAACCACACCAGCTGTGCTGCTACGGCGAGGAGTCCGAGCCTTCGTCCGTTCCATGCCTCTTCATCGGTTGCGACCCACCCCGCGAATGCGGCCATCGCCAGCGGAGCCGTGAGGTAGAAGTTCTCGAAGCCCATGTAGAGAATGGCGTTGTAGACGAACAGGCTTGCGACCAATGGCCAAAGGGTGGTTTGACCAAAGAGGGCGCGTTGCAGCAACAACGGTGCGGCCACCCATCCCGCCATGCCCAGGGCGAGCAGGAGCCGGCCCGCGATCGACACCCCGAAGATCGGGCCGAGTAGCATCATCGCGAGGTCACCGGCCAGGTTGGGGATGGGGCGCCATTCGACGGCGTAGAGTCCGGCGAGAACGGAATCCTCGTGAAGCGACAGGGCCAACGCATGGCGGACCTGATGGCCTGGCCAATCCACCGTTTCGGGAAATGGCATCACGAGCGGAAAGGCGAGCCCGAGCCACACGATTGCAGCTAGCACCACAACAACGGCGATGTCACGCATGGTGGCTTCCCTATCCCAACCTGCGCGGCGCGGGATATGCCGCCCTGGTGGAGGGGTCATGTGGCGCGTCGCCCTCATCGCCGGAATCGGCGGAGGTTGCGGGGCATCCGCGGCCGACCAATTCGAGCAGTCCTTCCCGACCGATTCGGTCGCGGTGGTCGAGGCGAACCTGACCCGGGGGTCATTGCAGATCGACGGGCGCAAGGCTGCGGAACTTACTGTCGTGGCCCAGCGCGCGGCCTCGGCGGGCACCGTGCGCCGTGCGGTGAAGCGCAACGAAGCCGATCCGGTGTTGATCGAGCGGGTGCTCGACGCGGTGCGCATTGACGCGCCGGCGAGTCACCCCGAACGGCGAACCGATGTTCGCATCACGGGAGGCGATGCGCTGTCGGTTCAGGCCGTCGTCGAGCACGGAGACGTGCAGATCGAAGGGCTGTCTGGCGACCAGACCATCGAGGCGCCCCGCATCGAGGTGCGGGCAGGGGATGGGGATCGCCGGCTCACCGCGACCGAAGACGGTTTGGTGCTCAGTGGGGAGCCTGCACCGGGCGACGTTTGGGTGATCGACGTGACCGGCGATGCGTTCATCACCCTTCCGCCCGGGGTTGAAGTGCGGCTCGATGCGTTGCTTTCGGAAGGGGCAAGGGCCGAGTTGACCGGATTCACATTTGACGAGGTCCAGGCCAGCGACGACTTTGTTCGGGCTCGGAAGGGAAGCGGTGCCGTGGACATTGTCATCGATGTTCGTAGAGGCACGTTGTTCCTGTCGGAGGCTCTGAAGACCGATAGGGTCCCTGCGCCCTGACACCTGACCCCTCGCCCAATCCGCTGCGGCCGACCGAACCATGACGCGTGTTCAAGATCGCCTTTCCAACGAAGAAGTACGGTTGCACCGGAGTTTACTTCCGGCGGCAGGCACGCTGACGGTCGCGTTCTGGTTGGTGTATCAGCTGCTCGTACCTGACGAATGGGACCCGCTCTGGGTTCGGTTGGTCATCTCCGGGTTCGTGTTCGCGCCATTGGCCTTGTCGTTCGTTTCGGATTTCGTTCGACGAAACCTGGTGATTTTCAGCTTCTTGTCGATCCAGCTCATCATCCAGTGGATCATCGTCCTGGCCGCGATCAACGACTTCAGCTTGACCCGCGTGGTGGGCGTGATTCTGGTGCAGTACTGTGCTGGCTACCTGTTCAGTACCGTTCGCCTCAATGTGGCGTTGCACCTGATGACCCTCGTGGGCCTCGGTATCGCGGTTCCCCTGTCGCCCGACGGCTTGGTGGGGGGCACGATGGCGTTCGTCACGGTGGCGACCGCCTCGCTGTTCAACGTCCTTTGGGTGGCGTTGTACGCTCGTACGGTCGATGCGTTGGTCATACGCGAAGAGGAACTACAGCAGGCTCGCCTCCACCTTGAGGAGCGCGTGCGAGAGCGAACCGAGGAACTCGAGCGCGAGGTTCGGGTCCGCCGCACGGCCGAGGAACGGGCCTACCAAGCGAGTCGCGCCAAAAGCTACTTCCTCGCCAACATGAGCCACGAACTTCGCACGCCGCTGAACGCGGTGATTGGCTACGCGGAACTCGTCCACGAAGACCTCGATCCGAACCATCGCGAAGCCCGAGAGGACCTGCAGCACATCCTCAATGCCGCTTCGTACCTGCTCACCATGATCAACGACATCCTTGATCTCGCCAAAGTGGAGTCAGGAGCCTGGGAGTACATCTACGAAGATGCGAGCGTGAACGAGCTGGTTGAGCATGCCGCGACCACGGTGGCCCCGCTCGTCATCGAACACGGAAATGAGCTGCGCATCGAGGTTGAGTCCAACCTGCCGCCCATCCAGACCGATCGGACCCGGCTCACCCAGGTGTTGGTGAACCTGGTGAACAATGCCGCCAAATTCACGGAACAAGGGCAAATCTTGGTGCGGGCTGGAGCACGGTCGCGCCAAGGGGTGATCGGTCTTGGCATCGATGTGCAGGACACCGGCCGTGGCATTCCTGAAGATCAGCTCGAACGGGTGTTCGACAAGTTCGTTCAGCTGGACTCCCCGGGCTCCCCCAAACGGCGGGGCACGGGCCTTGGACTGGCCATCGGACGGGAGATGACCCGGGGCATGGGGGGCGATCTGACGGTCCAGAGCACCATGGGAGCAGGGTCGACGTTTTCGATTTGGCTGCCCTGGCGCAAAGACCCTTCGATCTCGGTGGCCCAGGTCATTCGCTAAGCGCGTCGATGGCGGCCCGGGCACGATCGGGCCAGTCGGTGATCAGGCCATCCACGCCCAAGGCGAGCAACCGGTCCATCTCTTCTCGCTCGTTGATCGTGAAGGCGTGGACGGGCAGCTCAAACCGGCGGGCGTTGTCGATCAACGTCTCGTTGATGACTTCGAATCCCCCGAGGGCAGTCGGTGGCAATTGAAGCACCTCGGCCGGTGGATCGTAGGTCGCAAGGGCCGAAAGGTCGATAAGGGCGAACTCGGTGGCTTCCCCCTCGCCAAAGCTGGTGCGCACGCCGGTTTCCGATGCGCGCACCGCCTGAATGACCTCGTCCGAGAAGCTGGCCACGATGGTGCGTTGCTCGAGACCAAAGGTCTGGAGGATCTTGAGGAAGGGGTCCACCATGGGCGGATCGGCCTGCTTGATTTCAATGACGTACCAGTGGTCGGGGAAGGCCTCGAACACCTCGGCCATGGTGGGAATGCGCTGGCCCTTGCCGCGAAATGGAAAGGAGGTCCCCCCATCGGGGCTCCAGGTGTAGCCGGCGTCGAGCGCTTGGAGTTCGGCTAAGGTGAAGTCGTTGACCCGTCCGGTGCCCTCTGTGGTGCGGTCGACGGTGTCGTCGTGGATGACCACGACCTCACCGTCGCTCGAGGTGTGCACATCGAGTTCGAGCACGTCCGTGCCCAGATCGAGGCCGGCCTGAAAGGTCTCGATGGTGTGGTCCGGTCCGATGCCGCGCCCCCCGCGATGCGCGATGACGAGACGCTCGCCGTTGGTGAACCGATCGACCACAGGGGCCAGGGCGGCCGAGTCTTGTTCTTCGGGAAGGCTGTCGGTACATCCGATGGTCAGCACGAGGCCGATCGAGTAGGTCGTCATGGGCTCCTCCGAGCGGAGGCTACCCCAGCGCTGCGTCGCACCGAAGCACGGTTCGAGGGTCGCCGCCGGCCAGCCCGTCGACCAAGATGTGGAGCGTGCCCCGATAGGCAAACACGGTTTCCACTTTGCCCGCGCCGGGCACGGCAAGCTCCCCCATGCGGGTGGCCTTAGGGCGTGGCGTGGCGTGAGGTTCGACTCGCCAAAGCGTGAACGGGCCGGGGTGGGCCATCGTGGGTCCGCTGACCACCCACAACTCGCCAGGACCGCGTGGGGTCACCGCACGAATGCCCCAGCCGTCGAGGCCGAGCGGGAGGAGCGTAGGCGATTCGAAATCCGACGTGGTGCGCACCAACAGGGCTTGGCCGCGGAGGACGGGTCCGCGCAAACCCAGGTAGAAAGAGCCTTCGTGGAAGGTGAGCCCCTCGACGTCGAGCCCGTTGTCTTTACTGGGCAAGGTCGCAAAGGGAGCGAGCAACGGCAGCTCAGCCAGGTGCGAGCGGACTTCGATGCGTCGCACGAAGTCGACCGTCAAGCGGCCATGATCGAGGCGGGGTTGCAGGACGTAGGCATGATCGCTGTGGGTGCGCTTACCACCCGATGCTTTGCCCACCTTGGCGAGGCGTTCGAGCGCCTCTTCGAGATCGTGCTTGTCTTTGACGCGACGGCGCTTGAACGACAACGATCCAATGGCCACCAGCGCGCCGTTGTGCACCGTGACCCCCTCGAGGTCGATCTCCTTGTCGTCGATGCCCGTGGTTACGGTGCCAAGGTCGAATCCAAGCGGTTCGAGACCCGCATCTGGCTCGAGCGGCACGAACGCGACGATCCGTCCTTCGTCGGACACGGCGCCAAGGATGGGGTGACCCTCGACGTCGATCACCACTGCCGCGCTAATGTCGTGGGCTCCAAAGTCATCGAGGCGGGCCAGGGCGTGGCCGATGTGAGGGAGCGTGGGTTCAGTGGCGAGGGGCACGGGAAGACCTCCAGACGCGAACCGCGGGCTCCATATCCGCTCCACACACCCCGTCTATGAAACCTGCGGAGGTCCGAATGCACTCGGTGATCGGATGATGCTGCTGCTCGCCTTTTGGGGGTGTGCGTCCGACGTTGGACCACCGATGCGCCTCGACGACCCGGCGGCGTGGGCGTGGATGCCGGCCGAGGTTGACCCGTTCATCGACCATCGTCCCGACGACCCAACCTGCCCCGTTGCGACCTACGGGCCCGAATCGGGAGGCTTCGAGGTACAGACGGGCGCTTGCCACTACGGCGCGTTCGAGCAGCCGTTGATCGTTGAGGTGCGGCGAGGAGATCGGGTCTTTGGGACCGTGTGGCACGAGGATCTCGATACTGCCGTGGCCGGTGACGCTCACGTCGCGATTTTGCTTGGCGACGTCGTGGTGTGGGAAACAACGATCGCGATCCCCGCCCCGGCCGATGTTCATCCGTTTGATGTCATGTTGCCGCGAGGCGTAGAAGGTGCCGAACGCCTCGGTTTTCACATCCACAACCACGGGTTCAACAGCTGGCGATTGGCGTCGGTGGAGTGGGAAGGGGGCTGAATCCTGAGCCTCGGCGGGTTCCTGGTAGCAACCACGTTCTGCGGAGGAGCCATGGACATCTGCCTCATACGGCATGCGGAACCTGACTGGATGCCCGAAGGTCGGCATCGCATGGATCCAGCGCTTACCGATAGGGGAATCGAGCAGGCGGCCCGGCTTGCGGAGCGGGCCGAGAACTGGCCGGAGGTCGATGCGATCTGGGTCTCGCCTGCGTTGCGGGCCCAGCAGACCGCAGAACCGCTCATCGAACGCCTCGACGTGCCTGTACGCACGCTCGATTGGCTCCTCGAGGCACAGCCCACCGATCTGGAAGGCCTCACCCGGGCCGAGATCCGTCAACGCATCGGCGGAATGCGTGGACGTCCTCTTGATGAATGGTGGCATGGGTTGCCGGGCGGAGAAGACCTCCGTGCATTCACCAAGCGAATCGCGGATGGCTGGAACGCCGAACTCACATCGCTTGGCGCGTCCCGGACCACGGAACCGCCCCATTGGCGTGACTTGCCCCGTGAGCTGCGGGTGGTGGTGGTGTGCCACGCAGGAACGTCGGGCGCTTCGTTGGGCCACCTCTTGGGGGTGGAACCGGTGCCGTGGTCTTGGGAGCGGTTTCGGCTTGGCCATGCAGGCCTCGTCGTCGTGCGATCCCGGGCGATGAGCACCGGTCACATCTTCGCCCTCGACCGGTTCAACGAACGTGACCACCTGCCCCGCACGCTGCACACGTTCTAGCCAGGTAAGAACCTGTCAATGACGGGAGCATGGTTTGGGAACGACCGAGCGAGGGTCGCATCGGCCAGGTCGAATCGGTCGAACGCAAACGGAGGACTCACCGTGCACGTCACGAGTACGTAGGGAGCGGCTGTCCCGACGGGTTCTGCGGCTTGCCAGGCATCGGCGGGGACCACCGCACTCGACCGCTCATCGTTGAGCACCAGCGTTTCGTAGCGCCCGTCGGGGTGGATCACATGGAGGCGCAGCGGGCAGCCGCGCACGTAGGTCCACACTTCGTCTGCCCCCCGGACGCGGTGCCACGCGCTGAAGGTGCCGGATTCGAGGGCGAAGTCGATGACGGTACAAAGTGTGGAACGCCATGTTTCGCGAAACCAGCCTCCCTCCGGGTGTGCGACCAGCCCGCGGGACGCCAAGTCCGACGGAAGCGTCACGGCGTGGTCGTGGGGGCGGAGGGCGTGAGGGTGGCCGCCGGAGGTGCGTCAGGCGTGGGCACGAGGAACGCTGAAGGCGCCGCGTCAGGGGACCGAGGCACCAGTACCGCGGGTTTGGGTCCGTCAGCGGCCGAGTCTGGAAACACAAAGGGATTGGTCGGCGCCAGCTTTGCGAGTGGAGGCGTGCCTCCATCTTCGTTGTCGAGTTCCTCGAGCAACGCTTCATCGAGGATGGGGAGTGCCGTTACCTCTGCGAGCTCCGGAGCATCTTCAGGGAGTTTCGGCGTGGCCTTTGCTTTTGCGGGAGCGCGGAGCTGCCGGCGAAGGGTGGCGAGTTCTTTCTCCAGGCGTTCGACCTGCGCCCCGAGATCGGCGAGTTCCACCTCCGTCCGCTTCCGGGCGTCGTCGTACTGGGCGCCCTCGGCCTTCATCGACTCGAGCTCGGCGGTCGTCGCCTCGAGGTCACGCTGGGCCAGCGTCCACCGGGCTTGCAGCTCGGTGAGGGTCGCCATGCTGGCCTCTGCGTCGGATTGATTTCGCCAGGCCAACGTGCTCGCCACGGCCATGCCGACCAGCGCAAGCACGCCCACCATCACGCCAAGGGTTCCGATCCCCATTCCAGCCTTGGTGCTCTCCACGTCACCCATCACACTTCCTCCAGAGGGCGCGCCTCCGTCTTGCGATCATGACACCGAAAACGGCATCATGACGTCATGGATTGGCAGATTGGGGATGTGACCCCGCTGAAACGTTCACAATCGCTCGCAATGGTGTCCAATGGATTGGGGCCGGCCTCGGTTCGGAGAGGTTGAGAGACACCATGGAACTTGCCACCGGAATGAACGTCGAAGGCTTCGGCGTAGAAGCGACGTTGGGAACTGGAGCTTTGGCCACCGTGTATCGGGTGCGTCACCTCGCCTCCGACACCCTGCACGCCCTCAAGGTGCTCCACCTCACGCACCCCTCGGTGCAGGATCGCCTGATCGCAGGGGGGCGGCTCCATGCGCAATTGCGCCATCCCAATGTCGTCAACGTGACGGACGTGCTCGATGTGGGCGGCAGCCCGGGCCTGCTTATGGCCTACGTCCACGGACCGACGCTCACCCGGGTGCTGTCGAAAGTCCGCCTCGATCTGGACGTGGTGGAGCAATTGGTGCCAGGCATCCTCGCTGGGGTGGCGGCGGGCCATCGAGCAGACATGGTCCACCGGGATCTCAAGCCAGGGAACATCCTCCTTGAAGTTACCGATCAGACCGTGAAGCCGCGGATCGTCGACTTTGGGCTGGCCACTACGTTGGGCGATCATCGACCGGGGCTCACCGGCAGTGGAGCGCAGCTCGTCACGCCCAACTACATGGCGCCCGAGCAGATCCGGAACGCGCGCACGGTGGATCCCCGCAACGATCTGTTCGCCCTGGGAGCGATCCTCTACGAGCTGGTGACGGGGCGCCGCGCGTTCCAGAACGAAAACGCGTTCGCCACGCTGTCGGACATCACAGGGGGGCACTGGATTCCCGTCCACGAGTTGCGGCCCGAAGTGCCCGATCGCATTGTCGAAGCGATCGAAGCGGCATTGGAACTTGACGTCGAGGACCGCGTGCCGGACTGCGAAACCCTATGGTCGATCTGGGCGGGCCCCGAGGGACCGGACCTCGAGACGGCTGCGGCGCAGACCGTGACGCTGTCGCCCGCATGGATGTTGCGCTTGACCGACCTGGCACCTCGGTCGCCGCGAAAGAAACGTCGCCGTTCAGCGCCCATCTCGGCGCTGCCTCGGCCAGGTACCGGTGAGCTGTCCGGGGCGACCTTTGAGGTGCCGTCGCGGGCTTCGACCACCCGATGGATGCCCTTCGCGGCGGCGGGGGCGTTGGCCGCGTTGCTGCTGCTCGGAACGGGCATTGTCGTGGGGACCCGTCCGCCCGCGGCCTATGTGCGCATCGAGGGCGATGCCGCGGTTCGACTCTTCGGCGCCGACGGTGCGGTGCCGTCCCTGCAGGCCGTGCCCCCGGGGAGTTACCGCGTCGAGGCCAAGTACGGCGAAGATGCCTACGTGCCTGTCGGTACCCTTACGCTACGGGATCAGGACGAGGTCACCGTGCGTTGCGAGGTCCGGTTGCGCCGCTGTACCTGGTGAGCGGTCAGGCGACCAACACGTCGGTGCAGGCGGCGATGCAAGCCGTGAGCGCGGGCAAGTCGTAGCCCCCTTCGAGCGCCAATACGAGACGGCCTTCGGCGTGCGTCTCGGCGATGTCGATCACCTCGCGACACAACGCTGCGAAGCCTTCGGGGGTGGCCACGAGCCCGGCCAGTGGATCATCTTGGTGAGCATCGAACCCGGCTGACACCAGGACGAGGTCGGGGTTGAAGTGGTCGGCGGCCGGCTTCAACACCTCGCGAAACGCCTTCAACATCGCGGCATCGCCAGCGCCGGCCGACAATGGAACATTCAAGGCGTTGCCCGAGGAGACCAGTCCTGTACCGGGGTAGAACCCCTGCCCTCCTTGGTGGGTGCTGAAAAAGAGGAGGTGTTCATCACCGCGGAAGATGTCCTCGGTCCCGTTGCCGTGGTGCACGTCCCAGTCGATCACGAGAACGCGGTTCACCTCACGTTCCGCCCGAGCCGCAAGGGCCGCAACGACGACGTTGTTGAAAAAGCAGAACCCCATGCCCAGCTTGCGCATGGCGTGATGGCCGGGTGGGCGAACGAGGGCGAAGGCACGCCGTACCGGGCCATCGATGACCGCCAGTGCGGCTTGGGTGACCGCTCCGGCAGCAAGCCGCGCGGCCATCACGGTCTGGGCCGAGCCGCGCGTCTCGTGGTCGACGGCAAACGGGCGGCCTTCCGCCTCGAGGACCGCGTCGAGGTAGGCGGCATCGTGGGCTCGGAGCAGCGCGCCACGTCCGATGGGGGTTGGCGATCGGATTTCGACCCCCCTTCGATCCGCCACTGCCGCGGTGGCCGCGGCGAGACGGGCGGAGCGTTCGGGCATGCCGGGGCCGGGATCGTGCTCGGCCATTTGGGGATCGGTGAAGACGAGCAGGCGAGGATCGTGCATGGACAGAGTATGCCTCAAGGCCTTCGCAGTCGGCCTTCCACGTCGAGGATGAGTGTCACCTCCCCCAGCAGTGCCGAGGAGGCCAGTGACCCAAAGCGAAGGCTGTCGAACGCACCGTCGGGGGAGTCGCTCTTCACGGTGAACGAGTCGTCCATACGGGAGGCCAAGCGCTTCACGAGGATGGCAGGCGGCGGAGTGGGCGATCGTACGACGACGATCGCACCGGGCTGAACCCGCGCCAAGGGTCGCACCCGCGCCCACACTCGTTCGCCAGGCGCCAAGGTCGGCAGCATGCTGGTACCGACCACGGTGTAGAGCCGGCGTCGTCCCAGGAGCCAGGCCACGATTTCACGGACCTGGCGAATGCGCGACAGCTCGGACAACCGATCAGCCGGCGGCGGTCACCCAAGCGACCTCGCGGCCCTTCGTCGACCAGAAGATCTCGTGGATCTCCTTGACCGCATCCATGAGTTCGTCGGCGTGCTGGGCGCTCACTTCGACCTTGCAGGCCGAGCAGAGCTTCGCTGCCTTCCAGAACGTTTCGTGGATGTTCGGGTGCGCGGCCAGGTGCTGCGGCTTGAAGTAGTCGGTCCAGAGGATGAGCAGCTCGCGCTTGGTGTGCTCGGCCTCGGATTCCTTGATCGCGACGTAGCGCGAAAGGGTGTTGTGGTACTTCGCAAGGGCCACATTGTCGCCGGCCGCCGGCGGCACGAGGGCCAGGATCTTGTTGGTCATCGACTTCACGGCTTCGGCGTGAATGCGCGCCGACGCGGGATCGTAGATGCCGCAGGGGCCATCGCAGTGAGCGTGAGCGTCTTCGGAGGGCAGTCGGGCAAACAGACGTGCGAGCATGATGTCCTCTGGATTCAATGACTGGGTAATGGGGCCTATTGAACCTTGCCGGCAGGTGCGAACGGTTCACCGACGTTGGGGGAATGTTCGACCCCACACCACGGCCACGATGGCTGTCACGAGCCCCAAGATCAAGGTCCCGGAGCTAATGCCCTCCTGCGTAGGCACGTTGCCGTCGAAGTACACCGTGTCGCCGGGCGTGAGTCCGTAGGTGGCAAGGGCCCCCAACCCAGCGATGCCGAGGCCCAGGCCAATGATGCTTCCCACGGGCACCCAAACGAAAGAGATGCCAGTCACAAACCCAACGTCGGCTCGGCAGACGCCTTCGGCGACCGTCCCTCCGACCCACCAATTGACCACGATCAGAATCAACGCCAGCACAGCACCGGTGATGCCTGCGATCCAGAGGCGTCGCTCCGCTTCCGGAGGCAAGCTCTGGTAAAGCAGACCGATCACCGCCGCGTTGGTGACGGCGCCAATGGCTCCTGTCACCGTCAAAGGCATCGACCCCGCGGCGTTCAGGGGGTCGAGATAGCCACACGTTCCGCCGAGGCCCATGGCCACCACGAGCCACCCCAGAAAGTACGCCATGTGCTCTCCCTCGGGGTCACGGGTCGAAGCTCACCCGTCGCTTCCCCGGAGGCTCCGGTAGCCCGACCATGACACCCTGCGTAGGGACCCGGTCGACAGGAGCTTCCTGAACCCCGCGTTCGCGCAGCAAAACGTTCGCGGCCAGCACCCCACTTGTGAAGGCGCCTTCCATCAGCGCGGAAGGGAAGGGCAGTCGAACCCAGTCCCCGGCTACCACCAGGCCAGGAACCTCCGTCTCGGTTTGGGGGCGGTCCGCGTACATGCCCACGTGGAAGGCGGGGAAGTCTTGGCGGATCTGCATGTGTTCGGTGATCACGTCGTGGGTGGCTGCCTCGGGGAAGAACTGGTGGAGTTCGGCCACCATGAGGTCGCGCACCTCGTCCTCGGCGACGTCGTCGGGGAGGGCGTAGCAATGCAATTCAAGGACCGATCCGCCCGTTTCCTCGGCCCAGCGTTCGAAGGTGCGCTCAAACCGATGGAGCAACGCCACGGCATCGAGGGTTCGTTGGCGGTCCATCACGAGGTAGCTCGCCACGTCGGTTCGAACGTCGCCGGACAGCCACATGCGGAGCACGCTGTAGCGTTGGCCGGGCTGGACCCCGCGGAGCTGTCGGGCGGCCGTGGGGGCATCGTCGAGCCAGGGACCCTGGGCCAACTTGGCCGTACCCACCACATCCGCGGCGAGCACGACCGCGTCGAAGTCTTCGCCATTGACCCGGAACCGGGGTCCTTCGCGGGGGCGTTCGATCGAAGTCACCGGAGTGGCCAGGCGAATGTTGACGTCGTGGGACTCGAGGTGGCGCACGATGGGCGCGATGAGGGCATCACCAAACCAGTCGTCAGGCAGATCGTAGATGAGTCCTGCGTCCTGCGACAGGTAGTAGAAATGGAAGCTTTTGACCAGCTCCGCGGTCGACAACCGGTCTGGATCGGCAAAGAACGCTCGTGAAAAGCTGTTGAACGAGAGCATCAGGGAATCGGGGAGTTCCGCGCGTTCAGCAAACCGGTCAAACGGCACGTGATCGAGTTGCTCGAAGGTGGTTTCTTCGTCGTAGAGGAGAAACCGGTCCATCTCATGAACCGCCTGGGTAAACAGGATGTCCTTCCACTGGAACACCCCGTGGTCCCCGAGCGAGACGAGGTTGAGGACCGGGGCGGTATCGATGTCTTTGTAGCTGTGAAGCACGCCATCCGCCGACAAGACCTGGTAGTCGTCGAGCGACGTGAAGGTCTGGTGGACGCCGATGCGGCTTAAGAAGTCGTTGAGGTTGTAGTAGTTCCGGAAAAAGGCGTGAAAGCCGTGAGCCACTTTCTGGGTGGACCCATCGGAGGTCACGTCTTCCCACGCGGCGATTTTGCCCCCGAAGTAGGGGTTCTTCTCGAAGATGACGACGCTGGCTCCGCGCTCCGCGAGGGTGGTGGCCGCGCCGACGCCCCCGAGTCCTCCGCCGACCACCGCCACCAGCAGCGGCTGGGTCAGCCGCTCGGGCGCCGTGGGGTCGGGCACCGTGTGTGCGTGTCGGTACCCCCCGAGCCGCTCCTCGATCCGCGCCGCAATCCAGTTGCGAAAGCCAAGGAACGACCGATCGGGCCGAGGGAGGGTACGCGATCGAAGCCAGAGGACGAACGGCGCACCGACCGCCACCGCGAAGCCGGCGGCAAGAATGGTCATCCAGAGTTCCATGCGCCGAGCCGTATCTCTGCGTTGTCGTGGTTGGCGTGAGCTGAACAGGAAACGAACCGGAACCAGGATCCTTGCGGGCCTTCGACCCCCGCGACGCGATAACGAGCCCTCGGCCCCACCGCGTACAGCCGTTTGCGAGGACCCTTTGACGACCTTCGATTACGCCACGTTCACCGGCCGCAACCTTGGGTTCGTCTCCGAGGATGAGCAGCGCCGCATTCGCGAGGCGCACGTGTTTGTGAGTGGGGTGGGCGGTTTGGGTGGTTCTGCCCTAATGTGCCTGGTGCGGGCGGGAATTGGTCGGATCACCATCACCGACGTCAATGCCTTTGATCTGTCGAATCTGAACCGGCAGATGGTGGCCACTCTCGACACGATTGGAGAGCCGAAGGCGGAAACCACGGCGGCGGCCATCGCACAGATCAATCCCGAGTGTGAGGTGGCCATCATTGGGACGGATTGGGTGGACCAGCTCGACGCGGTGCTGCCTCAAGCGACCGTTGTCATCAATGGGTGCGACGACCAGAAGGCCACCATCGCCATGATGCGCAAGGCCGAAGAACACAAACGCACCGTAGTGGATTCGTTTTCGTCGCCCTTGCCGAGCGTCTACGTGGTTCATCCTCACGATCCGCGACCTGAGGTGACCTTCCGCTACCCGTCGGTCGGCAAGTCGCTCGACGAGATCGATGACGTCATGCTGGCGACGTGCTTCGAGAAGGAGGTCGAGTACGTGATGGTGCACTCCTCGAGTGCCGATCACCTCGATCTCGATGTGGCGGCCCAGGTGGTGGCGGGCAAGCGAGCGCGCCCGTCGTTTGCCCCGATGGTGTGGACGACGGGATGCCTCATGGCCTACGAAGCGTTGCGCGTGGTGTTGGAACGCCCCGGAGGACCAGGGTTTCACGGCACCTTCTTCAATCCCTGGACCTGGCAGGTCGAGCGGCCTCGGCATCCGGTGGTGGGCGCGATTCGACGGTTCTTCATTCGTCGTCTGTTCGCACGGCTCACGAACCCATCTTAGGTCAGCGGAGGACGCCCGGACGTACGGTGACCTTGAGGTCGGCACCACGTCGACGAAGGCGCGCCTCTACCGGTCGACCGGGCGTGACTTCCGCCACCCTCCGTTGAAGGTCTTCCACCCCCCGAATGGGGTGCGGCCCGAGTCCTATGAGCACATCACCGGGCTGAATGCCGGCCGCCGCAGCGGGAGAACGGGGCTCGACGCCCACCACACGGGCGCCTCCACGGTGCGTGTGGGCGGACAACCCGAGGTAGCCGCGTCGCACGCCGCCATCGTGAAGCAGTCGAGGAACCACCCACGCGAGCGTCTGCGCGGGCACGGCAAACCCGATTCCCTGGGCTACGGCGAGAATCGCGACATTCACGCCGAGGATCCGACCTCGCGAGTCCGTGAGGGGTCCGCCGGAGTTTCCCGGGTTGATGGGCGCGGTGTGCTGCAACAGGTGATCGAGCTTGCGTGACCCGGCCGGAAGTGTGCGGTCCACGGCTGACAACACCCCAGCGGACACCGTGGCATCGAAGCCAAAGGGATTGCCGATGGCCACGACGAGTTGGCCGACCCGAGGGGGGCGGGGCTCATCTTCGATGGGGAGGTAGGGCAGACCGGTGGCGTCAACCTTGACGACCGCGAGATCGGTGACCGGATCGGCGCCGACCACGCGCGCGGGGCGGGCCTCGCCATCGGGAAAGGTCACCGAGACCTCTCGAGCCCGCGCGACCACATGGGCGTTGGTGATGAGGGAGCCGTCCGGGGTGAACGCAAAGGCCGAGCCCGCGCCGTCGCCTCCGGGTTGGCGCCACGTGCGAGCCTGTCGAATTCGCACGCTCGCGACCGCCGGTCCCACGAACTCGACGGCATCGACGACGACCTGACTGTAGGCGTCCAGGGCTTCTTGTTCTCGTGTCGCTTGCAGAGTCATCCCGGAGTCATCACGAGCCGACGTCAAGATTGCACCTGCCCATTTGGGCAGGATGGGAGCGGGTGGTGACGCCGCGCCTCAACTATGAGAAAATCTCGAACATGATGACGGGAACTCCGATGAACACGAAGGTTCTGAGGTTGATGCTCGCCGGCCAACGTGCGGTGGACATGCCTCAGGGTGCACAAACCATGCCCCTGAAGGTCGTGCAGGACGAACTCCTGTGCACTTCCGAAGCCGATGGGGCATCGCTTGCCGTGGACGTCCAGCTTCAGGGCGCGCTCCGCAAGGCCGAGGGCGACGACGCAAAAGACGCCACCTAGGCCGCCAACCAGCCCTCCATGAACGGCACGGTCGTCACGGTGGGATGGTTGTGGCGATGGCCGAAATAGCCGTCTTCGCCGTAGGCAGTGCCGTGATCGCCACAGATGATCACTGCGGTTTGTCGGCGACCGCGGAACGCGTCGAACAACGGCGCCAAGGCGCCATCGACGTAGCGGAGGGCGGCCCGCATGGTGGCGGGTGAGTCCTCGGTTGCTCCGGGTAGGTAGCCACAATTCGGTTGATGAAGGGCCGAGATGTTTACAAAGAGCAGGATGCGGCCCGGGGTTCGTGACAAAACCTCGAGCGCGCACGTCACCTGGTGGGCGGTGGAGTCGAGGCAGGTGACGCCAAGCTTCTCCGACCAGTGACGCTCGGCGAAGTAGCCAGGGAGCTGCTCTCCCAGCGGCGTCAGAAGGTTGAAGAAACCGACACCGCCGATGCACACGGTGTGGTAGCCGCGATCGGCAAACCCCTGCACCACATTGGCTGCGTCGAACACCGCCGTTTCGTTGGTGATCGTCGTGCTGCCCTGGAAGCGGCAGGCGTACGTGCGGGGGTGAGGAGGCGGGCCTTGGGGGGTGGGCCAAAATCCGGAAAAGAAAGCGTGATGCGCGGCCAGTGTGAAATTCCCCGGCGTATGGCGGGCTTCCCAACCCGCGGGGGGCAGAAGGCGCGCGAGGACGGGGGTTTCTCCGGCTGACCAGGCGTCTTGGGCCACGTCGTAACGGAGGGTGTCAAGGGTGATCCAGAGTACGTCTACGTGACCAACGCGATCTCGCATGGGGATCACGGTCTCTCCCAGGGGGCTGAACGTTTACGTGGATGGTGGATAGGGAGCGGGGACGTCATCCGCAGGGAGTTCATATGGCCTTTTCCGTCCAGGATCTCGTCGCGATGCGCCGCGTGCAGGCCGTCGCAGCCGCACCCGATGGGTCGTGGCACGCCGTCGAGGTGCATACCGTCGACGCTGAAACGGGTCGCTACCACCCGGCGATCTGGCGCGTCGACGAGGACGGAATGGCCACCCCGTTGCTCGAAGGGCAGTGTGCCTACAAGCAGCCCGCCTTCCGCCGCGACGGAACCCTTGGCTTCGTCACAAATCGGCCCACGGATGCACGCGCCGAGGAGCCGGAAGAGGCGCCGGGGGACGACGCGCGGAACCAACTCTGGCTTCGCGACGACGCTGGGGCCCTGCATCCACTCACCGACGAACCGTTGGGGGTCCAGGCCTTTGCATTTCCCGAGGCCGGCGATGGCATCGTGGTCATGGCGCCGGTGTTGCTGGGGGTCCCGTTCGAAAAACAACGTGAGATCGACGACGATCGGAAGAAACGCGGCCCGTCTATTCGGTCGTATACCGAAGGGCCGGTGCGCCATTGGGACCATTGGGTCCCTAAGGCGGCTCCCCACCTCGTGGCGTACGACGCGGAGGGTCAGAACCGTCGTGATCTGACCCCGGAGGCCGATCGCGAGCATCGCCAGAGCGATTGGACCGTCTCGCCAGACGGTCGGCTTGTCGTCGTGACCTCCTCCCGAAAAAACCGGTTTGGGCTCAACGATCTCAAGCTCCTGGCCATCGATGTGGCCACGGGAGAAGGTCGGGTCCTCTTCGATGAGCCTGAACAGGTGGCGACGGCACCATGCTTCACCAAGGATGGCGCTCGGCTCGTGTTCAGCCAACAGACCTGGGCAGAAGGGGTTTGTCCGCAAGAACGGCTGTTCATCATGGGCGTGGATGGGACGGAGCGAACGGAGATTGCACCCGATTGGGATCGCTGGGGGCATCCGGTGGGCTGGCTGGCCGATGGGCGCCTCCTCGTCACGGCCGATGACGATGCCCAGCATCCGATGTTCGCCATCGACTTGAGCACCCACACGGTCGAGGCATTGCCCATGCCCGAGGGCCGGGGGCATTTGGGCAGTGTGGTACCGAGCGGCACGGGATTTGCAGGAATTGCCCACGGATTGCAGGCTCCGCCCGAGGCGTTTCGGCTCGACGCGGACGGAACGGTCTCGATGCTCACGTCGCTGGCTGGTCCGACCACGCCGTTTACGGCCCTGGCCGACGTCGAAAACCACACGGTGGCCGGCGCGGCCGGTGACCCCGTTCAGTATTGGTTGCTCGTGCCCAAAGGGGCCACGGGTCCCTGCCCAACGTTCATCTGGATCCACGGTGGCCCCATTGGGGCGTGGAACGACCAGTGGCACTGGCGCTGGAACGCCAACGTGGTGCTGGCGCAGGGCTACGCCGTGGTCCTGCCCAACCCGAGGGGTTCAACGGGGTTCGGCCAGGCGTTTGTGGACGGGATTTGGGACAACCAGTGGGGCGCGGCCTGCTACGACGACCTGACCGCGGTGGTAGACCGCGTGGCCGCTGACCCGCGCGTCGACCAAGACCGAATGATTGCGATGGGCGGCTCCTTCGGCGGCTACATGACCAACGAAATTGGCGGACGGACGGATCGGTTCGCGTGCCTCGTGACCCACGCAAGCCTCTACGACTTGCCCATGTTTGCCGGCACGACTGACCATCCCTCCTTCTGGAGATTCCAGAACGGAGCCGATCGCTGGACCGATCTTGACGCGGTGAACCGCTACTCCCCTCATCGCAACGTGACGAATTGGAAGACGCCGACCCTCATCCTTCACGGCGAGCGTGACTACCGGGTGCCCATCAGCGAGGCCTTGGCGCTCTTCGATGCCCTGCAGCACCACGGGGTCCCTTCCGAACTGGTGGTGTTCCCTGACGAAAACCACTGGATTCTCCGGCCGCGAAACATCGAGGCCTGGTACGACAAGGTGCTTGAGTTTGTGGCCAAGACGCTCGGGTAGGGTCCTGACATCTCGCGACAATCCTGCTGCCGATCGATGGACTCCCTAGGGCCATGAAACGTCGTCAGCTTCTGCAAGCATTGGGTGTGAGCGCGGCCGCCTGGCCTTTGGCCGGGTGTGACCGTCTCGTCCTCCTTGACCGGGTCGAAGGAGGCGTCCTCACGCCGATCACACCTATCGGCCAGTTCTACGTCTACCAAGTAAGGGAGCCGCCAAGCTTCGATCCCGAGGCCCACGCGATGACCCTTCGTCTCGACGACGAGGTGTTGAGGGAGATCACGCCCGCGGATCTGGCCACGCTCACGCCGCGCGACGTTGAGCTGACCTTGCAATGCATTGGGCATTCACCGTCGGTGGTGCGAATTGGCAACGCGGTGTGGGGGGGATTGCCCCTTCGCGAGGTGGTCGAACAGCTCGGCGTGGCCGTCCCTGAAGCCGCGGTAGGGCTTCGCCTGGTGGGCATGGACGACTACGACGCAGGGGTACCCATCGAGGCTCCGTTGTGGCTTGCGTGGCGCATGAACGGCGAACCGCTGCCCTTCGATCACGGTGCGCCGGCCCGCATGTTGGCTCCGGGCCGCTACGGCGTGAAGTGGATCAAGTGGGTGCGCGAGATCGCGTATGTGACCACGCCGCACGAGTCGTTCTGGACGCCGCTTGGCTGGGACGAAGAGGCGTTCAACCAGCCCAACACGTTGGTCGTGATGCCGCTGGACGGCGAGAGGCTGATGCCTGGAGAACGCATTGCTTTTGTGGGCGCTGCATTTTCGGGAGATGATCCCGTGGTTTCGATCGAGGCATCGGTCGATGGGGGACCTTGGGCGCCGGCGCAGATCGACTACGCCGCAGGGCCGAATGTCTGGGCCATCTGGTCGTGGTTTTGGGAGGCTGAACCTGGTGAGCATGACATCCAGGTCCGGGCCATGACGAAAAGCGGACGGGAGACCTCGCCGAACCCGTTGGGAGAGGATGTCTTCCGTGGGTACGACGGGTCCATGCAGATTCGGATCACGGTGTGACGATGCTCCTTTCGCTGTTCTGCCTACCTTCGCTCGCGCTGGCCGGAGGCTGGACCAAGCGCCAAGGCGACGTCTATGTCAAGGCGGGGTCAGACGTGTACCAGGCGCTCCAGTTCCGGGCCCCTGGAGAGGCCCAAGACTCGACGGGGAGCTACTTCGCTCATCAACACGGTCTTTATGCCGAGTTCGGACTGACGAAGCGCCACCCGGTGCAGGCCACCATCATTGCTCCGGCGATCGTAGGCATCCACAATACTGAGGTCTTTGACGCGTTTGGGGCGCTGCCGGTGCGGGCCACCACCGCAAGGCTCGGCGATCTGCGCCTTGCGTTGCAAACCTCGGTTACCCGCGACAAACCGCTCGCCGTTGCGGTCGAGGTCAAGGTTCCAATGTACCGCAACGGCCTGGTGGGGGCTGAACGCATCAACTTCCAGGAGATCTTTCCCAAGCCGGGCGATGGCAATGTTGACGTCACGGTCTTTGGCTTTGCCGGGGCGAGCCTCGGAGCCAAGACCTTCGTGGAAGGCGGCGCGGGCTACCTTTGGCGGACCGACTGGTTTGTTGGGTGGAACACCGACATTCGATACGTCGATGGCGTTCGGGGCATCGCCAAGATCGGCCACGATTTTGGTCGGGTTTTGGGCGTAGCGAGTCTCGAGACGCAACTGGCGTTTCGGGCGGACAACTTCACGCGTCGGTTCTTGGTCGGAAATGTGAGCGGGCTCATCGATCTTGGCGGTGGGGTCTCGCTCGAACCGCGGCTGGCCTACGAACTCGTCGCCCAGAACGCGTCGCAAGGGTTGGGCGCGGGCCTGGGGCTGTCCTGGTCGCGGCAGGGCGGCTGACTACACCCCGACCCGATCGAGCAGACGCGTGTTGTGCACCATCACGTCGTGCACCGAGTCAAAGCACGCGCTCGCTCCAGCGTACCAAGTCCGCTTGGCACCTTGCATGTCGTCGAGCTGCCAAGGATATCCTTGCTGAATGCCCGCGCGATTGAATCGCATGGCATAGCGCCACACGCGTTGGTCGCGTAGCGCGACGTCGTCGAACCACGGCTCGAGGTCACGAAGGAGCTGCTCCTTGAGTGTTGCCTCACGCCCTATGGCCCAGTCAGGGCGGTATTGGTACGCCACGAATGTCTGTCGGGGGCCAACAGGAATGAGTCCCAACGCAGCTGGGGAATTGCGGACGCTGAACAGCCGGCCGTCGGTTCGGATCCGATGCGGGTCGGTGAGCCAGTAGGCAATGGGTGCAGTGATTTGTGTGGAGTTGGCCTCGAACAGCGTGGCCACCACCGTTGCACTCTCCATCGATGCGAACATCGATCGTTCTCGGTCGGTGGTCGTCTCGACCACCTCGAGGAGGTCCGACAGGGGCGGGGTCCAAACCAAGAAGTCCACCTCGAGGCGTTCGCCCGGTTCGCTTTCGATGCGCACACGGTGGCCACGCTGGATTTGCTTCACACGGAATCCGGTGCGCACGGCCCCGTCCGGCAACGCTTCGGCCACGCGATTCCACACCGTTTGGTACCCGGCTCGAATGAGCTGCACGATGGGCTCACCGAGGCCCAGAATGCTCTTGAGGTAGTCATTGAGGAACGGGGGTGAATTCCACCACAGTCCGTAAAAGGCGGACAGCTCATCGGGCTGCCCGTACCCTTGGACGGTGGTCGAAAACGTCATGAGGTTGAGCAACGCGCCGAGTCCGCGCTTGGTGAGGAACTCCCCGAAGCTGGTGTCGAGGTCCCGCAAGACGGCCGCGCTGGGTTTGGGGGGCCGCCGGCCGGTGTAGGCGCCGAATAGCTCGCGGTGGAGCGTCCGGTACCGAAAGATGTCGCCCGCGATGGTCCCGACCTGAAGGGAGTCGGGAAGCACCGCGGCGAGGCGATCGATGAAGTCCTCGTCGACGCCGTGCGGTGCGAGAGCCTCCGTCAACGTTTGCGCCTCGACAGCCCCCAAAAGGTGCTTGGTCAGCGTGACCGACTCGGGTTTGTCCAGGCCATCTTGGTCGACGAAGACCTGGCGGGCGCTTCGGCGGTCATCGCCGGGCGGCAGCAGCTGATTGTCGGGTGACAGCCCCACGTCTGCCATCAGTTCATGCAGCAGCGTGTACTGAGGCGTGACGTAGACCGCGCCCAGTTCTTGCAGAACTCCTCCCACGTCGACGGTCCGGGTTCGACCACCCACCGTGTCGGTGGCCTCCAACACATGAACCCCAATGCCCTTCTCGAGCAGTCTCCGCGCCAGATGCAGCCCAGCGGGGCCTGCGCCAACGATGGCGACGCTGTCGCCGGGCTGGGGGGAGGGATGATCCGACACGAAGGCCTCCGGGGGCGGACAGGGCCTCCACCGTACACGCTCGGCTCGTACTCGCCCAGCGCGCGAGGAAACACGCTTTCATGGCTTTCGATCCCTATCGATCGGGGTGTTTTCGTGTTTCATCGGGAGATTCTAGATACGAGACAAGGACCGCTCGGAGAGCAATCTGATGTGGGTCACGCTGGCGATGACGGTGGGGGCATGCGCTGAACCCGTCGATGATGAACGTGCACAGGCGTTGGTCGATGACTTGGTGCCCGTGGTGGAAGCACGGGCCGAGCGCACGTTCGTGCGGCCTCCCCGCGCGGCGCTGACCACGCGCGATCGATTGCGCCAACGGCTGTTGCGGCCCCCGGCGCTCGCGGTGGCGCTGGAGGGGGACCGTTATACGCCGAGCCCCGAGACCCGGCGCTTCGTGGAGCACCTGCTCGCCGGCGCCCTTGCGGTGTACGTGCCCCACAACGAGTTCATCTATCTCGTGACGGAGGCATTCGACGAGCTTCGCGAGGACTTCGAACTCGAACCGAGGACGCTCGAGCCGCTGCTGCAATGCGTGCTGCTCCACGAGATGGTTCACGCCCTCCAACACCAATACGGCGTCGAAGTCGCGAAGACGCCCGAGACCCAACTCGGGCAGCAAGCGTTGCGCGAGGGCCATGCGTCCTGGCTTGCCAACGAGTACTGCGCGGTGGTGCACGGCGACGCCGTCGTTCGGCTCATGGAAACCGTTCAGAACATCGAACTCGAGGCCAGTTTGTCGCCCGACGACGAGGCGGCGGTCTACGGATGGGGGCGTCGATTGGCCGAGACGCTGGATGCGGAGGGCATGCTTTGGCCGGCCATGTACGCCCCCGCTCCGGCTTGGTCAGCCATCGTCGATGCGGTGCAGCCGACGCTGGCGCCCGATTGGCGTGTCCCCGACCCGATGTACCAGGCCGTCGCGGCCCTTGGACTCGAGGGCGTGGAGGTCGATCACGTCGGCCCCGTCTCGCCAACGTCGATCCTCACGCCCTTCTTCGCCGGGCGATGGGGACTTGACGCGATGCCTCGGGCCCGGGGCGGGTTCGCCCTCGAAGCTCGGGACGGCGCCTCTGATGTCCTGGTCATGGCCTTCCTCTTGGATCAGCGAGGCCTGGCGGCCGAGATCGTCGAGGGACGACGGCGTTCCGTTGAGCTTGCGCGAAGCGTGCCCGAACGACCTTGGATGGTCTACGGGGAAGCAACCGGGGCCCTGGTAAAGAGCCCCAAAGCCAAGGTGCTGACCTCCGCGCTTCGGGATCCGCGGGTCGTCGATGCACTACGAGTTCAGGCCAAAACAACGGGCGATGGCGCGTATGCCGAAGCGTGGGTGGCCACCAAGCATCGCCTGTTCGTGCTCATGGCGTCTGGACCCGATCTTGGCCCGGCCGACTTGATGCGGGCCATCGACCCGATGTTGGACGACATGAGGCCAACCCCAGGGGCGGAGCTGGGCCTTACGCCATTGCGAGAGTGGATCGCCCAGGTTCGCGGAGTCCCGGACGCGGTCGCCTCGGAACCGAGCTGGCAATACCGCCTCCACGAAGCCGCGCGACGACTGGCCAGTGGCCACGACACAGGCTGTGCCGAGGTGTTCGCCCTTCGCCTGACCGCGGGTGAGGTGGCGGATCGGATGGGCCACGCCAAAGCGGCTTTCGAGTGTGCGGCCGTCCCCCAGGACCTCGACGTAGCGGCGCTCGCGATCCCTCATCTCAGTGAAGTGCCCGCTGCGCCCGCGGTCCGCATTGCTGCGCACGCGATCGACGAAGGAGCCCATCGCCTGGCCGTGTCGATCCTGGCGAAAGCGAGGCCCGATCCAAATCTTGAGGTTGAGGTCGCCACGTTGAAGGTCTCGGCGCTCGTCAAGCTGGGGCGTTGGTCTGAGGTCGAAGCGGTCGTCCGGCGGGTCCCGGTACTTCCCGCAGGCGTTCGAGCGTATGCGGGCAGTGCGATGGTGCTGGCGGGATGGCGAGGCCCCGGCTTGCGTATCCTTGGCACCGTTTGCCCCGAGCTTTCGGGCGAGGATCGGCGCAAGTGCTTGGCCTTCTTCAGGTAGCGACCACCGCCGCCAAGAGCCCCTGAAGCCTTGCGGTGACGCGTTGTCGTTCCCAGACTGGATCGGCGGTGAGGGCGACAGACAAGGACTCAAACAGGCCCCCCATCAGAAAGGCAGCGGTGACGTCAGCGTCGACGTCGATGGGTAGATCTCCGGCGGCCTGGCCGCGCCGGATGTTTTGGGCTGCAGCCAGGGTTTGCCAGGCCATGCGGCTCTGACGCGCCTGAGCGGCTTCCGGTTCGCCAACCATCAGCCGCACGACCGTCAGCGCCAACGGGTCGTCGTAGAAGAAGGTGACGAAGCGTCGTACCCGCTCGCGTTCCCGAACGATCCAGGTCAGTCCAACCTCACGAAGCTCGGGGCGCATCACCGTTTCGTCGAAACGCTCAAACACCGACTCGACGACGGCGGCCACCAGTTCGCCCTTTCCCGCGAAGTACTTGTAGAGCAGACTGGGCGACACGCCGGCCCGTTGGGCGACCGCCGCGATCTCGACGACACCATCGTTGGCTACCAGTTCGGCGCCTGCGGCGTTGAGCAGGCGTTGGCGAGTGGCTTCGCCCTTCGGAGTGCGGCGGGGTGGGGTCACGGCACCGAAGGTAGCAACTTCCCTGGGTGGATGCCGTCCGCGTAGCCCATGAACGGCGGATGGATCGAATAGCCGATGAGCTCTTGAGCCCGTTTCGACAGGTGAGCCGCGGTTTCTCGAGGCACGACGGCCATCATGCTTTCGAGCGGACGCATCCAACCGGGGCAATACTGCGGCGTAATGACCAGACGCGGTTGGTCGGTCTGGTTGGCGCCTCCGCGGTGCCACAACGTGCCTTTTGCGACCATCAACGACCCGGCAGAAAGGGCGACCGACACCGCATCGGGATGATGTTCGGGGTCGGGAGAGGCCGTCGGGTCGCCAAAGGCGTGGCGAAGACCGTCGCCTGGCCCTTCGGGCCCCCACCGATGGCTTCCCGCAATCACTTGGGTGGCTCCATTCTCGGCCGTGGTGGCGTCGATCGCCCAAAACGTACTGACTCCACAGGAGGGTCTGGGTCGCGGCAAGGTGAGATGGGCATCGTCATGATGCCAGGGTTGAACCGTCTCCCCAGGGTGCAGATTGATCGCCAAGCACGCCGAGAGCAGGCAACTCTCCCCCAAATCAGCCTCCGCAAAGGCCAGCGCCAATGGATGGGTCACAAGGTCTGCAAACAACGGGGACTTTGCGAGCATGCCGTACACCCGGTTGGTGGCGTGGCCCTCGAAGTGGTTGCGGCCCTTTCGATCGCGCTCCAGCCAGGGCGCCAAGGCGGTGCGCAACGCCTGGATCTCATCGGGCGTCAGCACATCGGGAAGCACGATGTAGCCCTGCTCGTCGAAGTCCTGGCGCCATGCCGCGAACGAGCGGCCCATGAGCCACCGCGTCAGATCTGGGACGTCCATGAACCCTCCTGGTGAAGTGAAATCACTTTACCTTATTCGCCTAGAGGAGGGAAGAACGCAGGCTCCTTCAACGGAGGGAGATGGGCGGTGAGGAGGTCCGCCGGCGATTCCGTGAGGGCAGCAGCAAGGCGGCGACGAGGGCTCCACTGGCCACCAAGGAGGCGGAGACCGTGATGGCGATGGGGAAGGCCGCGGCCATGGCTTCGGGGTCGCTCATCGCGTCGCCGCTAAGCCCTGCCAAAGGGGGAATGGCGGCGATTGCAAGCAAGGATCCGGCACGCGCAATCGCGTTGTTGACCCCCGAGGCGGCTCCCGCGCGGGATGCGGGTGCGGCAGCGAGGGCGGCCGAGGTGACGGGAGCCACCGAAAGCGCCAATCCCGCACCGAACACGACGGCGGCGGGAAACACATCCTCGAGGAAGGTTGCTTCGGCATCGGCACGGACGAAGAGCATCATGCCCGCCGCCATGATGATCAGTCCGATGGTCAACGGCCAACGAGGCCCAATGCGCTGCGCGAGACCCCCGGCCCACGAAGAGAACAGGAGCAACATCACCGTCACAGGGAGCATCGAGGCCCCTGCGAACAACGGGCTCCACCCTGCGGTCACCTGCAGCTGAACCGACAGCAACAGGAAGATGACCCCAAGCCCCGCGTACACCAACAGCGTGACGAGGTTCGCCCCGAGAAAGGCGCGGTCCGCGAACAAATCGATGGGCAGCAGCGCCCCTTTCTGTCGGGACTCTACGAACGGCAGGGCGATGAAGGCCCCGAGCGCCAGCACGAGACTGGCTGCGGCGATTGTCGCGAACCCCTCCCGCGTGCCCTCGATGAGGCCATAGGTCGATCCGCCCAAGGCGACGGTCGTGAGCACCGCCCCCGGGATGTCGAGGGGGTGGGCCAAGGCGTCGGCGTCACGGCTTTCGGGAAGTCTTCGGGCCAGGAACCACACCACGATGGCCAGGGGCACGTTGATGACAAACACCCAGCGCCACGACAGCTCGACGAGCAAGCCACCGAGGAGCGGCCCAATGGCGCCGGCGAGCCCCCCAAGACCAGACCACAGGCCTACCCCACGGCCCTTGTCGGCCGGCCGCAGCGTCCCTTCGAGGATCGCCAGGCTGCCTGGGGTAAGCAATGCCCCTCCCACACCCTGGATGAGCCGGCAGAGGATGAGGACGGTCACGTTGGGCGCCAATGCGCAGAGCAGCGAGGCGAACGCGAAGATGGCGACGCCCAGGCGGTAGATGCGGACGCGACCGAAGCGGTCGCCAAGGGAACCTCCGATGAGGATCAGCGAGGCGAGCGTGAGCAGGTAGCTGTTGATGATCCACTGCTGCTCGGCGGTCGAGGCGCCGAGGTCGGTGGCCAGGGTGGGCAGGGCGACATTGACGACGGTGGACGTCAACATCGCCACGGCCGACCCTAGGGTCGTGACCCCCACGACGAGACGCCCGGTCGACGAATCGAGTGGGACAAGGCCCGCCTCGATGCGATTCACGAGGCGGTTTCGGTGGTGGAGAGCACCTTGCCTTCGCTCCGGGCCTTCTTGAGCGCGACTTGGCCCGCATCTTCGGCGTAGGGCGCCTGTACGGTCACTTCGATCGTCACCGTCCAGGCGCGATCCGGACGGTCGGCGTCGAACTGATCGCTTAGGTCGGAGTCGAGTTCGGCGTCGACGGGACCACAAGCCATGCCGGACGAGGCAATGCCAAACACCTTGCGGGGCTTGATTTCGAGGCCGGGCAGCTTGGTGCCCACCAAAGCAATGCCGGCTCGGTCACCGACCTCATAGACATTGGTGGTGTTGGCAATGATGGTGAGTTCGCCTTGGCCCGGCGACGAAAAGGTGTAGCAAAACAGGTTGTCGGCCCCTTCGACGGGCGACTTCGATGTGACTTCCATGGCGACGACCGGCATGGTGGCTCCTCGGACTTCTGACGGTCGGGGCCGTAACCAGTAGGGTACAGCTCGTCAGAACGGGTAGGTCGCGGGCAACGGATGGTGCGTGACCTCGCCGTGGTCGAAGAGGGCAGAGAGCATGGCGCATCGTCCCTCGTCTTCCAAGGGGTTGCACCCTTCGTGCTCGCTCACGAGCGTCTCGAGAGGCACCACGCTCCCGGGATTCGGCCGGAGGGGCACCGAGGCAAACTCGCCAGGGGCGGCCTTGATCTCGTTGGCATGGCAGACGCCGCAACTCGTGCCTTGGATGTCGCGGGTCCGCAAAAAGGCGTCGGACCGGGTCACCGGAGGATCGATCGGAAACGCGAGTTCGGCCTTGAGGGAAAGGCCGTCGTCCCGTAGTTCGCCAAACTCCATCAGATGGCTCGCGTCGCCGGCCACCACGATCGAGGTCACCAAGGGACCTTCAGAGAGAAAGACGCGGGGAGACCGACGACTGGGTGCAGGTTGCAGGCTGAACACGTTCGACGTCAGTTCGACCTGGAGGGGCCGGGCGAGGGCGGAGACGTAGCAGGTGATGGAGGACTCAGGCAGCGCATTGACGAGAGCAATGGCCTCATCGATGGATGCGACCGGCACGTCGAGCGCGCAGGGGTCCTCCGACGCGCAGGCGACCATGGCAAGGGCAAAGGCAACGCGCCGCATGGCTCCTCCTCGTCGACCTTACCCGTCCTGCGAGAGGCTCGCGAGTGCGGCGTCTTCCGCTGCGTAGTCTTCTTCGATGGGCCCTCGGGCACGTTCGTCAGCGACCGTCGCCGCGAGCTGCTCCTCGAGTGGGGTAGGGGCCGGAAGGTCGAAGGCGGTGATGGCAGCGGTCGGATCGACATCGAGGCACTGCCGGAAGTCGACCGTGGGGGCTAGGCCTTCGGGCAGCGGGTGGGCCGTCACGATGCGACCGGACCACCCCACCTGTGCCGCGAGGGCTTCGAGCCAGGCGCGTTCGGTGCGCGTCGGTTGGTCACCGAGCACGAAGGTTCGATGGCCCTCGGCCGGCAAGGTGGCCGCACGCGCAATGACCCGGCCCATGTCATCCACGTAGGCCCGGGCGGTTCGCCACTCCGCCTGCTGAGTGTCGAGCAGGATCGCCTCGCGTCCCGCATCCATCCGAGTCAGGTATGCCCCGAAACGGCGTTGGGGGTCGCCCGGGCCATGCACCATCGGAAACCGCAGCGTCGTCACGGCGAAGTCGGTGCTCGCCTGAAAGATACTTTCCACAACGATCTTGTCGTAGTCCGCGACCCGTTCGCGGCGTTCGGGGTCTTCGATGGCTTCGGCCTGGGTGCGGTAGGGGTGCAGCCGGTTTCGGAGTGGGCTGTTGGGCGTGAGGGGAAGGTCGACCAATGGGGCGTCCGTTGGCGCAAACAACCGACCGTAGGCTGCGGTGACGTCGACACTCGAGGCCAAGACGATGTGGCCGACCGAGCCTTCGAACAGCTGCCGCGCGGTCCAGGCTTCTTGGGCCGTGGCAGCAATCATATGGACCACGACCTCGGGCTGCAGAGCGCGAAATGCTTCGCGGTGAGCGGCAAGGTCACTTCGGTCGCCGTGAATGTGCCGGGTGCCGTCAGGGGTTCGGTCGGTTTCGCCGCGGTGGAAGACCGTGACCTCGTGGCCGGCTTCCACGAGCTGGGTCACCGCTCGGGCACCCATGAACCCGGTGCCCCCAATGAACAAGATGCGTTTTGCCATGGCGTCTCCCCGAGGCACCCTACCGCTTGCTTTGCGATGGCGGGGGTGGGATCCTGCCTGCTGGTGAGGAGGTTTCGATGGTGTGGCTCTGGACGTGGCTTGCGTGCAACTCCCCGGCCCCGGATCCTGCTCCCGCTCCGACTGCCGAAGCGTCGTTGACCTTGCGCGAGGGGCTCTTCCGCCGGGAGGTGATTGAGGTCGTTGACGGGGTGCACGTCGCAATTGGGTTCGGCCTCGCCAACTCGATTCTCCTCGAGGGTGACGATGGGGTGGTCATCGTCGACACCATGGAATCGGGCACAGCGGCGCGTGAGGTGTTGACGGAGTTTCGGAAAATCACCGACAAACCTCTAGCGGCCATCATCTTCACCCACAATCACGCCGACCACGTGTTTGGCAGCGGGGTGATGTCGGAAGGCAAAGACGTGCCCATTTGGGCGCACGCGACCACCGAATCTCACATCGACCGTGTGGTCAACGTGATCCGTGACACCCTACAGGTGCGCAGCCTGACCATGTTCGGAACGGCCATCCCGGAATCGCGACGAATTGAAGCGGGAATCGGCCCCCGTCTCCGCTTCGATCCAGCCAAGATCGCACTGGCGCGGCCCACCCACACCTTCGAGGGGCGAATCGAGATCGAGGTGGCGGGTTTGCAGCTCGAACTCGTCCATGCGCCCGGGGAAACCGACGATCAGATTTTCGTATTCCTGCCCGATCGGCGCATTCTGCTGCCCGGCGACAACATCTACCAGGCCTACCCGAACCTCTACACGCTCCGGGGTACCCGACCGCGCGACACAAGCGATTGGGTTCGCAGCCTCGATGCGATGCGCGACCGGAACCCCGAGGTGCTCGTACCGAGTCACACCCGCCCCGTGGTGGGAGCTGCCGAAGTCGAGAGCGTCCTGCGGGCCTACCGTGACGGCATCCAGTACGTCCACGACCAAACGGTGCGCGGCATGAACCAGGGCCAATCTCGGGACGAGCTTGCAGCGACGATCCGGCTTCCGCCCCACCTCGCCTCACATCCCTGGTTGCAGGAACACTACGGCATGGTGCCCCATGCGGTGCGGGCCATTGTGGACGGGTACCTTGGCTGGTTTGACGGTGATGCGAGCGATCTCGAGCCGGTGCCGCCGGCCGAACGGGCGCGCCGCTACGCCGAGGCCTTTGGCGCTGGGGTGCCCCTTTCGGAAGCCACCGCTCTGGCCTTGGCCGATGGCGATTTGGCCTGGGCCGCCGAGATCGGGCGGCTCTGGGTCGAGTCGGCCCCCCAGGACGCTCAAGCCAGAGCCACCCTGGCTTCCATCTACGATGCCCGAGCGGAAGGCCATCGCAACATGAATGTACGCCACTGGTACCTCACCCAAGCCGGTCAGCTTCGCGGAGAGATTGAGGTAAAACCATTTGATTCGGCCAAGAGTCCGCCCGAACTCGTCACCTCGATTCCCATCGACGCGTTCTTGTCGGCAATGCCGTCTCGACTCCGGGCCGAGGATGTCCTGGACGTTGACGAACAGGTCGCCCTGGAGTTCTCCGATTTAAAGCGTACGTTCGTACTGCACGTGCGCCATGGTGTAGCTGAGCTGCGTGAGCGACCCGCGACCGGGGTGGATCGCAAGCTTGTGACGGACTCCGCGACCTTCAAACGCATGTCCGCCAAACAGATTTCGCCAGCGTTGGCCGTCGCCGACGGACGCATTCGCATCGAAGGGGGCACGTTTGCGGTGGCCCGCATCCTGGGATGGTTTGGACCGTAGGCTACACCATTCGATCTAGCAAAGCTTGCTTATCGAGCTTTCCCGCGCCGGTTCGCGGCAAGGCTTCTTCGATGGTCCAGTGTTTCGGAACTTTGTACCTTGCTAGTCGCTGGGCGAGGGCCGATGCAAGCGCATCGCCGGCCAGGGTGACCCCCGGCCGGGGTTCGACGAACGCGTGGCCGACTTCCCCCCAGCGGGCGTCCGCAACCCCCAGCACCGCGACCTGAGCCACGCCCGACAGTGCGTAGATCGCGGCTTCCACCTCGGCCGGGTACACGTTCTCCCCGCCGCTGATGAACATCTCCTTGATGCGCCCGCAGACGGTGTAGAATCCTTCGGTATCGCGTGACAACACGTCGCCCGTCTTGAACCATGGCCCGTCAAACGCGGCCGCCGTGGCTTCGGGGGCATCGAGGTAGCCCGAGAACACCGTCGGTCCAGAAAGCCAGAGTTCGCCCGGCTCATCGACTGCAGCATCTCGGCCGTTGGCGGTGACGAGACGCATGGCCACATGGTGGATGGGTTTTCCGACCGAGCCCAGCTTTCGCGGCTGATCCGCATGTGGCATGCTGAAGCAGTTAGGGCCAACCTCGGTCAGTCCGTACCCCTGGCGGAGCGGCACGCCACGGTCGAGGTAGCGCTGCAGGAGGTCGACCGAAAGCGGAGCCCCCCCGCACAGCGCATCGCGCACGCTCGACAGGTCGGCATCGTCAAACGCTGGGTCGTCGGCCATCATCTGGTAGATCGTGGGCACTCCCATGAGGTGGGTGATGCCTTCGTCCGCGATGACCCGAAGGTCTCGAGCCGGCTGAACGCTGCCCGCGAGCACAATGCGACCTCCTGCATGCAGCAGAGGGGTCGAAAGACAGTTGAGCCCACCCGTGTGGAAGAGCGGCGTGAAGGTGAGTGTGCTGCAGGTGCGGTCGATGCCGCAGGCGAGCACCGTGTTCACCGCGTTGACGAACACCTGGCGGTGCGAGAGCATCGCCCCCTTAGGACGACCCGACGTGCCCGACGTGTAGAGCAACATGAACGGATCGTCGAGGGAGCCGCCCGGGCCCTCGGACGGAGGGGCGGCGGGCGGCACCTCGAGTGCCAAGACGTCGCCCTCGAGTTGGGGACGATGCGCGGCATCGGCAAGGATCGCTCTGGGTTGTGCATGGTCGAGCTGCCAGCGCCACTCCGCCTCCGACAGCCGCCAATTCATGGGAAAGAGCACCGCGCCGAGTTCCGCACAGGCGTAGAGCACCGCGAACGTGGCGGCATGGTTATGCGCGAGGACCGCCACGCGGTCCCCTTTGCCAACGCCTTGATCCCGCAGGACCGTGGTCCACCGGCGCGACTGGTCGAGCAGATCGGACCAGGTCCAGCGTAGATCGTGGTCGAGGTCCACCAGGGCCTCCCCCTGGGGGTGGAACCGTGCGTGGGCCTCGGGTTCGTTGGCGAGGGCTCTCATTGCAGGTGGGCGTGCAGGGCCTCACCAAAGGCCTTGGGCTGGTCGATGAAGGGGCTGTGGCCCGATTCCTCGATGACCACTTCAGTGTAGGTGCCCCCGTTGGTCTGGTACGTCTCGAGAACGGCACGGGTTTGGGCCACCATCGGCTGTGGCGGGCAGACCTCATCACCAGGCCAGCCCGGAATGGCGCCTAGTTTGCCGAGGTTTGCCAGATCGAACATCGCGGCATCCGCCACGATCTGGTCGTCTGCACCACGAATCCACAGCACCGGTGGCTTGGTTTCGAGGTCGGCGATGCCCGATGCATCGAAGTTCTTGCGGTTGAACGCGGGCAAGATGCCTTGGTCGCCCGGGGCGGCGCCGGGCCAGCTCTCGGATGCCACTTGGGTGCCTGGGTAGAACGCATCCCCCACCTTTGTCGACAGCATGGAGGCGACGTAGGCATCCTCACGTTCGGGCACGAAGGGTGGCTTCACATAGAATGCGCGGAACACGTTGCGCGGGGCCATGGGGTTTTCGTCGCCCATGGCTTTGGCCGTGAGTTGCGCTACGAAATCTGGATTCACGCCGGTTGGAGCCCCGTCCGGGTACGTCATGGCCCCTTCTGCTCCCTTGCTGCCGCCATAGCCGTAGGGCGAAACCGGATCGACGAGGGTCACACTGCGCAATGCGTCGGGGCGTTGCAGCATCGCCTTCATCACGACGCCACCACCCATGCTGTGTCCCACCAGGTGGACGGAACCCAGTTCGAGCGTATCGACCAACGCCCACACGTCCTCGGCCATGTCGGAAAGGCCGCGCGCAGGGTCCACCGGCACCGCCTCGGTGTCGCCATAGCCTCGCAGATCGACAGCGACCGATCGGAATCCTTCGGGCAGTCCGAGCATGGTGTCCTCCCAGAAGGTGGCCGACGACACGTTGCCGTGCACAAACACCACCGGCACGCCGTCGTCTGGGCCCGACATCAAGACGTGTTGTCGGATCGTCGACGTCTTGACCATCGCGGAGGTGATGCCGTCGAGGGTTGGCACGCTGGCGTCCATCATTGTCACCACAGGTTCCGGTTCGGGCTCGGGAGGCGCGGCCACTTCAGGTGGGGCCTTGGTCGTGCATGCGATCAGCGGAAGGACAGTGAGAATCATGGTGGTTCTCCGATGGGCAACGGTGCCGTCCGGCCATCCTAGCGGAAAAACATGACGACTGAATCACCTCTCGGAAATTCCTTGGTTCGTCACGCGCTACCGGCTTTCAAGCGTGGTGGCGGCAAGACCCAAGCGATGAGCCCGAGGGGGACGCCGACGGCCATGCCGAGGATTGCCGAGATGCCTGGGTTGTCGACGATGGTGAGGGCCAGACCGAGGTGGATCGCAAGTGGCACGAGGGTGGCGAGCCAAGCAGGCCAGGACTGCAAGGGCCGTGTCGTTCCCAGTCCCGCCACGAGCGGTCCCACCGAGGCCGTCGCCAGACCGTAGACTCCGAGTTGGCCGAGGAGCAAAACGGCCGCTGGCGGGCTCCATGCCAAGGCCAACGTGCCGATGGCCAGCCCTGCGAGCACAAGGCGATTCAGCCAGACCGTGCCTCGCCCGGGGATGACGTCGTTGCCGATGGACGCTGCGATGGCGACGAGCAGGCCATCCATGGTCGACATGCTTGCCGCGAGGATGGCGACGCTGATCGCGGCACCAATGGGGGGCCAGGAAAAGGCGATCTGCAGGTACTCTGCGACCACCCGGTCTTGCGGGATGCCTGCCGGCAGGAGCACGCGCGCATAGGCGCCTGCGGACAGCATCAGCGCGTAGGTGGCGTACGTGCCAAGGCCGATCGACAGCGTGGTGCGCAAGGCTCGCGCGCCCTTCACGTACAGGGCCTTGGAGAGCAGGTGGGGCTGGGTGGTCAGGGCGATGCCAATGAAGAAGGGAACGCCCAAGACTTCGAATGGTGTGCGGTAGATGAGGCCTTCGGGCGCGACAAACCCGCTGTCGCGTAGCGAAGCCCAGGTTTCGGGCCAGGTGTGCAGACCCGACAGGAACACCGCGACCGACACCACGAGCATCATTAGGCCCTGCAGGGTGTTCGTAAAGGCGTGGGCGGTGGCTCCCCCGAGTGCGGTGTAGCCAAAGACAAACAGCGTGATGCCCACGATCGCTTGCGGGTAGGACACCCCGAGCGAAGCCTCGACGACGTAGCCGCACCCCACCACGATGAGCACGAGGTACGCGACGTTGAGGACCTGGAGCAAGGCGAAGAGTCTGCGCAGGCCGAAATCGCCGTACCGGGCGCCGAGCCAGTGAGGCACGGTGAGGGCGTCCGCGGGGGCGCCAATCGCCTGAAAGCGCGGCGCGAAGACGAACAGCCCAATCGCCAGTCCCGAGATGAGCGGGATGGAAAACCCGATGAGGGCGGCGAGCCCGTCTGCGTACACGAACCCCGGGTAGAGGACGAACGTGGCCGCAGAGGCCAGCGTTGCGCCCAGCGTGATGCCGACCACGAGCGGGCTCATCTTGCCGGAGCCAATGGCAAATCCCCGGGCGGAGTCTGTGCCGCGACCGGCGATGAGGGCGAGTGCGGCGGTCGCGACCGCGTAGATCAGAAACAATACCCAGGCGATCACGTCTTCTCCGGGGGCAACCCGTTGCGCAGCAGATGCAGCACGGCCTCGATCGTGGCTTCGGGAACCTCGGCGCCGGACTCCTCGTTGGCCCACAGCACCCAGCGCATCCCAATGAAATCGGAAATTCCCATCAACGCGTAGGCCAACGCCTCCACATCGACAGGAGCAACTTCCCCCTTGTCGACTGCGCCGCGAAGCCCCGCGACATAGCCTTGGGCGAACTTGCGATAATAGTCGCGGTACGCCTCTTCGTCGATAAACTCGGCTTGGCGCACAATGCGATAGAGATTGCGGTGCTCCGACACAAAGGAAAGAAAGGCTCGAAGGCCAAGTTCTTCACGATCGAGCCGCGTCGTGGCGCCCTCCGTCGAACGGCGGAGGCTCGCGCGGGCCAGGGTTCCCAGGTGCCGTACGAGTTCGAGAAAAATCGCCTTCTTGCTGTCGAAGTAAACATAGAAGGTGCCTTGCGAAACATTGGCTCGTCGTGTGATCTCGGTGATGGAGGCCACGTCGAATCGCGTCTCGCCAAAGACGGATTCCGCCGCATCGAGAAGGGCCTGGCGGGTGGCACGTCCTCGTGCGGTCGCGGGCTTGGAAGTCGTCATAGAACTGAAACCTGAATCACTCGTCAAAGGTGGCGGAAGCTTCGGGGGATGTCAACCCGCGGGCATAGGTTCACTCGGGTAGACTCGAACCATGAAGGACGAAGACGAGACCGTGCTTCTAAGGGCGGTCCGGGATGACCCCACGGCGCTTGCCCCGCGGCGCGTGTATGCGGACTGGCTCGATGAACACGGACGGACTTCGGCGGCCACGGTGCTGCGCGAAGAGCCGGTTTGGCAGCGTGACGCCAGGGGAGGGCCGTCGCTCGTCGCCGTGAGTCAAGCCGCCGCGGACGTTTCGTTGAACTGGTTGGTGCAGGTGAGCAGCATTCGGCAGGAGTGGCTCGACTTGTTGCGGCGGTTTGCGGAGCACGTTCCGTTCGACGGTGAGCCCGGAATCGGGGTCGTCAACACGATCGATTCGGCGTCTCATCAGATCGATGTGCGGCATTACTTCGCAGGGGCCATCAGCGAGCAAGTGGCGGAACATCGGTTTTGCTGGCCCCTCGATCACTTGCTGATGACCACCTGCGTGAGCGCGTCGATTGCGCTCCCGGAGCGTCTTGGGATGCGGTTTTTCGACGCGATTTACGATCGGCAGGCCACCGTCGCCGCCACCTTGGGGGCGGAAGCGTACCGGTTGCATCCCCCCACCGTGCTCGCCGCTTGTGGGTTGTGGCTCGAGGTCGGGTTTCGCGACCGTCACAGCTACTTCGTGGGAGCAGATACCGACAACGGCGCCTTTGGGACGTTCATCGACAAGCACGATGACCACCCCTGGCTGCACGGGGAGCCGCCCACGCGTGCCGATCGCGTGGCGTGGAGCACCCTGGCGCGGTGGCGAACCCTCGTTCAGACGACCGAAGCTCCGTAGAGGCCCCCCAAGGATCGGATTGCAATGCTCGTAGGGGCGCCTGCGTATGGACACTGATTCCGGCGTATGCCGAGGAGTTTCCATGCTGCAGCCGCCAGGGCCGCTCGTTGCCGAGGATTCCGCCACCCTTGTCGCGCCTCGGCTCGCGAAAGACGTCACCACCCTGACCTTGCCTGATGCGCCCGGTCGCCGCTTTCGTCCTGAGCCGGCGAAACCTCCCCGGGCCAATGGCGCGGTGAGTGGCCTCGAGTTGTTGGTCGCCACCGCGACGTTCCGGCCGTACGGGGAGCGATTACTTTCGCCGGCGGGCGCGGGGTGGTTGCTCATCGTGACGGTGCTTGTCCTCATCATGGCTTCGGCGGAGGGCATTGCGTGGGGTCGTATGATGTCCCAGCTCTCGGAGGGGCCGTTGATGCCGGCCTTCGGGGTCTGTGCGGGATTGGCGGTGTTTGTGATCGTGTGGGGGATCGACGCCACGCTGATGACTTTGGACGTCGCGGCACCCTCGATCGAGCGTCGCTTGTACGGGCGGACTGCCAGCCCCTGGATGTCAAGACTGAGCCTGCTCGGCGGATATCTGTTGCGCATTGGCATCGTAAGCGGCTCGTTGTGGCTTACCGCCCCTCAGCTCGCCGACATGCTGTTCACCACCGATATCGAACACGTCGTGGATCTAAAGCGCAAGCAGATCATCGACGGGGTGCGGTCCGAGGTTGCAAGCCAGGATGCAGCGCGCGAGGCGGCGCTTCGCGAACAGCTGTGGAACGATCGGAATCTGCTTGAGGACGAACTTGCGGGGCGGAGTTCGGGCCGTCGTGGGTATGGTCCTATCGCCCGCACCATCGAAGCCCGCATCGCGACCGCCGAAGCCGAACTCGACCGCATCGTGTCGGCGAGGGAGTCCGAAGTTGAGGCGTTGTCAGGGGCGCTGGAAACCAACGATGCGGAGCGCTTGCAGAGCCAGTGGGGCATCGTGTTGCCCACGGACAGTGCGGCCGAGCGGCGCAAGGCGCTGGAGGAGTTGTCTCAAGATCCCTCGTTTGCCGCGGCTGAGCGCAGCATCCAGGGTTTCTTGATCCTGATTTTCGTCTCGCTGTTTGCCGCGAAGCTCTTCCAACCGCGCGCGATCAAAATCTACCTTTCAGGGGCCTTGCAGGACGAGTACTGCCGCTACCTTGCCGGGGAGTTCGATGGTTGGTTGCCCGAACACGAGCGGCCTCGCAACGCGGCTCACGCCATGACGCCCTACCGCTTCGAAGACCTCATGATGAACACGTTGCCCGAGGTGCGTGCGGCGGATTTGCGTCGTCGTGAACGGCAGCTACGACGTGAACATTTGGCGATGCAGCTCACTGATATCGAAACCGTCGACGCCGATTTGCAGCGTCACCTCACGAAGGCTCGCCGAGAGGAGGCCCGCCTGCATGAACGGTTGGCCGCCGACCTGCGATCGGTCGAAGACAGTCGATCGGTGGTGCAGCGATTGACCCGCGACGAAGCCCTTCAGCGGAGCGCGTTTCAGGAAGCCTTTGCGCTAGAGCGGGGCGCCAACCCTGACGATGTGGTGGCCCTCGCGCGCAGCAAGGCGGTGTTGAAGGAAACGTGGCAGGCGACCCAACTCGAACTCAACGAAGCGGCGGCGGATTTGCGAACGGCTGAACGTCGGGCCGATCGGGCGCGGCAGGAACATGCGGTGTTGGCGCGCGAGGTCGATGTGCTCGAGCAACAGATCGCCCGGTCGGCCCATGCACGCCAGGCCCATCGGAATGAGACCCTGCGCGCGGCGGCCCCCCAGACCTAAGCCAAGGGGGCTTCGGTGCGGGGCGGAACCACCGCCGCGGAGCGAAACATCACCGCCATGCGAGGGGCCGCGCGTGCCATCTTGGGGACGGCATGTTCAAAGTCGGCCTGGATGCGGCCTCCCATCACCATCAGGTCGCCGGGCCCCAACGTCCAGCTGATGGAGCGGCCCCCGCCACGTGGTCGCACCAGAAATCGTCGAGGGCCACCGAGGCTAACCACCGCCACCACGCTGTTGATTCGGTGCCGGCCTAAGCGGTCCCCGTGGAAGGCCACCGAGTCTCGACCGTCACGGTAGTGGGCGAGCGATATCCGTGACAAATCGCGGCCGTAGCGCGTGGCGAGCACGGTGGACATCTCATCGACCAGCGGGTGGCCAGGCCCATCTTCGGGCAGCGAGGCGAGGGTGCGCGGCACGTCGACGATGCGGTCATACATGCGGCGGCGAGCCGCATGCCATTCAGTGGTGTTGAGCAGCGTGGCATACAGTTCGCCATCACCGGCCACCCAACCTGGGCGCCGTTCGATCCAGGACCCAGGACCCACCACGGTGCGTTCGAGGCGTTGGAGCGGGCGAAGATGAAGGGACTCGACAAACATGGGAAGCAGCTGGCTCATGCCGCCTGTCTATAGTGAACAAGTGTTCATGTCGAGGAAATTCCATCGCGTGGAGCAATACGAGGCTCTTGGCTGGCGTATCTTGAGGCACCACCAGCAGGGAGGGTGCTCTTGGCCATCTTCACGGTCCAACAGCAAAGCGTCGCGATTGTTCAGCGGTTTGGGAAACACTCCTTCGTCGCGACTGCGGGACTCAACTTCATGGTCCCGTTCGTCGATTCGGTCGTGGCTCGCCTCGACCTCCGCATTCAGGAACTTGTTGTGAGGTGCGAGACGAAGACGCGCGACAACGTGTTTGTCCAAATGACCGTCGCGGTGCAGTTTCAAATCCAGAACGCCTACGATGCGTACTACAAGCTCTCGAATCCGCGAGGCCAGATCGAGAGCTACGTCTATGATGTCGTGCGGGCCCGGGTGCCAATGCTCACGCTGGATCAGACGTTCGAGGCGAAAGACGATGTCGCACATGCCGTGAAAGAGCAGCTGGCCGACATTATGGACGACTTTGGCTACCTGATCATCAAGGCTCTGGTGACTGACATCGACCCCGACCAGGCGGTCAAGGATTCGATGAACCGCATCAATGCGGCCGAGCGCCTCAAGGTCGCGGCCGAGATGGAAGCGGAAGCCGAGAAGATTCGGCACGTCAAGGCAGCCGAGGCCGAAGCGGAGTCCAAGCACTTGCAGGGCATCGGGATTGCAAAACAACGGAAAGCCATTGCCGATGGATTGTCGGAGTCGGCCGAGCTCGTGCGCGAGAACATGGGCTCGATGTCGGCCGAGACCATCATGTCGCTGCTGCTCATGACGCAGTACTTCGACACGCTCTCCTCGATGTCGGGTGCATCGGACACTCGGACGATTTTCATGCCGCACTCCCCAAGTGGAATGGGCGAGATTTACGACCAAGTCCGTAATGCGGTCACCGTGGGCGAATCCCTTCCCGCGGCAGGGGTCAAGAGTGTGCGGGTACCGACGAACGGCGTGGGTTCCAACGACTGAATAGACCACGGGCATGCCCGACGAAGCCGTCCTCGATCGTGTCCGCAAGTTGCTGGCGCTCGCCACCTCGCCCAACGTCCACGAGGCGGCGGCGGCCGCTGCCCGGGCTCAACGGCTCATCGAGCGGCATCGGCTCGAGGGCTACTTGGCCGCCGAGCGAGCCGTTGAAGAAGACCCGGATCCCATTGAGGATGCGCGAGACGAGCCGCTCGAAGTGGCTCGGCGCCTTCGGAAATGGAAGCGGGTGCTCGCGGGGGGGCTGGCGGACGTGAATGGCTGCGTCGTCTACACCTTGCGGGCGGATGACGGCGAACGACTCATTGTCGTCGGGCGCTCCCGAGACCGTGCCGCGGTCCATGCGCTGTGGAGCTGGCTCACGAAGCGTATCGAGTGGTTGTCAGCGACCGAGGGTGGAAAACGATCGAAAGCCTGGCACGAGGCGTTTCGCATTGGGGCGGTCGAGTCCATCATCGAGCGGCTGCGCGATGCGGGCTCCGACGTGCGGCCGGCTGAACCAGGGGCGCTCGTGCAGATCGACGCTGCGATGGCGGCCCATCGTGACGCCCTTGAACGCTTTGTCCGCGAGCGGTTGCGGCTCGGCAAGGGCCGCTCCATCTCGGTCGACCCAGGAGCCTTCGCCGAGGGCCGGGCCGCCGGGCGCGCGTTCGACCTACCCTGACGTCATTGTAGGACGGCTCGAGGATCCTGTTCAACAGGAGGTGGCTGACCCCCAATGTCGTTGGAGAAGGCAACGGTGCGTTCCCGACAAGGTAAAAGGCTGGGGTTGCCAAAATGGGGCGCGTCATGAACCTGCGAGACGAAACGCGCCGCCGTGTCGCCCACCTACGGTGGGATCCGTAAGCTCCGTCTCGCCAGCGGAGGGGTGGCATGCGACACTCCTTCATCCAAGGGAGCAGGTGTGAAGAAACTCCAGGATCGCACCGCCGTCGTGACGGGAGCGGGCTCGGGCATTGGTCGTGCCACCGCCCTCGAACTGGCACGTCGAGGCATGAACGTCGTGGTCACGGACCTCGACGTCGAGAAGGTGACGCCGGTCGCCGCGGAGATTGAGGAACTAGGGCGTAAGTCGTCGGCCCATGGGTTCGACGTGGCCAAGCGTGGAGCCTGGCCCGGCTTCCTCGACGAGGTGATCGCGACCCACGGTTCGGTGCAGCTACTTATGAACAACGCCGGGGTGGCCCTGACAGGGCCTTTTCTCGAGTGTTCCGTCGAGGACTTAGAGTGGCAGCTCGACGTGAACCTTCGGGGCGTGATGTACGGCTGCTACACGTTTTTGCCTCATCTGCTCGAGCAAGACGAAGCCCATCTTGTCAACGTCTCCAGCATTTTTGGCATCGTGAGCATGCCCGACAACGCGGCCTACTGCATGTCGAAACACGCCGTCCGTTCGCTCACCGAATCGCTTGAGCAAGAGCACTGGGAGAGCAACGTACGGTTTTCGTCCATCCACCCAGGAGCGGTGGCGACCAATATCGTCTCCGATGGGCGGTTCCGGGCCGGAGGGGTGTTTGCGCAGAAGCAGGCACGAAAGGCAATTGATCAGGGAATTCCCCCCGAGCAGGCGGCCAACATCATCGTGAAGGGCATCCAGCGCAACGAACGGCGCATTTTGGTTGGCCGGGACGCCCATTTCCTTGCCCGCATCTACCAAGCGATGCCGGTCTCGTACCGCAACGTGCTGCGCATGTACGTCAACCGTCTGATTCGCAGCCAGTGACGGTCCTCCATGCCCGCACTCCCCTGCTGCGATCAGCCCTCGGAACGGTCCGGAACGGGGCTCCGGTATGGCTGAAGTGCGAAAATCTACAGCCCACAGGCTCCTTCAAGCTGCGCGGGATGGGGGCTCTCGCCCAAGCCGCGGTCGCCGACGGCGCGAGCGCCCTGTTCTCCTCGTCCGGAGGCAACGCGGGCTACGCCGTGGCCTATGCAGGGGCCGCGCTTGGAGTGCCGGTCACGGTCGTCGTGCCACAACGGACCGACCCGCGCATGCAGGACCTCATCCGCGGGACGGGCGCCACGGTTCTTGTTCACGGCGACGTTTGGGACGATGCGCATGCGCATGCCTTAGTCCTCGCGGATGAGGCGGAGGCCCCCGTCATCCACCCCTTCGACCATCCCGACGTGTGGCGCGGTCATGCCACGCTGGTCCATGAGTGCGCAGCGGCCCTGGCCAAGCCTCCTGAGGTGGTCGTCGTCGCGGTAGGCGGGGGTGGGCTGTTGTGTGGCGTCCTTCAGGGCCTGGCGGACGTGGGATGGACCAAGTCCGAGGTTCTCGCCGTCGAAACGCTGGGGGCGGCTTCGTATGCCGGTGCGGTTGCCGCAGGAACGCCCATCACCCTCGACGCCATCGATACGGTGGCCCTGACGTTGGGGGCCAAGCGGGTCTGCGACCAGGCATTGGCGTGGCGCGATCGACACCCCATCACCTCCTGGACGTGTACCGATGCCGACGCGTTGGCAGGCTGCGCGCGGTTTCTCGATGAACACCGAATGCTGGTGGAACCGTCGTGCGGCGCCGCGCTAGCGGCCGTAGGAGGCCCCACGCAAGGGCGAGAGACCTTGGTCGTGGTCTGCGGAGGCGCGGCCGTGACGCGGGCCCAGCTTGCTACGTGGGAGGCCTCGGTTCGTCAATAGAGGGTGTCCGCGAGTTCACCGACGGCCTCGGGGCGCCCGTCGAGGGCGTCGCGGAGGGCGTTGGCCAGCTCGAGGCTGACCTTGCCGATGGCGCCTCGAGCCAAGAACCGGTCACGACGTAGCCGGCGCCGAGCTTGTTTAAGTTCCAGCGTCGGCTCGCCAAGCACCCAACGCAGTACCAAAAGGCCAAGGGCGGCTGCATCGTCGGCCGCACCTCGGAGGCCCGAGGGGTAGAGCGCCTTGTCGGGAACGGGGGTTCGAACCGGCGCGTAGCGGCCGAGCACCGTCTGGGCGCCCGGCCCTACCACGACCGAAGACGGGTCGACCACGACGTTGACGATGCCCAGCCGATGCAACGCATCGATCGTGCTGCACAGCCCTGCGATGGCGTACCGTGCGGTCGCGGGGTCCGCTCCGGCGGTAATCTGCGCCAGGGGTTGGCCAACGACCTCTTCGTCCACCAGCCAAAAGCCATCCGGTGTGGCGGACCACGAGCGGACAATCGGCAGTTCGGGGCGGTCATGACTCAGTCGAGCGATGGCGGCGAGCAGCCCTTTGTCAACCGGAGATTCACTCACCGTGAGGTGGGCGGGCCGGTGGTCATCGACACTCACCACCCGGAACGTGCGGAACCCGGGCTGGTCGTCGAGCAGGTGGGTGACGAGGAGCCCCGCCTCGTCCTGAGCCACGGCCTCCGCAGGCGTCAGATCCACCGGGCTTAGGTCCAGCCCTGGAGCCGTGAGGTCAGCGCCCAGACGTTCGGCGTGGCGTTGGGCCAAGTGGCGCCAGCGTCGAGCGCGGAACGCAGCGCCGTCGTCGGGATGGCCGGCGGCTTGGGCGTCGTCGGCGGCTTGGCCGGCTTCCGCCGCCGCTTCAAGCAACGCGCCAATGGCTTTGGGGTCCTCTTGGCGAAGGAGCCACAGGCGGGCGATGAGAGCCTGGGCCTGCCCCGAGTCACGAACGTCAGGGACAAGCTCCCGAAAGTGGAGTTCCCGTTCGGCAAGACGCACGTACGAGTACCGCGTGCGGGCCTTTGCGGTGGCGGCTCCCGCTTCGAGGTCCAGGTCTTCGAGCCCCACGAAGGCGGGGGTGACGTGCTGATTAAAGATCGTCTCACCGCGGTCCTGCAGGCGCAACGCGTCGAGTCCAGACTCACGGGTCGCAACTTCAAACCAACGTTTCGCGTCGTTTGGGTCCTTTTGGGCCTCGGCGATGGCCGACAGATCGAGGGCCGCCATGGTTGCGCGGTACGAGTCGGGCGCATCGGCGTCCGCCGCGTCGAGCGTGGTCGTCGCGGTATAGGCCCGTTCGGCCCACGACCGAGCCGCGCGCAAGAGGCGTCGTTCTTCGGGCTCGTCCATGCGTTCTTCGGCGCGTTCTGCTAGTTGGTGCAAGGTGATGGCCAACCCGCGACGGGCCCGTGCGAGCTGTGAGGCGTTGCCTAGGTCCGAGGCGATTTGCTCGGCGACCTCGTGGAGAGGTCCCGCGGCCAGGTCGTAGCGAAGGTCTCGATACGCTCCCGCCAGTTCATAGATCGTGTCGCTGATGCGGAAGCGATTTCCGAGCACCGCAAACCGGACCAAAGCCAAGGTTAGGGACTGGCTTGCACTGTCGAGGTCGCCCTGCCATGCGAGCGCTCGCCCGCGAACGAGGGCGAGCCAGCCGTCGCCGTAGCGATCGTCGAGCGGCTCGAAGCACGTTCGGGCCTCTTCGAGCCAGTCGTTGACCCGGTTCGAGGACCGGTTGTTCCGACGCCCCTCGATCTCGGCCATGAGCCCCAGTCGTCGACCCTCCGAGAAGATGCCAGACCATTGGTTTCCCGGAGGCATCGCGGCCAACGCTTCTAGGGCCTCGATGCGGTCCTCCGCGGAGCCTGCGGATCGATGGGCCCGTTCGACCGCGGTCCAACGGCTCACCCCCAGATCGTCGACATCGCCGAGGAGGGACGCCCGCCGTTCCGCGGCCTTGGCCCCGTCCCGATCTTCAGCGATCAGGACCGTCACCACGTCGTCGTCCGCGCTTCGTCGGGGCGGGGTGTACGCGGGGTCGGCGTGGGCGCCGCGGGTATAGGCCTCCCACGATGCAGGGGCTCCGGTGGGCGGACTCATGGGCGCTCCTCGGGGCATTTCGCCTGGCCGACCACGATCTGGACGGCGTCGCGGGTCGGGACCTCGACGGTGACGGACAACGGCTCAGTGGCACGGAAGGGGGCGGGCCAGGCGGCATGGCCGATGCCGTCCACGACCTCCTCGCCCAACCGCAACGTCGTGACGCCGAGGTCGGATGAGAGGTTGCGCGCATAGATGGCGACGCGCTCTCCGGGGCTGACATCGAAGGTCACGCCGCGTCGGTGACGCCCTCCCACCGGTACTAGTACGCCAAGCGCCGACCACCACGGGGCCGCTATGGTGGCTCGGGTGACTTGGTACTCGAACGTGCCACAGGTGCGAAGGTCACTTTCGAGAAGGCGTAGCGCATGTAGGGGATCGGGACGTTGGGTGCCTTGCCATTCGAGGGACCACTGCGCTTCCGGAGGGGTACGGTCCACCCGCGACCCTTGTTCGATCCACGTCGTGTGGTCGCCTTCGAGGGCTAGGGCTTGCGTGAGGTCGCTCGTGGGCAGGCGGTCGCGGCCCAACGATGCTTCAAGGGCCGTCCCCGTCATCACGAACGATCCGCTGAACACCATGGCCCCGACCTCCCCGGTGTCGCATCGCACCACGGGGCTACCCGACAGTCCGCCTGCCGACTGCGCGCGCACGGTGAGCAGGCTCGGCAACGCGCTTTGCTGGGCGCTCCCGAAAAAGGGCGACGCGCTCCGCAGGATCGAACCTGGGAATGCGATTGGAGTGCGCGGAAGCGCGGGGTTGGCTGGGTCCAAAGGATGGCCGATGGTCAAGGTACCGGTCCCGACCGGAGGGGGGCGGCCCAAGCGAAGGCCGGGTCGGTCTATGGTTTGGTCCAACCGAATGACGTGCACATCGTAGACATTGGGAAACCCGCGCTGCCCCGAACCGCCGGTCGTTGCCTCCTGCCAATCACTGAACGCGTAGTAGTCAGGGTGCTGACCCGTTTCGTCGAGCGTACGGAGGGCGACCGTGGGGTTGGCCGCCGCGTCGCCCCCGAATCGAACCTCCGCTCGTCCTCCCTCGGACAAGCGACGTTGCACCTGGGCGACGACGTGGGCGTTGGTGACCAGCCGGTCCGGATTAGGTCCGCAACATAGCCACCCGGTGCCGTGGCCCGTGAATCGGCCTTCGTCGTCGACCACGCCGATGAGGCCGACCGCCGACGTCGCCTCGGTGCGCACAGACGAGGGGCAGGTGGCGGGCGTCTGGGCCGCCCGCAGGGCGGTGCCGATGGTGAGCAGGGCCACCGCGGCGAGCCCGGTGACGAGCCAGGGCAAAATGGTGTACACGGTGGTTTCCGTGCGGGCCACGCGATCGATGGTGTCGAGGGTCACGCGCCTTCGGCGAAGGGGACCGCGACGCCGGCGAGACAAAGCATCGGGGTCGAGGCGTTCCAGCTCGAAAATGGGGTTGCGACTATCGGGGGCGAGCCCGGGTTGTCCCAGGCGGAGCGTGATGCGGTCACGGCTGGCGAACGGGTTGGCGAGCTGGCGTGCCGCGACCGTTCGGCCGTCCACGAACACGTTCACTCCCCGGTCGAAGTCCAGGCGGAACGTGCCCCCCGCATAGTAGAGGGTGCAGTGGCGGTAACGTACATCGTCACGCCGACACTGGGCGGGGATGGGGTAGCATGACGTGGTGCGGTCGATGCCGAAGTGCACGATGCCCTGAGGCTCGAGGTACTCCCGAATGGCCAGGACCTTCCGCGTGAGCGGGTCCAACACACGGACGCGAACCCCCATCAGCTGAACCGAATGGGAGCGTTGAGTTCGATCGCGAGTTGAGCTGCGGTAGCCGGTCCCACGACCCCATCGGGAGCCAAGGATGAGGACCGCCGTTGGGCATCGAGGAGCCGCAGCATCGTTTCGCCATCGAAGAGGCCCGAAGCCTCCGTCATGCCAAGGGCCTTTTGCAGTTGGCGTACGACGTGGTTGGGGTCTTCGTCGGCCGACGACCCGATGCGAATGCGTTGCAGCGCGGCCAAGGGGGCGTTGGTTGCGTGCAGGCGCGCCTCTCGCCCCGAAAGGAGCAGGAACGGGAACCGCTCACCATCTTGGCGGCTCGTCCACGTGCCGCCCGCCCGTTTGAAGCCACCGATGCCGAGCGTCCGTTGAAAGCTTGCCCAATCCCGGCTCACCTTCTTTTGGTTGAGGTTGCGCTTGGGCGTCCAGCAGTAGCCCCGGACGGTCTGGCAGCCTTGCGATGAGAACTTAAGGCAGGCCTCTTCGAGGGCGTAGCTTGCGTGAATGTGGTCGCCGACCAAGGGAATGCGCGGCACGGGTACGCCACTGGTTTTGTCCCAGGGAGGGTCCCAGGTCGACGACGTCGTGAACGCGTTGGCTTGAGAGTTGGGCTCGCGCAAGACCGGGGTGGGGCTCGACTGACGCAAGACGCCCGGCGCATGCGTGCGGTCGGTACTGCCGATGGCCATTGTGCCGACTTTCTTTTCGTGAAGCCCCTGCGGCATGAGGTTCGTGCGCCATCGGCCAGCCGGCCGTGGATTCGCCGCGTACCACTGTTGGTAGATGGCGGCGTGCAGTTCGAGGGGCACGGTGGAGCCGTCGAACACGGTGACGCTCTGGGCGACGGGATTCCATACTCCCAGGACGCAGCGGTTGTTTCGATGGTCGGGCAGCGCCTCGCGAACCCGTACTTCGGGCTCCCGGGCTTCGATGACGCAGCCCCGCAGACCGAAAATCACGAGATTTCTGGTTTGAGGTCGAATCACGAAGTGATTGGCGTTGGCCATCTGGTCGAGCAGGGCATGGGTCAACCGGAACGGCGTGTCATCAAAGGCAGCGTTCAACTGAGGCTCGACCGCGAGGTGCCGGTAGTCGACCGATGCGAGGTCTTGGTTCGCCCAGTGGAAATAGGTCCGCGGATTGGCTTCTCGGCAAATCGTGCCCCGCACTTCGCGGACTACTGCGCGTCGTGTTGCGCGAAGATTGGCCTCCGACGGTGCCATCGACAGATTTTCGGGCCGCCAAAAGGGGTCGGCCTCGAAAAGAAGGCTTTGCATCTCGACAACTGCTTCGTCAGGTAGACCTTCCTCGAGAGCGTCGGGCGCGGTGGGGGTGATGCTCACGGTGCTGTGTTCGATGGTTGGACCTGTACATGCACCGAGCGTGGTCCCTCCCACCGCGACGACGGTCGAGCCAAGACCGTGCAGTACGGTGCGCCTGGTGACCGTTCGAGACATGCGCCCTCCAGCGACGCCAAAGGTACCGCCTTCGCCAGCTCTGTCAATCGGGAGCGTGCTAAGCAAGCGCTCGACGGAGGCAAATGATGCAGGCACTGATGAGGATTCCGCTCATCTGGTGGGCGATCGGAATGGACACTTCAGCCTATATTCTAGCTGTCATCGGCCTTTCCCCTGCCTATCCGGCGACTCCCCTTGGATTTGCCGCCTTGGCCTATCACGCGGCGGGGGTGTTGGCGTTTGAGGAGCCCGACACCGTTCCGCAGGCCAATGTGGCTTATGCGTATGCTCGACCGTTCGCGGTGGCCTTTGCGCTGCTGGCTGCAACTCGTGTGCTCGAGGCCTTTGGCCCAGTTCGGGAGCGCTACCTGTGGCTGCGCAATCGCTTTGACCAGACGGTTGGGGGCAAGAAGCTCGCGGTGGTGGTGGGGCTCGGTTGGATTGGCGCCCCGTTGGTTGAGAAGCTCCAGCGTCGTCGGGCTCGTCGTCCGGTGGTGGCGGTGGAGGTGGACGATGAAAGCCCGGTCGTGCAGGATGCGCGACGTCACGGCACGCTCGTGGTGACGGGCAACGTGACCGATGTGGCCACCCAGGACCGCATCCCCTTCCACGAAGCGAGCGAGGTCTTTGTGGCTACCGGCGATGATGCTCGCAACGTCGAGATTGCGGGGGCATTGCTCGAGGCGTCCTGGCGTTGGCGTCGCTCGAGAACGCTGGGTCCCTTGCGGTGCTACGTCCACCTGGCCAGCGCAGGTCGTCAACAAGCGCTCTCTCGCCATGGGCTGTGGGCGGCGCACGGTAAGAACATCGAACTGTATGCGTTTAGCCAGCCAGAACTTGCGGCGCGCGACCTGTTCTTTCATGCCGAACGGGGCCTTGGTATGGACGCCGCGTTGCAGCCGGTGCCCAAGTCCAAGGAGCCGTTTCATCTGTTCGTGTTTGGCTTTGGCCCAACCGGCCGGTCGGTCGCACGACATCTGGCTCGATTTGGGCACTTCGGCTCGCTGGTGCGACCGCGGCTGACGGTGTTTCCGCTGCGCAGCGACCAACCGTTTGAACAGTTCTTGGAACGCCACCCGGGCTTTGCTCCTCCACACCTCGATCTTGCGAACGAGGCATTCGAGCACATCGAAGCCGACGACTGGGACGTGCGCCACGGGCGCCCCGTGAGCGAGCGCTATCGGTTCGACCCCGCCACCCATGCGGTCGAGTACGCGGTCAACGCCGAATCGATTCCCCTCACTCACGACATTCAGTCCGAAGCGGTGACCGGCGCCATTTTGAAGCGGCTGCAGCGTTCGGCAGGGCGTCGGGTACGCGCGGCGATTGTGGTGTGCTTCGAAGAAGACCGGTTGAGCTTCGAAAGCGCGCTCAACCTTCAGCACGCCCTGTTTCACCACGCCGCGGAGGCAGGCTACACCGACGGTCCGATTCCGATCTACATCTACCTGCCCGTGGAGCATGGCCTAGCCTCGGTCATCGACCGCCGGCGGCTCGAGGGCGAAGCCACGGCGACGCCGGCGAAGCGATTCCCGATGCGTCCATTTGGCAGGCGCGACGAGGTGACGTCGTACGAACGCATCACGCGACCCGATCTCGCCATGCATGCCCGAGGCGCGCGGCAGGTCTACAAGCGCATTGAGCCGTTCGAGGGAGCGGTGAGTCATCCGGATTTTGTGATGTCGAACCTCGATGCGGCCCAGCATGCGGTGGTCAAGCTTGCGGCCCTGGGCATCGAGCTGACCGAACCCGGCAAGCTTCCGCCAGAAGGGGCGGTTCGCGTGTTGCCCGAGTTGTTGTCTGACGACATTGACGAGCAGATCACGCGGTTGTCGCGGCATCGCATCGACGCCGAGCGGTTCCTCACGCTCGCGCCTCGGGTTCAACAACGCATTGCGCTTATGAATGCGGTGGCCGGTCCGAACGAGAGCGCTGCGGAGGCCGTGCAGGCGGCGATTGATGCCGCGGTCGATGACTTTGAGGCGGGACTCCTCGCCGCGCGGCGTGACCCACAGTTGGTGGCCCAGATGGAGCACCATCGCTGGATGGGCGAACGACTCACCGCGGGATGGCGCTACGGCAAGCGCTCAAACGTGTTGCGCACTCGGCCCTCAATGGTGCCGTGGGTCTACCTGGACTCACACAACCAGCGGCACGATCGTATCGATTTGGTCCGGTTCTTGGTGCAGGAGTGGGCCTGGGGTCGGACCTCCTACTTTGGCGACGACCCGGCGACCGAAGGGTCAATGCGCACCACAGGGCACTCCCGCCGTTCTGCATAAGCGACAACATCGCCCGTTCCGCCAAGTCCCTTCGCGGGGAGTCCGTTCCAGACTGCGACGACGAGGTCAACGTGCTGGACCAGCGTGGTTCCCGCGGCCAAGTAGGCGTGGTTCGTTCGACGTTTTCGGGGCAACCGAATCACCTCGATGCACCGTTCGATCAAGTGGTCGAAGGTTTGCCGTTCGGGCCCTTCGAAATCGTCGGCGTAGTCTGCGAAAGGTACGATGCCGACGAGGGGAATCTCGAGTTCGAGTGCCGCATGGGCAAAGAGCGTGTCGGCACCCGTGGCCAAGGCGCTGTAGGCGTGAACCCCTGCGCCCGTGAGCCGTCCCAATTCGACCAGAGGCTCGAGCAAGCGGTGGCAGGCGTTCTGGACGTAGTGATGCGTTTGTTCATCCGGCCCAAGGTTCCGGTGACCGGTCACGCCAACTCGATATGGACGAGGCTCCCACTCCCCTGGGGATTCGAATGGCACGTGCGGCCCCCCTGCTTGGTGCTTTCCTTACCTCGGAGGCCCGATGCTAGGCATCCGAAAGGTCGAGCCTCTACGAAGGAAGCCTCACATCTGTTAAGGTCCTGTGTCGTGTGGGTTTCCAGGAGGACAAATGACCCGGTGGTTCGGCATGGTGGCGATGTTCCTGACGATGGCCTGTCAGTCCGAGCCCGAGCCGAGTCAACCGGTCATTCCTGAGATTCCCGAGATTACGCCCGGTCCGACGACGAGCACCTTCGATACCGGAGGCGGGCTCATGGCGCAGGACACCAAGTACGTGCGTGAGCTGCGCATCAACGCATTCATCGCCTGGAATGCAGTTGAACAGAGGATCATCGACATTCAGCTCGGTGGCCAGACGTTCATTTCGGCGTTCGAAATGCGGTTGGCGGTGGCGGAGGGCCTCGACAGCGATGACCCGAAAGACCGGTGTTCGGTTGTGGTGCGACTGACCGGTTTCGAAGCCGACAAGAAGCCAGACCTCGAAGAGCTGTTCCGCCTGTCGATTCCGTTTGGACTTGAGACCCCTTTGGGGGTCAAGCAGGTGTTCTCCGAGTGCGAAGAGCGGGAGTTCACCGGAGAGCAGTACCCCGAGGGGGTCACGATGGAGGACTACTGGGCTTCGTTGGATTGGTCGATGTCGTTGCTCGGCGGACCTTTAGATGCGGACCTCGAAGGACGACTGGCCTCGGAGGGCATCGACACCGAGCTGTATGCCCAGGGGGCCCAAGACGGTGCGTACCGCTCTGGAACCTTCGGGCATCTGACGTTTTGGCGAGCCTTCGAAATGGACGAAACCGGGTTCATCGAGGGAACGGCGGATGAGATTACCGCGCCTCGTCTGACCCGAGAGCAAATGACATCGGGTCCCGTGGGGAATCCACCGACCGCGTACTACGTGTTTGACCAGCTCGTGCAGTGGAACCTTGCGGACGAACTCGACCTCGATCCGTAGGCGAACGGCCTTCCGGCGCGTTTATCGTCCTACGGCACCTCGGCCATGAGGGTGTCGAGGATCCGCCGCGGCGTGCCGTTCTCTTGCTCCGCGAGCTGAATGAGGGCTTTCCACAACGCCGATCCACGAGCCCGGGCCCATGTCGGCTCATCGTATGGACAGGCTTGTTGAAACGCCGTGCGAGCTGCGCCCGTGAGGAAGGTCCAGGCGATCGTGAGGTCACACGCCGGATCACCCACCGCGGTGCCCCCAAAGTCGATGACCGCATGCAGTCGTCCGTCGCGAACGAGAAGGTTGGTGGACGAAAGGTCGCCGTGGAGACAGACCGGAGGCTTGGTGTAGGAGGTGGCGAGTGCACGCTCCCACAGGGCGAGGGCGCGTCGGCCATCGATGCGAGCGCCCAGCTGATCGATGGCGTCGCGCGTTTCGCCATTGTAGGTCGCCAGTGCGCCGCCCCGAAAGAAATTGTGAAGCCCGGGTCGGGGCCCACCCGCTGGATCGACGCCGTTGAGGGCGGTCAGGAACGTGACGAGATTGTGCGCGAACCCAATGGGGTTTGCAATCGGGCCTTTGGCAGCGGTCTGCCCGTCGATCCAGGCGTAGACCGACCAGGGCCAAGGGTAGCCCTGGCCAGGTTGCCCCTGGTGCAACGGAGTGGGGATCGGTAGCGGCAACGCGGCCCCCAACACGGGAAGCCATCGATGCTCTTTGGCTACCTGTGGCGCATAGTGCAGGGCCCGGGGGAACCGAGCCACCTTGTCGGTTCCGATGCGGAAGCTCACATGGTCCCATCCTCCCGGCACCACCGGAACGACGGGTTGACCTTTCCATTGTGGCATCTGTTCGGCGAGCAAGGAACGGACCAGCGTGGCATCGATCGTGGGCATCGGTCATGGCCTCCGGTTTGGCCTTTTTCGACCATCTCACGCCCAAGTGGGTACGGGTCGACATGGACGTGTCGACTTCCTCTCCCGCTCCCTCGCGCACCCAGGCTCCCGTGGTTCGCGGCATCTACGTCGCCGGGGGCTTCGCTCTGCTGGGCCTTGCCGTTCTCGGGGCCATGTTGCCCGGCCTGCCCACGACGGTGTTCGTCATCTTGGCTGCGGGATGTTTTTCGCGTAGCTCTCCGCGCTTGGAGCAATGGTTGCTCGATCATCCCCGATTTGGACCCTCGCTTCGTGCGTGGCGGGCTCGAGGGGCGATTCCCCGTCGAGCCAAGATCCTCGCGGTCGCATCAATGACGCTTTCGGGGGTGTTCACGGCCCTGACCGCGCCGTGGTTTGTGGGGGTCGGCGTGGCGGCGATTATGGTGGCCAGCGCAGCGTACGTCATCACTCGGCCCGACGCGTAAGGTTCGTGTGATTCAAGTTCGCCGAACCGCGTTGTACGGGAGAGTCTGCGGGAGGCGTGATGAAGCACGGTTCGACCTTGTGGTGGGTGGCGTTGGCCATCGGGTGCAGCGGTGATCAGGAAGATGAAGAGGTTGAGCCTGTCGATTCGATGATGGTCGAACCGGACGACACCGGGCGTCCGGACCCAGAGACGGGCATGCCCTCGCCGTCGTCCTCCACCGTCGACGTGGTGCCCTACCTCGAAGGAGCGACGCCTTTGGGCTTCGACCGGTTCCGCGCCCCCGACTGGTTCGCCACCTTCACCGAGACGGGCTGGGAAACAAGGACGCTCGCGAGCAACGACGCATTCACGCTCGAGACCGGCGTGTCGGGCCGCTTTGCCATTGCCTCCGCCTGCGTCAGCGACTCCGGGACTCAGATCACGGTGTTTGCAGGCTCGACCGACGATGGCGACGGGTTGACCCTTCCGGGGTGTTCCGACCGTTCTCCCCGCCCCGAGTTCACTTCGCGCGTGAACGTCGATGACAGCCTTTACGACGGTGGGCCTGAGTCGGGCCGGTGCGGCATTGTTCGCTATGGACGAACCACCTGGCTTGCAACCTGCATTCCCGCTTCGTTCGTGAACTTCAATACGGTCGAGGACACCACCACCGCGCTCTTCGCGGAGCGGTACGGGGCGGACGAGGTGGTGAGCGCGGTGTACTTCGAGGGTCCAATTGCCATCCAGGACCCAGGGCCGCCGCCCCTCACGCTCGACTTCAATAGCGCCAACGCTGCGCCCCCCGCCTACGTCACCCTGACGCCAGGCGGGGAGCAAGGCTCGATCGCACTCGTGACCGACTACGGAGCGTTCAGCATTGCGGGGGCGAACAACGATCCAGGGATTCCCGCCATCCCAACCAGCCTCGCGCCAGCCGGGGCTCGTTACGTGGTCACCAACCGGCGCACGATCGACGGACAGCCTTCGTTCGATACCGAAACGGTGTTCCTCGATGCCCCTCCCACCACGCTTGAAGTGGGTCAGAACTACGAGGAAGACCCGCCTGGCTTGACCGTGACGCAGGAGGAGGAGGGGCTGGAGTTTGCCCTCGAAACCGCACCCGATTGGGCGACGGCGACGGTTTCGGTTTTCACCCCGACCATTTCCTGGACCATCGTGGCGACCCCCGGCGCCGCGACGGACCAAGTTTGGACCGTGCCGGCGGGGGCCGACATCGAGGGGTTGGCCAAGTGGCTGAAGTCAGAACTCGGCGAGGCGCTGCCGAAGGGCGCGCTCGAGTTCCCGAGCGAGGGCACGGTCGGTCTCACGATGGCCTACTCTCGGGGTGAGGACGCCACACCCTTCGAGGTGTGGCGCGGCCAGTTCTTTGCGGATGGCCTTGCCGAAGGGGTCCGCGTGGTCCGTCAGTCCGCACTGGTCCCGCTCGAGTAGCCTGCCGGCTTAGAACGGAGGTTGGTCCTTGCGGAATGCGGCCGTATCGAGCACGGCTTGCTTGG